>CAZWDU010000003.1:187487-196638 GCA_964632845.1 uncultured Candidatus Bathyarchaeia archaeon | reverse complement strand
TTAGTCAAGAAATCTTGACTAAGAAAAACCCGTTTTGTCAAGAAACCCTTACAAAAATCCTTTTATTCAGAAAGCAGTCTAACCATAATTAATGGTTGAGGAGTGAAGTGTATAATGTTCAGGTTAAGTTGCGCTTCCGCACAGAGTGGGGACACAGGTGAGGCTAATTTCTCTTGCGTGCGCTTCACTGGGGCAACCATAGCAGCGGGGATAGTTTGGAGAGAGCAAAGCGTTGTGGGGTGTAACCTTTGGTAGCTGCAACTAGAGCGCCATTGTACATGGTAACGTGGCGATGCACCAGAAAATGCGTAGGTAACTGCTTATACTGCAGTTTCACGCGTGAATATGCTAAAGACACGGAAGTAAACACTAAAGGCGCTTACAAGATTGTCGACGAAGTCTACAATTTTGGCGCACCGTGGTTCGGCGTAAGCGGCGGAGAACCACTAGTACGACCAGACATATTTGACATATTAGAATACGCTAAAGAAACAGGGTTTGAAGTGAGCCTAATAACCAGCGGGTTTGCATTCGACAAGCAAAAACTGTATGATCTTGCGCGAAATGAGGTTCACACCGCCGTCAGCATAGACGGCAACAGGGAAGCAAATGACACAATCCGAGGCAGAGGAAGCTACGATAAAGCTGTCTTCGCCATGGAACGATTATCAGAGAACGGGCTGCTGGACTGCGTAGTTACAACCATGACGAAATACAACCTCAAAGATTTAGAGCACATAGTTCAGCTGGCATCGGAGCATGGAGCAAAAATGGCGGTTTTCCACAACATCGTGCCCGTGGGCAGAGCAGGCTCCAACATGCCTGATCTTGCGCCTTCGCCAGAGGACTACGAGTGGGCACTCAACCAAATCTATGACCTGCAGTTGAAGTACGAGCGGAAAGGCTTCCAAGTGAACGTTTACTCGCCGTTTTACGCGCGTATTGTGAAACAGAGAAACCCGGCGAACTTTTGGGACTGGTACACCAACCAATTCTTGGGCAAATGCACAATCGGCGGAGACTACATCGGCTTAACTGAGAACGGCGATTACAGGCCATGCGGCTTCCACGAAGGCTACCGCGTCGGGAACGTGAAAGAAAAAAGCTTGAAATCGGCATGGGCTGAGCTTCAGCATTCTGAGTTTCACTTGAAACTGAGGGATAAAAGCAACATTAAGGGCAAGTGCGGCGTTTGCGAGTACCGCGAAATCTGCGGCGGCTGCAGAACACGCGCCGAATACTACACTGGCGACCTGTTCGAAAGCGACCCAGCGTGCGCATACATACCTAAGGTGCTACGTGAAACGTAAGGGAAAAACGAGCAGTGGCTACTTTGCTCAAGCTGAGTGTGAGCAAGACTGTTGCCTCCCTTTTGATTCTATTAAGCTTAGCAGCGTCAGGCATAGAGGCTTTTAAACTTGTCAGCGCTGATTCAAGCACAATAACTGTTCCAGACGATTACCCAGCCGTAACCGCTACTATAGCCAACACTGTAGACGGTGATAATGAAGGCATATTTGATGTCCCCTATGTTATCAGCGAGAAAAATCAAGGTAATTATGCGCTTATGGCTCCTTTTGTTGTTTTCGCTGGTATGGAACTGTCAGCGTCGGTTTCTCCTTCGCCGTCTCCATCGCCCTCACCGTCTCCTTCCCCGTCGCCTCCTCCTACCGCCGAACCCACCTCAACCACGACCTTGCTAGCTTTCTTAGTTTCAGTGGCTGTTATCATCATAGGTTTATTCCTCTACTTCAGGAAACATGACCATTAGCAGAGCCTTCAGCTTATTTCGTTTAACGGTTTCGCCGTCAGCATTGTTTTCCGCGTGTTTAGGTGCGCACACGTGGTTTCTTCAGAATTGCCTTAAGCAACCTCAACAGGTAGTAACAAAAGTAAAAAGTGTAACGCTGCTATTCTCTGATTACGATTCCTTCTGCTACTTTTTGGCAGTGAACTGTACTGGCTTTATGCTGTGTTTTCAGTTTAGTGTGTTTCAGCTTTCAGCTTTTTTTTGCTCGCGAAAGCGTATTCAACGAATGATACCGCTAACGCGACTGCGCCTAAGCCGACCACGACCAGCGTCATATAGTCAAACATGTGCCTTCACTAGTTTCGCCGTAGTGTGCATGGTCACATTTTTAAACCTTTAGTTGCCGCCCCGCTCATTTGGGCATGCAAACTCGTGTATCAGCCACAAGTGTAGCTTGTTAACCACAAACTTAAAACGGCTGCACACTACTTAGTAGTAAGTGTGGATTTTTTTGAGTAGGCGTCGCCTTTTTGACCGAATCGAATGTAAAAACTGCATTTATAAGGGTAGCCCTTACTGCTGGAACCAATGTCCTTATAACATTTGGCGAAACCCGTAACGCCCAAGGCACAGCTGCAAGCCCTTGTTGCCGTTTGAAACGAGCGTTTAAGCGAAAGAATATTGCCAAAAATGACATATAACGTTGGCGACATAAACGTTTTATTAACCTTCAGCATAAGCCTATTTCAGGCGAAAGGTGGAGGAAAAGGAGAAGGCTTCCATCACAACTTTCTTTTACAGCACTATATTTTTGCGGGCTCAGCTTATTCGGGTTATTTTAGGTTTCACTTCGCCCTCGATGCCAATGGCTATAGCTTCCTGAACCTGTAACATGCAATCAGTTTCGTACGCGTCGTTGAACACTTTATAGTCTACCATGTTGAGGAACGCGGCGTCAACAGACACTGGCGAGTCAGCCGCAAGAATGCCCACATCATCCATCACGATTTCGCCTGGACCCGTAACGCAGTCACAGTACTGTGTAATGTCCTTGGCGAAGCTCACGTACGACACCTTGCCTTTCTTGAAGGTGGAGAGCACGCCGTGCGCTGCTGAAGCAAGTGCTTTGCAGAGGTCTTTTTTACGCGTTAATTTTATGGCGCCTGTGGGACAAGCCTGCGAACACATTGGGCAACGCATGCACAGCGGCGAAACGTTCCTAGCTTTTTTGCCGATGATTTCAGGCAAGCTCAACTCGCAAGTTTGTTTACATTTGCCGCAGCCGATGCACTTGGATTCGTCTATTTCCAAGCCTACGGTTCTGTGCTGACGCAGTTTGCCTGCTCGCGAGGTGCAGCCCATGCCCAAGTTTTTTATGGCGCCGCCGAAACCGCTGAGCTCATGCCCCTTATCATGCGAAACGACAACCATGGCGTCTGCTTCAGCGATGACGCCTGCTACTTCAATCTCCTTCAGTATGCCCTTTGTTTTTACGGTTCGGTAGTTTTCGCTTCTAAGCCCATCTGCCACGATGAACGGTGCCCTGTTAAACCCGTTCGTCAACGCGGTTATCATGTGGTCGTAGCCGTTGTTGCGCTGTGCGTGGTAGTAAGTGTTGGCGTCTGTGAGGAACGGTTTGCCTCCTGCATCCTTGATTCTGCGTACTATGTCGTGCACGAAAAACGGCTGCACGTAATACGGATTGCCCAACTCGCCCACATGCAGCTTCACAGCCACCAAATCGCCTTTTGCTACGCAGTCGAAGGTACCTGCCGCGTCATAGAGGCGGTTAGCTTCCTTCATCAGGTTATGCGTGGTATTCCATTCAACAAAATGAACGGTCAAAACATAATCCTCCCCATTACAGAGGTTACATGCAAACATATTATTTAAAGAAACGGCGTTATCACGGCTTGATGCCTGAGTTTCTGGCGGACCCGACGGGACCCAGCCCCAAATGGGTTCGGAACCATTACTTTCAGTCATACTTTTGATAATTTACCGCGTTTTCTTGAGACACTCAGTATAAACGAAAATTAATCATTGCGAAGTTAACTGTAACAGAATGGAGCGCGTTGGATTCACTTCCCAAGCTTGGACGTAACTCAAAGAATGCGAGACCTCAACCAAAAAATAAGCATCAACCAATTAAGGGACAAGCCAGCGCGCTGGTTCGTTGTTTACTTATTTGAAGCTCTGTTTCACTATGCGGACGTATTCTTCAAATGTCAATTCTGAGGCGACCCATTTGGAGGCATCCCCTTTATATCTAGTTTGAACCTTGGTGTGGAGGCGTTTAATTAACAAAATCTCCAAATGCTTAGCGCTTGAACCGAAGATTCGTTCAAGCGCATCTGAAAAATCGTTAATTCTAAGCGGAATCTGCCGCTTTCTTATCCCAAATGTCTTTTCCAGATGAAAGTAAATTTTTTTTTCGAAGATTCGCCTAAAGAAGCGAGTCCTTCATCGATGGCTTCCAGTACTATGTTGCAAAAAGACCCTTCAAAATCAACCGCTGCTTTATCCCCTGTCACTGCTGTTTTTCGTTTACGCTGTAGATTATTATGCACGTTTTCCACCTGCAATTGGTCCTGTCAAGAGAATCTGCGCTTCAATTATCCGTAAGTCCTCTCTGTATCTCCTGACAAAATTGGCAAGGTCTGCTGTGTCTATGCAGTTGTATTGTCCAGCATCATTAAGAAGATGTCGACGCAGGGAACCGTCTCCAGAATTCTTGAAGCTGTTGCATATTACTCCCATGAGCATTCCTCTTTTTTGACTTTGATCTATCTCTCTATCCAACACTCTGCTCTAGAGTCTTGTTAAGTGTTAGTGTTTTCTAGGCTGGAAGCTTCTCTTCCAGAGGCATCTCGTTCAGGCAAGCATACACTGTTATGTCTCATTGATTTTCTCATGAGTTTCTTCTCGTTTTGGAGCGGAATTCACTTGACCTTTCCGGGGATTCCTATTACACGATAAGGTCTCAGCCGTACCTAAGGCTTTTGTGACCACTACTCCGCCTGCACAGTAACAGACGTTTTGTATATGCTGCTGTTGGCTGCTAAGCGTCAATTTTGGCGGGTGGCTGAGTGTGAAGAAAGAGTGTTTTGGGACAAATATGCGGTTTGTCTGATTCCGAGTTTGACTACTATCCAGAATTTGAATTGTGGGTTCATAATTATTATAATATGTACTACGTGTATACACTCTCTATATAGATATGCCTTGAAGGGAGTTTAATGGATCATTCAATAATTGACAATCAAAAGCTTTCACGTAACCTCGGTTTGTCCGAGTATGAAACACGGGTTTACGTCGCCTTGGTCGCAGAAGGTGTTTCCGAAGGTAGAAAACTTGGCATAAAGAGTGGTGTACCCAGAACGAAGGTTTACTCGACACTAAAAAAGTTGATGGAAAGAGGTTTAGTGTTTGAACTGCCAGGACCACCTGCGAAATTCGCTCCCACCGCACCCGCTGAAGCATTCCAAAGCCATTTGGTCACCCTGCAAAAGCAGGTTTCTGAGGAAATGGTTTCAATTGAGGCGACAATTAAAACTCTGTCTTCCCTTGAGGCCACCTATCAGAAAAAGCGGCTGAACGCTGAACCTCAAAGCGGCGAAGTGTGGGTTATCAGGCGTGCCGCGGAGGTGCATGACAAGATAAGGGTGCTGCTTTCTCAAGCTAAGAGAAGTGTCCATATCGTAACCAATGAGAAGAAGTTTATTTTGTTTCATAAGACCTATGAAAAACTGCTCGACAGATTGGTTGCGAACAACGTGGAGGTGCGTGTAGGAGCACCTCTTGACGCGTATAAATCTAGCTTCGTGCGAGAACTTACATACGTGTACAAAATCGAACGCCTTGATGTTTATGCACCAACCTTTTTCATGTGCATTGACGACTGTCAATTTCTTTTGTCAATTAACGCCGTCAGTAATTGCGATGTGAATTCTGGCGTTTGCGTCGCAGTGTTTTCTCGGAATTTAGACATTTGTGCTTTAGTTTCTACATTGCTCCCTATGCCGGTACGCGCCATTTTTTCAAATAGACATGTTGAAGCAGCCGCGGTGAACCGCACAAAATTGTTAGTGCCCTGCTGAATAAGCGAACGTTACTCATTGAAGAGAATACTATAGTGTCGCTGAAAAGTTTACTGCAAAGTAAACAAACGCCGCGTTTTCTCCGAGTGGTAGAACTTTCCCGCTTCCTCTGATTGCTGTTGTCACCCATTGCGGTTTTTTGCGGTTACAGCAGCCTTAGATAATGCCGCGGCTTAATCTTGAACACAAAATACATCAAAGAGGTTATACATTTGGCTGGAGTTGAACTGAAACCTATTCGTCTTCGAAAGAGCTTGTATCTACTGGTTCCCATGGAAGTTGCTAAGATAATCGGTGTGAACGAAAAAACGAAATTTATGTTAACTCTCCGAAGCAGCGAAGAAACAGTCTTAGTGTACAATAAAGTTGAGGCAGCACCCCAACAGGTATTATAGGAGGCGAAACAATGGTGTTGACTGAGAAAGAAACAGGAAAAGTTTTGACTGGAATCCCCAGCTTAGACAAGATACTTGACGGCGGCCTTCATAAAGGCGACACAATCCTTGTGGCAGGTCAACCAGGCGCTGGAAAAACAACGCTTGGACTGCAGTTTCTGTACAACGGTGCTACGGAATGCGGCGAGAATGGCATGTACGTTACCTTTGTCGAAAGTGTTCAGAAACTGAAGCGAGACGCAGTAAAGTTCGGATGGAACTTCGATGAACTGATGGAGAAGAAGTCAATTCGCTTTCTTGATCTTATCCAAGCTACGGGCGAGAAAGGACTTGAGGCAAACCTAGCGGTCATAATGAGCGAAATCGAGATCATGGGCATAAAACGTCTTGTCATTGACAGCTTATCAGCGATGACAACTTACATCGACAGCAAAGCAGACGCACGAGCCTTCGTTGGAATGCTCAGCAGGTTCCTTGAGAATGCAGGCTGCACATCTTTTCTGCTTGTTGAAGTACCTTGGGGAAAAAGCGATATTGGCTCAGGCTTTGAAGAGTTTCTGTCGGACGGTTTGGTAGTATTGGAATCCACAATCGAACATTTCACGGTCAAACGAACACTTTTTGTCCCGAAAATGCGCGGCACCAACCACGACCTAAAGTGCTACGACTTCTTCATAACATCTGACGGCATTGATGTGTCACCTGTGCCTACCTCGAGAAAATAAAGCGTGAGAGACGAGGCATATGCCCATTGAAAATAGTGTGCTATTAGACGTTGAGAAGGGCCAAGCACTGGCACGTTTCGAAGAGGGGTCTCAGCGTGTCCTACTGATGATGCCTGAGGCGTTCACTAAGATGCTAGAGGCATTGAAGGCATTTGGCAGTGGCGGATTTACGATAGCGTATTTGATGGGTGAGGCAAAGGGCCATCATGACGTTCTTACGGAGATGGAGGTCCTGAGGTCAAAGGGAATCGCTTTGGCTAAACGCGCGATACTGGAAAATATAATTCACAGGCTCCGAGTTACTGGTTGGGGGGTTGCTGTGATTCAAGAGTACGAGGAGAAGCGTGGAACCTTAACGATAGTGTTTGAGAATGATCCCGCCAGTGCTATACTTGAGCCAGAAGAAAAGTCTCTTTTACGTTATTATTGGGACGGCTACTGGGTCGGTATTCTTTCGAAAGTCCTTGAGAGAAAAGCAAGCTGTACGGAGCATGTAGACACAGGTGGTCAGCACACATTCAAGATATCTGCAAAGTGACGTCTTTCCCATGAAATTGGAACGCGAAAAACCTACTGTTGAGCAGTCTGCATCTGTCGCAGTTTGGGAGTTTGCACCTGAAAAGGATCAAATTGAGTTAATTGCGGGATTTCTGAAACACAAACAGGAAACTGGCAGTCACGGCGTACTTGTTTCTTCAAATAGGCCTGTTGCTAATCTGATTGAGAAACTCCAAGATCATGGATACAATCTGGAGGACGACATAAAAAGAGGCAAGGTCATAGTAGTGGATTTGCTCTCTAAAAACGTTGGCGCCCCTGAAATGAAAGGCGTCATCTATGTTTCCTCAGCTGCGGAGCTTTCAGCTCTGCAGTTAGCTATTGAAAGGGCAATAATTGGCATAAAAGGTAACGGCGAGCCGAAATGGTTTCTCCTAGACTCCCTAGTAACCTTACTAGTTTTCAACACTCCCGACGTCCTTCTAGGGGTCATCCATTTTCTTGTTGGAAGATTGAGGGTCTTGAAAATTGATAGCGTCCTTTTTGCAGTGCAAGAAGGAATTGACATAAGAACTATTTCAACCATCAAACAGATGGCTGACAGAACCGTAAAATTGTAAGTTTGTTTCGATTTTGTCGAAAAGAACCGAGACGCCGTGTTTTAAAGCGTTTGGCACGTCTATCCTGTCAGTTGTATTACTTTTGCGTTGCTAAACGGGTCAGTGACGTACCAGTCGTTTTCATTTTTTGTGCCTCTCAATTCCCGTTCTTGCCCAACAGAGGGAGCGTCTTCAATCTCAGAGAACTCGACTTGTTTTATCTCCAGTTAATGTGTCCCTCCATGCTGTTGTCCATGCTTGGGCATCGGCGGCAGTTAATGTCACCGCTTACCGCAAAAAGCAGTTACAATAGCCTTAGATGTAGCTGCGGCTTAGTTTTCTCCAGAAAACGGAGAATATCGAGTATGTCAAGATTGAGAATGCATCAAGTGGATGAGTATTCAGCGAGACAGTTGAGACGCCTCTTGGAAGGTATGGAGGCAGTTAGAAAAGGAAATTTAACTGTGAGGATGCAGAAAGAACGGGACGACATTTTTGGTGAGCTAGCAGATTCGTACAACGGCATGGTTACTCTGGTCAGCGGGTTGGCTGAGGAAGTTTCCAGAGTAGCCGCGGTTGCAGGCGAGAAAGGCAAGCTTGACACAAGAGCATCTGTGCAAGGAGCCAGCGGCTCATGGAAAGGCGTCGTCGACACATTAAACAGCCTAATAGACGCAATTCAAACACCAATAAAAGAGGTCCAAAGAGTTCTCTCAGCAATATCAAAAGGCGATTTGACAACTAAAATCGCTATGGACACCGCCACAGGCGACTTCAAGATTATGGCTGACACTGTGAACAGGACAGTGGACGACCTTAACCGATTAGCTGGTGAGGTTTCAAGAGTTGCCGCCGTTGCGGGTACCGAAGGCAAACTCTCAGAACGAGCCAAAGTTGAGGGCGTTGCTGGTTCATGGAAGAATATTGTGGACACGTTGAATGCTTTGGTTGATTCTATTGCTAAGCCTGTGCTTGAAGTCAGGAGAATCATGACTGCTATATCTGAGGGTGACCTCACTCAGAAGGTGCAAATAGCAACTGCTGGAGACGTAAAAGTTCTGGCAGATGTAATCAACAAGACAGT
>CAZWDU010000003.1:0-187387 GCA_964632845.1 uncultured Candidatus Bathyarchaeia archaeon | reverse complement strand
AAATAGCAACTGCTGGAGACGTAAAAGTTCTGGCAGATGTAATCAACAAGACAGTTGACGACTTGAACAAGTTAGCAACTGAAGTTTCAAGAGTTGCAAGAGTTGCAGGTGTTGAAGGCAAACTCGGCGAAAGGGCAACGGTGGAAGGCGCTAGAGGCAGTTGGAAGAACATCGTGGACACACTAAACACGCTAATCGACTCTATCGTCGGTCCAGTGCAAGAAGTCAGCAGAGTGGTAACAGCAGTCGCAAACGGAGACTTAACACAGAAACTGCAAATAAAACTGACAGGAGACTTCGCGGTTCTGGCAGGCACAATCAACAACATGGTGGATTCCCTCAACGTATTAGCTTCAGAAGTGTCAAGAGTCGCTGAAGAGGTAGGCGTTGAAGGCAAACTCGGTGTACACGCTGATGTGCCAGGCGTAGGCGGCTCATGGAAAGGCGTCGTAAACAGTTTAAATAGACTGGTGGATTCGCTTACTGCTCAAGTGAGGGAAATCTCCAAAATCACAGTAGCCATATCAAAAGGCGACCTAACAAAGAAAATATCAATAGCTGCCGCTGGAGAAGTCAAGGCTTTAGCTGACGCGGTCAACGGCATGATTGACGACCTGAACAGGCTGGCAACTGAAGTCAGCAGAGTTGCCGCCGTTGCGGGTACCGAAGGCAAACTCTCAGAACGAGCCAAAGTTGAGGGCGTTGCGGGGTCGTGGAAGGACATCGTGGACACTCTCAATGGCTTGATTGAAGCAATAGCCACACCAATAATGGAAGTTCAAAGAGTGCTTGTTGCAATGTCTGAGGGAGATTTGAGCCAGAAGATATCTTTGGAAAGAGCAGCGGGTGACTTCAAAGCGATAGGAGACACAATCAACCTGACAGTGCGTGATCTTGGCGGGCTCATCAAAAAAGTTGGAGATGTAGCTGAAAACGTCATGGAAGGCTCTGACTTAGTGGCTTCTGCTTCGTCTCAAGTCAACACCGCATTGCGCCAAGTAGCAGATATCGTGAAGCAAGTATCAGAAGGCGCTCAGGGGCAGTCCAAGAGGCTGGAAGAAACCACCAAAGTAGTCGCAGTCTTATCCAACAGCATCCAGCAAGGGGCAACTAATGCTCGTTCAACGGCAGAGACAACATTGCAAGCTGCCCAGTTGGCTGCAAAAGGAACTGAATCTGGAAAAGAAGCTGGCTTGAGGCTGAAATCAATCGACACAATCGTGAGAACCAACAGCGACACCGTGCGTAAAGTTGATGAAACCTCTCAGGAAGTGACAGCCATCACAGGAACAATCAATGACATCGCAGACCAAACCAACCTGCTTGCCTTGAACGCTGCAATAGAAGCAGCTCGCGCTGGAGAGGCAGGTAGAGGCTTTGCAGTTGTCGCCGATGAAGTCAGGAAATTGGCTGAAAGAGCAAAGAAGTCAACCAACGAAATTGAAGGATTAATCGGAAACGTTAGGAAAGCAGCGAGCAGTGCGGTTAATGGCATGACGCAGGGTGCAGACCAAATAGGTGAAAGCATCAAAATCGTTGACAGCGCCCTTTCAGTGCTCGACCAAATCGGTGTTGGGACTCAGGAGATTACAGTTAAGTCTCAGGAGATAAGCGACGCCACTGAAGAACAATCGGCAAGCACTCAGCAGGTAGCAAAAACAATTGACGAAATAGCCTCTATCTCAGAGCAGAACGCTGCCAGTTCACTGAAGATGAGCACATCTGTGCAGCAGCAAATCGTTGCAATGGAGCAGATGGCTTCATCCGCCCAAGAATTGAGCGGGTTAGCGAAGGAACTTGGCGAATCAATCAAGCAGTTCAAGCTGTCCTCAGAAGAAGCTATAACAAAGAAAGCGACTGAAAAAGTCATCATTGAAAAAGTAAAAACAAAAAGAAAGTAGGAGGCAACTGAAATGCCAAGCAAGGCGGGGTCAACAATGGAAAACACTGCAACGTTAATGGACACAGCAGCCGCAATATCCGAGGGCAATGCAGATCAATTTGTGGTCTTCACCCTCGGCAAAGACGAATACGGCGTTGAAATCTTGGATGTCAGAGAGATCGTTAGAGCTGGAACCATAACAATGATTCCCAACGCCCCAGAATTTTTGAAAGGCGTAATCAATCTAAGAAGTAAAATCATCTGCGTGATAGACCTTGGAAAAAGATTCCAGATGAAAAGAGATGATGACGAACACGCCAGCAAGCACATCTTGATAGCAGAAATTGGCGAAGGAACATTCGGGCTACTCGTTGACGAAGTAACCGACGTGCTCAGGCTGCCCAGAGAAAACATGAAAGCTCCACCAGAAATGCTGACTAAAAAAATAGGCGCTGAATACTTGAAAAGCATAGGGATCCGAGGAGAAAAACTGATAATTTTCCTTAACCTTGCAAACGTTCTCTCCGAAAAAGAACTCGTTGAACTGGCTAAAGTATCAGAAAAGGAACACCGCCAAAGTACGCCAAAGAAAAAGGATGCAACCCCTGAAAAACTTGAAAACCCAAAAGCATAGAGCAGTAACCTTGCACTTGACTACTCTCATCCGCATTTCCCTTTTATCCCTTTTTAGTCCCAAAATTAGCAACAGACGGGTAACACGATGATAAAAGTGCTAGTAGTTGACGATTCTTTCTTTATGCGAACCCTGATAACGGACATGCTGAGCTCCCATCCGGGGATACAGGTTATAGGCACCGCAAAAGATGGCAACGAAGCCCTAACTAAAATTAAAACTTTGAAGCCAGATGTAGTTACACTGGATTTTCTTATGCCTGGTTCAAGCGGGTTAGACACGCTTAAACGCATCATGAGTGAACATCCCACGCCTGTGATAATGCTAAGTGCATACACTGAAGAAGGCGCATCTGTAACTGTTGACTGCTTGGAGGCTGGTGCCTTAGGTTTTGTTCTCAAGCCGTCAGGTGTGGTCTCTTATGACATAGAAAAAGTGAGAGATAAGCTGACGGAAGAGATAAACAAAGCTGCCAAAGTTGATGCCAGAAAAATTAAAGCTATACTTACCAGAAAACAAGTTAAGCACGTCGTAGAATTTGGCGCCATTGAAAAAGAGCGAGTGATTGTCATCGGAGCATCAAGCGGTGGGCCGTCCGCCTTAGAGCAAATTATATCAGAAATTCCCTCAAACTTCCCAGCGGCAATCCTTATTGTTCAACATATGCCTGCAAAATTCACAAAAGTCCTAGCTGAACGTCTGAATAAAATTTCTGAGGTTCCAGTGAAGGAAGCCGAGGAAGGCGATATAATAGCGCCATCAAAAGCTTACGTTGCCCCTGGAGACTTCAATATGACGCTTAGAAAGAGAAAAGTGAAAGGGAAAGTGACGGTTGCCCTTAGTTTGAATCAAAACCCCGCTGTCAATGGTATGCCCTCCATTGATGCCACTATGTTGTCTGTTGCTGAAGTTTACGGAGAAAACGTCGTCGGGATTATTTTGACTGGGATGGGAAAAGACGGAGCAGAGGGTATGAAGGCCATAAAATCGAGAAAGGGTAAAACAATCGTTCAGGACGAAGCGACCTCGCTGATTTGGGGGATGCCTAAGCAGGCAATGCGGGAAGGCAGTGCGGATTACGTTTTGCCCTTATTTGAGATTGCTCAGGGAATAATTCGCCTGTTGTAGGAGTAACGTGACATCATGCCTTTATCAGAATATCACGAAGCGTTCTTGAGTGAAGCAAAAGATAACCTGCAGGCTTTGAATGATGCTTTATTGAAGTTGGAGAAAAATCCTTTCGACCAGGCAACTATTAATGAGATGTTCAGGGCTGCTCACAATTTGAAGGGCATGGCTGCTACTATGAACTATAACAAGTTAGCAGAGCTGTGCCACGGTGTCGAAGATTGTTTAGATAAAGTGCGGAAGAATGAGCGGAAGCTGACGCCCGAGATGGCTGGGACGTTTTACGAGTGTTTTGACAATGTAGCGCTTTCTCTTAGGCTGATTTCTGCTGGTCAAGCCGAGGCTGATGTAGCTGGTTTGTTGTCAAAGTTGACTGGGCTGCTGTCTGCGCCTGAGGGGTCGCCCACGTCAGAGGCTCTTGAAAGTTCCAAGTCGGTCGAGGCGTCTTTGGCGATTGAGGAGGTCCGTGAGATAAAGGTCAAGGTTGAGACGTTGGACACGATGGTGGACCTCGTAGAGGAGTTATTGGTTAACAAGATGCTGCTAGATCAGCTTTATGCGTCCGAAAAGTTTCGGGATGTACCAACTGCTTTAGATGCTATGGGCAGGCTTGTTTCTGATTTGCAATACACTGTTATGCAGGCTCGCCTCGTTCAAGTTGAGCAACTATTTAAAAGATTTCCGAGAATGATTCGGGATTTGACGAAAAAAGAGCAGAAACAGGTTAATTTTGTGGTTGAAGGCTCAGATATTGAGCTTGACAGAAAGATTGTGGATAAGTTAGGTGAACCCTTAATTCATTTGTTGAGGAACGCGGTGGATCATGGCATAGAATTGCCGAAAGACCGCGAAAAAATGGGAAAACCAGCGACTGGAACCATTAAGTTGGTTGCTAGACGGGAGAAGGAGTATGCGATTATTGAAGTGGAGGATGACGGCGCGGGCGTAGATGATGAGTTGATAAAGCGGGTTGCAGTGGAGAAGGGGGTAATCAGTAGAACTGAAGCGGCAGATTTGGGTCACAGCGAAGCAGTGGCGCTGTTGTTTGACAGCGGGTTTAGTACAACTGAGAAGGTTACGGAGGTTTCTGGCAGAGGTGTCGGGCTTGATGTGGTTAGGCGGACGATTGAGTCCCTTGGCGGAATTGTTCAGGTAGCCACTCAGGCTGGAAAGGGCATGAAGGTTACGTTAAAGTTTCCGCTTACTTTGGCTATTATTTCGGCTTTGTTGACGAAAGTGGGGGATGTTGTTTATGCTGTTCCCTTGGCGAATGTTGCAAGTTTGGTTAGGGTGAAAGCTGAGGCTATTGGAAACGTGCTTGGGCAGGAAGTTGTTGTTTTATCTGAGGGCAGCGTGCCGCTGTTGAGGCTGCAGGAGTTTTTCGAGGTTGCTCATGAACGGGCTGATACTGTTTTGATTGCCCTTGTGAAGCGTGAGAACGAGTTTCTGGCTTTAGGTGTTGATGAGTTTCTGACTAGGCAGAACATCGTTGTCAAGCCTTTAGATAGGTTGGTGAGGCAAAGCAGGGTCTTCGCTGGATTCACGATTTTAGGCGATGGGAAACCTGCTCTTATTCTAGATGTGAACGGTTTGTTTGATTCAGTAGTTAAGGAGAAAGCGTATGCAGTTACTGTTAATTGAGAAAAAAGCGGTGGACATGTCACTCTGTTGGCAGAAAAGCGGTTACATCAGCTTTAGATGCAGCCACAGCATAGTTGATTGTACGAAACAGCACTAGGTTAACGGGTGAAATAAGTGACATACCTATTGAAACTGTACATAACGGGCAGAACTCCGAACAGTGAAAAAGCAATTAAGAATCTGGAAGAGTTCTTGGCGGCAAGTACAGAAAAAAAATATACGTTGAAAATTATTGATATTTCAAAAAAACCGCAGCTCGCTGAAGACGAAAAGATTTTGGCAACTCCACTTTTAGAAAGGAAACTGCCGCTACCAGTAAGGCGGATTATTGGCGATCTGAGTGACAGAGAGAAGGTTGTGCTGGGCTTAGATTTAGTTTCTATAGAGAATGATGAAGAATGAAAGACATAAAAGATAGTTCAAAAATCGTATCAAAGGTATCTTCGGGTATTCCTGGATTTGATGAAATTTCGAAAGGGGGGATTCCCAAAGGAAGAACAACTCTTGTTTCTGGAACCTCTGGAAGTGGAAAGACCGTTTTTGCTGCGCAGTTTCTGTGCAAAGGCATTTCAGAGCATGGGCAGAACGGGATTTTCGTAACTTTTGAAGAGAGCCCTTTTGACATAATCAAAAACATGAGCAGTTTTGGCTGGGACATTAATGGGCTCATGAAGGACGGGAAATGGGCTTTTGTTGACGCCTCTCCTGATGAAGCAGACAAAATTGAAGTTGGGAAATACGATTTAAGTGCTTTTCTCGCAAGGATTGAGTATGCTGTAAAGAAAGTGAACGCAGAGCGGGTTTCGATTGATTCGGTTTCGGCTCTGTTTCCGAGATACGAGGACACTGCCATAATACGGCGAGAGCTTTACCGGGTCGGTGCAAAATTGAAAGCCATGGGGATAACGTCGATAATGACCGCGGAAAGGCCAACTGAAGATGGCGCTGTATCGCGGTTTGGCGTCGAGGAATTTGTTTCTGACAACGTTATTCTGCTTCACAACAGGCTTACCCCAAAAGGCGATAGGGAAAGAACCGTTGAAATACTTAAGTTCAGGGGCTCAACGCATGAAACAACTGAGGCTCCGCTTATTGTAAGTGATCAAGGTATGGAAGTTTTCCCGAGACCCAAACCTGAGTTAAGGGGAAAAGGCTTCACGAAAAAGATTGGCACGGGCATTCAAGGCTTGGATAAAATGCTTTACGGAGGCGTCTACCAAAACTCTACCACGTTGGTCACTGGAGCAAGCGGAACAGGCAAAACAGTAAGCATCATGCACTTCATTAGGGAAGGCGCTAGAAATAACGAGAAATGCTTATTCATCGAGTTCGAGGAAAGCCCTGAGCAGCTCTATAGAAACGCTGACTCATTTGGATGGGATCTAGAAAAATACGTAAAGGCCGGTCTTGTTCAGCTTATCTGCCACTATCCCGAAGATTTGAAAGCAGAACAATATTTGAAGATAATTCAGAGTTTGGTCGCAAAAACAAAGGCGAAAAGAGTTGCTCTTGACAGCTTGTCTGCCTTGCAGAGGATTTATGAACCAGGGAAATTCAGGGAATTCGTAGTTGGCTTAAATGCGTTTCTGAAGATGCATGATTGCACGTCGTTTCTCGCAAACACCACAAGCGAGCTTTTGGGCATATCGCAGATAACTGAAGCTCACTTGTCGACGGCAACAGATAACATCGTTATTCTGAAATATGTTGAGCTTGGAGGAACAATGCGAAGGCTCTTAACGGTCTTAAAGGCGAGAGGATCGCCCCACGTAAAGGAGTTAACAGAGTTCGAAATAGGCAAAACAGGCATGAACGTAATAGGTCCCTTCAGAGGCTTTGAAAACCTGTTAAGTGGAAGTGCTAGAAAAATAGACGTAAGCTTTAGCCCAGAAGAAGAGTTCATCAAACAGAGCAAAGAAGGAAACCTCTAGTGCATAACGCAGACATTGACAAGGATTTATTCTTCAAAAAACTCGCTTTGGAAAGTTCAAAGAAAATACGCGTTGCTCTCGCTGAACTAACCGGCGAGGACGCCTTTGTAGAATTTGGCGATGTTCAATATACGAAAATTGAGGAAAAAATGGTGGTTATTGACGCTAAAGAAAAGTGCTTTGGCGTCTACTCAACTATTTCGTTGCCACTTGAAGGCGTGGCGGCCGTATTTTTTCCGCTGAGGTCCATTACGAAATTGCTGACTATAGTAAAGCAAACATACCACCAGAAAGGCGATTTTTCGCATGAGCTGAAGCTCTCAGCGTTTACAGAAATTAGCAACATTATCGTTTTGACCTATTTATCCGAGTTCAGCAATTTACTGAACACTAGGATAATTTCAACTCCCCCAAAATTAACTCATTTCAGAACAGTAACTTTAGCTGAAACTATTTATTCAAAAGGACCCGTTAAGACATCCTATATTTTCTTAATCGGGAAGTTCCGTGGGGCTTCAAACGCGGTGGAAGGCCAACTGATGCTGCTTTTTGATTCGGTCACCTTTGAAAAGCTTTTGAAAACTACTGCTAAGAATTTAACAATAAACTTGAAAACTTGAGGAAAGGGAAAATGGCACTAGAGTCTGTACGAATATTTTATTCAGGCAAAAGAGACCCAGAAGCGCAAAAACTTTTCACTGAAAACATTGCTTATTTATGCGAAGTTGGAGTTACCGCTCAGCTAGTTGACGTTGATGAACAGCCTGAGCTAGCTGAAAAACACAAGATTATGGAAACCCCAATTTTGCTTGTGAGAAAAGGCGGGGAACTGCACAAATACATTGTTGACGTAAGCCGCTTGAAAGAAATCTTCGTGAAAACCTGCCTTGACGCAGTTGGCATGAGGTAGGTAGCGAAATGCACAAACTTACTGCTGAGACTTCTTGGGGGTTGCTACCAACGCCGTTTTTGATGGTTACAGCCGCCTTAGATAAGGCCGTAACTTGCACTTTGGCATGAGAACAGAATATTACAACTTGATGGGGCGCAAGGGGAGGTGAAAAAAGTGGATGCAAAAATATTGATCGTTGATGACTCTGCCTTTATACGACGAATTGTAAAGGATGCTCTGAACGCTGGAAGTTTTCAAGACGTAATTGAAGCAGAGAACGGGGAGCAAGCATTACGAAAGTATGCAATGGAAAGATCCGACCTTGTACTCTTGGATGTAATAATGCCTGGTTTAGACGGAACTGAAGTGCTGAAAAAAATCATGGCGATGGATGAAAACGCGAAGGTGATTATGCTTTCAGCGGTAGGTCAAGACAAGACGAAGGACCTATGCAGCGAACTTGGCGCCGTTGGATACGTTGTTAAGCCTTTTGATAAAGCGCAACTAGTGAAAACTGTGACCAGTATCATCAGTACAGCAGAAAAGAATACGACTACAACAGAACTGACTAAAGCTGAACAGGCTACACTGAGAGAAGTTGGTCACATGAGTGCACAACAGGCCGCCACGGCGCTTTCAAAGATGGTTGGCAAGGCAATCAACGCGAAGCTGTTGGCTGCGAGCATGACCTCTTTAGCTGACCTTCCAGAAATGGTCGGAGATAAAGAAACATTGGTCAGCGGCATACATCTTCCCGTAACTGGCGACCTTTCAGGTTCACTGCTGATGGTTTTTCCACAGCCAAGCGCGTTTACACTCGTAGATTTGCTGCTGAATAAAAAGCTGGGAACTACAAGAGAGCTTGACGAGATGGGCAAATCTGCCTTAAACGAAGTTGGGAATATCTTAGCTGGAAACTGCCTAACTGCCCTGTCGAACAAGCTGGGAATGTACCTTATTGAACATGTCCCAGATTTCGCGCATGGCATGGTCGGAGCGCTAATCGACAACGTAGCCGTAGCCTTCGGGCAAAAAGCCGAGCAAGCATTGATAATACAGGTGGAACTATGCACTGAAGCGAAAATCAAAGTCATAGGCTACTTCTTCCTCCTCTTTTCATCGAAGGAAGCTAACGCGATACTGAAAGCGGTCAAAGCAAAGGCAGGTGCCTGAAATCTCAGACGACATCGTAGTGGATATGGCCCAAGTGAAAGTTACCCAAGAACCCAACAGACTAGTAGCGCTTGGAGTGGGCTCTTGCGTGGTGATAACGATATACGACCATACGCTCAAAGTAGGCGCAATGGCCCACGCTATGCTGCCCGATAGCACAAAAAGAAACTCCAGCACTAAGCCATTCACGTTTGCCGACCTAGCCATAGACGAAATGATCCGGCAAATGAACGCGGTGGGTTCAATTAAACAAAACATGGAAGCCAAGATTGTTGGCGGGGCCAACATGTTTCCCCTTTTTGGTGACGACACCTTAAAAACTGGAAACGAAAATGTCTTAGCGGCAAAGAAAAAACTGCAGCAGACCGACATTCCTCTGGTTGGAGAAGCCATCGGAGGAAATATTGGCCGATCAGCTGAACTGGACACCGCCAGTGGAATCTTAACCGTCAGAATAAGGATTTGACGCGGTCCAAGTTTTGTGAATGTCACCGTTTTCATTTTTTATGGTTACACCAGATTTAGATAATGCCCAAGCTTAGTCTATAGACATAAAAAAGGCATAACCGAGGTATGAAAAAACATGGCAATATGGAAGAAACTGCCAAGATCTAAAAGGGCATTTTCCGCAGTAATTGCTTCACTGATTTTGATGCTGCTCGCAGTTGCTGCTGGCGTCGTCGTCTATGCGTATGTCATGGGCTGGATTGGAGGCGCCACACAGACTACATCACATCAGGGCGAATTACAGTTCGATTCCATCTACGCTAATTCCACTTCTCCAGGTACGCTAAAAATCTACGTCAGAAACGTTGGCGGCGTGGACCTCACGCTTTCCAAGATATACGTTGACGGAACTGAAAAAGCAAACGCTACAGCCATTGCCGATGCAGGAGTTTCAATCCCTGTGCAAGGCGTGCAGTACTTAGAAGTAAGTCAGGCGATGACTGAAAACTACTTCTACGAAGTGAAAGTGACCTGCAAAGATGGCACGACTGTTACCCAATCTGTCCAAGCGAAATAAAATGCCTATTACCTCTTCTATTTTTTCTTTTCCTGATAAAAAGGTAGAATGAAAGGATGACCCGTTCCTTGTTTAAGAACAAGCGAGGCGTAAGCGAAATCATAGCAAGCCTCATCATGATCTTAATAGTTTCAGTAGCTGGAGCTGTCATCTACTCATACAGCTTGAACACTTTTAGTTCTTCAAGCAGTTCACTTCAACTTCAGACAACTCAAAAAGAGGAAAGGACTCTTGAGAGATTTTCAGTAATAGCCGTCTGGTGGGACACGGCAAACCAATTGAACCTAACTCTTCTGAATTACGGCAAAATAGAGATTGCCATCAGCGCCGTGTACGTTAATGGAACGGCGGTTTCAGTTTTCTCCAGCGGAACAGGAACCACCGTAGGCGCTGGAGAATTGGTTCAAGTGAAGTTCACTGCTCCTGTTGCCATTCAGGCTGGCGGTAAATACGAAATATTGGCAGTAAGCCAGAGAGGAGTCAAAAATGCGGTTTGCTGGACGGCTTAGACGAGGCAAACGTGGGGTTGGCTCCATAATTGGCGCTGTTTTCATAGTGCTCATTGTTCTCTCGGCGTTTACTTTTTACAGTTTAACTCTGGATACCACCGCGCATTATGACGAAACAGCTAGCTCAATGAGTGAAGTGGATTGGAATCGAAGCCAAGAAAAACTAGAGATTAAGAACGTTGAAATAACGGACACAGACAAGTTAAGTTTGACTGTGGAAAACACAGGCTCTATCTCAACTCATTTAATCCAGTTGGGAATATTCAATATAAGCACGACGCCGGAAAGTCAAAGCTATTATGCGCTGAACGAAAATATTGAACCCGCCGAAACTAAAAGCATAACTTCTGATTTTTCTATCGTGCAAGGAAAAGCGTACGTCATACAATTAGTCACCGAGTTAGGAAATACGGTTGAGTACCGGTTTTACCCCGCCAACGAGGTGTACTGTGCGCTTACGTTGATAACAGCATCACCGACCGCTTATCAAGGAAACAACGTTACTGTGTTACTTACAGTAACCAACAATGACGCAGAAGTAGACACTATCCAAAATCTAACAGTAAGCCTCGAAGCATATCCGCCAGAGCTGGTGGCAGTGAAAGAGCAACCCAGTTCGCTTTCTATTGAATCATTAAAGAGCGGAGGAAATGCCTTTTTCAGATGGGTTTACACAGCCATCAGCACAGGCACAGTGACGTTTAACGCATCTTACGCTCAAGCCCCCGCTGGCACATACGCCTTGTCCACTGTGGAGATAATGCGCTCATCAGAGCAGCAAGGGGCGGTAACGGTTGAGGGTGAGGACTGCACTGTTGAGTACAACCCGTTGCAGTGGAATGCACTAGGGGCTACTGAATACGTTAGTGGCTCAATTTCTGATTTGGCGAATGATGATGCCAGTTACGCGATTTTCCGTAGCTATCAAAGTGCCTCGTCAAGTCAATCACTTTATGCTCATAGTGAAACAACAACAATTGGCGGCACACCTTATTTCCTTCAAAAAATAGCAAGCGGGGATGGCACTGCGACAAGTTTGTCTGCTTCAATGGGCACGGCTGGAAGACAACTCTGGGGAAAGTTTGTATATCCATTGACCAGCGTGACAACTATCCCTTCAAGCATGTGGACAATGTATTATAGAGGTTGGCAGGATGCTTCTCCAGCAATTGCCTTTGACAGTGCATCATCTGTAGAAGCATCAACAATGGCATCATATGCTTCATGGTTTCACACCACTACTGCAGCAAGTAACCGCTTGTTGATTGTCACCGTGAATGTTTATGCTGCGACTGGCACTCCAACGGCAGTTACAAGCGCTACCTATGGTGGCGTCGCGCTTACTCAAGTAACCACTGATCTAAATTCGGCGGCAGACCCCCAAGTTAGAACCTACACCTTCCGATTGGTAAATCCTGCGTCTGGGACAAATATAATTCTAGTTACTTTTGCGTCATCAACACTCTACGTTTGTGGCGCAACAACATACGCGAACGTGGATCAAACCACGCCTATTCAAACGTCACAAACGGCAACTGGCTCGTCAACCTCACCTTCTGTTGCCGTAACGGCAACTGGTACGGGAAGAGCTGTTTTCGGAACCTTAGCCGGCTATAGAACAACTGAAACAGTTGCACAAGTGACGTATGTAGGTGCAGGAGCTGGTTCAGGAACCAGCATGGGAAACCCAACACCGAGTTATCCTTCTGGTTTGCAAGCGAACGATCTAATTTTACTTCAAGTTTCAGTAGGTAACAGCTACAGCACACCAACACCACCAGATGATTTTACTCTGCTGTATGGTCCTGATTCTACCGGAACCGGAAGACAGTGGATTTACTACAAGTTCAGTGATGGAACAGAACCAGACTTTATTACAATCACTATAGGTGGCTATTCTGCTAACATGGCACGCATGTATGCTTTCCGTAATGTTGCACTTTCAAGTTTCACTGAAGGCGGAGACTTTGGTTCTGGAGTAGGCTCGACCATTTATGCGCGGTCAGTAACTACGACTGGTGATAAACGACTTGCCGTTTCGTTTGTCTTCGTGAATGATGATAACTCCGTTGACGAGTTTGCAGGCGAGACTGGTGGAGACTGGCAGGAAGCAGCCGAATACTTGTACAGTGGACCCTACTATAATGACGATGGTTGTATACAGCTGCAAACTGCAACGATGGCTTCTGCTGGAACCATTTCAGGTGGTAGCTACAATATGGGTGCTAGTGACCGGTGGGGGGTAAGAGCCTTTGCGTTAAAACCTAACACAGCACCTCAACCATGGATTATCACGGAAGGAAGTGGACAAAGCAATAGGTGGGCAGCAGAGACAAATCAATACAAAGGTAAAGGCAGCGATAAACTGAATGTTGCTGCTGGAACAGTTACCATGAGTTGGCCCACAGACTTGGCACCAAACTGGGTGTGTTCAGCAGTGGTCATTAACCCGGTTGCCCCTGCTGGACACTGCGATATTGACATTTTGATCCGAAGGTCAGACGGTTCTGTAAGGGCAACGATAGCCTCAAACGTTGCTACCTCAAGCGACCTAACATCAACTGCTACGACGCTTTCAGGAACCTACGCATGGGACACATACACGGTGGTAGACCAAACTGACTATCTTGAAGTAGACTACTACGTTAATGTAACAACCGCTACGGCGGGTGTAAATGCTTATCTTAGAATAGATGACGCTGCTGTAGCCATTGGCGACCAAACAAGAGTCACTAACGTTATGTTGCCGAACGAATACGCGGCAGAAGTTGAGTTTACTGGTTCATCGAACCTGCTGAATTGGACGCAGATTCTCTGGCAGATTGACAGCACTTGGAATGTGGGGCAAGTGACAGTGACTGTTCAATTCTTCAACTTCACTTTAGGCGATTTTGCAGCCAGCGGAGACGGCTACCTTAGCTACGTATCAAGTGCAACTCCAAACACCAATGAGACCATGTCGCAGGCAATCACCTTAAGCTCGGATGATTTCAGGAATTCAACTGGCTATTGGCGAGTCAAGATTACAGGTGTCAAGTCTGCAATCACTCAATTTCAAATGAGCATTGATTGGATAAACCTCCAAACCACTTGCTCAACCACGGGTGAAAGCATACCGTGTGATACGTGGCAAAGATACATGATAAAAGCGACCACTGCAGATGGCGCTCCAATTCCGTATGCTTCCGTCTCTATCTACGCAAACAGCACAAATGTGGTTTTTCGGAATGCAGTCACCGAGGTCTCGCTTGAAAATCCATGCTGGGTGTACCTAAACGCAGATGGAGAGTACTACTTGGAAATAAAATCTGCGCACACATCCTCGGAGATTTTTGTTCTATATGCAGTTGTTGGAAGCGTTGTGGGTCAGATGGCTATAACACAGGAGGCACCAGCGTGAATAAATCAAATGCAACTTCTGAAACGCTCAACGGAAAAGAAAACTCTGGGAAAAGGCATGCTCCTGAGCCAGACAAAGCGGCAAAAAAGGAAGCACTGATGGCAGAAACTGTGTCAGAAGGCAGCGACGCTAGAGAAGGGAATAAGCTTACCTTTAAAGAATTTTACCCTGTTGTTGCGCCGTTCGGATACGCTGGAATAAACGTTGACAAGGAAACTGGCAAGCTGCAATACTTAATCATCGAGCCAACAATGGACGAACGTGAAAAACAAACCCTGCTAAAACTAAAACGCATCTTAAGGGAAAAAACTGATATTCCTCTGGCTGTTCTGAAAGACGAAAACTTCATTGAAGAATATTTAACAAAGCAGATCAAACACGCTACAAAAGCCTTCAGACTAAACGTTTCCAAGGAAGCTGCTAACAAATTCATTTACTACGTTAAAAGGGACTTTCTCGGTTACAGCGTCGCAGATATTCTTCTGCGAGACCCGAACATCGAAGACATCAGTTGCAACGGCGTGGGTATCCCAATTTACGTTTGGCACAGATATTACGAGTCAATCCCCACAAATGTCAGCTACAACTCAAAAGAGGAGTTGGATTCGTTTGTTACGAGGCTTGCTTACAGGGCAGGGCATCAGATATCAGTTTCAAGCCCAATTCTCGAAGGTGCCCTTCCAGAAGGATTCAGAGTGCACCTTACGCTGGATGAGATTTCCAAGCGAGGCGACACCTTTACAATAAGAAAAATTAAGGCGACACCTTTCACTATTGTCGACCTGATAAATCTCGGTACAATTTCGCCTCACATGGCGGCTTATTTCTGGATACTTGTGGAGAACCTAAGATCAATTATACTGGCGGGTGCAACCGCATCAGGTAAAACTGCCTTGCTGAACTCCATATGCACCTTCATCAAACCTGAAATGAAAGTCGTCACAATAGAAGAAGTCCGCGAGCTTCGGCTTCATGAAAACTGGATACCTATGGTAACGCGACCAGCGTTTCAAGTTGGTGTTAAAGAAGTAACACTCTTCGACCTTTTGAAGTCGTCTCTAAGGCAACGTCCAGATTGCATAATTGTGGGTGAAATAAGGGGTGAAGAGGCATATACGCTCTTTCAAAGCATTGCAGTTGGTCATGGCGGTTTATGCACGATTCACGCGGAGAACGTGGAAACAGTTGAAAAGAGACTGCTGAACAAACCGATGGATATTCCTCCAATGCTAATCCCAATGATGAACGTCATTGCCCTGATAGGAAGGACAAAACTGCAGGATACCGTGGTGCGCCGCGTTCTAGACGTCTCAGAAATAGTCGGCGTTGATGACAAAAGCGGAAGAACAACCTTCAGAAAAGTGTACGAGTGGAATTCGGAAAGTGACTCCTTTAATTTCCTCATCAAATCTGCCAGTGAAAGTCAAATCTTCAAAAAAATCACCGAGCTCAAACATGTTCCTATTGAATCTCTTTTAGTCGAACTCGACAAACGGGAAACCATATTGAAGTGGATGGTTCGCAAGAACATAAAAAACTATGACGACGTAGCGGAAGTTATCCGACGGTTCTATCTCAACCCTAACAATGTTCTCAACAAGGCGAGGTTGGAGACATAATGGCAAAAGAGACAGATGATTTGACGAGGGCTAATTACAGACTGTTTGGGAAAGTAGCGCCACGCTTCCGTACTTTCAAGCAAATCTACCAGAAAAGCGGGTTATCCAGACCGTATGAAGCGTACCTGTCACTTATGCTGCTTGCTTCAGTGCTTGCTTTTATTTTCTCCTTTTTGATAGGTGCCGTAATACATCATATGTTCTTTAATCTGACGCTGTACCAATATCTTATCGCTCTGATAGCGTTTTCAGGTGTTTTTGCCCTGTTGGTTCCGTTAGTATTCGTTACGTATCCGCTCTTCCGGCACGGCCAAAGAAAAAAGGAAATTGACACAAATCTCGTCTACACGGCTGGTTACATGGGTGTCTTATCTGCTGGCGGCTTGTCGATTGAAAGAATTTTCGACCAAACAGTTCAGGTGGAACCACGCCTAGCTATCCGAGATTTGGTTAAGAGGTTTATCGCAAACATCAAAATATTTGGTTTAGACGTGACTGCAGCATTAGACGATGTACGGCTTCGCAGTCCTTCTGGTGTTTTCTCGAAACTCCTGATGAGCATCTCGAACACCGTGAAGACCAGTGGCGACTTGAAAAGTCTCCTGTCATTTGAGACCAAGAAGCTTCTCGGTGCCAAACAGGAGCAGCTGAAGAGAACGTTGAACACGTTGGTCACTTTTGCAGAGGTTTACCTCACGGCAATGGTTATGGGACCAATAATCTTCATAGTCATGCTAACAATTCTCTCCATTATGGGTAACGTAGCCTTCGGCTTATCCCCAGCGATGCAAATGAATCTTGTCGTTTTCCTTGGACTCCCAGCGCTTAGCGTGATTTTCATCGTAATACTAAATGGCGTTCTGCCAGAGGAGGAATAGTAAAGGTGTATTTCAAAAAGAAGTATAGAACTGCTGTTTGGGCAGTTTCATGCGCGGTTGGCTTTTCATTAATCTTGCTCCTCCTTTTATCTGAGCAGTATGTGCCCAAAATGCCGTACATAGTGCCGCTCAGTCAAAAAGTGAACAACATCATTGCCTTGGGCTTGCTTATTGCGTTAGCCTTTCCAGCTGTGGTTGAGTTTAACAACTGCCGGTGGGGTAGACAGGTGGATAGAAACATTCCCCGGCTTCTTAGGGACATATCTGAGGCTGTTCAGTCAGGAATGACTCTTCCGAAAGCTCTTGAGGAGGCTTCTAAACGGGACTATGGTCCTCTTTCAAAGGAAATTGAGCATGTTAGCTCCATGTTCATTTTAGGCGCAAGCTGGGAAGAGTCACTTATGTCTCTTGCGCAGCGCGTTAGACGCCCGAGCGCCCTAAGGTTGGCTACAATATTAATTGAGGCTAATCAGACGGGCGGCAAAACGATGGACGTTCTCGATGCGAGCGTTGACCTTTTTTCAAGCCTTGATGATTACAAAGAGGAACAAAACAGCAACATGAAGCCCTATATGGTAACGATTTACATGGCAACCGTGATCTTTCTCGTAATCGCTTACGTTGTGTTGCACCAATTTCTTGTACCGTTGCAAGCAGCTACCGCGAGTGCAGGTGTAAGCGAGACTGGGTTGCTGGCAAACCTTTTAGACATCAACTATTATGCGTCAATCCTTTTCTGGGCGTGCATAATCGAATCAATCTTCAACGGCGTCATTGCTGGAAAAATCGGGGATGGTGCTTTGTCTGCAGGTCTGCGCCACTCAGTTATCCTGATTCTTGTCACAGTTATCGTCTTTAACATTGCAGGTGTTTGAAGAAGGCTGATTTGAAATGAAACAACAATTAGTCGTTGAAAATAGGCAAAATGAAGCGCAAGAAAGAGAGCTCGCGGCTAAGCTTATTAAGAAAGGTCTCTTTGAGCTCAAACCCACCTTAACCAAGCTCGGCGTCCGTTACGTCGAAGTTGAAGAAACATTGGAGACCCCTGATTCAAATAAGGTACAAAGCATACTTCGGAACCTAGAGAAAAAAGGCGTACTTCAGTCCACGTTCATAGACCGTGTCCTGACGTGTCCGGACTGTGCTTCACCAGACGTTTACTCAAAATATGCTTGTCCGAGATGCCACTCTACCAACGTGGAATACACGGAGCTTATTGAGCACACGAAGTGTGGGCACATAGGTTCAAAAGACAAGTTCACGAAGGACGCCTGCCTAGTCTGTCCTAGTTGCCACGCTGAACTCAACGAAGAATCTGCAAACTACTGCATCATAGGCGATTGTTATCAATGCGAAAAATGTGAATACCGTTTTGATAAACCTGAAATCGTGCATTTTTGCCAAAATTGCAACAGAAGTTTCACGTACCAAGAGGCAAAATACATCAAAATATTTGCTTACAAAATAACTGCGCATACGTTGGGTGACTTCAGAAAAGACCTGCCGATCATAGAGCATATCGAAAAAATCTTTACCGACAAAGGCTTCCAAGTCAAATTACACCCTCAGATAACGGGGATTTCTGGTGCTGAGCATACTTTTGAGTTATTGGCAGAAAAAAAGGAAACCCGCGTGGTTATCGATGCGTCCTTAACAGGTAGCAAAAACGATATGATATCCTTGCTGGGGAAAAAAATCGACGTAAACCCAACGAAGGCATTACTTATTGACCTGTCAAACTCGGATGAATTAATCCCTCTTGAGAAAGTGTATGACATACCAGTTTTCAAAGCCCAGAGCACATATAGCTTGCAAGACCAGTTTAAAAGTTTCTTGGAAACGTTGCGTAGTCGGTAAATACCGAGACTTTGAATATCATGGTAGGAGTCAACTGTGTGTCCCATCATGTAGTCGACGTAGTCTGGTTGCATTCCTAGCGCCAGCATTTGGGTTTTGAAGAATTTGCGTAGGCTGTGGACTCTGAGGTCGGGCATGCGTCCTCTTTTCTGTTTGTTGAGTCCTGTTTATTTGTATAGGACGTGGACTTTTAGTCGGATTTGCTTAGATGAGACAGGATTAACGGCAGTTGCAAAGTTTTTGTCTCTGATAAGCGGCGATTCTGGGGTCAGGGTTGCTGGGTGGGTTTCTGCCGGCGCCTTTCTTTCTGCGTTCGATGTATAGTTTTAGGAATTGGACTGCTTCTGCGCCTATGAAGGTGTTGTAGTCATGGTATTTGCCTTTGGTATTCTTATTAATGGTTATGTCTTTTCGGGAACGGAAATGCGACGTTAGAATGGAAAGTTAATGCAAACAGTCCGTGTAATTTTTTTTTCGGTTGATTTCAGCCTACCTTAGCAATCGCCAACTGCTCTTAGCGCCTGATTGTTGCTTAATTTTATAAGCTGTACTTATCTTAAGGAAAGCCATGGACCGAGAGAGAGCTAGCGTGCAGTCCAAACAAGTCGAAGTCAACTTTTCTCCAGACTTAATCCGCACCCTAGCAATGTTCCTGGTTATTCTCCTGCACTGCTCAAGCTTCCCATACGCGATACCGGGAGAAATAACGCCCACGGTGGTCTTGGATTGGTTCACAGCGGATATCTATGCTGCTTTTGGCTATCTTGGCGTGCCACTGTTCGTGATGTTAAGTGGTGCTCTTTTGCTTGAACCAGCCAAAGCTGATGAGCCGATGCGCGTGTTCTTCAAGAAGCGGTTTAACCGCATAGCTTTCCCCCTTATGTTCTGGACAGCGGTCTACTTTGCATGGAGCTACTACGTTCACGGAAGACCGCTTACATTGTTCAATATTGCGCAGGGGCTGCTGACTGGGTCATACGACCACCTATGGTTCCTGTATTTACTTCTCGGACTCTATCTTGTCACTCCAATCTTACGTGTGTTGGTCAAGTTTATTGACCGAAGAAAATTCGTGCTGTTGCTGTCCCTATGGTTTGTCGGCACCGTTGTAACTCCTGCAATTCACACTTTCACTGCCCTGACCTTTAATCCAGTAGTGTTTGTATTCATGGATTGGGTGGGATACTTCCTCTTAGGTCTCTTTCTGGTACAGACCAAAACACGCTCCTGGCTAATCTACCTCGTCGCCATCTCCGGCATTTTAACGGCAGTGCTGGGCGACTGGTTTATAACAGCCACCTTAGGAGAAACATACACAGGCTTCTTCCACGGTTACGTAAGTTTCGACATAATAATTGCTTCAGCCGCACTGTTTGCCCTCTTAATCACTATTCCACCGAACCGTGTGGAAACCCGCTACAACAATGTTAACCGCGTGATTCACTGGATAGGGCAGAACACGCTGCCGATATACTTGATTCATATTATGGTTCTCGAGTCGCTGACGCTCGGCTTCTTCGGCTTCACCCTGCCAGACGTAAGTAACTCAATAGTGAGTATTCCCATGACTGCTTTGGTTGTGTTTTCGTTGTCGGCTGCAATCGTTTACCCATTGATGAAGATACCGTACGTGAAAAGACTAATCGGGTAACCATTGAACCTGCTCGGGGTAAAGGCGCAAACGATACTTCTTGCTTAATGTGGCGGGCCCGACGGGAATTGAACCCGCGACCCCCGGATTAAAAGTCCGGTGCTCTAGCCTGACTGAGCTACGGGCCCTTTCAATATGCTTTGTCGCTCATAGGGAAAACAAGAAAGGGGTTTTTTAGCGTTTCGATTCACGCTGCCAGTTCACTGATGAAACTCAGCAACTCACTCACAAAAAGCCTTGCGGCTCAAACCATACCTCTAAACAGCAAACACGCATACAACAGAAAACACGCTTTTCCTTGATGTACAGAAGTTAACGCCTTTTCCGAACAAGCGCTGCACAATACCTGAGAACTAAGCTTATCGCACCCTATTCAGACTATTTATAGTTTATATAGAGGGGGTATAAGTTTTTCCACACGCTAGTTCTCAGCAGTTCAACGAACCATAAATGTTGAATTTTTCTTTAAGCTACCCCATAGTGGATGCAAACTCAACTTCAATTAACCGTTACTTCTTATATGTTTAGGATGTTTGCTACGAAAATTTTGATCTTATCATTAGCGCTCAGTATTGTCTCTATTGTTTTCTTGCCTTTGTCCGTGAGCTTGTATATTCTTTTCCTTTCATCCCATGTTCCTTCAACTAAGCCGTTTCTTTCAAGCGAGTACATGAGCGAGTACACAGTGCCTGAACTTACAAGAAGATTAAACTTGTTATGGATGTACGAAATGACATCATAGCCGCTGAGTGGTCCCTTCACCAATTCAGCCATTATGATAATATCCATGAAGTTTTTTATCATGCGTTCATGCATCTTCTTGAGAATTCGCCCTTCCATTTTTTCGTTGCTGAGCACAACCGTTAAAGCCACCATATTTATTCACAATATGATAGTTTAGTTCATGTTTAGATATTTAAATTTTATTCGGATTTCGAGTTAGATGTTGAAACAAAATCCAACAAATATATACTGACTTACCCGTTGCAAAACCGGCAATAAAACAACAAACCACCCCTCCACACATCCAATATTCTGCCAACTTCGCACAAACTGCACACCACACAACATGTGTCTATGGCTTAAGCAGTTCACCAGCACATTGTCCCTCGTAGAAACGGCTTTTACAATTTTTAGTCGAGAAAAATTTCAATTTTTAATTATATAAACAGCCTAGCACAACCAAGATTTTAAATGCATAATTTCCTTTTTAGCACCCAACACCACCGTTTCTAACACCCAGCGATATATGTGCATGTTAACAAACGTTATCTTTTCTTTTGTGCCTAAAAACTCAACGGTGTTAAAATTGATGTCATGGAAACACTCATTTAAACGATTAAACGAAGAATATGAAATCGCCCAGAAAAAGAAGCAAGCTTTAGACAACTTATTCGAAACTGGTAAAATTTCTCAGTCCACCCGTGACTCATTCAACGACGAAATAATCGCCGCCATAGCCGAAATCGAAAAACAACAAAAAGACCTCCTCGCAAAAATGCAACTTAAAATGCGCGCTCTAGAAAGCCAAATAAAAACGTTAGAAACGCTCCTCGCCAACTACGAAATACAACATGTTGTTGGCGAAATCGAAGAGGACATCTACCAACGCGAGATAACTCTGCTCTCCGCAGGACTTGAAACCGCCAAAAACGAATTAAACGTAATCATAGAAGCTGCAAACCAGCTTTGCCCACCCCCTACCCCTGAAGCAGCACCTTCTGCTCCCGCTGTTGAAGCACCACCCGTGGAAACCGCTTCAATCGCTCCCGCAGAAGTTGAGGCAGCAACAGAACCCTGTCCACAAGAACCCGCTATAACCTTAGAGGAAACAGCACCCATTGAAGTACCATCAGTGGCCGCAGCAGAAGTTCTGCCTGCCGAAGCAGCGGAGACCACGGAAGATTTTTCTCAGGAGCCCACCATAGCTATGGAAGAAACCGCAGCTGCACCAGAACAGCCTGTAGCCGAAGTAGAAGCCGCAGCGCCAGTTGAAACAGCTCCTGCAGAAACCGAAGTTGCGCCTGCGGAAGCAACGGAAGCTGCAGAAGAAACTATTTCCCAAGAATCCGTCATAACAATGGAAGACGTAGCACCTGAAACAGAGCAGCCTCAATTGGAAACCGCGGAAACAGTACAAATCGAAGTAGCCACCTCAGAAGACATAGAAGCTGAACCAGCAGAAGTTGAAACATACGAAACATCTGAAGACGCCGAAGCCATTCCCCAAGAACCAGCTATAACCTTAGACGAAGCAGCACCAGAGCCAGAAGCAACCCCCTTAGAAACCGAAGAAGCAACCGTAGCTGAAACAGCACCTGAGGAAAACACAGACGCGGCATCAGTGGAAGTCGCAGAAGCCACCGAAAACGTCCCTGAGGACTCAGTCATAATCACTGAGGAAGCATCCTCAGAAACGCTCTCGACAGAGAACACAGAAGATACACTAGCAGAAACGGCAGAGACCGTGGATGCTACAGAAGAAATCTGTGAGGAACCACTTATAACAATCGAAGATGCAACACCTGAAATTGCTCAATCTTCAGATGAAGACGACGACGTTTTGCTAATCGAAACGGCGCAATCCGAAGATGATGTGCCTCAAGTGGTGGAAGAGGTTGTGCACGCGGCAAACCCTCGAGATGCGCCCCACGAGGCGCAACCCGACATAGTCGCCGAAACTATAGCCGAACAAGCAGAATACACCGACGAAGCTCAAGCCGCAGAAGACACAACCGACGAAGGTTCTGAAAACCAAGACGAAGAGTAAACACAAGAAACAATCTTTCCTTTTTCTTTTTTAAACAAAACCAAACGCGTAAGCTACAATTATTAACAACTGTCCTTCTCAGTCTATAGAGAGGACAATGATGCAGACGCCTGAGAAAGCGGTAATAACTTTTAATGAAAAATTTAAACAGTACGATTTAGGAAAAAATCACCCTTTTAACGGAGATCGCTTCACAAGTGCAATGGAATTCTTCAAAGCACAAGGTCTCTTAAACTTCCCCGAGGTCACAGTAATTGAACCCCAACCTGCTACGTTCGCAGATATCCTGCGCGTTCACGACATGGACTACGTTGACCGCGTTCTCCAGCTAGCAAAAGAGAACAAGCCGTATGATGTTGAGACACCAGTTTCAGAGAAAATTCTCGAAGCGGCACTTCTCATCGCTGGCGGCGCCATTAAATGCGGCGAAACCGTTTACACGGGAAACGCGGCGCATGGAGTTTCATTAGGCAGTGGGTATCACCATGCAGGACGAAGTTACGGTGGCGGTTTCTGTCTTTTTAATGATATCGCAGTTTTGGTGGAGTACTTGCGCGCTAAGTGTGGCGCCAAGCGTTTTCTGATTTTGGATTATGATGTTCACTTTGGCAACGGAACAAGCGACATTTACTATGAGGACGACAGTGTCCTGTACGTTTCCCTACATCAAGACCCTGCGTCTTTTTATCCGGAAACAGGTTTTGTCTGGCAAATCGGCAAGGGCAACGGCGAAGGCTACAATGTTGACGTACCGTTGCCTGCGGGAACTGGCGATGCTACGTATCTTTACGCGTTGAATGAAATTTTTGTTCCCTTAGCCGAAGAATTCAAGCCTGAAATCATAATCGCTAATGGCGGGAGTGATGCGCATTTTGCAGACGCATTAGGCGGTTTAAGGTTAACTGTGAACGGATTCTTTGAAGTTGCGAGTCTCATTAGGAAAACAGCGGCAAGCACATGCAACGGCAAATTTGTTTTACTGATAGGCAGCGGTTACAACGCGAGAGTTCTGCCCTTATGCTGGTACGCGTTAATTGCGGGTGCTGTAGGCTTGAGCGAAATAACTTTCAAGGAGCCGTATGCTACGCCTAGGGAGTTACCGTATTGCCGTAGTGTTGTTGATAAGACTCTTGATGAGTTGAAGCGGCTGCTGCGAGCGCATTGGTCTTGTTTCAGCGGTTTTTCTTTGAATGCTGTTCCTTAGTTATGTGACTCCTAATTTTTCGTTGATGCAACAGTGTTGTGCAGTTGAAGCGCCAATGGGTATTATAGATGAATAATGGCGTTAGCTTCGTTTAGGAGTGTTGTTTCTTTTCAAAGAGCAACGTGGTTGTTTTGCCGATGGCTGTAACATAAAGGATATAAGTTGCCGTTAGTCAAACAGGCATAGTGAAAAAATGAATTTATGGAAACTTCGCCTCTCAATGGTCGGTACGCTGGCTCTAATCATAGGCTTATCTACGTTAGTATTCACGGTGATTCTCAGTTTAGCAGGCGTCTTCGACCTACTCACATTAGGCATACTTGTGGTTACTATCAACATAGTCCAATGGCTACTAGCGCCATACATGGTTGACGCCATCTACAAAGTCCGCGCACTCCCAGAAAACGAAAACCCGCAACTTCATCAAGTCGTCAGCAACCTCAGCCAAAAAAGCGGCATCAAAAAACCAAAGCTCATGATAGCCCAGATTCCTTTGCCTAATGCTTTCGCGTACGGTTCGCCGTTGACTGGCACCCGCGTCGCAGTGACACAAGGTTTGCTGAAAGATTTAGACGAAGGGGAAGTTGAAGCAGTACTAGGCCACGAACTGGGACATTTGAAACACAGAGACGTGCAGATCATGATGGCTGTTTCCTTCTTGCCTGCGTTGTTCACTTACATTGGTTACTCTCTTATGTTGTCCTCTATGTATCGAGGGAGCCGTCAAAACGATAGCGGTAGTAGCGCGTTGATAGGTATAGCTTTCATGGCGTTTGCGTGGGTGCTTAACATGTTCACGCTTTACTTGAGTCGACTGCGCGAATACTATGCAGACAGGCACAGCGTTGGCGTAGTGGATAGCGGCGCGCAGAAGCTTTCCACAGGTTTAGCTAAGATAGTTACTAGCACAAAGAATATGCGTAAGCCTCAGCAGCAGAAGCAGAGCTTGGCGTTTAAGTCGCTGTTTATTTCTGACCCTGAAAGAGCCACTACGGACGCCGCAGCCATAGACGCAATGAGAGCAAGCAGCAAATCAGATTTGGTTCAAGAAATCCTTTCGCAGAAGCTCACAACCGAAGCTAAAATTGCAGAAGCGTTCTCTACGCATCCGAATATAATCAAGCGCCTGCGTGTACTGCAAGAACTAAGTCAAAGCGCGTAAGCTCTGTCCGTGTGCTTCTTTTGTGTGTGGGAAAACGTTAAAGCAGCAAGCTTGTTATTTTGATGCAGGGTTGAATAGCAGTGCAAAACCAGGCTCTTTTCCGTGAAATCGAGCAGTTAAAAGCCGAGATGGCAACGGTGTTAATGGAGCTTATTCGCGTGCCAGCTATAGGACCAAAAAACGGCGGTGACGGCGAACTGCAAAAAGCCGAGAAACTTGTTAATTTTCTCGAAACTGCGGGCTTTGACAAGATAGAACGCTGCGACGCGGAAGACAAGCGCGTGTCATCTAAGGAATCTCGGAGTTTAGACGCCAAGGTAGGCGGTGTTGGAGGCGGTACGTGTGTTGCGTTTTTCAGGCAAGTGGGCATTCCAGCGGTGGTATGGAGCACGGTGGATGAGGTGGCGCATCAGCCTAACGAGTACGCTAAAGTTGAGAACATGGTTAACGACGCAAAAATCTTCGCTTTACTAGCCGTACGCTAGTAATTAGCAGCGACAAAACTGTTTTAAACCTCAAAGCGCTTGTTACCTCTTATCACTTTACTGGAAGTTACCGCTTTGAACGAAACCGCAAAAATAATCTCTCAAGCCCAAAAGGAAGGCAGAAAAGCCCTTTTGGAAACTGAAGCCAAAACCATCTGCGTGGAATACGCTATTCCAGTCACCAAATTCAAACTGGCAAAAAACGCTGGGGAAGCAGCCGAGTTCGCGGAGCAGTTCGGTTATCCAGTGGTTCTGAAAATAGTCTCACCTGATATCATTCACAAAACTGACGCTGGCGGCGTAATTGTCAATCTGAAAAGTAAAGCGGAAGTTCAAACTGCATACGGGAAAATCTTGGAGAACGCTAAAAAATATAAGGCAACCGCGAAAATCGTTGGAGTTTTAGTTCAAGAGATGGCGCCGCAATCCACTGAGGTTATAGTTGGTTCGATTAAGGATCCGCAGTTTGGGCAAACTTTGATGTTTGGGCTAGGTGGTGTGTTCGTTGAAATTCTTAAGGATGTCACTTTCAGGATTGCGCCTATAACGCGAGAAGACGCTCAGGAAATGGTGATGTCAATCAAGGCTTACCCGTTGTTGAATGGTTACAGAAACACGCCGCCAACGGACATTGACGCCATAATAACGACGTTGCTGAATACTTCCCGCTTGGTGATGGATAACCCACAGATTAAGGAGTTGGACCTTAATCCCGTTATGGCTTATGAGAAAGGCGCAAAAACCGTGGACGCGCGAATCATACTTGAATAGAGGGCGTGAAGTCTAGCGCTCTGGGGAGTCTATAGCCCCCTTTTAAATACTATAAATAGGCTGTGGATACTTCGGGTAGACCCCCTACTGGTTTCTGCATACTATTTCTATTAGGCTCCAAATATGCTTGGCGTTTCAACAGGCTATTGAGCGTTTTTCCATGTTTCTGGGTTACATCAACGATTTTGGCGTCAATTTGTGTTGCCTTAATTATCACCATCTCAAGGGGTTAGCGCTGTTAAAAATTAGTTGGTTCACAGTTAAACGGTTTGGCTATATTCCGAATAAATACGGAATATTATTCATATTTTATAGGAAAATTTATATGCCGTGCTATCTGATTAAATGGGCGTGATGAAAATGAGCGAAAATTACAATGTACACCCAATTGGATATGTGAAACGTGGAAAAGAAATCGAAGTGCAACTCGAAGACAAATACAAAGACGCCCTCTTGGAGGTAGACAATTTTAGCCACATCATGGTAGTGTGGTGGGGCAACAAATACGCCCACTACAGAGACAAAGTAGACATGCAAATAAAACCGCCCTACGCCCCAAACGTTCTTACAGGACTTTTCGCCACAAGATGCCCAGTTAGACCCAACCCAATAAACATCACAGTCTGCAAAATCAACAAAGTCGATCACGAAAAAGGAATTGTGGTGGTTAACCAGATAGACGCCTTTGACGGAACACCCGTTCTTGACTTGAAAGTCTACTTTCCCACCTGCGACAGAGTCAAAGACATTGTGGTTCCCGAACGGTTCCATGCTTACGGCGAATGGCTGCCACCCGAAGGCGAACCTCCAGAGTACTATGACGAGCAGTAAAAGATTAATCAAGACTCTGCTCTTTTTTACTGTATGACGAAAAAATGAGACCACTCATAACCAAACCACTTTCTTTGAAGTTACTGGGGTGTATTTACTATGGCAATCCCTGTCACAGCCATGAAGAGGGCAGCATAAAAAACGAGATTGGACGCCTCTGGGAAAGATTCTGCAAAATCTATTCTACACATAGGGCTGAATTAGCGAACATCATAATTGAAAAAAATGTTTCGTGGGAAGCACATATTCAAACCGAAGAATACGCGGATACCAAGGAGTACACAGTCTTCGCTGGAATAGAAGTGAGTAAACCAGCAGTAACTCCAATCGCGTTCTTTTACAAAGAATTACCAAGAACAAAATACGCGGTTTTCAAAATAAAGGGACCGGAATTCATTACAAGTCTAAATGACATTTACAACAAATGGCTTCCAACTTCAAAATACAAGGAATCACACGGCTATATGCTTTGGAGATACGATGAAAAAACTAAAAGTCTTGATGACCCCGATTGTATACTACAGGCTTACATACCAATAGAGGAAAAAAAAATTGACTGACAACCTCAGCATGCTCAAAAAAGAAGCAATAGCTGTTGCAAAAGCCTTAGCTAACGAAAGTAGGTTCAAAATCTTAACTCACCTATACATCGAACCACAAACATTCAAAAACCTAAAAGAAATTTCAGGACTAGAAAAATCAGCTCTAGCAAATAACCTGCTCAGACTCTTAGACATAGGGCTAGTTGAAAAGCACCAGCACGGCATTTATGAAATAACAAACGATGGAAAGAAACTCCTAGACACATTAGCAGCCTTCATTAAAGAATCAAGTGATCGCAAGCACGAAACCCAAATAGCAAATGCTCAGCGCCAAATGGTCCAATCTTTCCTTGAACGGCACACACGCAACACTGATCAGTAAAACAAGTCCTTAGCCAGAATCTAAGCTCCAAACCATTGCATACAAACTCTCGTTCTTTTTAGCTCTTCAACCCTTCTTAACAAAAGCCAACTAAATTACCGACAGCTTACATAACCCTGTAAAGTTGCCTATTATGCTCCAAATATGCTGTGTTAGTGTTTGCTTAAGTTGTCGTCAGCCCTTCTGTGTGCTCAATTTGTTTTCATATGTTTTTTTATGTTGGTTGCAACTTGATCAAGTCTTTCCCTATTAGCTTCAGAAATTCCCTTGGTTCGCGTCAGTTTCTGGCCCTCAAACCTCGGGATAACATGAACGTGTAGGTGGAAAATGTCTTGGTCAGCGGCCTTTCCATTCTGTTGAATTATGCTGATGCCGTCCGCCCGTGTAGCTTCCTTAACGGCGATGGCGACTTGCTTGACAATTCTGTGTACATGCGCAATAAGTTCCTCTGGAACATCAAAGATGGTTGCATAATGCTCTATAGGCACAACCAGCGTATGACCCTCACTGAGCGGGTTAACGTCAAGAAAGGCTAACGCGCTTTCATCTTCGTAAACCAAACTAGCCGACGCTTGTTTGCGGGCTATCCTACAGAAAATACACGCTTCATCATTCATGTTAATCACCGCTGACTATGCTCCAGCGATTCCCTTTTAAGCATTAAACAACAATTTATATGTTGTACTCAGTTTGTTTTCTCTTGAAAGGAAAAAGATGAGCGTGGAACAGGTTTGACAGACTTGGAAGCTAAAGTCCGCGAAGAAGTAGGCAAAGTAGTTGACCCCGAAACAGGCATGACCTTTGCTGACATGCAGATGATAACCAACGTGAAGGAAGAAGCGCCAGGTACAGTCAAAGTAGAATTCATCCCCACCAGTCCCTTCTGCCCCATAGCATTCAAACTTGCCACTGACATAAAAACCGCTGCAAAAAAAGTTTCAGGCGTCACAAAAGTTTCAGTTTACTGTCGCGGACACATGATGGAACAGCAAATCAACGAGATGACAAACAAGTAACACGCGGCAACAGGAAAACGGCGTATTCAATTCCCTTTTTCATTTGCCCGCTTGATTCAAGTGGAGCATATTTTATTGATTAAGAAAAAGGCGCCGTGAATCTTGGTTGATTGCTTGCTTAGGTTTTCACGTTATGGCATGGCTATTTCATTCTGGTGAACGCCCATGTCCCGATGATTATCATAACGGCATCGAAAACGCCGACGACAGCCAAGTTCACGTACAACGGTTGCAGAGGCTGCCACGTTCCACCCAAAATCATTGTTCTCAACGCGTCCACGCCGTAAGTCAGTGGGTTCAATTTTGCGATGGCTTGCATCCAGTCGGGAAGGCTTTGGATTTGGAATAACGCGCCGCTTAGGAAGAACAGTGGCAAGTTAATGAAGCTCTGTATGGCTCCGAAGCTTTCCAAACTGCCCATGAAGCTCGCAATCGTTAAGCCTATGCTGACTAAGCCGAAAGTGATGAGTAGCATAACAGGTAAGCACATGAGAAACGTGACTATGTCTACTGGCATTCCCAACGCTAAGCCAAGGACAAGCACGATTACTCCTTGAATGAGAGCGTCGGTGCTGTCTCCGACCATTTTGCCAAGAAATATGGTCATGCGCGAAACAGGTGCAACCAAGATTTCCTTCATGAAACCGAATTCCTTGTCCCAGATAACTGAAATGCCCATGAACATGGAAGTGAAAAGCAGTGTTTGCCCGATTATGCCTGGGAAAATCAACTGCTGATAAGTCAAGCCTGGAATTGTTACTGCGCTGCCCATGCTGGAACCGATGCCGACGCCGAACACTACAAGCCACAGCAACGGTTGAAAGAAACTGCTGATTATGCGGGTTCTGTCGCGCAGGTACCGTTTGACTTCGCGGAGCCACAGTGTGTAGAAGCCCCTCAGTTCAGTCATCGCACTGTCCTCCTTTTTATCGCTGCGATGCCATGTGGCTCTCTGCTGCTGTCTGCGCGTATCATTCTGCCCGTGTAATGCAAGAAAACGTCTTCAAGGTTTGGCGCCCGTAAAGATATCGATTCAATATAAATTTTGTTTTGTGTAGCTGTTTCAACTATCCTCGGTAACGTGCTTTCGCCGTTTCGCACGGTGATTTCTACTGTTCCATTGACTAAGTGGGTTTTCTGCAATCCCATTTTTTCAGTAGCCAACGCTGCAAGCGCGGTAGGATTGTTTGTTTTAACTATTACTACGTCGCCTTCGAGTGTTTCCTTCAGCTTAGTAGGCGTGTCAAGCGCGATGATTTTGCCGTAGTCCATTATGGCTATGCGGTCGGAAAGCCTGTCCGCCTCATCCATGTAATGCGTGGTTAACACCACAGTTATGTCATGGCTTTCTTTCAGTTCGCGTATGTACCGCCAAACGTGGTCTCTTGTCTGCGGGTCAAGCCCCAGCGTGGGCTCATCCAAAAAAAGCACCTTGGGATAGTGGATTAAGCCGCGTGCAAGTTCCAGCCTTCGGCGCATGCCGCCCGAGTAAGTCCGCAAAAGGTCGTCTGCCCTGTCCTGCAGTTCAACCAGCTTAAGCACGTGTTCAATGCGGCTTTTCTGTTCGCTTGCTGGAACACCGTAGAGGTTGGCGTGCATATAGAGGTTTTCTCGTCCCGTTAACCTGTCGTCCACGCTTGGGTCTTGGAAAACTATGCCTATGGACTTGCGCACCTGCGTGGCTTCTTTTACGATGTCGAAGCCGTTGACTTTTGCGGTTCCCGCTGTTGGCTTCAATATGGTGCACAACATGGAAATGGTTGTGGTTTTTCCCGCGCCGTTAGGTCCAAGCAAACCGAAAATTTCGCCTGATTCAACCGTGATGTTCAATTTGTCAACTGCCGTGAGCGAGTTGAACGCTCGCGTTAGCTGGTTAGTTTCAATAACGTTAGTCATTGAGTTTTCGTCACTGTTAGAAGCTGGGAATATTGAACGTAGATTTATAGTTATTTGCGGTTCGCCATCAATAACGTTGGTCGACTGCTCTTGAAAACGCACAAAAACGAAAAATACTCCTTGTATGCTCATAGTTGACGTTGACCTGACGATGAAGTCGTGGCTGAAGAATGGCAATGAACGATTCTTTTTGATACTTTGCGTAATGGGTTTATTCGCCATACTAAGCTCAACGTTGTCTAAGAATCCTGTTTTGAAGCCTTTCGCGGCAAGCCTCGGCACGCCTGATGCTTTCGTAGGTTTTGTTGCTTCCATCTCAACCGTCCCCGGCATCCTTGTCAGTTTGCCTGCAGCGTCGCTTTCAGACGTTTTCGGCAGACGAAAAGTCCTGTTGTTTTCCACTTTCGTTTTTGCATCTGCCCCTTTTCTTTATCTGTTCGTGAATGCTTGGTGGCAACTGTTGCTTGTCCGCTTTTACCACGGCTTCGCAACCGCCGTTTTCGTTCCAGTTACAGAAGCCACCCTAGCGGAGCAATTTCCTGAAAAACGGGGCGAACGTATTTCGCTTTTTTCCTCAGCTACGGCAGTTGGTAGAGCAGCTGCCCCCTTTTTAGGCGGGTACCTTCTGTTCTTGACGGACTACAGTTTTTACACGCTTTATTCAGCCGTGGGCATCGCAGGCGTTACCGCGTTCGTCATAACCTTGCTGTTTCTGTCTGAAAGAAAAAACGCTGCTGCTGCACCTGTTGCCAATGTGAACGCCACGCGCCAAGTGTTTCGCGGGTGGTTAAGGCTTGCCAAGAACCGCGGCGTTCTGTTCGTTAGTTTTATTCAGGCAAGCCAGTACTACGTGTTTGGCGCAGTGGAGTTCTTTCTGGTAGGTTATTTGACTGAAATTGTGGGGTTAGACGCGTTTTCCATCGGCGTAATCCAAGGCAGCCAAATAGTGGCACTTATCGCTACGAGACCTTTTATGGGCAGGGTTTCGGACAAAACTAGTAGACGCATCCCAATAATCACCGGATCAGTTGCGAGTTGTCTAATTTTGTTGGCTGTGCCGTTCACTACGCAGTTTCCAATACTGTTGCTCCTCTCCGTCGCGTATGGTATTGGTTTCGCAGCGGTTATTTCTTCCACGTCGCCGCTGATTAGCGAAATAGTACCCTCCAGCTTAATCGGAGCGTCAATGGGGTTCCTCAGTACCATGATGGATGTCGGGCAAACGCTTGGACCGATAGTAAGCGGCGTAATTCTCGCAGCTAACTTGCAATACATGGGGCTATTTGCGTCTCTGAGTTTGGTCTTGTTGGTGTCTGGCATCGTCTTTGCCCTGTCAAAAACAGCGAGAAAACGAGCTACAATATCCTGAACGCGTACCGTTGCCTGCCAAAGTTCCAACTTCCTTATATTCAGCAACACTATGTACAACGCGTTTGTGGGTGAAAAATGTAATATTTGTTCAAACTTGAATGTCCCAAAGCGACAAGCCTGTTACAGCGTCATTTTTTCGTACAATTTTTGTTCCTAACAGTTCGGTCAGGTGGATTTCGGCAGCAAAAACTTTTCCCTCCAGCAGGTGTCCAGCTTTTGTATTTCCATCGCGGTCGGCTAAGACTGCATGTGCATGGACAAAGGCTTCGCCTTCTTTCATGGAAATATTACCCACACAACTTGCAATTTCGTGAGGAGACGAAATCAGGGTCTCCACATATTCATGTGTCTCTTGGTCATAAAATCCAAGCTTCGCATATTTTAAAGCACCTATTGCCGTAAAGGTTGCGGTCATTATCTTATTCTCTTTTGCCACTTCAGTCAAGAATTCAACTATGTCCGAATTGTGTTTAGCACGCACAACAAGATTTCTACCAAAATCTAATTTTACGTAGCTCATCCTTTTCCCTCATTCAACCTGGTACGTGGTGAATTAACGATTTTGAGGCTAAAAATTTTGCTACCTGCTTCATACTTTCACAGGATTGAAACCTGAATTGGTGCGAGTCTCTACCCAGCTTAATCCAAAGTAAAGGCGAGTACAGCGACGGCGGCAAAATCTTCAGAAACGTAAATAATAAAAAGCAACAGTGTTCATAAAAAACTATGGAGAAGTTAGGCATGTTTATTCACACGAGCATCCGCACAAGCAACATGGAGCGGTCAATAAACTTTTACACGCAGCTATTGGGACTTAAGGTTGTTAGTCGGCGTGAGATACCGCAGAACAACGCTGAAATCGCCTCTCTCCGAGACCCCGAGGCAAGAGGCTCCACGCTTGAGTTGACTTTATACCGTAACCAGAAAAAATTCAGCCAGCCTGACTACGAAGTCCGCGTGTTCGACCACATAGCCTTCGAAGTCAAGGACATGGCTGAGACGATTGCTGCGATGCGCAAGGCAAACGTTACGATAACTGATGAACCGTTTAGGCTCAGCGCGTCTGGCTCGCTGATTGCTTTCGTGGAAGACCCTGACGGCACGCTGATTGAGCTAATTCAGAAAGCGTAAACGTTTTTTTTGCGGCGGTAGTTGCATTAGGCTTAAATATTGATCATTTTCCTATTGTGAACGGGATGTAGAGCGACATGGACACTGTGCACGCGGTTGAGTTGAAGGGCGTTGTGAAACGTTACAACGAGATTTTAGCCGTGAATAACGTTGATTTAGCCATAAAAAAGGGTGAAGTATTCGGTTTGCTGGGACCCAATGGCTCTGGCAAATCCACAACTATGAAGATGCTTTTAGGTTTAGTTCGGCCTGAGGCAGGTTCCGTTACCGTGTTAGGAACTGATGTACAAACAGACCCTGTGGCTGTAAAGCAGCAAATAGGCTACGTTCCTGAGGCTCCGCGTCTCTACGAGTTCTTGACTGGAATTGAATACTTGGATTTCGTAGGCGATGTGTATGGCATGCAGGCTGAGGAGAAGAAGGCTCGCATTAACGAGTATTTGAAGGCTCTTCAGCTGGAAGGCAGAGAGGGCGATATGATTACTGGTTACTCGGAAGGCATGAAGCAGAAAATCGCATTGATTGCCGCATTTCTGCATAAACCCAAACTGTTGATTATGGATGAGCCGTTGAACGCTTTAGACCCAAGGTCAGCGCGGATAGTGAAAGATTTTCTGCAGGAATTGAAGGCACAGGGCGTGACCACAATAATCTCTACACACGTGCTGGAGATTGCTCAGGCTATGTGTGACCGCGTGGGCATCATGTACAAGGGGCAGCTTTTGGCGTTAGGCAACATGAGCGAGTTGCGGCAGATGGCGGCGCTGCCTGATTCTGGTCTGGAAGACATTTTCTTGAAGTTAACAGGTACAGGCGACATACGGGCGGTTGTTGAGGAACTGTTGAAATGAACTGGAAAAACGTGCTTACCCTGATGCAGGTTGACAGGAAATCTGGCAGGCTTATCAGGGGGAGTAAAGTCACCAAGTTCCGCGAGAACAAGTTTTTCGCTTACTGGGCTTACTGGGTTGCCTTAGCCCTCGGCGTGGCAGTTGGCATATTAGTATGCGTTGTGTATAATTTTGCTACAGTAGCTGAACCTGATCTGTTACCAATGTTCCAGCAGGGAACTGTAAGTCTTTTCCTTTCTTTGCCGACTCTCGTTTTGATTTACAACTTGGTTTTCACGATGCTGCAGCAGATTCAGCGCAGCGGCGTCAAGTTCTCACTTCAAGTGCCGTATTGGCTGCCTATAACTTGGCAAGAGCACGCTTTAGCATCCATTCTAGCAAATCTGATGGGGTTCCCGTTAGCTTCAATCATATTCATCGGCTCAACAATACTCATCTTCTCCGTGGTCATTGGCCAGGTTGTCGCAGCAGTGTTAACGCTGCTTGCTTTGCTCGGTGCGGCTTTCATGGCTAGCGCTATCACCGAGATCTTCAGAATCCTGCAAGTACGATTCATAGGAGCCGTCTACAAGTCTAGTGGACGCGCAGCAGTGTGGGTGCGCTTCGCTGGCTCCCTATTATTTTTCATTATTTTCTACGCTGGCTATTTCTACGTGACCTCTGGAGTTGGCGCCTTAACATTTATCCAAACCATTGCTTCAGCTCAGAGCACGGTTTGGTTTGTGCCGTTCGTGTGGTTGGGTATAACGCTATTCTATTTAACTTCTGGAGTGCTGCTGGAAGGATTCGTTTTCCTAGCTCTTTCTCTCTGTTTTATCGCATGTTTGTTTTTCCTCGCTGTTGTCCTGAACAAGCGGTTTGGACTTTATGAGCCGCCGTCGATAACAGTTTCACGCGGAGTTTACGCTCCTAAAACTGGCTTCTTGGGAAAAATCGGTTTTTCCGCCGTTGAAGCCGCGTTGATTAGAAAAGATTTGAAAGCGTTCACGCGTCGACGAGAGTTAATGACGGTTTTCATAGTGCCTATCGTGGTAATCATGGTGCCCCTGATGCAATCTATTAACTTTGCAAATGAACCCGTTCCAGCTGGATTCTCGCTGTCCATGACAGCAATAACTTTTCTCTTTCCAGCATTCATTTTGGCTCTGAGCTTAGGCAACTTTATGATAGGCGAAGAAGGACAGGCCGTTTGGCGACTTTACGCCTCTCCCATATCAGCTAAAAACTTAATGAAAAGCAAGTATTCTTTCATGGTTCTCTTCTCTCTGTTGGTTTTAGCAATCACAGGCTCCGTTGGAACAATACTTTATCAGCCGTCACTGCGTGCTACAATAATCGCGTTCTTGGAGCCAGCTTTCCTAGTATTTGTAGTAGGAACAATTTCGTTATCAAACGGTATAAAAGGCGCTGACTTCACCGAAGTGCCTAGACCGAGAATGATACGCTCAAAATGGGCTATAGTGAGCTTGGTTACATGTGGTTTAGCTGCTTTAGCTGTGCTGGCGCCCTTTGTGCCATACGCGCTTTCAACAGTTGTGCCCAGCTTGTTCAGTGCATTTATAGACCCGTACTTGGCTACGGCTGTAAGCGGAGTTATCGCCGCTGTTATAACCATCGTTTTCTATCGAGTCGCAGTTAATAACGCAGAAGAACTTTTGTCCAAAGCAGAAGTATAAAAAACGCAGAGTAACTTGGCGTAATGCCAAGTTGCTTTTCCACGGTGTACTTTACGCAGTGTATGACTTTTTTTTAGTCTTCATTTGTCTTTAGCTGGGAATCAGCGTTTTCGGGATACCTGCTTGTTTCTTTTTGTAGGCGATTGCTGCAATCATTGTTATTGCCATTAACACTGGCAGAATTAGTGCTGACGGAAACTCTGGAACTACCCAAACGTTTGATTCCCTGAGTTCCCACGAAACAGTTGATGTCGACTGTGGACTGGTTGTCGTGACTGTCTCGTGTGCTTCAACCAGTATTCCTATTGTCTTGTCAAAATAGCGGTCAACGCGTCCCGTCTCTCCTGTTGTGGCGTTTGTATACTCGATTACGATTCGATTTGTTTCTCTGTTGCCGCTTTCGTAAAACTTGGTTACAGTTTCATTGATAGTAATTGTATCCGTGCCTAAAGGGTGTATCACATCGTGTGCATTAAGGTTACCCGCTATAATCGCTACAAACGCGCCGTAATCCACGCCTGTATCTACATCAACAAGTCCATGACCGCCATCTGCAGTTCCATTACTATAGTACACCGCGACAAACGTCGTGATGTTTGCATCAGAAACGTCAGATATTCGGACTTCTACAGTTTCTGTCTTGTTAATCTCCTGTAAATCTGCTGGAACTGAAGCGTATTCGTCACTGGAACTCCAAAAACTGGATACGTCGTAAATGAACACCATGCCTGCCTCAACTCCTGGAGTTAAAACCAGCGCCCGCGTGCTTTCAACCATTGTAGCGGATAAAAACACTAGAAGAAGCGCTGCAATTGTCAGTTCTTTAATTTTGCGTGACATGCCCTTTATTCACTTTTATCTAGCTTTTATGGTTTTTCCAGAATCTTCGTTTGCGCACCACTGCCACGCCCATGTAAGCAATGTCTCGGGGCATTTGCTACATATAATTTCCTTTTTTTCGCACATTTCATGTCTGTTAACTATTCATATAATAATCCGTTGTTGTTGGCTTACGCCAGTTAGGCACACTTGGATAAGCTTCAAAACGCCAGTTTAAAATCACCTCTCGAAGAGCCAAGGAAGTGGTGTTCCATAATAGGCTTATTTTTCACGAAATCCTCGGAAGTACATCGGTGATAACATCGCAAAGCTTATTGCTCAAACCTACATGGAATTATGGTGTGGTCAACATGGCAAAGTTGATTTGGGCAACTCCATTTTATTTATCCATTGCTTGGGCACTAATGATAAGTTACCAATTGTTCACCGAAACTGCTGTCACGACGATCGTATCCAACCTAGATTTGTTTTTACCTACAGTAGGCGCATGGTTACTTTCTAGGATTGACATGATCGTTGTCATTAACGCCTTTGCTTGGGTTTTCGTTTTGTCATCCGTCATCCCCTCCGTCATTCTAGGCAAAGAAAGAAGCATTCTAGTCCAGTTCTTTGTCTGCTTAATCCTAACAGTTGTTTCCTTCGTGATACTTGACGCCATACAAACCATAGGTGGGCCTCTGCTTGAGCAGTTGCACGGGGCAGCTTTTCTTTTCAACAACATCCTTTTCGCCATCTTGTACCTTGTTTTACCGTACATAGCAATGTTCACCCTTGACTGGCAGTTAAAAAAGAGACAGAAGAAGCTCAAGACTCTGGAAGAAGTTAACCGAGAATACATAGATAAAACAAAAGCAAATAAGCCTGATAAAAAGGCAAAAGACGCCAAAACTGCTGTCTGATAGCCCACTCCATCTTGCACACAGTTTAGGCACGCTGAAACTAGTGCACAAGCATATGTTTAGCCTACGCCCAAAACTGAGGCATACCCTGTTCCATTTATTAAAACAAACGTGTACTGGAATGATTCTGATTGAAACTGCTTAACAGCGAAATCGAAGCGAAAATACAGCAAGACATTGTAGCAGGCTTGTTGCAGAAAAAATACGATGCGGCAATACAGCGTGTGCCTGCTGTACTAGATGCGCTTTACGCTACTATTCCAGATGGCAAAAGGGTTTCTTACGGCAGAGTTTACACAATTCAAGAATTGAGCAAATATTTGTTTTCAAGTCTCACAGAAGCAAACGCGGCAGTATATGAGGTTGGCTTAGTAATGTTTCAGAGCAGTGGTGATTTCGGAAGCAAAGGCGTCGCGTTAGGTGTCCTTTCATGGTACGGCATTGACGATTACGAGCGGGTTCTGCCTTTCTTCGATTCCGCTGCGTCGTCACCTATCTGGGCTATGCGGGAATTCGCTCAGATGTTTTTCCGCAAAATCATTCAAACAAAGCCCAACGAGGCAAAAGCGTACCTGTTGAAGCTTGCCGTGTCTAAGGACCCGAACATGCGCAGATTTGTCGCTGAAACTCTGCGTCCAGTAAAGGAAAACAGGTGGTTCTACAAGCACCCAGAGTATTCGCTGTCCATTCTGAGACTCCTATTCAGGGAAAGCTCCGTGTATCCGCGGGCTTCGGTGGGGAACAACTTGAGCGATTTGGCAAGGCATCTTCCTGAACTAGTTTTTGACTTGGCAAGGGAGCTTGTTGAAAGTGGCGACCGCAACTCTTACTGGATAGCTTACAGGGCATGCAGAAACCTCGTGAAGACAGAGCCCGCTAGAGTGATGGATATTTTACGCGTTAACGAGTACAAGTACAAGCAGAAGGTGTACACGCGAAGGTGACACTACAAGAAATCAAGGCAAAGTCGATACTGCTTAAACGCGGCAAGATTGATTCATGGTTCGTTTCACGTTACGGCATGAACCTCTACAGAGGCTGCACCCACAGTTGCGTGTACTGTGATGGGCGTTCGGAACGCTATCGTGTTGACGGCGTCTTTGGCGAAAACGTGGCAGTGAAAATAAACGCTGTTGAAGTGCTGCGCAGAGAACTGAAACCGATTGGCAGACGCGTAAAACTGAAACCAGGTTATGTTATGATAGGCGGCGGAGTCGGCGACAGCTACCAACCCGCAGAAGTGCAGTATCAACTGACGCGCCGAACCCTGCAGCTCCTTTGCGAGTACAGGTGGCCCGTGCATATACTAACCAAATCTACGCTTGTCGAACGCGACTTAGACATTATTAAGCGAATTAACCAGCAGAACAGGGCTATCGTAAGCTTCAGCTTCTCGTCAGCAGATGACGCGGTCAGCGCAGTTTTTGAGCCGAATGTGCCTTCTCCAAGCGAACGGCTAAAAACAATTGCCAAGTTCAAGAAGGAAGGCATTGCGTGCGGCATGTTTCTTCTTCCTGTGATTCCGTTCATAACTGACACGCCTGAAATGATATCTGAAACGCTGCGGAAAGCGCGGGATGTTGGTGTGGACTTCGTGGTTTTCGGCGGCATGACGCTTAAGACTGGAAGGCAAAAAGACCATTTCTATCCTGTACTCAGCGAGAAGCATCCTGAACTTGTGGCGAAGTACGAGGAAATTTACCCAGCGAACGAGTGGGGCCACGCAACAGACGCTTATTGCGCTCCGCTGAACTCGGTTTTCAACCAAACCGCCAAGATGCTTGGGCTGCGTAGGCGTATGCCGCCGACGCTTTACAGGGATATTTTATGGGAAAACGACTTAGTCGTTGTGATGCTGGAGCAGTTGGATTACTTCTTGCAGTTAGAAGGAAAACGCTCTTCCTTCGGCTACGCTGCGTACGCCATTTCCAAGTTGGATACGCCGTTGTCAGCCTTGAAGAGCAAACTGCGAACCATCAGCGGTGTCGGAGAGAAGACGGAGCAGATAATTCTGGAAATACTATCAACTAAAGGCTCAGCCTATTACGACAGCTTAAGCTAAGCGTGTAACGTAAAAGCATATTTAAACTAAAAACCACAAAGACAACACAAGGTGCAGCATGGCGATTGTACGGTAACTGTTGGAGTGAACTGGCTTGGTGAAAGTCCTGTTTGTTGAACCGCCGAAAGATTACTGGTTTGTTATGGGCGAGTATCTTCCGCCCCCGTATGGCCTTCTTCAGCTTGCAGCTTATCTGGAAAGCAAAATCGCGGATGCGGAAATCGAGGTTTTAGACTGCCAAGCCATGCTTCTGGACTGGAAAGGCTTAGCGAAGCGTATTGAAGCATTTAATCCTGATGTAGTGGCGTCAAGCGGTTTTGCGACATGCAACGTTTACGTGACCGCTCGGACATTGGAAACTGCCAAGAAACTGAAGCCTGAGGCGTTAACTGTTGCTGGCGGACAGCATTTTTCGGCTTTGGCGCAGGAAAGCCTTGAGACGTACCCTGAAATCGACGTGATTGTCCGCGGAGAAGGCGAAGAAACCTTGGCGGAGTTGGTTAAAGCAGTGCGTGACAAATCCGTTTTCTCAAGCATACGTGGCATTTCTTTTAGACATCACCAGAAAATTCTGCATAATCCCCCGCGCCCGTTGATTGGAGACTTGAACCAGTTGCCGTTTCCCGCGTACCATTTCGTTGAAGAGTACGCACACAGGTACCATTTCACGATGATGGCTGGCTCCAAAGCACGCTACGGCGTGGTTGAAGCATCACGAGGCTGCCCGCATCGCTGCACTTTTTGTTCGCAGTGGAAGCATTGGCAGGGCACTTGGAGGCATAAGTCTGTGAAGCGCGTAGCCGACGAAATGGAGTTCCTCTACAACAATTATGGCAGTAGGCTGTTGTGGTTGACTGATGACAACTTTGGCGTAGGTCAACGCATGGACGCGCTTTGTGATGAGTTAATTAAGCGTGATTTTTCAAGGGATATAACGTGTTTTATGCAGGCTCGCTGTGATGATGTAGCAGCGAATCCGCAGCTTGTGGCAAAGATGAGTAAAGCAGGCATCAATTGGCTACTGCTTGGCGTTGAAAGCCACAGCAAAAACACTTTGAATAATTTCCGCAAAGATTCAAAGCCTGAGTATGCGGAAGCAGCTGTGAAGTTGCTGCGGCAGAACAGCATTTTTTCTCAAGCAACATGCATAATCGGCGAGCGCGGTGACACAGCAGAATCAATAGCCAGCCTCAGGCAGTTTGTTAATCACGTTGACCCTGACATTGCTATTTTCATGATTTTGACGCCGTTTCCAGGCACTGAGCTTTTCGAGGAGGCGAAGCGCAAGGGCTGGATTGAGGATTGGAACTGGGCTAACTACGACATGGTGCATGCTACGATGCCGACCGGGGCTTTAACGCGGGAGCAGGTGCAGCATGAGCTTTACAAGTGCTACCGCGGTTTTTTCGGTTCTTGGAACAGGCGAATCCAAGGAGTTTTCTCAAAGAACAGCGTGAAACGGCGCGTTTACCGTTATATGGCGCGTCAAAACGTCTTGCGACAGTTGAGGAGTATAGTTTGAGTTTGATGTGAAAATGACGGCACTTAACAGCAAATTCGCCAGCCTAACCCTGATTTTTCTAATTGCTGTGTCATTCTTTGGGCTGGCCCTGTCTCTCGTGTTTGTCGTTACCTCGCCCAAGTTTCAAGACGATTCCGCGCTGCGGAAGCCCGCGGTTGGCGTAGCCTTGGACGTTATATGCGTTTTAGGCATCTTCGCTGTTCTCTATCCTGAGTCATGCGCGGGAATTGTTGGCTTGAAAAGGCGGGGCACGACTATGCATAGCTTCAGTGGAGCGCGCGGGCGGGTTCTGCGTGGGCACCATGCCCCTTGCAAGCCTTATTCCACGCACGTCATGCACGTTGGCAAGAGAGCGTTCTGTGCTACTTGTTCGGGACTTCTGGGGGGCGCAGTTATCGTTATCGTGTGCACTGGCTTGTTTTTCTTTGGAAACTTGCACGTTGGCGAAAAGCCGTTTGTGCCTGTGTTAGTCGGCGTTGCTGGCGTTATGGCTGGGTTGTTGTATCCTGTTGTGCCCGTGCGGTTTCAAAACGGGTTTACACGGTTTTTCGCGGGTGTTCTCCTGGCTTTAGGTTCCTTTCTGATTGTTGCTGGTGTGGAAGAAGCCGCTGGCAGTTTTTCACTTGACTTTTTCTTTGTTGCGTTAAGCCTGTTGTGGTTGGCAACGAAGATGTCGCTGTCTCAATGGGAGCACAGGCGAATTTGTGCGCGGTGTTCCGTAGTTTCCTGCAGCGCTGAGCTGATTGCGTGATGTCGCGGTTTACTGGGCGGGTTTGGTGCGGGTTATCCCGTAGATTGCGCCAGCAATCAGTATAACGCCAAAAACTATCAGGATTATGAACCAGAGGCTTGGCGACTCTTCGACTAATCCTATTTGCTGGGCTAGCGTGAAGACGCCCCAGAGCAGGATGATTACGCCAATTGATAAGCCTACAATTGCGCCGCCGTGAGGAAGCCCGAAGCATTCTTGTTCAGCTTTTCTGCGTTCGTACCTGCGCGCCGCGTAGGTTCCTGTCTGCAGGTTTGCCCCACATTTCACGCAGTATTCTGCTGTGTCCTCGTTTTGAGTGCCACATTTTGAACAATAAACCATGTGAAACTCTCCCTTGAACATGGGGTTTATACCGTTTTGCTAATAAGGTTTTTGGCAGACTCGATACAGTGTAAGGATGAAACAAGTTAGCGTATCATGCATGAGTAAAGATTAAGTGGTGCTGGATTACTTTTTATGAGTGATGGTTACCTTATGAGTGTTGAACTCCCAGAAGCTCACATTCTTGCTACACAAATGAGTGAAGTGCTGATTGGCAAAATAGTTCAAGCTTGCGACTTGCAGAATTGTCAAAACCTCCAGAAAATCGGCTGCGTTAACAAGGATGCCTCAGCGTTTGACAGCTTAGTTGGCGAAAAAGTGGTTTCTGTTGTTTCACGAGGAAACGTTATTATGGTTAAGTTCAGTAACGCTTGGAACTTGGTTCTTGCACCTGAGTACGGCGGCATAATCCTTTTTCACAAAAACGAAAATACAGTTCCCTCAAAATTTCACCTCAAGCTCAGTTTTCAAGACAGCACAGCCTTAACAGTTAGTTTAACTGGTTTAGGATGCATACAAGCCGTAATTGAAGCGGATTTGGAAAAGAATTATCTGTATAGGCGCGACTTCTCCCAAGTCACCTCGCCACTAGACGCGAAAGAGTTCACTTTAGAGCAGTTCCTAACTGATTTGGCTGAAAAAAACGTGAATATCAAATCGGCGCTCGTTGGTAAAGCCGCCGTTTTAGTGGGCTTAAGTAACAGTGCCTTCCAAGACATAATCTACCGCGCAAAAATTCATCCCAAGCGCAAAGCATCCAGCCTGAGTAATGATGAAAAAGCCGCTCTTTACAACGCAATAAAGCTTCTGGTTCAAGAACGAATTCAAACAGGCGGCAAAAACCAGTTCGTTGACCTTTACGGCAAGCAAGGTAGTTACACGCCTGCTATGGGTCCAAACATGAAAGACACCGATTGCCCAACCTGCGGCGCCAGAGTGCAGCGTCTCAGTTTAGGCGGCGGACAAATCTACTATTGCCCAAAATGCCAAAACTAACCCGTATCCAACAGTAATTCTATAACGAAGTCGCTCTAAATTTCAGCCTCTATACTATAGAAAGAGCTATAGTTTGCCGTAGTGCAATAGCCCACAAGCACAACTCCTTTAAAACAAAGCAAACAATAATACTATCAGGCGAGGAACCGAATTATGCCAATTGAAGCTACTCCTGAAAAAAACGCAATTTTGTTCGTGTGGTTTAACCATTACGCTGGAGTACTGATAAAAACGCCTTCAAAAACGCTTGTCGTAGACCCTGTGGATGTAAAAGCGCGCAACCTGCCTGATGTAGATGCCATTCTAATAACGCATGAACACTATGACCATCTAGACCAACGTTTAATAGCAAAAATCCAAAAAGCCACAGACTGCACTATCATATCTGACCCAGCTTCTACACGCAGCCTGCAGCCTACGATTCCACCCGAAAAACTGCAGGAAATTCGCCCGAGCGCTGCAACTAAAATAGGTGAAGTTTCCGTGAAGGCGGAAAAATGTAACCATACCGCAGCGTCGCCAGTTACTTTCATAATCACCAGTGAAGACGGCGTCAAAGTTTTTCACACAGCCGACAGTTTGCCGTTTCCCGAGTTAGCCGCTATCGGTGAAAGAGAAAAATTTGATGTGGTCTTCTGTACTGTAGGCATAGCGCCAAGCGCTTCGCCAGAAACAGGCTTCGAAATTGCAAGATTAACAAAGCCACAGGTCGCTGTTCCTTATCATACCAACTCGGTTGCAAGCCAAAACAAGTTTGCTGAACTCTTGAAAAAGGAACTGCCGAGAACTGCTTGTTTAATTCCCGAGCTGAATAATATTTACCAAGTTTCGAAAAGGAAGTGAAAATTTTGCAGAAGGACAGGGAAACACAAAAAGTTGAAGTTGCAAAGATTCTGCACAAGATAGATGCTTTAAAGTTCGGACTTTTTAAGCTTACAAGCGGAAAAGTAAGCCCTTACTACATAGACCTGAGAATAGTGCCCAGCTTTCCAGATGCTTTCAGACAAATTTGTGATTTCTACGGCGAAGCAATAACCAGCCAAATAGCACTCAAAAACTTTGACCGCGTAGCAGGCGTCCCAATTGCTGGCATACCTTTCGCTTCCCAAATTGCTTACAACCTCAAAAAGCCTTTTCTGTACGTGCGCAAAGGCGTTCGGTTGCATGGACGGCAAAGAAGAGTGGAAGGCATCCTTGTTTCAGGCGACCGCGTTTTACTTGTTGATGACTTAATTACCACAGGACTAACCCTGAAGAAAGCGGCAGAAGCCGTAACCGCTGAAGGCGGCATAGTGACGGAGGCAGTTGCGCTTTTGGACAGGGAAGAAGGCGGGAAAGAAAAACTTGCAAAAAGCGGAATTCAACTTCACGCATTGCTCAAAATCAGCGGAGTAGCTAACGCACTGTACGAGATAGGCGCCATAGACAAAGAAAACCTGAAGACCATTCTTAAACAAATAAAAAAATAGGCTGAAGAGCATTAATCATAGAAGATTAAGCTCTTCTCTTCCAGCAGCACATGTAGTTTTTGCACTGCGGTGTAAACGTCTTGCTCTTTTTTGGCTCCAGTGCAAACAAGTTTTCCGCTTGCAAACAGTAGAATCACAACTTTCGGCTCGTCCATTCTGTAAATCAAGCCTGGAAACTGTTCCGGTTCATACATTGTTTTTCCAAGAGTGAACGCTGCTTTTTCCAAATCAATCATGCCGCCTAGACTTGCTGAGGCGACGATGTTCTGAATTTTTAAATCGGGCTTACTGATTATTATTATTCCGCCCTTTTTCAATTCCTTGACAACTTTCATTACGGCTCTACGCGCTTCTTTTTCAGACTTTGCGCCCGTGCACACCATTTTTCCAGAGTTAAAAATCAAAGTCGCAGTTTTCGGTCTTTTCAACCTGAATACGAGACCAGGAAACTGTTCTGGACGGTATTCCACGCCTGGGTAACCTTTTACCACGGCGTTCAAGTCAACTTTCTGATTCAGTGTTGCAGAAGCGACGACGTTTTCAATGTTTATCACAGCTTTAACTTGCGGCATGAATTTTCCTTCTCTCCTTATGTGAGCTTAAATACCTTTTCTATAAGTGGCTCTATTTATAAATACATCTATGCTTGCTGTTGTGGTTCTTTCAGTGGTTCAGATTCAGCGACTGGCGCTTTTTTTCTAAACAGGGGCAGAACAAATTCTATTAATAATAATATAACCATGAGTGCTATGACTATGGGCAAGCCCACCGAATTGTGCATGAAAAGGATGATGTGCCCCACCCACGGAATGCGCATGATGACTTTGCCAACAACCAAATTCTCGGGAACTTTTCCCCACGAATCATACTCCGCAGGCTGAATTGGATCGGGCCATTTATTGGTGGGGTTTCCATCCCCTTTTGTGTAGAAATATATTATGCCATCTTCACCTACACCTTTAGCTGCTATTCTATGCACAATAAGATCATCAGGATCTGTTGGCTTGTGAAAAACAATTATGTCGCTGTTCGGATAATCTGCGTTGAGGTCTTCTGGATTCACGCCTTGAATGATTATTAGGTCTCCGATGTGCAGTGTTCGTGCGAAAGGATGACTTTGGCCGTCGCATTGTGCGTCTTGTGGAATACACATGCTGCCCGTTATCACTGCCAACGCGGGGTATTGTGTGCCCAACACTGATTGTATGCTGAACCAGAACCCAAGGACTATTAACACGATTACGCCGATGATTAGGGCGGTCTGAATGTATTCATTTTTCCAAAGTTTTTTGAAAGTCGCCGTCAAATTGTTGCCTTCTGTTGACTTGCGAAGGTATTCCTGTTCATTAAGCAGTCTATGTTTTAAAACTTACCGTTTTCAAAAAAAGGAAAAATGAGGAGATGAAAGGATAATCGTGACTGTTAGCTTTAGCGTTGATTAAGGTCATTATGTGCTTGCTTAGATTTTCTTTTTGCTCAGCACTTCGCGGAAAGTAGCTTTGCATTTGGGGCATTCAAAAAGCCCGATTTCCAGTTGCATGCGTTTTCCCATTTTGTCTGGGCGTCCAGCCATTTTCCAAGCTTTCTTTGGCTTTGAAACGTCTGTTCCACATTTTGGACATTTAGACATCTAATTTTCCTCCGTAATACTCCGTGTACATGGTTTCTTATGATGGTAGATAAATAATTTTCCATTGTTTTCGAATAGAAATTTCCCATTCGCTCATCAAGATTAAACATGTTCTTGTAAAAGATTATTGAAGCTTGGCTGAAGCAGCTAAGCATGGTGTAAACGGGATACGCGTGAAACAATTCTAGCTTAGTTCGAGTTTTGTTGAAGATAACGCGAATTTCATCAGTATTTTCAAGGATGAAGCAAAAAAGTTTAAAGAAAGAAAAAACACCTTAACAAAGCCAAATACGGAAATACCCGACATGAGTACAGCGAAACTGAACGCCAAAGCCATTCTCTTTGATTTAGATGGCACCATAGTAGACTCACGAGACGCTTATGTAGAAGCGGCACAAATTGCCTTTCAAGCAATAGGTTTAGAACAACCCACACTACAAACAGCGTTGACAATTCCAAAACGGTTAGAGCAGAGACTGCCAATAGACGACCTTACACACACCAACACACCACGCTTTCTCGACGCATACCTAAAAAGTTTTTACGCCATCACAAAGGTTAAGACTAAACCCATATCCAACATTCACGCTACCCTTGAAGTTCTTCAACAAAAAGCCAAGCTCGCGCTAGTCACAATGCGCAATGTCCCCAACGGTACCGTCGCGAAGGAACTGCAGCAATTTGGTTTGGCACAATACTTCAGTCACATTGCAACCACGCAGGACACGTACAAACCGAAGCCTTCGCCTGAAGCCTTCATAAAGGCGCTTAAGGTCATAGATGTACAAATTGCTGAGTGCCTCATTGTAGGCGACAGCGTTATCGATATCACCGCAGGCAAAGCGGCAGGCGCCAAAACCGTAGCCGTCCTTTCAGGTCTTTACACAAAACCTGAACTTGCCAAGTTAAATCCCGACTTAATTTTAGAAAATGTTACTCACCTTCCGAACTGCATCAGCTAAATCATATTCCCAGTAACGGAATATTGCTGAAACTTGCCTAAACCAATTATAAAGGCACACTAAAAGTAAGTTTAATAAACCTTCCATAACAGTAAGTGAAGTGGAGAAGGCTTCAGAGCGGAGATTGAATGAACTTCCTAGAAGTAATGTTAATGGAAAAGCTTCAAGATGCAGACTCGAACCTTGACATAACAGGTTCTGACCACAAAATCCTTCAGGTAGCGTGCGAAGACATCACGAATTATCTTAAGTACCACTGGAACCTTATTGGGAGCACAGCAAACCAATGTGAACTGGTAGAGCGGTTGGAGCAGCTTTTCAAGGAAAACCCTGAGGAATTGGAAGAGTTTCTAGCTGTTTGGACTGGCATGTGGCTTAAAAAATGGAAAGAGCGCGTTAAGCTCCTTATAGGCGACCAAAACGCCAACAAATGGGCTAAAGCCTCGAAAACAATTACCAACGCTGAACCATTGTGGCAAAAAATTGAGTGCAAACAAGAACTGCGGGAAATTGTAGCGGCGACCCTCGTTAAGAACGGAGAAATCTGCGGTACTGAAATTCTCTCAGAAAACCTGTTGAAAATGGAGTTAGGTGGAAAACGAACTCAATACCTCAAAGACAAAGAACGCGTCCTATTCACCGTAAATAACGCTTTGAGGCGAGCACGGGACATGGCTCAAAGCAAAGGACCATTGATCTTCGTCAAGGTCGATAAAGGCTATTACAGTCCAACAGACTAAAACCACTTTTTCTCTCGTTTAATTATAACGCCGTTGCTGCTAACGTTTGTTACGCCTGTCTTAAGAGAATACACCCTAGTACAGGTGGTTTTGTTTGATTCTGACTTTTTAATCGCAATCACGACGGCAATACTGCTTGTTCCAGAGTTGGAATCGGTTTTAACGTCAGAATGTCTCTGACTTAAAATATATTTATTGACATCAAGAAACGAAGATTTAGAAAACTAATCAGGCGAGTTGGCGTCTAAACGACTCTTGCTCTTTGAAGGGTCTTTCTTTGCCAACTGTAATTTCTGATGGTTGCGGTTTCTCCATAGCCGCACGCCGCGCATCTTTTCTTGCGGACGTGATATGCGCGTCTTCCGCATCTCCTGCAATGAATGTGAACGGTTTTGCCTTGGTGCTTGCCGAATGATGGTGTCCCTTTTCCCAAGAATTGTCACCTAGGCGGTGGCGAAATAAGAATTACGTTGTCTCCACGGACGATAATCAAGCCTAGTTTCCGCATGTTCTCAACGTTTGTGGTGTCTTCTGTTTCTTCCAGAACAAGGTTCAGGTGCTGGTCGAAGCCCTTTAGCCTTCCTCGCAAGCTCTTTCCGCCTTTTAGTCTCACGAGTACGATTTTGCCTAGGTTCTGTTCAAGAATTTCGGTTGTCATTTCGCTCATTATTGAACCCTCGTATGCCTTATGCTCCTCTATACTTAAACTTATCCCATTTAAACCTATCTAAGCAATACGTATTTTCGCTTGCTGTTAAAGCCTGAATGGCGCAGTCTCTATTGCATTGCAAAAAAGTATTTGCTTGTTTTCATTCATAACTCACCAAGGGCGATGGAAAAGTAAATATTGCTTCATTGTTGTCGATTGTATAGACATTAACACTTGAGAGTTGTGCTATGTCTCACAAGCACAGAAGATACTCGTTGAAACTTAAAGAAGGAAAACTGCTCTTAAGTAAGGTTTCCGAAAAGCTAACAATCAATGTAGAAGACATTCTGGGTTCAAAAGCAAACGTTGAAAGCGTTGAAGCAGATTTCGGTCAACTGATTCTTGTTAACGGCAAACCTTTGTTTTTTAAAGTTGAAGAAACTGTTTTGCCGACGCTGTTCTTCAGGGAATTTTCTGCACACGCACCTAAAGTCGTGGTGGACATGGGCGCGGTTCCTTACGTATGCAAAGGTGCTGATGTGATGGCTCCGGGTATTCGGCGGATTGAGGGAGAATTCGGCAATGGCGACTTGGTAGTTGTTGTTGATGAAACGCATGGAAAAGCGTTGGCTTTAGGCACAAGCCTCTACGATTCGCAAACTGCGAGAGCCATCAAGAAAGGCGCAGTTGTTAAGACGCTGCATTTTGTTAGCGATAAGATTTGGAATTTTGCCAAAGTGCTTGCCGATTAGTTTCTTTTGTTTAGCAACGCTATTCCGTCGAGAAAGAGCGTGCGGTTACAATAAATATCACCGATTCATAAGCTATTTACTAATTTAATTCATATTAGCTAATAGAATTGGGACTTGAAATTGGGAAACGCTTAACTGCTGAAACATACTACATAGATAAGACGAGAGGAGAAACTTGCCGACTCTTGGAGTGTTCCGCAAAACGAGGAAAGGAAACGAAAACACAGTAGCGCCTTCTCCTGAGGAAAAGGAAACGACAAGCAAAACTTACCTGAAGGCTATGCCGCTCCGCGACTTATCAGATTTAGAAGCTATAAAGCAAGAAGTGAAAAACGGCAACATCCTAATTCTGCGTATAACGCCGCTCGCGAGCAAAAGCATTGAGGACGTAAAACACGCGGTAAACGAGTTGTACGAGTTCGCTGAATCCATCAGCGGAGATATCGCCCGCCTAGGTGAAGAACGAGTGGTAATCTGTCCTCCGAACATACGAATTTGGCGAGAAAAAACGCCTGTTTCAAACGAGCCTTTGCCTACAGCAGCCTAAACGTCTCTAGAATTCCCGGAACAATAGTGTTGATGCCTGCTTTTTTATCTACGAAGTTAGCTAGGTTCGCGATTTTCGATTTTTCTCCATGGCATACGAAGATTCTTTCAGGCGTGGGTTTAAGATGCGTCAAATAGCTGACTAGTTGCCGCCTGTCTGAGTGCCCTGAGAAACCTTCGATGGATTCCACTTGCAGTTTGACCTGCACTACTGCCATTTTGCCTTCTGTGTCCAGCATTGTAACTTCGTTTATGCCTTTCTGCACGCGTTTGCCCATGGTTCCTTCAATTTGGTAGCTGACGAAAATTATTGTGTTTTTCTCGTTGTCAGCCCAACTCTTGAAATATTCTATTACAGGTCCGCCTTCAAGCATGCCGGAAGTTGCCAGAACGATGCATGGTTCTCCCTCGATTATGCTCTGCCGTACGCTGGGGTGCTCCACGATTGTGAAGTAGTCTGACTGGAACGGGTTAACCTCTTCGTGGAGGATGCTGTGGCGAACTTCTCTGCCCAAATACTCGGGATACGCGGTGTGAATGGCTGTTGCCTCTGAAATCATGCCTTCAATGAACACGGGTGCCTCTTTCATCATTCCGCGTTTCATGTAGCCGTCGATGATGAGCATGATTTCCTGCGCTCTGCCTACCGCTGGCACTGGGATAAGCACTTTGCCCTTTCGCTCTAAAGTTGAATTTATGACTTGGGTTAACCGTTCCTCCGCTTCAACTCTGGAAGGCATGATATCGTCTGCTCCGCCATAGGTGCTTTCGGTGATCACGGTTTCAACCCTTGGGAACTCTGCTGCAGCAGCTTCCAGCAGCATGGTTCTGGAAAACTTGTAGTCTCCCGTGTAAACTATGTTGTGCATGCCTTCGCCTATATGCAAATGTGACATGGCAGCGCCTAGTATGTGCCCCGAGTTATGCAGGGTTAACCGAATGTCTGGTGCAATATCGGTCACTACGCCGAACCGTAAGGGAATAGTGTGCAAGACGCATTCGCGGACGTCTTTCTGGTCATAGTGGGGTGTTGCTCCCTGCTTGCTTGCCACGTCCAAGTAGTCCAACTGAAGTAGTGTCATTAAATTTGAAGTAGGTGCTGAACAGTAAACAGGTCCGTCATACCCGTACTTGTAGAGGAAGGGCACTAAGCCGCAGTGGTCAAGATGCGCGTGGCTTATGACTACCGCGTCCAACGAGTCTATTTGGAACTCGGGGGAATCGAACCGTGGGAAAGTTTCAAATGCTCTCTGTGAGCCAGGGTTGATGCCGCAGTCTAATAATACGCTGCTTTCGCGTGTTTTGATTAGGAACGCGGAGCGGCCTACTTCTTGGGCGCCTCCAAGCACGGTCATGCGTACGTCGCCGACCTCGTAGGTTTTTGGTCTGAAAATCCTTTCACCTATCGTGCGCAGTATCCTTTCGCGTTCTTTGCTTTCTGAATGAAGATAATGCCGCATGTGCGTGACCATTTTTGAACGCAGTGGTGGGCTTCTCAGGACGTGAGGGCGCCACTTGGTTTTCTTTATGATTTCCTGCAAAACTGTGCCGTTTCTGCCGATAGCTAAGCCGGGTTTTTTGGTTTCGATTATTATTTCGCCGAGGCTGGGGTCAAAATTTATGTCCGTTATCTCTGCTTCTGGCGATATAAGTTCACGCGTGATTTTTTCTGCTTCTGTCTCTTGAAGCCTGACTGAGGGGTCGGGGCGTATGACTATGCGTTTGCGGATTACGCCTACGATTTCCGCCACTATGCTGCTTTGGTCAACTAGAACTTCAGGTTTTTTAGCGTAGACAGAAAGCATGGGGCCTTCATATTCGATGCGGGTTACTTCCGCTTCTATCGGAACGTGCTGGAGTATATATTGGCTTATTTCTATTTTGTCTTTGTCTGAATTACGCGCCACGATTTTTACTTCCCTTTATCGCGCCAGAAGTTGGCTCTTCTCATCAGCGGTTAATTCGCGGTAGCCAGCCGAATCAATAACCGTGACGTTGTAGTTGTTTCCGCTTGCAACGTCGCGCTTCATAGCCGCGTTAACCGCTCTAATAACAATCGGCAGTAACTCCTCGACAAGCATGCCTTCTTGGTACTTGTCTTCAAGTACGCCGTACGCTATGGGTGAGCCTGAACCTGTGGCAACGGATTTCTCTTCGTTTAAGCTTCCGAATGGGTCTAAATTGAACACGTGAGGACCTGTTTCGTCTACACCGCCTATGAGGACTTGGGTTGCTAACGGTACGTACCTGTTGGAAAACAGGAGGTTAGCGATGAGTCTTGCCGCGGATTTCACGGGCATAGGCCTGTTCATGTTGATTTTGTAGAGTTGCGCGTTGGCGGTGAGGATGTCGACTACGCGTTGTGCGTCGGCAACTGTTCCCGCTATGGTCATGCCTAAGTGGTCATCTATCTTGTAGACTTTTTTCCCGAATTTATGTGCCACGTAGAAGCCCATGGTTACGCGTGTGTCTGAGGCTAGTATGACGCCGTTTTTGCATACGACACCTATTGTTGTTGTTCCTTTGAGTACTAGCTGATTAATTGCATTATTCTGTGCCATTTTAATTCTGTCTCCCTAAAACTTGGATTCGGTGAGAAGTCCATCGCTAGGAAGTAGCACCATGTATTCGCTCTGTGGAGTTTATTAATATTGCGGTTTGAAAATTCTGAACAAAACAACATTAGCTGAAACAAAAAGGGGCAACAGAAAGGGCGCTTTCGTTCACATTTGGTCAGCGTTTAACGCACTTGCCAGTTGCTGCGTCAAAATGGTTTGTGTCGCCGTAGTCGCAGTTTTTGCAGTCGTTGGTTATGTCTTGCCCGAATGGGCAGCCCTTCAAATCCGCCATAAACACACTTCACTTAATCTACAGCAACTGCGCCACAATAAAAAAGCATATTGGTAGCCCGGGAGAGATTCGAACTCTCGTCGAGGGCTCCAGAGGCCCCTATGCTTGGCCACTACACCACCGGGCTTCTAATACACCGCTAATTCTTGAAACTTCTGCGTAATAACCTTAACGTTGCCTTCCGCAGTGTCGAACTGTCTGCAAGGTATAGCTTCAGCCTTTTATATAAGCGGCTATAGCCTTTCCAGAGCAACTAATGCCAGCCTATATAAAGAGGGGATACGAGTTTTTCCACGCGATAGCTTCCAAAATGCAGAGAACACAGCAACCCAAACGATGGCTTCGTTCTTTCTCGCTTCCCTGCAGTTAAACCTTATTAGGCTCAAGAATCACTTTCAAAGAAGCTCCAGCTTCAGCCATCAACCTGAAGCCTTCCGCAGCCTGCCGCAAACCCAGCCTATGTGTTATCATGTCCTTAACGTTCACGTTTTTGCCTGCCAAAATCTCCAAAGACTCCTCCAAATCGTTCGGCGCTGCACCATAAGAAGTTTTCATCGTCACCTCATTCCGCCAAAACTCCGTTATCGGCACAGGAAGCTTCACTGTAGGATCAGGCACAGCAAAAAACAAGATTAACCCGCCTTTGTCTACGCACTCCAACGCCGCTAAGGCCGCTTGAGTTGCCCCAGTACACACAATCACCTTATCAGCTAATCGCCCATCGTTAAGCTCTTTCAGCTTTTGCGGTACATTCTCCTTCGCATTTACCGCGTAATGCGCACCAAACTTCTCAGCCATACCCAAACGGTAAGCGTTGATATCTGCAGCAACAATTCTCTTTACGCCTTTGAACTTCGCCAGTTGCACATGAAGCAACCCTGAAATGCCACTGCCAATAATCAACAACGTATCCTCTTCGCGGATTCCTGCAAGCCTTTGTCCTCGAACAGCGCACGCCAAAGGCTCAATAAACGTGCCTTCCTCAAAAGACATATCCGCAGGCAGCTTGTACACGCCACGCTCAACATTAATCCGCGGCACACGAATATACTGCGCAAAACCACCTGGATAATAATTTGTCGTATGTAACGTTTCACAAGCAGTATGATGCCCACTCACACAGTAGCGGCACTCGTTGCAGGGTACATGATGCGAAACAAAAACCCTGTCACCAACACGATACCGCTTAACTTTTCCGCCAACCTTCTCTATTACGCCTGTTGCTTCATGACCTAAAACTCTCGGCGCTTTCGGAACCCTATACCCCTCTATCACGTCACTGCCGCATACACCGCATGCCATGACCTTAAGCAGCAGTTCATCCTCAGCGATTTCCGGCATAGGCATCTCTTGGATTCTCACGTCTTTGTTATTGTAGTATACGGCTGCAAGCATACGTTCACCAGAAAATTAGGCGTAAACGCGCCTATGCTTTTCCAGCTTTAATTTGCTCAAACAAGTCTTCAGCTTCTTTAGGCGTGTAACCATCATGAATTATCTCACGTATAGACCGAATCACAGCTACTGGATGCTCAGTCTGCCAAATGTTCCTACCCAAGTTCACGCCAATAGCACCCTTCTGCATACCATCATAAACGAAGTCAAACACTTCACGCTGCGTATCCGCCTTAGGTCCGCCAGCAATTACCACTGGAACTGGACAGCCGTCCACAACTTTCTCAAACTTCTCCGCGCAATAATACGTTTTCACCACTCTGGCACCTATTTCAGCGGCTACACGACAGCACAACGCAAGATACCGCGCTTCGCGCTTTTCCAGTTCTTTACCAACCGCCGTGACAGCCATAACAGGCACACCATAATCCTCACATGCGTCCACGAGCTTGGCCAAGTTGCTTAGGCTCTTGTTCTCGTATTTTGTGCCCACGAACACGGACATGGACACAGCTGAAGCGTTCAACCTGAGAATTTCACGAATCGAAGTGACCACGCTTTCGTTAGCCAAATCTTCGCCCACAACGGTTACTGCGCCTGACACTCTAAGTATTATCGGCTTCGAGATTGCTGGGTCAACGCAGTTCCTGAGTACGCCGCGCGTTAGCATCACGGCGTCTGCGTACTGGACTATTGGCTTGATGGTTTCGCCTGGTTTTTCAAGCATGCGTGTTGGTCCTTGGAAGTACCCGTGGTCTACGGGCAGGAAAAGTGCTTTGCCGTCAGGCTGTATTAATCGGGCTAAACGGTTTTTCATTCCCCATTCCATATTTCTACGTCTCCTCGGAACCCTTTCGCCTTAGGATTAAATAACCTTTTTCCATAAGCCAATGGTGAAACTGCCACGTAGTATACTTGCACGCGGTACTGCACGTTTGCCGAACACGCTCATACTCATCAGGCTTATCCTTCAAAGCGTTCAACTCCATCTGCACTGGGCATTTCACGTCGTTGCAGAATTCTCTACGTTTATACTCCGCAAACCCTTCCAAAGACATGCTGCATCACCCACTACAGCACTGAGCAATGGCTAATAAGCATTATTTTGCTGGCTAAACATGCACATGCCTTAAAGCCGCGAAAACACACTATGGGATACATGGCGAAACTGTACCTTCTAGGCGGCGAAAACACCTTCAAAAGAAACGCACAAAACATCAACGCGAACGCATTCGAAGCCGCAGGCGGAACACCAACAGTCCTCGTTTTCCCTTGGGCAAGAGCATCATTCGACAAAACATACACACGCAGAAAACGGCTGTTTGATTACTTCAGAAGCCTCGGTGCAGATGCTGTTGACTTCGCGGAGTACCATGAGTCGCCTGAAGAAATCGCCACGAAAGCCGCGAACGCTGACTTAATATACTTAACAGGTGGACTTACAACCGTTTTACTTGAACGCCTAAAAAACAAGCACATCGACCTTTTGCTACACGATTATAACCATGTAATTGTGGGCAGAAGCGCAGGCGCATTAGCCCTTTCCAAACAAGGCATACTCACCGACAAAAACAAGCAAACAACCAAGATAATCAATGGGCTTAGACTGGTGGAATTCGCAATCAAAACTCACTACAAACCTTCAGAAGACACTGAACTGAAAAAACTATCCAAAGAAGAAAAAATATACGCAATACCTGAACGCTCAGCACTTGTTTACGACAATAACGCATTATCGTTCATGGGCAACGTGTACATGTTCCAAAACGGAGAAAAAACTAGCGCCACACAGCAAAAAAGCCCTTAAGAGAAGAAACCCCGCACGTAAACACGCGTTTTCTGAATGTAAGGCGTAAGCACAACCGTTAACGCTGTGCCGATGGTTGACAGCACTATTATGTCGCCGAAGACCCACCCAAAGAAAACAGTTTGAAACGCTTCTGCGGAGATGTTGCCGAACGCCAGCATTGCGCCCACTCCAAAGACCCCTGAAACGAAACTAGCCAGCAAAACACCCACAATCAACCAAGTTAACCATGTTTTCCGGTCTTCAATAACTGCTTGACCAATCAAAACTACAAGGCCTACAATAAAAGTGGCGATGAAAACTTCGCTTAGACTGTTAACCAAAGCGAAAGCAGACACAACCACGTTTACCAGAAGAACGGCGGTAAGCCCATAAGTTACTTTGGAGTGCTTAAGCTGGACAGTAGGTTTGATTTTGAGTTTTCTGTAAATGATTAACGGAACGAAACCCTCGAAGAAATCTGCCAGAGACCAAACCAGCAAAAACTCTAATGGCATTCCAAGGTAAAAACCCATAAACAGGCAACTGAGGTAACCCGCCACACAGCCCCATGCTCCGAACCACAGCGCCACAGGCACGTAAACCGCGGCTGCAATGTAAAGTCCAGAAACGCCTGGAACTGGAGTGGAAACTGGCGCTTCAACAACCGCCCAAATCGCAAGTACTGTGCAGATGGCTGTTGAGATTACGCAGACAAGCGGTTGTCTCCAAGTTAGTCCTTTGCCGTGTTTTTTGTTGGCAGTTTCCAGCATGAAACCGATAGTGTAGCGTCTATGCGTATATAAGAATTGTGACACAGCAATATGCTACACAAAAGCCAACTGTATTCCGCAAGCAATTTTTCACTTCATGTCCCTTGCGGCTTCAATCCGTCAAGTTTCGGCTAAGCGCTCATGGCAGTTCCACGGTTCCTGCAACGCGGAGTTTTCCGCCTTCCAGATACATCAAAACAGCCGCATCGCCAGAACGGTAAACAAGTTCTTTTTCTAAAGCCAGCGTCAGTGTTGGTTTGCGCCAGTCTCCCTCATCGCTGACTGCTTCAACTTTGCAGTTGAGGAATTGCGTCTGATGCCCTGCGTGCAGTACCATGCCTGCTTTTATGGGCGTTTGCCAGTACTTGGTCAGAGAAGCGTGTGTTTCAAGTTTTTTGGAGGTTTTAACTGTTGGGTCGTTTGTCAGCACTGTGCCTCGGTCAACGTCTTCTACTTCGACGTTTTTTAGCGCTAGTCCCACTCTGTCGCCTTCGTATGCGAAGTCAAACTCGTCATCATGTTTTTGAATGGAGCGAATCTGGGTTGTCTTTGTTCCCGGCAGCACATTCAGCGTGGCGTGTTTCTGGATTATGCCGTTTGCAACTATGCCTAGGATTACGGTTCCAACGCCTTTTACGTTGAAAGCGTGGTCCACGGGAACTGTTCCTGAAGGAGTTCCGCCGTCCAGAGCTGTTTTAGGCTTCGCTTGCGCAGCCTCAGCTAAAAGCGCCTCGTTTAACGTGGCGGGATTATCGTCTGCGAACTCGTATTTTTCCAGAACAGTGCCTTTCACGAGTGATTCAACTTTTTCGCGTGGGATGTAGTTGCGGAGGACGAAGTAACCGCTGTCTACGCCGCAGCACTGCAGCATCACAAGTGATTCGCCTAAAGTGGCGTTTAATTCGTCTATGGCAACTATGGCTTTTTTGGCTGTAGAGCACGCGAAGAACAAGGGTGCTAAGCGTTCAGGGTAGCGTGTGGGTTCTATGAAAGTTACTGTGCCTTCGCCTTTCTTCAGGTTGTACAGCGTGATGTCTGTAGATGTGCCTTTTTTGCCTAAACTACTGGCGTAGTTTGATGCGCCGAGAACCGCAACCGTCAGGTTTCCCATATTCCAAGTGCCTCGTAAATTACCGCACCATGATGCATGTCGCTGATAAGGCTTATGGGTGATTATGCGTCAAATCTGATGTATGGTTACGCGTTCGGTAATTGGGCGCAGACACAGATTTTCATAGTTTGCCATATTTTTAATTAACTCAGTTTACATGACCTTCAGTGCCGCTGATGCAGAAAAAAGATATTCCATCAAAAAACTTGACCATTATTCTGTTTCAACATATTTAAAGGGGAGGGGGTAGCTGTCTCAGAGCAGTAGAGCGTGCGCCGAATTCAAAAAGTTTAAACCTTCTGCAATTATTTTATCATTACAAATCAGCAGTGATTAGATTTGACTTCACCCTACCATTACATGCAGCTTCCGAGAGAAGTCATCGTTGGGAAAGGAACATTAACGCGCGTTCCCGAGGTCATGCAAAGGCTAAACCTCAGCGATTCAGCGCTGATAATCGCAGGCGCAAAAAGCTACGAGGTTGCAGGGAAAACAGTTCGGGCTTTACTTGAGCCAACAGGCATGGCAGTGGATACACTTCTTGTTGAAACTGCATGCGCTAAGGACATATCCGCCATTGAAGAGCGAATCAACTCTTCAAAGCCACAAGTGCTTTTTGCAGTTGGCGGCGGAACCAAGATAGACGCTGCAAAACTGAGTTCTGCATGCCAAGACGTACCGTTCATCAGCGTTCCCACCACGCTTTCTCATGACGGAATCGCAAGCCCGCTGGCGTCTGTTAAAGGATTAGACAAGCCTTACTCGGTTATGGCGCAAGCACCCTTAGCCATTATTGCAGATACCGACGTAATAGCGCAAGCGCCTTGGCGCTCAGTCATAAGCGGTTGCGGCGACGTAATTGCAAAGTTCACCGCGGTGAAAGATTGGCAGTTGGCGCACGCTGAAAAAAATGAGTATTACGGCGAATACGCTGCTAGCTTGGCTTTGATGAGCACTAAGCTGGTTATACAGAATGCTGAGCTTATTCAGCCTGATAATGATGAAGGCTTGCGCGTGCTTCTTGAAGCTTTGGTAAGCTGTGGCGTTGCCATGAGCATTGCGGGAAGCAGTCGCCCATGCAGCGGTTCGGAGCACTTGTTCAGCCACGCACTTGACATGATTAATTGCCATCATGCTATGCACGGTGAACAATGCGGTGTTGGCTCCATGTTAACCGCGTATCTGCACAACGCGAATTGGCAGCAAATCAGGGATACACTGAAGCAGATAGGTGCACCTACTACCGCCTGCGAGTTAGGTGTTACCGATGAGGATGCGGTTAAAGCTTTAGAAATGGCGGCGACCGTGAGACCTGAAAGGTACACGATTCTGCATAAGCTAAAGTTGAATCATGAGGCTTGCGAGAAAGTTGCACGGATAACAGAAGTAATCGGTTAGGCTTTAGTTTCGGGTTTGGGTTCAACCTTGTAGGTTTCAACGAAATTAACTGCTGTTATGTCGGGAAAGAACTTTTGCACGTCGACGAAAATGCCTCTTTTCGCAACTTGGACTCCTTCCAAATAGAAAGCTTCTTCAGGCATGTCCACCGTCAAAGCGTTTTCTTTAAGGACAAGCTTGAATTTTTCTGCTTCAGCAATTGGGACTCTGCGGTGGATGAGAGCAGCAATTTTTTCCTCGTTCGTTTCAAGCTTTTTCTGCACGCTGACATCGTAGACAAGGGTTTTTCCCGCTAACGGCGGATTAAAATCCAGAAGCACTCTACCCGCGCCGATTGAGCGTATAGTAGCGTTTTTTCCGCCATACTCGATGCGCATTCCGATTGCGGGGTTTATATCTTTTGCAAGCAGCTGTTTCAGTGGAACACGTTTAATTTTTTCTGGGTCTCTGGCTCCGAAGGCTTTGTCAGGTGAAATTTCCACAGTTGCCGCTTTGTTGGGCTCCATAGTCGTGAAGCTCTCGTCGAGAGTTTTCAGCACCCAACCTTCGCCAACTACTATGAGCTTGGGCTCGTAGATTTCGCCTTCTTTGTGAAGGTGTTCTTTTTTGGCTGTTTCCTCGTTTGTGGTGTCGAAAACTTCGTTTGTTTCCTTTACCTTGGCTGTGTACTCGATTAATATGAAATCGCCTTTTTGTAGTACCATAGTGGCTCATCTTCTTGTTCTAACGGTTCAACAGTAAGCCTTAAACGCTAATAAAAACTTTCCCCAGCAGAAACCAACACATTCTCGAAAAACACTGAATCTGGCCGCGTCTCGATAGCTTTTAAACCACAAACTCTCTAAAAACTCTAGAGAACAGGCATGAGTGAAAAGAAACGCGTAATCTTCCATTTGGATATGGATCATTTTTACACGGCAGTCGAAGAGCGCGAGCATCCAGAGTACAAGGGTACGCCTGTTGTGGTTGGCGCTGACCCGAAGCAGGGCAAAGGCAGAGGCGTAGTCAGCACAAGCAACTACGAAGCCCGCAAACTCGGCGTCAAATCAGGCATACCCATATCCCGCGCTTGGGAACTCTGCCCAGAAGCCGTTTACCTACCGCCGAACTACCCGCTCTACATCAAAGTCTCCAACGAAATAATGGCAATAGCAAGAAAATACGCGGACAAATTCGAACAATGGGGCATAGACGAGGCTTTCTTAGATGTAACCGCCAAAGTCAAAAGCTACGCTGAAGCTGAGGCTTTGGCTAAGCAGATAAAACAGGAAATACGCGAGAAAGAGCAGCTCACCTGTTCAATCGGTGTAGGTCCGAACAAGCTGGCGGCAAAAGTAGCTAGCGACTACCAGAAGCCCGATGGCTTAACCATCGTTAAAGACGGCGAAGTGGAGCAGTTTCTGGCGCCCCTACCCGTGCGCAGGCTCCTGTGGGTTGGACGCAAAACCGAGGAAAAACTCAAAACGCTAGGCATAAACACCATCGGCGACTTGGCACGCTATGACCCTACAGTGTTAACTGAGACTTTTGGCATGATGGGCACGCAGATGCATTTGATGGCGCGCGGCATCGACCGAAGCAAAGTAGAAGAGAGAACAGAAGTGAAAAGCATAAGCCACGAAACCACTTTTGAAGAAGACACTGATGACGCGGACACAGTACTTAAAGCGTTGAACGCTCTTTCAGAAGAAGTCTGCCGAGAAGCTTTAGCCCAGCATCTTTTCTTTAAAACAGTCACCATTAAAGTGCGCTACGATAACTTTGAAACCCACACACGCAGCAAAACCTTGCCGTTTATGACTAGCCGCATGCAGGATTTAAAGAAAACCGCAAAAGATTTACTTCAGTTTTATTTGCGCCGTGACCGAAAAATCAGACTTATAGGCGTGCGCGTTTCAAGTTTCGTTAAGGGCGAAAAACAGAAAACCCTCGCTTAAGCTTCAACGTATTTCTCTTTTATTTTCGCATCCGCGATTTTAGCAATCATCCCGTTAGAAATTAGTACGCACTTGACGCCTGTAAGCTCCGCCAACTCCGCAGGCTTCTGGTCCTGCGTAACCAGAACCAAACCATGCTTGCCCGCGTACTCCACGACAGCCCTGTCTTTTGCACCTTGCAAACCCGCTTTCTGCGCCGTAAGCACTTCGTAACCTAACGTCTCAAAGTACTCCTTTAATCCCGCGTACATTTCGTCAAGCAAAATTTTCATAACATCCCAGCCTATTCAGGCTTAATCTTTGGCGTTCACGTATTTAGAGGTTTTTTCCCGTTATCCTGCGTTTTCTTGTTGTTCCTTCTCGCCACGTACAAGCTGACGAAAACGAGAGCGGTACCGACTATTTGGATGGCAGTTATGCTTTCCGATAACATGATCCACGCTGAAGCCACAGCGAAAACAGTTACGAGGTTCTCGTAAAGCGCGGTTCTTGAAGTGCCAATGCGGTTCACGCCCGTGTACCATACCACGTAGCCTATGGCTATGGCGAAAACAGCGGAAAACGCCAAGCCCAACCAAGAATTGGTTGAAATTGCATCCCAGTTCTCCGTGCTTAACGCTGGTGCCGAAACAAGGAGTATGGGCACGGTGCCTATAGCCATGGTTATTGTCGTCAGTTTAAGCGGTGAATACTCCTTTAACAAGGGCTTCGAAAGCACGGTGTAAAGACCCCAGCAGATAGGGTTCGCTATGGTTAACAAGTCGCCCATCCAACTCTGGTCTGTGAAGCTCAAGTTTTTTCCTGAACCTAAAATGATCATGACTATGCCAACGAAAGACAAAATCACACCCTGCACGATTCGGCTGGTTACCTTCTCCACGCGCAAGGCAGAACCAAAAATGACTATGAAAATGGGCGTTGTAGCTATAATCAGCGAAGAGTTAGTTGCCGTGGTAAGCGCAATGCCGTGAATGAAGAACAGTTGATACGCCGTGTTCCCAATCAACCCCAGCATAACAAAATAGCCTACATCCTTCCGACTGATGCGCAAATTGCGTTCACGAAACCACAATAAGCATAGCAAAATCACTGATGAAGTGCCAAAACGAAGCGCGTTAAAGCTTAAAGGCGAGAAATCTATCAGCGCACCCTTCACAAAGGAAAAGTTTATACCCCAAACGAAACTCATGAGAATCAGCAACACGTCCACTCGGGAAAACCTTGATCCTGTTACAGGAGCAGACGCTGTGGCTGTCATGAGCTTTCACCATCCGAAGGACGTTTTCTGTGAAGACGCAGAATTATAAACCAGTGAACGCGAATTGCATTAAAACCTTTGTGCTCGCCAAGCACAAGCATGGCCGTTACCATGACCAAAGTTTAAACGTGTTTAAACAGTTTATAGGGAAGTTTTATTTACGCAAGCCTCGTTGAAAAGAGGCTTAGCAAAGTTAAATGGAGCAAACGTGAAATGCGGTCATTAGAAGTTGCAATGATAGGCATCTGCGCCGCCCTGTATGCAGTAGTAGGAATTTTAACAAGCTTCGGCCTCAGCTTAGGCGGAGTAGCATTTTGGCCCGCCGTCGTAATACCCTGCATTTTCGCCGTCTTGTTCGGACCTTGGGTAGGCGGAACAGGAGCAGCCATAGGCATATTCATACGAGACGTCATGTACCACGGAGACCCCTTACTCAGCCTATGCGCTGGAGTCACAAGCAATTTTGCCATGTGCTTTTTGCTCGGCTACATGTCACGTGCGAATTTCAGCCGCAAAAAACTGAGCCTAAGCGTGGTCATAGGAAGCATGATCATAATTGTTGGTCTACTGTTGCCCACGCTTCTGCTGCCAAGCGAAACTCTGCTCTTCACGGGATTGCCAAGTGCAGATTTAATTGCCATTCTAACAATAGTTGTCGTCGCAAGCATACTCGCAGTTGCGGTGTTGTTCGCCTTCAGAAAAGAATGGGCAAATTTCAGCATCGGCACCTTAGTTGGGCAAAGCGTAGGCGCTACAATAGTGGCGCTTACAGTGTGGATTTACAGTAACCTGTTCTTCTCTCCAAACGGCTACTTCAAGCAACCCCTACAATCTTCCTTTGTTCCTCTGGTGTTCGTGTGGACAGTCGCCACGGAAATCCCATTTGTGCTCCTGATTTGCCCTCCCGTCCTTAAAGTGTGTTACAGGGCTTTTCCGTCCCTTAGAGTTACACAGAAAACCGAGAAAAAGGCGACGTAATTGCCAAAACAAGCTGCAAAAGCCTTTTCACCAGCGGGAATTTCAAGCTTCTTCGAAATCTGCGATACAACAACCGACGGCAACCCCATTCTGGATTTAGCGCATGTTGGCTCAAGAGGCGGCGGTTTCGGGCTTCAAAAAGGCGTCTCAACCACCGTTTCCGCCTCAAAAGCAACAACCACCCGCATCAGCGTTTACATAAACGGAAAACCCGCGCCAGAAGCAGAAACCACACGAACCGCCCTACAAATGCTGCTGAACAAGGTGGACAGCGCCTACGACATCGTTGCCACACACAAAGTTGAAGTTCCAATAGGCGCTGGCTTCGGCACAAGCGCAGGCGGCGCATTAACCGCGGGCTTAGCGCTCTCAAAAGCCTTGGAGTTACCACTGACTTTCAACCAAATCGGCAAAATCGCACACGTTGCCGAGGTTAAATGCAAAACAGGCTTAGGCACAGTTGGTCCATTAATGATTGGCGGCTGTATTCTCACCGTTGAGCCTGGCGCACCAGGCATCAGCGTCATTGACCGCATTCCTTTAAGCCCAGACTACGTGATTGTCGCAGGCGTCTTCGGACCTACACCCACTACACAAGTGCTTTCTTCAGCGGAGAAGCGGCACGAGGTTAACCGTTACGGAAAGAAAACATTGGAAGCCATCTTGGCTGAGCCCACATTAGAAAATTTTCTTGCTTGTTGCTGGAACTTCGCTGAGAAAGCAGGCTTCGCAACAGAACGCGTCAAGCAACTGGTGCGGTTGGCGGAGAAGGCTGGCGCTGTTGGAGCAGCGCAGAACATGGTTGGCGAAGCAGTTCACGCAGTAGCCCATGAAGAAAACGCTGAGCGCATAGCAGAAGCTTTTAAGCAGTTATTACCAAACGAGAACATATTCATCGCCAAAATTGACTTGCAAGGCGCCAGGCTGGTGGAGCATGAAAAAGTTTAAGAAAGTGGCGGTTGGCGGAACATTCGACGAGTTTCACAGAGGACACCGTGTCTTGCTTATGACAGCATTCGAAATCGGCGAACTCGTTGCCATCGGTTTATGCTCTGACGCGTTCGTAGCGAAGATGGGCAAGCCGCACGTGACTGCGCCTTACGCGGAGAGACTGAAAGAACTGAAAGCGTTTCTGAACGATCTAGGCGTCTCAGAAAGAGCGGAGATTGTTCCTTTAGATGACCCTTTTGGCACAACTTTGCGTGTGAGCTGTATCGAAGCGTTAGTTGTAAGTGAAGAGACGAAGCCAGTGGCGCTTAGGATTAACGAGAAAAGGCGCGACGCAGGGTTGCAGCAGCTTGAGGTGGTCACCGTGGTCATGGTGCCCTCTGAAAACTGCACGCCCATATCCACTACGAGAATCCGCAGAGGCGAGATAGACCGCGAAGGTCACGTATTAACGCCTCATAATGCGCAATGACTATGCGTGTTTAGCTTGCACGGTAAAGCAAAATTTACTTTTTAGCGTCTAGTGTTAGAAGCATGCTTCCCGTTCGGTACCCTTCCAAGTCAGCTGTCACATATTTGAAGCCAAGCCGTTTCAACTCGCCAGCTATTCTATCCAGAACCTCAATGTCGCAAAGAAGCACTCGCTCATCTTTTCCGATTTCTATTCGTGCTAAGCCGTTATGGTCTCTGACTCGAAGTTGTCTAACGCCCGCTATTTTCCTTATTATTTGCTCTGCTTTGCAGATACGATTCAACTTCTCAGCTGTAATTCTTTCATGGTAAGGTATTCTTGAAGCTAAACACGCCAAAGGCGGCTTGCCATGAACAGATAAACCCAACTTCTTGGCTACTGCGCGAATTTCCTCTTTGGTGAATTCTGCTTCAACCCACGGGCTGTACACGTTTTCAGCTTCCTTAACCGCTTGGAAGCCAGGTCTGTGCATGGTTAAATCGCTGAAGTTTGTGCCCTCAAAAACAGTTTTAAACCCCAGTTCCTCTGCAACTTTTTTCAAGCGTGCCAGCAACGCTTTTTTGCAGTAGTAGCATCGGTTTTCAGGGTTCCTGCTGAAATTTTCATCTGACAACTCGTCTGTTTCCACAACGATTAACTTGACGCCGATTTCCACGGCGGCTTTTTTTGCTTCTTCCAGCTCTTCAGGCGTGTACGTTGGAGATTCAGCCGTGACAGCAACTGCCCTGTCGCCTAAAACTCTGTGGCTGACCGCAGCTAAGGTTACGCTGTCTACGCCGCCGGAAAAAGCAATTACTACACCGTCTTTGCCTGTGTCTTTGATGAAGCGCTTCAGCGTTTCGTATTTCTCGGTGAGGGTTTTCATGCTGTTTACCTTTTCGAGAAAACCGTTTTGGCTTTTGTGATGATTATGTCGTTGATTTCTCTTAGGGGTTTGCCTGTTTTATCCGCTAAGCGTTTAGCGTCTTCGTATTCAGGCTTGGTGCGGATGATTTTGCCGTGTTTGTCTTTGGCGATTTTAACTTTTACGCGAGCTTTCACGTTGTCGATGAGCACGTCTACGGAGATTACTTCACGATTGATGATGTGCCTCTCGCATGGGTACACTCTGACGCCAAGCGTGCCTGTTTCTTCGAGAATTATTCGCGAAAGATGTTTGACGTCTTTTCGGTCGGCTACTATTTTGAGAATTTGGCCGGGGCGGTTCTTTTTTGTAAACATGGGGATGATGCTTACGTCTTTGGCGCCTTCGCGTAGCAGTTTGCCCAGTGTATTGCCGATGATTTCTCCTGTTACGTCGTCAACGTTTGTTTCTAGAATTGCGATTTCATCTTTTAGCAACCAGTTTTCTAAGGGCTCGCCTATTGTAAGACGCAGGACATTTGGCATTTCCTCGAAATCCTTGTTTCCTGCGCCGTAGCCTGCCTTTAGCGGGGTCATTTCAGGATAAAAACGGCTTACTTCACTTGTCAAGTTAACTAGAATGGCTGCTCCTGTTGGCGTAGTCAGCTCTGACTCGGCAGGTCCGCCTTTTATCGGAAAATTCTTTGACCTAAAAATCTCCAAAGTTGCAGGTGCAGGGCTGGATACTGCGCCGTGTGAAAACTTGAATAAGCCACCGCCAACCGAAGCAGGCGTTGCATATATTTTGGCATAGAATAGCCCAAGGTCTTCCATGGCAACGGCAGCACCGATGATTTCTGCTGGGGTGTCCACAAGGCTTACTTCATGAAGGTGAACATTAGATGAAGATTTGTTGTGAAGTTTCATCTCGGAATACACTAAGGTGCGAATGGTGTTTGAGGCGAACTGCTGTGCTTTACTGGAAAGCTTCAGGTTCTTTGCGTTTTCTTCAACGATTTCTACGAGTTCACTGCCGTTTTTTCTGGAGGTGCTTTCAGCTGTGACGTCGATTTTAGTGGCTTTGAACTCTTTCCGTAGAACTTGTTGAATGTCGATTTTGACGTTTTTGTAGCCGTAAACAGGTTTTTCCAGAGATTTTATAGCGGAAACAACCTTGTTGACATCGGCGCCTATATCTATTAACGCGCCTAGGAACATGTCGCCGGCAATTCCAGCTATTTGGCAGTCAATGATAAGCATTTTATTGATTTCTGACATTATTCCCACGTGATAAGTTGATATGAAAGAGCAAGCATAAATGATATATTGCTTGTGGTCTCTCAGAAAGTGAAGCGACACATGTACAGTTTGAATGAAATTCTTGAGAAGCTTGCGAAAAACGAGATAACGGTTGCTGAAGCGGAAAAGTTAGTGAAGCCGCTGGCGGTGGCGGAAGTGGGGAACATGGCGAGAATTGACGCTAACCGCGAGTGCAGGAAGGGCATACCTGAAATAGTTCTCGCTGAGGGGAAATCAACAGTTGACCTTGTAGGCATATCGCTTCGGATGCTGGCGGAGAAAGGCAGGGTTATAGTAAGCAGATGCGACGCGAAGCAGATGCACGCAATCAAAAAAGCTGCGCCGAAAGACGCGGCGTTGCAAGTTTACGGTAAAGCCAAAATGGTTGTCATAAAAAAGAACGATTTTGTTATTAGAGCTAGTGGCGGAAAGATTGGGCTTTTAACTGCGGGGACATCGGATATCCCTGTGGCGGAAGAAGCAAAAGTAATCGCTGAGGAGATGGGCTGCACAGTTTTTGCCGCGTATGATTTAGGTGTAGCTGGGATTCATAGGCTCATGCAACCCTTAAAAGACTTAATCATTAATGACGTTGATGTTGTCATAGTGGTTGCAGGCAGAGAAGGTGCATTAGCCTCGGTGGTGGCAGGCATGGTTGATGTTCCCGTAATTGCAGTGCCAACCTCGAATAGTTATGGTTTCGGAGAGAAAGGCTTGGGCACGCTTATGGCTATGTTGCAGTCATGCTCGTTAGGCTTGGCTGTTGTTAACATTGACGGTGGCGTAGCGGCAGGTGCGATGGCTACGCTAATTGCCAATCGCGTTGCCAAATTCAGAAAAACGTCATGAATTTGTCGTGTGTTTTTTTAGCTTGTGGCTTCAGACAAAAGGCTTAAGCGGGACTTCAGCAGGTCGACAAGTTTTGTGGTGTCGTCGATGTATGCGAGTACAACTTTGAGGTCTTTTTCGCTGGTTTTTCGTGTTGTGAAATTGAATTTTACGCTTGCAGTTATTAGAGCAAGTTCGTCTTTGATGTTTTCGAAGATTTTTGTCAGTTCTCTTTCTTTTAGTTGTGTGCCTTCGAACCACATGTTGTTTTCAGTCATGTCAGCACCACAGTAATACGATTTTAAGAAATAGTATTACTTGCTTATTTAAGCTTTACACACGCAACGCCTATTCTGTCCATGCACATATTTCGCTGAAACAACTGCCAAATCAGCAAAAAACAGGGTTAACTGTAGCGGCAGGGTGCAAGAAAAAGGGAGAAAAAAATGATTTGAGGTTGCGTTGAGTGCGGACGCGTTATGCACGTTTTCTTTTAAATATCACGCCTTTAGGGTCCTTAAATAACAGCGCGCCCTCCCACACTGCGAGCCCCACAACAAGCATAATGCCGCTGAGAACCGTTGCTTCAGCTGACACTTCAAAGAATTCTCCGCCGCCTTCCATTATGAAGGGCACCACGTGGTCAACAAGCACCATTATTGTTGTACCCCAGAATATTGCGCTAAGAAACTTTAACAGGTATTTGTCGTTCTCAGCTTGAGTATACCATATTGCAGTAGAGATTGTCGCAGCGAATGCAAATATTATCAGCCACATATCCCGTTACCTCCGTTACGCTTATTAGCTAGTGTTACCATATTTAAATTTAGTGTTACCTTGGAGGCAAAAATGAAATGGCATGTTTCCTAGCACCAATGGCACTTGCAATAGTAACAACAATCATACAACTACTAACCAGACACAGCGACCTCACACACAAACTAAAACTAAGCGTGCTGAATTCAATGCTATGGGGCGGAGTAGTTATACTCGCTGCCGAACACGTCTTTCACGGCGAAATAACTGCGTGGGCACCATACCTAACTGCCATGTCTTCACCTGCAGACACAGCAGTGATGCTGTCTGAGATCGCCAGCATCGGCGGCTCAATGACTTTAGCTATATCCCTTTCTTGGATGGGCCTGCTTGCAGTATCCACACTGATGACAAGAAAACTTGCAGTCACAGACCAGCTAAGTCCACTCAGCAAACCAATGACAACACGGAAGTAACCGAAAAAATTGCACAATTAAAGGCGGCTTAAATCCGCCATTTTTCTCGTTTTTCACTATTAAGCGTACTATTGGATGAGTTAGACTGTTGCGATTACTGTTTTGAGAATTTTGACGCCTTTCTTCGTTGCAAGTTCATCGCTTAGCCTTCGGATTTCTGAGGCTTTGCCTTTCACCGCTATCGCTTCAAGGCAGTCGCGTTCGCTGATGTGAATGTGTAACGTTGAGAATATCAATGTGGAATGGTGGTGCTGTGCATCGGTCAGGTTGGTTTCTAAGCCTCTGGCGTCGTGGTCATAAACCATCAGTATGATGCCCGTTTGATTAGTGTTTTCTCCTTGTCGGAGCCATTTTTTTTCTGAAACGAAAAGCCTGACTGCGTCTTGGATGGCTTTAGAGCGGCTTTCATAACCCATTTTGCCGATTATTTCGTCGAAGTCATTGAGGAGTTCTGGGGGGAATGTTACGCCTACGCGTGTTATTTTAGTCATTGGAATCCACGTTAGAATGTAACGGGTTTGCCTAAAAGCTTTTTCACTGATAGCGCGAACGACTGCAACTACAGCAGTGTCTATGCGTTGTGGATTATTTTGTAGTCGATGTTGACAATTGAAAATTGAACCGCAAGCTTTTTAGGTGAGCGCTGCGTATCTGCAGTATAGTGTTACTGTTTGCACGTTCAGTAACACTATCCTTTTTTTGCGCTCCTCACAACACCCAGAAAACACACACCAAGACGCAAGCGGCACCCAACTTCAACACCCACGCACCTATTGCCCTTAGAAATCAAATGCGGGTTCTGACGCAACAGTCGCCACAAGCTTCTCAGCAGCTTCCTCCTGCTCTTCTGTACCACTAACAGCAAGCAGGCAACTGCCTTCAGCGCCGCAAAAACCGCCAGCTGCAACCAACTCCGCAGTGGCACCAGTTAAGAGGTTTATAGCATCAATCTCGGTGAATACTTGACCTGGAACAGGAAACAGCCGGTAGCCTTTCGCGCCAGGCGCGTTCACTCTCGCCGCCAGCGCATACAAATCGCTGCATACACGTTTCTCTAGCCCAACGGGCATGATTAGGCGGACACGACGTCCCATAACAGCCTGCAGAGATACGGCTATTGTTCCCGCTTTAGAATGCCCGATAAGAATGGCTGCCTGCTTTCTTTGTAAATCTAACGCGTTCGCGCCTTTCAGGATAACATCGCCTTCTTTAAGCTCATCAACTACATCCGATATTGTTTCGCCTTTTCGCCATGTGCCCTTCGTTATTATCACGTCACCGGGAAACTTACTTTCATCAGCCACACGTCCTTCAGAAGTTACTTTTCTGCCAGGCGGCACGATAATGCCGCGGAAAAAATGCTTCCGAGAAAAATCATTCGGAATGTCTATTGCCTTGAAGATTTCTTCGGCTACGTAACCGTTTGTGGTACCTGCGAGGATAACAACTGTTCCAGACTTCAACGCGTTTAGAACTGTGCTGTGCGTTGCGAGTGCTTTGGCGATTAAACGTTTTCCCGCAACGGGCGTTATAAGTACCTGTTTCATTTGTTTTAATCTCGCTCCTTCATTACGTCATTCTATTACTGGTTATTTGCTTTAATAAATAAGCAGTACGACTTCAATGCCGGTTTGCTGCGCGAGTGCCCTTCCTGTTTGTGGCGGGCCCGACGGGAATTGAACCCGCGGCCTACGGATTAAGAGTCCGCCGCTCTGACCTGACTGAGCTACGGGCCCGCTGAGACTATTGAAAAAGAGGTTTCATTAAGAAATATAGAGTTTACGGTTTTGCGTTCGCGAAATTGTGCGGTGTGTCTTAGATGATTGTGTGCGCATGGTGCTACGTTGTTTTATCGGCACATGACCTAACTATTCTGCGCATAAAACTTAACCACTAAACAAGAATCACTGCTTCACTTTCACATTCAAGACTCACTAACAAAACCACTTAAAGCATTGGTACTCTCGGCTGCAATGACGCTGCAAAAAAAGCGATAGAGTCTCTTAAAACGCAACAAACAAATCATAGCATAGGTTCCGGGAAGAAACTATAAACTTATATAATTTTTTGCCTATTATTATAGTGAGGGAAAGAGCCAAAGTCCCAGTATCTCAAAGCCTCGAAAATCACAAAAACTCATTGCTGTAAAGAGAGGCTGTTCAGCAGCATTTCACGCTTACGGGGATACCAATGAGCGCTTTGCTCTCAACGTTTTTCTAAAGCAACATCCCGAAAACTGACTCTTTCCCTCAACCTCCTTTTTTTACAATGCCTCTTTTTTTGGCAAAGCTCTATGCAACGTTAACCCACGCCAAAATTCAGCACAGAAATTCTATGGACATATGTTCAACAATATAGTCACTATTGTATATACGCAAAAACCTTATATACATGGATGGATTATCCAACTGTAAACCGAATCACGCGCAACCTTCAAGCGCAAGCAACGTTAAAGCTCACGGGTATGTGCACAAAACAACCACTCACAGGTACAGCCAACTGCCGTAGCTAGAAACGTTGGGGGTTTTCGGCGTGTCCCCTCCGTTAACCCCCAACGGCAAACAGAAAAATCTTGCTGTCAACTGAAGAGTTCACCCAGCTTTTTCAAGTTATCAAACATGACGAAGTGTCCTTTTCCCTTAAAAATCTGCACATGTGCATTTGAGACTTCTCGGGCAAGTCTAAACGCGTTATCAACGCGGCAAGTTTTATCCTCAGTACCTTGCCAAATAAACACTTTGCCACAAGGGACCCGCGTTAAAGGTACATCCCACGGTTTCATGAAAAGCGTATGCTCTTGCAGCACAGCCTTGACGCCTTGGTTGCCCTGTCGAAAAGCCTCAGCCATCGACGTATACAACAAAGTCACCCGTGCCTTATTAGAAAAGAACTTCACATCCTCTCTGGACCAACCTTTAAGCGTTTTTTCCGCGTCTTTGGATGCCGAGAATTTGTCGATGTTCGCGTTAGCCTTCAACACCTGTGCTTTCATGTTTCTCAAAGCTAACATGCCGAGGAATGGGATTTTCATGGCGAAACGAGCAAGAGAACTGTTGTGTGCAGTTGCCACATCAAAGGGTAACGCTGGTGCACCAACAACCACTGCCTTGCTTACGCGTTCTGGGAAAAGCGCCACATAAGCAAGCGCGAAAACGCCGCCTCCAGACCAGCCGAGAACTGCAACTTGGTCAAGCCGCAAGTGCTCAACCAGCAAATCAACGTCGTAAGCAAAATCGCTGAGGTTTTTCCTAGGCGCAAAAGTTGATAATCCAAAGCCAGGTCGATCAACGCCGATTATCTGCAATCTGTTGGCAAACGCAAACTTTTCTAAAAGTAGAATTTCTAGGCGGCTGCTTGCAGTGCCGTGGAAGTAGAGCACGGGTTTGCCTTCGCCGACAATGCAGTAGCCAAGTTGACGCCCATCAGGCAAAGAAAAAGTTTTTCCCTTCAACAATGCTTCACCATTCTTTTCGTGCTTCTGGCAGGCAAACACCCGGTTATTTGGTTGATGCAGCGGTTATATTTGTGTTGGCTTTCTGCTTCTTCATTAACGTTCAGTTAGCCGCCTGAAAGATTCTGTTTATATAAAGTACCGTAGTGAAAGGCAGAGCTAAGCACTACAAGAGAAGTAAACTCATGAAGCTTTAGTTTTTTACTGCAGATTCTGCGGTTTAGTCTTAGTGTGCGGTACTAAAGCTTCCTCTACAACTTCAGATACTATATCCCTTTTCACTGCATACATCAAGATTTTCTCTCTAAAAGCTTCAGTCATGCGCAATTTGTTGTCTTTGAATTGTTTCATTCTTGTCTATGAATTATTTAATGCAAACAAGAAACTAAGTCTTATGAAGAGGCAATTCACATTCAGGATAAGCATGGATAGAGAGAAGTAAAAGCGCGGGATGTGGGATTTGAACCCACGCGGCCTTTCGACCACAGACTTAGCAGGCCTGCCCCCTACCAGGCTAGGGCAATCCCGCACGCGTAGACTGCTGCTACCCTATGCATTCGTCGTATTATTATTTTTTTGTTTTTTTGTTGTTGTTTCGGGTGAAGCTGTAAATTTTTATGTATTAGTAGCACGTACAGTGTTTGTGTGGTGGAGTCTGAGTTGAGCGACAGGGAGCTGCGGGTCTCGAAGATTCGAAATGGCACCGTTATTGACCATATAAGCGGCGGATATGCGTTGGACGTGGTGAAGATGTTGGGGATTACTGGGCGTGAGGGACGCGTGATGACTATTGCGGTTAATGTGCCTAGTAAGCGTTTTGGAGTGAAAGATGTTGTAAAGGTTGAGGGGCGCGCGTTGAATGCACGGGAGGTTAATCGCATAGCGTTGGTGGCGCCTCATGCTACCATCAATATCATTCGCGATTATTGTGTGGTGGAGAAGTTGGAGGTTAAGTTGCCGCGGGTTATTGAAGGCTTGGTTAAATGTGTGAATCCTGCTTGCGTGAGCAACAGTGATGAGCCTGCAGTGGCGAAGTTTTACGTGGAGGTTGAGGAGCCTTTGTTGCTGAAGTGCCATTATTGCGGAGGCATTTTGGAGAAGGCTGATGTGTTGCAGCAGTTGTAGTTTGTTTTTGGTTTCGGTTCGGAATATGCGATAATGCTTATATCGCGTGGTGCGGCTTCTCCATTTTTTGGAATATGTCACACTCTGGACATATTGTATTAGTGTAGAACACAAATACACAAGGAGAAACAAACATGATGCTAACCACAATCACACTAAGCACATGGGCATTCTTCGCAGGCTACTTAATCTGGTACATAACATCCGCAAAACGCGATGCACCCATCACGGTTAACGACGCGAAAGTTCTATGGAAACTACACAAACAAAGCACTAACTGCACTGGGCACAAGTGGCGCTGCGTAACGTGCAAAAACGGCAAGGTACTGGGTTTTGAATGCGCATGCGGTTATAAATACACACAAAAACGGCTCCTTTTGTCCAGTCAGCCCAAAACAAACAACTAAACCACTCTGCGGTGTGTTTTCTCTTTGGGTTTGCGTTGCGCTTGCGTTTTAACGCGTGCTAGCTGAAAAAGCTCTTCAAAATAGTTTTTGCCCAGCACTTTGCCTTTGCCTATGCTTGGGCACTCGTCCGTGCAGCGAAACCGGTATGTTTTGTTCGCTGCCATTTTAAGCTCAAACGGGTAGAACCTGCAGATTAATGGTCTTAGCGGATAGATGGTGCAGCGGTTTTGGGATAGAAAGACGCATTTTCCGTTTTCCAATGTCTTTTTCATCTCGTAACCGTAGGGTGCTTTACCGTCAACTTGCACTGCGAACTCGTTGATTGGCTGCGAAGTTACCGTGGCGATTTGTTCCGCCTCTGCACTTAAGAGAAGAATATGCCTTATTTTCTCTTGTGTGTCGCCGCAGCATATTCCGCATTTTGTGCATTGAAAACGTAGCGCCGCAGGATATTCAAAGTTCACTTTGCGTCCCAGAATGTGAAAGGCGTTGAAATACAGTTATTTGTTTCGGTGTCCTTCGCCGTACTGGTAAGGTCTGTTGTGGTTTTTTTCTAGTTTCTTCTTGAATATGGCATCCATGTCCACGGTGGGGCATGCTAAGCGGCTTGCGTCTAGAATGTAGAATATTACGTCTATGAGTTCTTCAGCTATTTTTTCTTCTGACGCGCCTTTTTTCCATGAGTCGCTAGCTTCGCCGAGCTCTATGAAGGCGAACAGCAACTTTTTTGGGATATCTTCTGGTTTGTTGTAGAAACCTTTTTCGATGACTAGTGTTTCGATTTCTTTTTTCATTTCTTCTAAATGCATCTTCCGTTTTTCTCCTACGCGCACAATTGGTTTTGGATGTTATGCTCACAAAGGGCTGAGCTTCTTATAAATGGATTATATTTTTTCACGTGCTGGTCTTGCAGTTTAGGAAAACGCTGAAAGAGGCAAGTGAAATAATTTTTGCAGGCTGTGTTCACAATTCCAAAGAGTAGGCGAGAAGGCATTTTTTCAGCATGAGCTTGAGGCAACCAAGAGGTTCTCGACAATTCTTTCATAAAACTTTTATATGTGATGGGTTGTGCATATGTGCATGTATCGACTCTAATGGAATACGGTGCTATGATGGAACCAAGTAAAAAACCTTTAAACGTCCTCATTAAACAACTCCATGGAAACATCGAAGTAGTCCTCAAAAATGGCTGCGAGTATAAGGGAAACATGATAAAATGTGATGGGCACATGAACATTCTGCTTGAAGGCGCAACAGAATGCAGAGACGAGCAGTTGCTCACGAACTACGGAAACGTGCTGCTCCGCGGAAACAACATCCTTTACATCGTACTGACCAAGCACTAAACGCAACAGCTCTACATTTTCCCCAGTCACGCAAACCTGTAGGCTGAACCCTTAACATACACCTGCAGCTGAAAACGATAGAATATTCTGGGTATCACGTGCTATTAGTTTCTGCGTATTCAGAAGCAGAGGACACACTTTGTATGAAAGGGACTCGATTTCTACACGTGATAGTGCACACAATACGGAAAACTAAAGAAAAGAAGGTTTATGGTGCTTGACATTTTTTGAGCAAGCGCTGCCACCGCTCATCAGTAATGTGCTGCACTTCGTCAAGCAGCTTCTTGTTCTGCGGCTTAAACATGTGCCTAAACCGTCCTTGTCCCTGCAAGTAATCACTTACAGGCTTCTTCTTCTGCGGAGTCAACGCAATAAGCTTGCTAGGCGTAGACAACTGACACTTCCCGTTAACTGACTCCCACAAGGGAAACACGCACGTCTCCACCGCCAACTTCGTGTACTCAATAGACTTAGCTGGGTTGCTTCGCCAACCACGTGGACAAGGTGCAAACACGTGCAGAAAAGCTGGGCCATCAACTTCTAAGCCTTTTCTAGCTTTCGCAACCAAATCACGCCAGTAATACGGCGAAGCAGTAGCCACGTAGGGCATTTCATGCGCCACCATAATCTCCGCAATAGGCTTCTTATACTCCAGTTTTCCAGGAATCACTGCTCCTGCTGGTGATGTTGTTGTAGCTGCACCGTGCGGTGTTCCACCGCTTCTCTGAATTCCCGTGTTCATGTAAGCCTCGTTATCATACAGCACAAACATGAAATCATGCCCACGTTCAACAGCGCCTGATAACGCTTGTATGCCTATATCGTAGGTTCCGCCGTCGCCAGCAATCGCAATAACGTCAACGTGCTCATTTTTCAATTTGCCCTTCTTCTTCATTATCTTCAAAGCAGCTTCGATGCCCGAAGCATTCGCAGCCGCAGTTTCGAAAGCCGTGTGCAACCACGACGTAGCCCAAGCAGTGTACGGGTAAATCGACGAAACCACTTCCATGCAGCCAGTAGCTTCAGTCACTATTGTCGGTCCTCTCGTGGCTTTCATTATCAGCCTAAGCACGGTTGCTGGTCCACAGCCTGCGCAAGCCCTGTGCCCTGAAAGGAACAAGTCTGGTTTTTCAGCAATGTCTTTTGTAGTGAATTTCCATTCTTCAGTCATTCTTTTTCATTCCGCCTTTACTCTCTTAACCCCACATATTGTATTGGCTTCTCAACACGCTTAGCCTTCACTGTGCCCTGCAAGTCTTCGTAGACCCTACGCAGTTCCTTCGGGCTTGAATCTCTTCCACCTAAGCCGTAAATGTAGTTCACAATGTACGGGTGCGCTGCCCCATCGTAAAACAAGTGGCGGACCTCATGGCAAACTGCACCACCGTTCCCGCCGAAACTCATGCTCCTATCCATTACAGCTACAGCTTTCACGCCCGCAAGAGCACTTCGAATCTCTTCGACAGGCAAAGGCCTGAACGTGCGCAGCCTTAAAAGCCCAGCTTTAACGCCTTCCCGCCTAAGCTCATCCACAATCGTTTTCATCGTGCCCGCAGTTGAACCTAAACATATCGCCGCAATTTCAGCGTCTTCAAGACAGTAAGCGTCAACAAGACCGTTCCCGTAGCTTCTGCCGCTTATCTCAGCAAACTCCTTGTTCACCTGCTGAATAACGCCAAGAGCATTCTTCATAGCTTCCTCCTGCTGCCGCTTAAACTCAAAATAGTAATCTGGAAAAACAATCGGACCCATAGTCATGGGATTCTCAGGGTCAAGCTTAAACGGTACATCTTTTCCTTCATGTGCCTTCACCAAAGGCACCTGACGAGCCCCAACGAACTTTTTCACAACATCATCTGGAAGCACATTCACGTTTTCCAACGAATGACTCAAAGTGAAACCGTCCAAACCCACCATAGCAGGCAAAAGCACCTTCAAATCCTCAGCTATACGAAAGGCCTGAATCACTGAATCATAAGCTTCCTGAGCGTTCTCCGCATACATCTGTATCCAACTGCTGTCCCTCTCCGCCATGCTATCAGAATGGTCACAGTGAATATTAATCGGCGCAGACAAAGCTCTGTTAGCTATAGCCATCACCACCGGCGCACGACAACCTGAAGTCACAAAAAGCATCTCGTGCATCAGAGCTAGACCCGCTGAAGCCGTAGCCGTGAAAGTTCTGGCACCTGTGGCAGAAGCAGCTAAAGACGCAGCTAACGCACTGTGCTCAGACTCTACACATACGAACGCTGTCTGGGTTTCACCGTTAGCCACATACTCACTGAACTTCTCAACGATAATCGTTTGCGGCGTTATCGGGTAAGCAGCAACCACGTCAACGTCTGATTGCTTAACCGCGTAGGCAACTGCCTCATCGCCGTTCATCGCAGTCATTTTCTGTTTATGAACACTTGTCATGCCATTATTCACTCCTGCTCCAGTTTCATCGTTATCGCCTTAGTCGGGCATTCGTTGGCGCATATTCCGCAGCCCTTGCAGTACGTGTAATCAAAGCTGATGTCCCCCTTTTCAGGATGCCACCGTATGGCTCCGTCAGGGCAAAAGATCACGCACAGCAAGCAGCGAGTGCATTTTTCCAAGTCGCGTATAGGCATGTACGTTTTCCAATCACCCGTTAAGAACTCAACGCTTGACTTCGGGCACACGCCTGCAGCTGCAATTTCATTCCAACCTTTTTCGCTGGTCATTCTTGTTTTGCCTCCTGATAAGCTTCTTTTATAACAGCGAAGTTTTTCTCCGCCAAATCCAATCGGAAACGTTCCTTAACTGTTTTCTCGATACTCTCTAACTTAACTATGTTCGTGGCTCGGGCAACGGTTCCAAGCATAGCCGTGTTCGTTATCGGCATCCCCAAAACTCGCAGCGCAATCTGCGTCGCAGGTATGACCCAAAGCTTTCCCTTCTTCGTTTTGAGGCTCTCTCGAACCTTGGCAGGTTCATCAGCAGAATTAACCACGAAAACGCCTTCTTCTCCGATGCCAGACGCCACAGGAACAGTCTTCAGCAACGTAGGGTCCAAAACAACCACTACGTCTGGCTCGTAAACCGCGCAGTGTATCCTAATAGGCTCAGTGCTTATCCGCGTGAAAGCAGTCACTGGTGCACCCATTCTTTCAGGACCAAACTCTGGAAAAGACTGAATATACTTGTTTTCGTACAACGCTGTCCGCGCAAGCAACTCGCTTGCTGTCCATGACCCCTGACCGCCTCTGCCGTGCCACCTAACCTCTAATAGCTTCTTCACTAATCCCTTTACTCCCCATAATGGTTTCCTCATTAATAGGAGGAATACCTTGATATACATTTTTCTAGAAAACCCACTTAACTTGCTGCAGCACGCGCTGAAGCAGCGAAAACAGAGAAACGCTTGGGTGTTAACGACTTTCTGCGGCAGCGTTGCAACAACAATAAAGTTATATCGCAGTTTAAACCTCATAAGAAAAACAGGTTTTGTCATTTAAAAAACAAGGAGGCTAGGACAACGAAGCGGGCTGAAGTGCTTTTAACCTGTGACAGGACATTGATGAGTAACTATCATGATAACGAGTTTATAGGTTTTGGAACTTGTGCGCCTCCGAATTTTATTCCTGAGTGGGCGTTTAGTTTTCTGTTTTTTCCGCCGATTAGAACGCGCAGGGGTGTTCCGTTTGCGGCGCCTTATGGTTTGCGTAAGGTTGAGGCTCAGCTTTTGAGGGAAGGGTTCAGCGTCGCCACGGTTAGTCCAGATCACTTGGGAGCGTATGCTGATAACGCCAAGGTCATAGGTATTTACGTTATGGACCCGTTTGGGCTGGGTCCAGCTTCAAGTACTCTCGCGGCTATATTGAAGAAGGAGCCTTACTTGGCAAAGTATTTTCAGGCTTTGCTTAGTAGTCAGACAGTTAAAGCTGCAAAAAAGAAGGGTGCGAAGATTGTTGTCGGTGGTCCTGGCACTTGGCAGTTTCGTTACAGGCCAGAGTTTGTTGAGAACAATGGGATAGATTGTGTGGTTGAGGGCGAGGCAGAGAATATTGTTGGCAAAGTTTTCAGGGCTGTTTTGAATGGCGAAAATGTGCCGCGATATTATGAAGCCAGTGTTAAAGAAGTGCCTGATGTGGGAGATATACCAGATATTATGGGTCCTTCGATTAATGGGTTGGTTGAGATTGGACGTGGTTGTTGCAGGGGTTGTGAGTTTTGTAATGTAACTTTGAGACCATTACGGTGGTATCCTTACGCGAAGATACTGCGAGAGATGCGTGTTAACCGTGCTGGTGGTGTGAATATGTGTTGTCTTCATGCGGAGGATGTGATGCTTTATGGTTCGCGGAATACTATGCCTAATGAGGCGAAGTTGATACGGCTGCATGAGTTGGTTATGAAAAACTGTGATAGCATTAGTTGGAGTCATTGTTCGCTTGCTGCGGTTGCATCAAATCCGCGGCTTTTTTCGCGGCTTTCTGAGATTATTCGGGAAAAGCAGGCCTGGTGGGGTGCTGAGGTTGGCATTGAGACTGGTTCGCCTGCTGTAGCTAAGCGGATTATGCCTGCCAAGGCGCATCCGTTTAAGGCTGAAGAGTGGGCTGAAGTGGTTAAGGCTGGGATGGGCATTATGCATGATAACATGATGGTTCCGGCGTGCACGTTAATTGTGGGGCTTCCTGAAGAGCGGGAGGCGGATTTGTTGAAGACGATGGAGTTAGTGGATGATCTTAAGGGTTGTCGAAGCTTGATTGTACCTTTGTTTTTTGTTCCGTTAGGCAGGCTGAACCGCGAGGATTGGTTCAGAAAGGCGGAGATGAACGAGTTGCATAAGCAGTTGTTGTTTAAGTGTGCGGAGCACGATTTTTACTGGTTGGATGACCTCATTAATTTGTCTTTTGCGGGTAAATGGTACGTGCGCTTCTTAAGAGAGTTTTACAAGATTTTCGCGGGAATCGCCAAATACAAAACGCGACAAGTAGAAGTTAACATGTTGCGGTGAATGGCTAAATTTAAATACTTTTGTGGAGCTCAGACTGGCATAAGCACTTGGTGTGCCGCCGTAGCTCAGCCAGGTAGAGCGGCTGGCTGTTAACCAGTCGGTCAAAGGTTCAAGTCCTTTCGGCGGCGCCACTCCACACGCGCCTTTATACTGTTCTTTATTTTCCCCTTTTTCTTTTTTCTAGCATTTTTAGTCGGTTTTTTGGAGGTAGCTCGTGATGGGCTCCAAGTTACTGGAGAACTACAAGTTTCCAGAGCCTGTCAATTCTGAAGTGGTGCCCAGCGGTTCCTGTGAGTTTGCAGGTCCTAAACTGTTTGAGGGATCTTTAGGTCGGAAGTGCCGGTCTGACGATTTGGAATGTTTTGGCTTTTCAGATCCTAGTCTCTTTTGCTCGTGCCCCACTCGGAAAGAAGCGTTGAGGAGCAGAGCGAGGAGCTGATTTTTTTGGTTGAGCGTCGTCGACTCATTGAACCCAGTTCAAAAGAACCAGTTCAAAAGTTCAATGACAGTTTTGAACTCTTAGAGCCATTACCTCAGAAAGCAATAGACATTCTCGGCGTTCTTGGAGCTGACGGCGTCGCTAGTGAGGCGGTTCGTGTAGCTGGTTGCTGCAAGAGCAACGTGACTTATTGGAAAAACAAGTTCCTCAGGGCAGGGGCTTTAAGGCTAAAGGTCGACGGCATAGTCAAGTATTATGAGCTTACGGCTTACGGTTCAAAACTTCTCACAGGTAGTGACGAGCGTGTTCGATTGCCCGTGCTGCTTGAAGATCATGCGGTTAAGTTTAAGGTGCTTCGAAGAGAGCAAACTGCTTTAGATTGGCGTAAACTCGGCGAGCCTCGGAACTGGGTTAAGCTCGGCGTTCGATTAGGGACTGTGCGGGTTGTTTTGAATTTGGGTGTGGAGCCTACAGTAATTATTCATCCAGGGCAAATGAAGGGCTTCAATGTAGACGAGTTGGAGATGGATGCTGCACGTGTTGTCGAACGCGTTCGGCTTGTTTTGGAAGAACGGTTCGGGATGCTTCTAAGCGATTTTGGTGAATCGTTGCGTAAGCCTCGGTTTAGAGTTTACAGGCCAGAATGTCATGCTTGGATTGAAGCTGGAACCGTCGAGGTTGACGATGACAGGGCGTTAGATGCTAGTCCTACGCATGATAAGCAGGACATTCTCAGTGGGCGTCCGCATTTGGAATACGCGGATAAGCGTCATGCGGCTATTGCTGCTTCTTTTCCTGTGGCTTACGACGCTGGAAAGAATCTTGGCAGAGCTGCAGTTGATTTTCCTCTAACTCTTGAAAGCTTAGAATTGAAGATTGACTCTCTCTGTTCTTACGTTGCGGTCTTGGTTAAAAACAACGTTGAGAAAACGCAGTTGATTGAGCGATTAGTTACCGCCAATGAACGCCTTGCCGATACTCTCGGTAAACTCTTCGGTTTAGATGCTGCCAAGCCTCAAGGTGAAAATGAATCGCCAAAAATTATTGCCGAAGGAGGAAGAGGCTATGTCTCTTAGCGTTTACTACGAAGATTCTAAGACTTACTACACTCGTAGTAACCTGTTTTCGGCAGTTAGTGTTCATGCCCAACTGCGTTTTTCCATGCCCCTACATAAGCTCAATTTAGACGTATTTTGCGTGAAACAGCGCCTTTTAGAGGTTTTTTCAGGTTGCAGTGTTTTGAAGGTGACAGGTGTAGGTTGCCGACTGTTAAATTCTAAACGTGTTGATGTTGCGTTTTTCCTGTTTGGGATGGATGGGCATGGAAAATAGCGAATCAACTGTACCCAAGAGGCGTTCTCAGGCTGAAAAAGTTGGTAAACACAAGTATGAAATTCAGCGAATGAACCGCATCGAAGCCCGCTTAGAGCGTATTGAGCAGATGCAGCGGATTCTCTTCCAGGGTTTAAGCTGGTACTTCCATTTTGAACGTCCTTTTATTGAGAAGGTCTGCTGCGAAAGTGATATGGATTTTGCTGTTGTCTCAACCATTTACGAGTCAGGCAGCGGCGTTTTAGCCAAGAAGATAGCTTCAGATTTGAAGTCGTTCAAGCTTGAGAAACATAAGATACTTCGGATTGTCAACCGGGTTAATCGCAAGTGCGGTGATGTTTTCGGCAAGCACTTGATTGAGAAGCATGGTAAGAAGTGGGTTTTCACGGATTTTGGGTTTGAGATTTGGGGAAAAACCAGAGAGGAGATCGGAACCGATGGGTAAGCAGCCTCGACGATGCCGTGAATGCGGTGACCCTATCAGTCGAGGAAACAAATCAGGTTATTGCAGGACCTGTTTCGGGCGGTTTGTGCTGCATTTTGCCGGAATCGCCAAGAAGCTGAACCGAGCAAAGAATGACTTGTGGAGCGACCAATAAGTCTGTTTGAAAAGAAGGAACTTTTAGGGTAATATCGCGCATCATCGGCTTCAGCATAAAAGAAGCTTGAGTCTTTTTCGAGAAGGAATAAAGGTTTAAATAAAGTGGTTTCCTTTCCCCATTGATATACAATGGTTTTAGTTCCTATCCTGCTAATCTGCGTTGGACTAGCTATCGTAGTCTTCAGCGCAGATGAAGCGATAAAACGGCTTCTGAATTTGGCGAAATATTTTCGTCTATCCGAATTTGTCACAAGTTTTGTGATCGCGGGCATAATCGCTGTTCTTCCAGAAATGGCCATTGGTGTCCTGTCGGCTGTTGAAGGAACCTCATCGCTTGGTTTCGGACTTATCTTAGGCTCAAACGTTGCCGATTTAACCTTAGTTATCGGAGTTTTAGTGTTGGTTGCTGGAAAACTGACTCTTAATTCTTCTGTAATAAAGAACGTTCGCCTGTCTCTTTTGGCTGTTGTCCTTCCTGTTTTATTGTTCGTTGACGGCGACATCTCACGCATAGACGGAGTCATTTTGTTGCTGGCATTCATGCTTTACTGGTTTAATTTGCTAAGGACAAAACGGGATGGACCTGCAGTGACTGGTAAACGACAGAAACTTCGGTTTGTTTTTGAATTCTTGGTTTTGGCGGTTAGTTTAGCAATTCTGTTTGCAGGGGCGACGCTTATTACTGATAGTTCGCAAGAGTTGAGTTTATCGCTTGGTTTGCCGTTGTTTTTGGTTGGAGCTGTCGTGGCAGTTGGAACGTGCTTGCCTGAGTTAGCTTTTGCTCTTCGTGCGTCCAAAAAGCAGCATGGCGATCTCGGATTGGGAAATATTTTGGGCAACGTTCTTGCAGATTCCATGTTGACTATAGGCATTATCACTCTTATTCAGCCGATTAAGCCCGCTCTTCTTTTTTCTCCGTTTTCAACTGGCGTAATTATGATAGTGTCCGCAGTGCTTGTCTACGCTTTGTCTCGGGATGGCGTTTTGGATAGAAAAGATGGAGCACTGCTCGTTACTGTTTATGTCATCTTCCTTGTTGTGCAATCGATAATCGGAGAGTTTGCCTAAGTCTATTTGATGGTCTTATGTCAAGTGCTTAAATATTTCTTATGGTCAAGGGATTCTCCATACTTTAGTGGTGAGTTTTCGGGGGAACGCGCCACCTGCAGGCAAAAGCAGGAAGAGTGCTTTAGTATGGTTCATAAAAGAAGTCAAGCAGCCTTAGCTAGAGTCTACATTCGTGAGAATGCTTTCTGGGATCGACAGCGGAGCGAATCAGTAAGCCAATTGAGCCGCGACGACGTCGTTGAGCATTTGCTAGTCTGCTTTGGTGGTGAGGCGTTGCAGAAGGGTGCAGTTCCCGAGACAATTGAGAAAGGTCTCGTGTTATGTGATAGCCGTGGAGAGGGTGCATTTCAGCTTGTTGAAGAAGCATGAAGACGACGTGCCTCTTGCAGCAGCCGAGTTTCTTCGCTCAGACGTTTTTATGGAATATCGGAAGGGCATTGATGAACGGTGCAACATCCATCAGAAACAGATTGCTGCGTTAGAGTCAAGGCAGAAGGCGATTGACCAGAAAATCACGGCTACTCTAGTTTTCGTTATCTGCAGTCTGGTGTCAATTTTGACGGCCATCGGGATGGGCGTGTTCCACTGAAGACTCGGCTAATTTGAAAGGAGATGTTTGTTTGAACTTTAAGAAAGAATTAGACTTAGCCTTGAAGCCAATCGTTTCATTGCCTGTTGAGCTTCAGGACATCGTTGCCGAAGACATACTTGCAACAATCAGAAACCGAATAGCTACTATGCAAACAATCGCAGCGAAAAATCAACCTTAGTTACTACGAGGCTACGCTATGGCTCTTCCTTGTTACTGGGGCGCAACCGAGCAAAAGATTACCGACTGTAGAGACTGCTACGCAAGATTAGCTTGCGCTAAAGCTGAGGAATTCGAGAAGGCTACTTAGAAATGAGTTCTAATGAACAGAGTTCGGACAGCGCTGTCCCAGAACAGCCCATACCCTCAAAGGATAAGCCCTTTGTGCAGATGGATTTGGATCTGTTCTATAGGCGCAAACGCCTCTTGCTTTTGCACTACGGTGGTGCAGTCAATAGCGTGACTTTGAGAGCTCTGGCCAAGCAACTGACTGAGAATTACGAGAGCCAAGGCATCCATAAGAAAGTGACAGAGTTTGCTCTACGTCGGGATTATGACCGCCGAGCTAAGTGGGAGCCATTCATTTGGGCAAACTGGAGCGCTCAGGATGACGGTAAAGACGTGCTGAAGTTTCTGGAGTTGGCGAGAGAAAACGCGATTAGGCTTATGCAGGGTGCCGATAACGACAATGCGAAGGTTGGCGCAGCTCGCACATTAGCAGCAGTTGTGAAGATTGAGGTTGAGCTACGTCAGAGCCTCGGGTTGCTTCCGAGAGTGAACATGGAGCCTCAAGTGAAAATCAACAACGTTGTACAGGTGCAGAAGAACGTCGAATTGTCCGAAACCACTGAGCTTCTTAGACGTTATGAGTTCCTCTTCAAAGGAGACGTTTCAACGAGAGTTGTTCAGGCGGGCGGTTCTGGAGAACAAGTGGATAAAGTGGAAGCCGCTAATCACAAGTGACGGCAGGTCCCCTCAAGCTCAATTCTTACTCTGCGACGTCCTTGAGTGCATGTATGGCGGAGCGGGTGGCGGAGGCAAAACCGTTGCCTTGCTTTCTGCTGCGTTGCAATACGTGAACATTCCTGGCTACTCGGCTTTGCTCCTAAGGCGAACCTATCCTGACTTGTCGTTGCCGAAAGCGCTGATGGACCTCTCGCACCTATGGTTAGACGGGACCGCAGCTCGTTGGGACCAAGTGAACCATACGTGGCATTTTCCCTCTGGCGCCAGACTCGTGTTCGGCTACTGCGAAAGTGTTGGAGATGAGCAGCGGTATAGGAGTGCAGAGTTTCAATTCATTGGCGTTGACGAAGTTACTGAGTGGTTTGAGCTTCAGTACGTGTTCCTGTTTAGCCGTCTTCGCCGTCCAGTCGGGATGGCTGTGCCGTTGCGGATGCGGTGTGCCACAAATCCCGGAGGACTTGGACACAATTGGGTGAAGCAGCGTTTCCTTATCGAGGGCAAACGTCATGGTCGAGCGTTCATTCCTGCAAGGCTTGAGGACAATCCTGAGCTTGACCAAGCAACCTATCGTCAGAGCCTTCTTCAGTTGGATCCTGTGCGTCGGAAGCAGATTCTTGAGGGTTGCTGGGATGCTCAGTTGGGCACGATGTTTCGCCGCGAATGGTTCGAAGACCGCATTGTCGAGCCGTCTGATGTTCCTGCTGGGATTCGGAAGGTTCGGTTCTGGGACTTAGCGTCAACTGAAGTGGAGAAGGGCAAAGACCCTGACTGGACAAGCGGAACACTTGCAGGGTTGAAGGATGGCCAGCTCTTCATCTTTGACATCTGCCGTTTTCGCGGTTCGCCTAAGCAAACTGAAGACCGTGTTCGGCAAACGGCTGAGGTTGATGGACGCGCTGTTCAGGTCTGGATGGAAGAAGAAGGCGGTTCCAGCGGCAAAATCGCCAGCGACCACTACGCTCGGGAAGTTCTTGTTGGCTTCAACTATCATGGAACACGAAGCACGGGCGACAAAGTGACACGTGCCGGTCCTTTGAGTGCTAGTGCGGAAAGGAAAAACGTGTTCCTCGTAAGGGGAGATTGGATTAACGCGTTCTTGGATGAGGCTGAGGTTTTCCCTGAAGGCGAACACGACGACCAAGTAGACAGTGCCAGTGGAGCTTTCGCGGTGCTCTCTGGGCAACGTCGTAGTATCGGAAAGGTAGCTTTTGGAGATTTGGAGAAGTAACCTTGAATCCCTGCAGTTTCAGCTTAGACATTCCAAAAATACAAACACTATTCAGGTGTCAGGCTTGCGGCGAGTGCTGTCGGCAACTATTTGGGAAACGATTCGGCGCTGCCATCACAGGCTCAGAAAAGGTTAGACTTGAGCAGTTGGCAAAGCGGTTGGGTGTCACGGTTAATTTCTTTCCGTTAACGAAGAGTTTGACGGGACAAGTGACGACGTGGCAGTTCAGCGATGCAAAGTGTCCCTTCCTAAACGTGCACTCTGGCTGCATGATTTACAATGACCGCCCGTTGCTGTGCAGAGCTTATCCATTGATGCCTTACGGAGTCGGCTACTGCGTGGCAATAGAGCATCAATCCAAACGGTTTAAGGTTAAGAACACGCCTGAACAGGTTGCTGCGGGACAAGCGTACATGCTTCAGGTGGCATCTCTGATTAAGTCTGCAGTTTGGATCTACAACGTGAACAAGCGTCGATGGGAGCTTAACATTCATGTTTAATCCGTTTACCGCTGGAAAACGCATTCGAGACCTAGAGAAGAAAGTAACAGAGCTTTCTAAGCCAAAGACTAGAAAGTGCCTTCTCAGTTTCGGTGCAAGCGAATCGCAGAACTATCTTGTCGCTTCAACCGAGATGAAGAACGCAGCTTCTACTACGAGCATTCGCGGAATCCTACAAGGCGCCAAGCTGATTAGTGAAAGCGTTCAAACGTTGAACCTGTCGCAGATGGCTAAGGTCAACTACTTGCCTTCCAGCGGCGTAACCGTGCCCGAAGACTTTAACGATTATGCGGATTATCAGGATGCTTTCGACCTCGTGCCCTACGTGAACCGAGCAGTAATGGTTAAGCACGCGATGATTTGGCAGAACGGTTACGACATAGACCTCGGCGGCAAAAATCAAATCAGCGACAAAGCGAAGGCATCTCTCGCCATCATTGACGAAGAATATTTGCGTGATGGTTCGCTTTATGCGAAGATTTTCGGGAACATGTACTGGCACAAAAACGGCGACATCTGGGACCCGTTAAACCCTATGCTCATGGGCATTAAGCTGTCTTCAGACAAGAAAACGCTGGAGCAATACGTTTACACCGAAGCCGTCGGCAAAAAGGTCGAGTACCCACCTGAAGAAATCTGGCATCTCAAGTTCAACTGCCGTCCATGGGACCGCTTCGGAACAAGCAGTCTCCGCAACATTCTGCCCTGCCTTAAAGCGATTTTGTACATGGAGAAGAAGCTTCCATGGCTTGCACGTCGTCTTGCTCATCCTTTGCTTCAGATTGATTTGGGCGACGCTGACCATGACATAAGCGAAACGGATTTCAACAAAGTTAAAAACCAATTGGAGACGCGACCTGACGGAAGCGACATCTACAATGACGGCACTATCCTGAAAATCGAGGAAGTCTACAAAAACATCGGAAACAGCCGCCAGATGATTGAGCCTGTGCTGAAGCATTTCGAGAACGAACTTATCGGCGGCTTAGGCGTACCCGAAATTGCTCTCGGTGTCGGTGGAACCACAACGATGGCTACAGCTGACTATCAAGAGCGATTGTTAGAGGCTGAAGTCAGAGATGACCAGCGTAGGTTAAAGCGGTTCTATCAGGCTAACGTATTCAAGGTTGCCGGTGTGCCTGAGATGGCGCGGTTGGTTTGGCGTCCCTTGAAAGCTGAAGATGTGTACCGACTAAGCGAGAAACTATGCAGGGAGATTGAGCATGGCATCATCAGTCCTGCGGCAGCCAGCAAGAAGCTCGGCTACTCACCTGAAGATTTGAAGGGCGCCTTTATGAATAATCTGGTTGCAGCCGGAACTTGAGACGGTCAAGGGTTTTTTTGACTGCTGTTGCCTTAGAATTTTTCTGCACACGGATGTTCTAATGTGTAGAATTATATGGAGGCACTGGTAATTTGCTATGGGGGATTAATGCCGTCAACGTAAGCGAAAAAGCGCGACATCTATTCGAATCTGTTGCCACCGTCTTGCTCTTTGGGTTGCAGACGGTATTTAGCGTTGGGATATTCACGGGAATTATGGTGATTCCGCTACTGCCTTACATCTGGCAAATGGTTTCAACCGACAACCCACAGTTTACAGCAACGCTGATTCATAGTGTCTACATAATGCTTTTTGCAGTTGAGTTCTGGGTTGGCAGGTTAATCGCCTTTGTCGGTGTCGCGATTCTGTTGGTTGCTCTGGTACAGTTGCTTTTGAGCCGTCGTAAGGGCAATGAACTCATCGATTCAGGCTTGTATTCCCGTATGAGGCACCCTCAGTTCACAGGCATCATTTTGATTACTTTTGGGTTGAGTTTCATGGTAGCAACCATGGGGCAGTATTGGAGCAACACAAGGTTCGAGGTTATGAGTTATTGGCTATTGTCAGCTTTTGGGTACATCGCTATTGCCAAGTTCGAGGAATGGCGCTTGACAAAGAAACTCGGAGACTGCTTTAAAAGTTACAGCAAAAGCGTCCCGTTTTTATTTCCCGTAAGACTCTCGAAAAAGATTCCTGACATAGTTTTGACGGTTTTAGTCTTGATTCTCTTTTGGATTCTCTTATTGTATATCCCTTTTCCCAGCCTTCCACAGTTTGCACCTCGCTCAAATCGAGAGCTTGAGTTGTCACCATTTGTGTTGGGAGTAGCAATTGCGACATGGGTGGCGCCTTTCTTGGCGGCTGCCGCGATCTATTTGAAGAAACGCAAGTAACTGATGTAGTTTTGCAGTATCAGTTTCACATCTTTGAGTTGCCTTTCTCACAGTGACTTTGTTATGTCTATTCGTCATGTAGATTTTGATAGAATCCTCTCAGCGTTCATTAAACGCTATGGCGTTGACGGCGAGAAAGAGTATCAGCATTGGCTCTCTGTCCTGAAGCTGGATGAAACGTTGCCTTATGGCAGTCCACCGAAGGAATCGTTTAGCTGGACAAAGTGCCACATTCAACGTGTCAAAGAAGATGAGACGGCGAAATGGTACAAAGTTGAAGCACTCTTTCCTTGGACAAGCATGAACGCTAACAAGTACACGGCTGAGGAACTCGCTGCGGGAACAAGAACTCTGGTGAGAAAGCCGAACAACCTTAACCACACCGAAGAGATGCTTTCGGCAATTGAGCTTGTTGACGCAGAGTTTGAGAACAACGTAAGCGAAGTACTGGCTCGTGTGCCCAAGGATTTTGTGTGCAGTGCTGGTAACTTCTGCGACCTGCTTGACAACGCAGAGACTAATCCGAAGGGCATCATTCACGTAAGCATCGAAGCTCACGGCGTCCGGCCTGACACCCTTGGAGCTGACGGCAGTCGTCAATGCAACGGGCTTCAGTTTGACGGTTTGGCTTGGTTGACGAAGGATGTTTTGCCTGGAGTGCCTGTGACACGGATTCAGCCGTTTGAACAGCTTCTTGAGTGTCTCGGCTGCCAAGGTTGCAGTTCAAAAGCTCAAGTAGTAACGCCGAAGGAAAGAAAGGCTCATGAGTGCCAGAACAGCGAACGACTCACAAAGTTGGAGACTAAGCTGGCTGAATTCACAAAACCTGAAATTGACGTTATGAACATGATTGGCGACCTCCGCAAGCAACTAGACGACTCAAGGAAACAGATTGACGACTTGAACCAGAAGCTCGCTGCGAAAGCAGACAAGCCTGCTGATACTACGAGCATACAGAAGCAGGAACCCGACGTTTTATCTCGGGAAGGCTACTGGAAACGCTTCAATCAGCTACGCGATGAGGGCGCCAGCAGGCAAGAAGCCTTCAGGCTCGTAGCGATGGAAGTCTTAACGGCAATCGAGAAAAAATCCCACTAACTGTTTTCCCTACACGTTAGGAAGCGTTCTCTCTGCTTCACACGCCTGATAGCGGGTTGTGCAAACGAGAGAATAAAACTCCAATCGGGAGGAATAAGATTTGGATGAAGCAAAATTTATTGAGCTACTTCAGAAAATAAACGAGAACAAGAATCCTCGACGCAAAACATTGCTAGAGAGCATTGACACTTTCAACAAGAGCGAAGCTGCCAAACTCACTGTTAAAGAGCTTCTCACGTCAACGTCAAACGTTGCGTTGCCCACGATGGTTCAGCAAAGAGCATTGCTTGAGCTAACCGCATGGGTTGACGCCAGAACGGTTTGCATGATGGTTCCTGTTGCAAGGGGCGCAGGAATAACCGTCGAGACGCAGATAATCAGCAAAGCAGGATATATGACGTGGAGCCCCGAAGGCAACGCGGTAACGGCAACTGACCCAACAGTGGCAAAACGCACCTGCACCTTAGCCAGCTACGGTGACGCATCACCCATCAGCAGCCTATTATTGAATCAGTCTCCGATACCGTTCATTGAACAATTCGGCAGATTGGGCGGACAAGCAGTAAGCAAAGCCATGCTCGACATTGTCGTCGACAACATGATCACAGACAAAGGCAACACGCTAGCCTGTGCGAGCGGAAGCATTCTGACATTCGCGGAAATCGGCTCAGCCATAAAGCTGAACGCTGACGATGGACACCGAAGCGACTTTATCATGTGCACGCCTTCAAGCATGTGGACAGCTTTTACCACAGACTATGACGTTTCTCAATTCCACGGAGCACTCGCCGACTCACTTGTCAGTGGAAAAATACCAAATGCTTTAGGGTTAGACTGGCTTGCTGACCCCTATTTCTCAACTGCCACCACTGCTGCTGTCGCAATCGTTGGCACAAAAGGAGAATCTGCGGTGCTTGCTGAAGCTCAATCTGAGCCTATAACGGAGATTTACTACGAGCCTCTAAAGTTGCTTAACAGTGTCATCACGCACCAAGATTTCGGCGCGGACGGCGGCATCGCCAACAGCATTTGCACCGTCACACCCGCAGCATAACAGCGCTGAACTTTCTCACGTACCGTTCTCTTTCCCCATTTTTTGGATTTAGCCTCAAAACAGCGTAGGTAACATCAAGTTGACCGACTATTGTTCAATAGAGGATTTGAAACAACGACTGCAAATCGAGCAGGACAACGTCAGCTTCGACTCTGAACTTGCAGATGTCATCGTTGAGGCTCAAGCAATCATGGATGCAGATTTGAACAAGCATGTTGAAACGCCTTTAACCTCTGTCCCTGACTTGCTAAGGTATGCTTGTGCCGATTTAGCTGCAAGCTTATTCAGGTCTAGACGCGTGAAGCCTGAAGAACAAAAAGAGGATTTAGCGATAAACTTTCGCAACGCCTACCAAACGAAGATTGCAGCTTACGTGAAGAACATTCTCCAAAAAGAAACGCTCACGTGTGCAGGTCTCAGCCAATTTGAAGGCGAAGTAATTGCTCAGCATCCAAGTGAAGGCTAAACTATGTTTTCGGTTGAAATAAGCACTAGTGGACTCGAATTCGACGAAGTTGCAAGTAAGCTCAGCAAAGAACTACGGCAGAAGCTAATCGAGAAACTCGCTGACGTCGCTCATGCTTCCGCGTTTTTTCGTGCTCCATGGAAGACTGGCAAACTTGCAGGTTCAATCGTTAAAGAAATTGGTGATGGCGAAGCATCGATTCAGGCTTTGGCGCCTTATGCAATGTACGTGGTAAAAGGCACTAGACCGCATGAGATTAGACCCGTTAACGCTTCGGTTCTCGCGTTTGAAGCCAATGGCAGAACCGTCTTCACTCCTATTGTACATCATCCAGGCTCTCAACCTAATCCCTTCATGCAAAATGCGGTTGAGGATGCTCGTAGTAAAGTTGACGAAATCTTCGCCGAGTTATGGCTGGAGTTACTAAGCTAATGGGTTTCTACACTTCATACAAGGAAGTCTTCGACGCGGTGAAAGCCGCCATTGAAACGAAGAGTTCCATTAAGTCCGTGTTGTTGGGCGAGCAGTTCTCGTATGGGCAGTTGCCTAAAGCCGTTGTAAATGCTCTGCCTTCGCCAATCTCACAGGGAACGCTTGGAGAACTCTTAGAAGTCAAGGTCAACTTCAGCGTGATTCTCATAATCAACGAATATGCGCCTAAGAATTGGTTCCAAGACATCATAACCGTCATGGCTGACGTCGTCGATGCCGTTCTAGCGGATAGGACCTTGGGCGGAAAAGTCGTTGACGTTATTCCTACGAGTTTTGCTCCGGGCGAAATCAAGTTCGAAAACAAACTGTTCTATGGGGGAGAAATTCGCTTCGAAGCGCTTCTCTTTCATTCACAGTCATAAACTTAGCGTGAGTTGAAAAAAATGAGTACTCCAATAGTTGGAAGAAATGGCGTTGTCAAGAAAGCTGGAACGGCGATTGGCTACGCAAAAGGCGTCTCCGTATCCATCGGCGTCGAACTCGTCAAAGACTACGCTTTAGGAAGCAACAAACCATCCATCCTCGAAGATGGCAACCAGAGCTACAAAGTCTCAGTGGAAAGCATGTACGTCGATAATACGTATGCCACGGTCGTTTTGACAGGCGACCCGGTGGACATCGAGTTGGATCCTGCGGGCGCTGGAACAGGCAAGCCTAAGCTCACCGTGAAAAACGTTGTCTTCACCAACTGGAAACTTGACCAGAAGCAAACTGGGGTTGTGATGCAGTCTATGGAAGGCGAAGGCGACGACCTACAGCCAGGAACTCTGACGTGATGAGCCATGACTGAAGAACACAAGGTTGCGGAGTTTAAGCAGAAGCTGGAAGAGCACGAGACAGAGCAGAAGGAAGTCGATGCTAAGAACGCGAGACTCTTCGACCCTAAAGCAATCGCCGAGAATGCAAAGCAGATTCAAACGCTCATGGATAAGGACCTTGGCGAAATCCGATATGGCTATTTGACCAGCAGGGAGTTCAAGGCGTTAAACCTCGCAGAAGTCAAAGACGAAGAAGAGCAAGCCTACCGTGTTGTACATGCGATGCTCCAAAAAGCGAGTCCAGATTTTACGTATGAAGACTTTGAAGCTATGCCTTTTGATATTAAGGCGATTTTGACTGAGCGGTTGACGAAGAGGTTTCCGCTTTTTTTGCGACAGCAACAGCTGAGTGGATTACAGCCAATAAAGACGCCCAGCTCTTCGGCTTGATAGCACACGAGTATGGCTACTCGCTGGAGTACATCGCTGGGCTAACTCCTTTCCAGCTCAGCTTCTTGGCAGGTTGGCTGGAATGGTCTAAAACGAAGTAGACTGTTATGAGCGAAATCAATGTACTTCTGAAAGCTACGGATGAGGCAAGTAAAACCATAGCGGACGCTGGAACCAAAATCAACGGTAGCCTTAAAGAAGTCGAGGATGCTGGAAAACGAGTTTCTGAGGCTCAGAAACAAAGCGAAGCCAGCACTAAGGACCTTGCGTTAGGCTTTAACAACCTTGCCACGAGCGCCTTCAGCCTCTATGATGCGGTTGACCGTGTTCAGGATATGCAGGTTTCGCTTGACCGAGCCAACCTCCAAGTCAAGAGCAGCCTAAACAGCGTCGAGGATGCTCAGAGGCGATTAAACGTTGCCGTTGAAAAGTATGGAGCCGATAGTGACCAGGCTAAAGCCGCAGCTGACGACCTGAAGCTGGCTCAGGATCGCTATCAACTCGCTGTTGAAAAAGCGGAAGTTGTTCAGGGAAACATGAACGAGGCTATGATGCGAAGCGCATTGCAGGTTATTCCCACGAGCATTTCTATGGTTGATAGTTTAAGTCGTGTTTGGAAGAATTTTCCCGACGTCACTGGAATGCTAAGCAATGTTTCAAGCAGGATTAACAACGTTGGCATCAGTGCGAAGACTGCAGCGCTCGGCGTAGGCGCCTTCATCGGAGGTTTCTTAGCTGGAGACGCATTGTTGAAGGCTCTTCCTGAAAATTTGCGTGGTATTGCTTCTGCGTTGATGGTTGGAATCGCTGCGGTTGTTGCTGCGACTGTTGCTTGGATGGCGTTTCAGGGTACGGTGACGCTTGGTGTAGCTGTGCCTGTGATTTTGGCTGCCGTTGGAGCCGGTATCGCTGGAATTAAGGGACTCATCGGGCTGGCGGAAGGAGGCATAGTCACCAAGCCCACAGTCGCTTTGATTGGTGAGGCTGGAGCTGAGGCTGTTATTCCATTGGATAGAGTTTCTGGGAATGCTGGTTCTCAAACTTTGGTCTTGGCACCTACGTTTAATTTCCCAGAGGGCAGTTTAAGTAATGCTCAGGATCCGCGGGAATTTGCTGAAGCTGCCTACGAGCATCTAAGCCGAATTGTGCGCTCGGACTTGAAGGCTCAGACGTTCTTTGTGCCGAGGTGACCAAAATGACAGTTACGCTTGGCGATCTAAATCTCGGCATCGTTAATGGACTCAGCTTTTCGGATAGAAAAAGGCTTGAAGACATCGACTTGCCAACTGCTCGCGGTTCAGGCAGTCAGGACCTTGGAGAGCTTGCCTCTACGATAGAGCTTTCTGGAATACTACGAGGAACCAGCAGATACGATGATTTCAAACAGTTCCAACGGTTCAAGTGCATTGGAAACAGCTTAGAACTGGACTCTGACGCCGTGAAGACGGTTGTTTTTGTCAAAGAGGTTAAGCTTGTCAAGATTGGCGTGGAAATCCTCCGATATGGCTTATCGCTGAAGGAAAGCTTATTCAAGCAAGTTAATGCGTGCGACGGAATCGCTGACTGGTCTAGTTCGACAATAGGCGCCGTTGTCGCTATTGCTTCTGACGCTCCAACTCCGTTCGAGGGTTTAGGTTGTCTAAAAGTTAGTCACAGCGCTGAAGCATCTGAAGAAGTAAACGTGACGTATGAACCCTTGGACGCCATCGACCTTGAGGATTTTGACTGGGTAAGCTTCGGGTGGTTGATGGATAACATTTCAGAGATTACCAGTGCTGTTGTCTCTGTTACTGAAGGCGTTCACACGGCAACCTATGATTTTTCAGCCTTGTTGACTGAATCCGACAAATGGCTTGGGCTTCGCATTCCCAAGACTTCATTCGCCAATTTTGGCGACCTGGACTGGGGACAAGTTGACATGATAAAACTGGCTGTGACAAAGTCGCAGGCTCAGAGCTACTTTTTCGCTGTCGACGACGTGGGAGGGTTCGAGTAATGGGTGAGTACAAGAACGTTCTCTTCAAAGACTCATTCATTGGCACGGCTGGTTATCCGCCAGATAGAGGAAAATGGTTTGCATTCCTCACGCGTGAGAATTCCAGCGTGGATTTCACCGATGGCACGATTGAGCCGACAGTTAACGGTTGCCGGTTTGCGGCTGCTGTTGATTCGAGCGGTTGGGGCAGCTTAAATCTGATGAGTCGAGCCGAGTTTAAAGTGCCATTCAAGATTCGTGTAATGGTGAAGCCTATTGATTTTGGCTTTTACTTCTATCTTCTCTCGCCTGACGTTCGGGATGGTCACTTTCTTGGAACCGAAGTTTATGGCATGTGGGTTGCGGATGTTTACGGGACTACAGCTGATAACAAATTCAAGTTTGTGTTATCGCAGAACTACTCGCCTAAAATTAACACCTCCGCCGTTTCCTGGTCACTTGGAACCGAGTACATCATTGAGATGGAAGTCACACCTTACTCGGTTGACACGTCAAAACTGCAGGTTGTCCTCACGATAAAGCTGGCTTCGGATGGTTCGACGGTCTGGTCAATTAGCGATTGGTGTGACCCGAGCCTTTCAGGAACGCTTCGCTGTGCCTTCAGCGCGATGGCAAACGCCTCAGATTCAATAGAGTTCTACGCAAAGACATTGCTTGTTTTCGGAAACCAGACCCGAAAAGCCAAGGCAATCGTGAGCTCCGTTACTGGATTGGAAAAGAGAGTAATCACTGACGACGTGATAGATTTCAGAGTTGCTCTCCGCGACGGAAGCCATCCACAGGCCTCTTTAACCATAAAGAACGAGGGCAACAAGTACGACGAGCTCAGCGTCAAATCTGAGATTGAAATAAGAGCGGGAACCGAAGCCATCCTCTACCTACTTTTCAGAGGCTACATTGAAGCTCCCGAGAGAACCTATCCGCCTTCACGGCTGAAGATTGAGAGCGGGAAAGGCTATGCTAAACGCTTGGACTTCCGAGAAGCCTACAACAAGACGTACTCGAACAAGACTTGTGGCTTCATAGTTAAGGACCTGATTAAAACCTACTTCGACGGCGTATTCTCTTATGACAATGTTCTGGAAGGCATCCCAGAGGATTTGCCCACTTCAGCTGAGTACAACGCTGTAACGGTTTCTAAGATCATTAAGGAGCTTGCAGACGCGTGTGTTTTCGTTTGGGGCGTCGATTTCAACAAAACCGTCTACTTCATGCCGTTCAGCCTTGCCCGAAGCCAAAGCAGTATTCCGTTCAAGAGCAAAACTGACCAATTCAACATCAGCAACAGGGACATCGACGAAGTCGTAAACTACGTCCATCAAGTTGGAAAAACCAGTTCTGGCGCACCCTACGAGTACACAGCGCACGATTCAACCAGTGGGAGCAGTTACTGGCGTCGTGACAAAACCTTCAAAGACACAAGCCTATCCTCTCAGGCAGCCACTCAAGCCAAAGCTCAAGGCTTGCTTCAGAAGTACAAGGAACTCACTAAGGAAATCGCTTTAACAACCCAGAACATCGTGCCTATCGAACTCTACTGCATGGCGACAATCACCAACACAGAAGTCGGCTTAAACGAGTTTAATGGCGAAGTTAAAAGTGTTGAGTTCAGCTTCTCAGCTAGAGGCGTGAAGACAGCTGTTCTTTTTCAAAACCGAGGATTCAAACTCGCTGACGCCTTAGTGGCCTTTCAAGAGGCGCTATCAGCTAAGGATTCTGGGCTTAATAACGCTCAGGGTGGCGGAACTGGCGAAGAGGAAGAACCGCCGCCCGAAGAAGAATTCGGCTTCATAACTATCAACCTGGCAGACGGGTACCTGCAGAGCTTGGAGCAAGCGCTTTTCTCAGACGCCATCCTCTTCGACCCAATCGAGCTGATTCGCTTCGAAGATGAGATTCAATGTAATTCTGCGCCTCAAGCTTCACTTTTGGAAGAGAGACGCCAGCTTGAGTTCAACATGACTGAATCTCTCTACGTGAACCACGGCGGAACCAAACAGGTTGGGGAAGTCTGCGTCTATGCCGAGACTCACGTTCAGAGCATGAACGAGAACATTGCGAGGGAAGATTTTCCAGATTTTTCCGAGGAGCTAACGATTACAAATGAGTGAGGGTGAAAAATGCCAGTAGAAATCATTAGGGGACAAGTTGGAAGGGAGAATGCTTGGAACATGGGGCAAGAGAGCGGGTTCATCGCTTATCTAAGAGGAAGCATTGGCGATCATCCTGTTCCGACTGAAGTTTTTGTTTTGGCTGAAGCAAAGATGTTTGATGATTCTTTCGGCGAGATGGAGGACATGCTTCAGGCAGATGGAAAAGTGGGCGAAGATGCCCCGATCTATTCAGAATCAACGACAATTACGAATTCTTAATGGAGGTGCAAAACAAAAATGGAATTACCAAGAAGACCGCTAACAACTGCGGAATACAACAACCTGAAGCGTATGCTTTGCCTCTCAAGGCAGAAAATTAAAGACGTCTTCAAACGCAGAAACACATTCGGCGACGTCGTCAAAGTAACTGATGAAATTCTTGTTTATGAAGGCGCCAAACTCAAGTTCGCAAGCAAAGGTCACATCGTCAACCAGGGCTTAGTCCACTTGATCAATGCTTTATCTGCTTCTACTACGAACGCCTCTTCAAGCTACAAGTATCTCTTCTCTCGTGAGTGGACTGGTAGAGTCTATACGTACATGCGGCTTGGAACTGGCGGAAACGTTACTCAGGGAACCACAACTGGATTGACTACGCCTGTTGGGACAGGTCCTGATTCTCAAGCTGGCGCCACGTCTTCTCCAGGCGGCGGAACTTATCGTGTATCTTGGACAGCGACGTGGAACGCTGGATCGCTGACTGCTATTACGGTTTCAGAACTTGGCTTGTTCCTCTATCTGCAGACTGGTTTGCAGGGTTTCGGCTGGACTGATTTCAACGGTGCTGGCACGGCTTTGTTTAGTCGTTTGAGCGCTGCGGACGGTGACTTCACTGCTTTCGTTGTTAACACGAGCGTTCCTTTGACGATTGAATGGAGATTGACGTTCACCTTTGCTTAGTCTCGTCTAGGTGATCGTAATAATTTGGAAGGGAGGTGAAAATGTTTGGTTCAGGTTAGTGCAACAAAAGAGAAACTGGTTGTTTTAGCTGGCACCGTCGGGTCTGGCATAAGCGGTTATTTGCTGGCGTTGGGTCGTCCTGCCGAGGCTGCTTTAGCTGGAACTGTGACAGCTGCAATTGTTGGCTTCTGGAGCGAAGGAGTCAACACCAAAACTTAGCTCAAGGTTACTGCGAGCATTCCAAAGGCTTAGGATCCTCGTAGTAATCGCGTTTTTCATTTCTTGTTTATTCGTTGGGGGTGAATTGTAAGTTTGAATGAATCAAAAAGGTTAGCTGGTGCCATGTTCGTGGTTTGCTTGGCAGTCCTCGTTTCATACACAGCAGTGGCGTCACTGAGCCGTTCGCAGTCGATAAGCAGCTACGGCAATATTATCGCGGTTAACTTGGGTGTCTATCAGGATTCAGCTTGTACCGTGAATGCTACGAGCATTGATTGGGGCGTAGTGGATCCTGACAGTTCTGTGACTCGGAGTGTGTACGTTAAGAACACTGGGAATGTTGCGGTGACGTTGAGCTTGGCAGTTTCAAGTTGGTCTCCGTCAATAGCAGGCTCCTATCTTGCTGTGGCATGGGATAGACAGGGAATAGTGTTGTCGGCTGGGCAGGTTGTTCAGGCGACGTTCACGTTGACTGTTTCTACGAATGTGACGGGCTTTACGGATTTCAGCAACGTTCTAGTTGTTTCGGGTACGCATTAGGAGCTTGCCTTGTTCTCCATATTTTCCCACTTTTTCATTTTTCTCAGGGTTTCCGGTGAAAGATATGTCATCACAAACTAAGATTCGTGTACCAGAGGCTTTCGTCAACCTCATAGAGGACATCCGCCTCCTCAAGAGTGACGGCCAGAATCCGAACAAGATGAGTTTGAAACAGCAGGAGCAGGTTTGGGTTAGTCTTCAGAAGTACGGTTGGACCTACCCAATCCTCACCAACAAAGATGGAGTGTTCGCTGACGGAGAGCAACGTGCTGCGGTCTGCAAAACTCACGGTGAATTCTTCGCCCCAGTTCTGCGCCTGCCCGTCTCAGAAGTTGACAGGCGCTTGCTTAGGCAGGTCATGAACAAGCTGAAGGGTAAGCATCAACGCGCCTTAGACCTTGAAGAGTATGGTCGAATCATTGAAGCTGGAGAGAAAGATAATCTTGAAAAACTGCTGCAATCCATTGGAGAAAAGCTGCCTGAAGACCTCGGCGGTCCAGTAGAGCGCATGGGTGCGGTTCCTGAAACCTACGAACTGATAATAGAGTGTAAGGATGAGGCTGACCAGAAAGCGAAGTTTGAACGGTTTGTGGCTGAGGGTTTGAAATGCCGCGTTTTGAATTTGTAAAAAGCTGGAACCAACCCCAGAGTTTCAGAGCTCAGAGCGTAGTCGGTTCATACACACTTTCAGATGTTAAGCTGGAGAAATGCTTTCGAGGCGAGTTGTCCTTTGAAGACTTTGACTGGCAAGTTGGAGTCATCGTCGGCAGGAGCGGAACAGGCAAAACCAGCATAGCCAAGCAGCTTTTCCCCGACGCCTACGTGAAAGGCTTTGAGTATACGCATTCTTGCGTTTTGGATGATTTTCCCGAGGAGCTTGGGACGGCTGAGATCACGCGAATTCTGTGCAGTGTGGGGTTTGCTTCGCCGCCTGACTGGCTCAAGAGCTATGATTGCTTGAGTCAGGGTGAGAAGATGCGGGTCGACGTCGCCCGCGCACTTTGTTCTGGGAAGGAATTGATTGTTTTCGATGAGTTCACCAGTGTGGTTGATCGTGAAGTTGCGAAAGTTGCCGCGTTCGCCATCGGCAAAGCTGTCCGGCGCCAAAAGGGAAAACGGTTCATTGCGGTAACGTGCCATTATGATGTTGTGGATTGGTTGGAGCCTGACTGGGTTTTCTGCACGGACACGATGGTGTTTGACCGAAAAAAAGAGTCAGGCCGCCCGTTGAACTCAGAGTTTATCGGTGCGGCCACTCCGCTTGGAAAATTTTTCGACAATATCACTATCTAAACGGTTCCCTTGCGCCACATTGCCGATGCTACGTCGCGATTTACCATGGTGTACCTGTGGCATTCATCGCTGTAATCCACGTTCACATGTGCAGCCGATACTTCCGAGTAAGCCGCCTGGTTGTGTTACCTGATTACCAAGGCGTCGGCATCGGCAAGCGGTTGCTGAATTTCATCGCTGAACTCTACACTAGGCAAACTCGGATGCCATTCTTCATTGTGACTAGCAACCCGCAGATTGTACGCGGAAACCTTGAGAACTGGAAAGTTAAACGCGTGGGTCATGCGACGGTTGGACTTGAGGATTCGGGTATGAATCATGACTTGCGTGATAGCTTGAGCCATAGTCGATTGTCAATTTCGCTTCAGTACATTCCGCAGAAGCGACCTTGAACTCGTTAGCCCACGTATTGTGCAAACATTCGATTCTAAGAACTTAACCTTGAGCTATTTTGTTGCAGCTTCTTTTTCCATGAGTTGGAACGACCTTTTCTTTTGTAGAAATAAATCTCGGAGTACGATAAGTTTTGCTTCGTAGAAATATCCGCCTTCACTGAGTTCAGCTTTGGTAGCAGTTATTCCTGTAAAATCGTTAGTCATGCCTTTAGCCTCATCTAGCTGATAAAGCTCTTGAGCTTTTTCCCAAATCATAGCTCGAACTTGAGGCCAGAATTTTCCTTTTTGTTTAGCCGCTGATTCGAGCATTTACTTTTCCTCTAAATTTGTGAAGGGTTGCCTCTAGAAAAAGGTTTGATTCGGTCACGATTCTTAATCTCCGTGCTTGTGACCTTTGTCCTTCCCTAGAATAGTCTATTATGTAAAGCAAATGAAACCGAATCTGACGCAACTCTTCTTAGCTTGTTTGGTTCCAATAGTAAACTTGTGAATATTTCCCTGCAAGCGGGAAGGCTGAGTCGTCGTAGACGATATCTAGTTTTGAGCCGTGTTGCTGGAGCTTGTTTTGAAGCTGCGTCCAAATTTGCTGTGAAGCGGTATCTGTACGCCATAAGCCCCAAATGGTGTCCTGAGGGTTCCGCATTCCCCATCCGTAATCTTTTGGAAGAACAAAAACTGCTTGAGCTTTTTCTTTTCCATGATATTCCGGATACTGGCGCATATAAGTCCAGAATTGTTGCATGGCAGAAAAATGCTCCTCGGATAGTATGCCATACGGGTTGTCTTCTGGGTAGGTTGGGTAGTTGAAGACGATGACGTATTTTGCTCCTGCTTCATAGGCTGTAAGCATGTCGCCGAGAATTTCAGGTCCACTCGCCAAGTAAGGCGGCTCATCATAAGTCCAAGTGAGTATAGCACCCCAATCTTTTCCCTGCGCAGTAGCTGCTCCTCTGCATAGTGCTATATTCTGAGCTCTGCTATGATTCCAAGCCAGCTCAACAAACACTGTATCGTAGCCTGCCAAGTAATCAAACCAGTACAGCGCATAGTCAGATGTAAACATTGGGATGCCTCGTCTCTTTAGGTCCAAAGTGCTGTTGATTGATGATATGCTTTCTACAAAGGTGTTTGCTGCTTCACTGTAACTGGAAGCGTTCTCAAATATTTTGCCCATTTCTTCGTTCCATCCTCCAGTGTCAACCTGTTTTCCGCCTGGCTCATCAAAAAGGTAAACACCAAGAAAATGGTCTCCCCACTTTTCTTTTACCGTATCCAGCCATGTTTGATGCCAAGGATATGCTATGCGGGACACAAAGCTGAAGAAGACTAGGAAGTTTAGGTCAGCTTTGGCTGCGTAATCGCAGACTTCGTTGAGTGCGGTTTCGTTGGTGGTTAAGTCCCAAGAGTTCACGAGGAAGAAGTTAGTGTAATCTTTGACTTTGTCGATGAGAAGCTTGGCTTCGCTTGCTGTTTTGCCGCCGAAAGAAACGCCGAAAAACACTGGCTCAGCTTTTTCTGCGAAAGCATAATGCCAGTAGACTATCGGAACAAAGATGGCAGTTGTTAGGAGTATTACCAAAATTAGAGTTATCGATGCTGTTTTCTTTATGATGGTTGACCTCTGCCGCGTTTATTGAAGTGCAAGAATAGACCGATGCCGATGATGGCTGCTGACGCTCCAGAAGCTACGGCTATAAGTGACGTTGGAAATTCTTGTTGTTGGTTTTCAGTAGATGGTAAAGTCTCTTCGGAAGACAGCCATTGATTCGGAACTGGCTCTATCAGTGGATGATAATCAATACATGGGTCGTCACCATGACTGCCACCTACAAACTTGTCGTAAACGTACGGGGTATCCCATGTTCCTGAACTGCCTATTTCTTCGGCATCAGGGTAGTTTGCCGTATAGTTGTTCCAGTAATTCCTATCCACTATAGGGGGTTTAGCCAAATCAACAAAGACCCAGCTTTCAATGAAGTTATTTTCAGTTATAACATCGTTTCCACCATTATTATAATCAACAAATATTTCGGTGCTATTGAAAACATTATGCTTGACTAGATTTCCTCCACCGCCGCCTCCTATAATGTGGAGGCGCGCATTGTCAAAGAAGTTGCCAATGAAACTGTTGTTGTTTGAGGGAGTGTATATGCCTTCCGCGAAATTGTAAATTCGCAGATTCTTCACTAAGACATTACCGTAAGCGTTGAAAGTTTCATCATGTCCAACCAGATTTATCCCTCTTGAGTTCCCTTGAAGGGTATGTCCTGCACCATCAATTATGATGCCCGCTTTCCTAACTGTTATGGTGCCAAAGATGTCACTCGTAAAAGTGTAAATGTTTCCTTGGCATTGAATTTTATCTGTTCCCTCGATGCTTCCATCAGGATTAATGGTTATGACGGGTGTGTCCGAAGGTTTTTCATAGAGCGGAATAACTATTGGCTTCATCTGTGGGTGGTTGTCCACGGTATTCTCCCAATATGCATAGGGCGTATCCCAAACTCCTGTATTACCAATTTCTTTTGCGCCTGGATACCTTGTTACGTAGTCGCTCCACCAATTCTCGTCAACAAAGGGTTCCGTTGATAACCAAACCATCACCCAACAGTCAACGAAATTGTTTTTTGTAATATTATTACTCCTTCCAGCATAGTTGATGGCGATGCTGGCGTTCTTCATAGCGTTATATGTTATGACATTGTCATATCCGCCCATCCAGAAACTATTCACGCAATTTTCAATGTAGTTTCCAATGAACGTGTTGCCATGAGTGTTAACGTTGTCAACGCCATAGTAGAAGTTCAAGATTTTCAGATTCCTCACCGTTACATTGCTGACTTCGGGACGTGATGGGTCTTGTCCCCTGCCGTTTGAAAGGTCAATTCCTCTTCCTTCACCATTTCCCTGAACAGCGTAACCTGCGCCCTCAATTACGATGTTGCTTTTTTGAACTTGGATACCGCCTGAAATGTTACCAGTCAGAATGTAAACGTTTTCGTTGCGTTGAATCAGGCTTGTTCCCACAACTGAGCCGTCAGCGGTGATTTGAATTAATCCAGAAGAAGATTCAGCAGAAACGAAATTAACCAAAATAGGCAGTACAAGCGCTATGATTAGAATAACGGTTAGGAGATTAAGTGTAAAAGCTTTTTTCATAGATGTTCTCCTCTGTTGATATATTTCTTGGTGAGCTGTAGGAAGCCCCATGCATACATAATGCAACCATCGTATTTAGTTCTATTTCTTAGAACATTATCCCAGAGTTAGTCAAGAAATCTTGACCAAAATAAGCTTTCTAGGTCAAGAAATTTTGACTGAAAGCCACGTTATTAGCGGTCGCTACAAAAGTTACGATAAATTCTTGATAAGATTTTTAGTCATATATCCTTAAATCAAACGGACTGCCTTTTTTCAAGAATGATAAATCATGGGAATTGACTACTCTTTTCTGCACAAAGTCCTCAAAGACCCGACTAGAAGAGACATCCTACTCCACCTCAGCAGCGGACAATTGACCTACATGGAACTTATGAATCTTTCAAAAATTTCAAACACGGGCAGGTTCAACTATCACCTAAAAGCTCTAGGCGACCTAATAGAGAAAACAGATACTGGCAAGTACAGGCTAACTGAGCGCGGCAGACTTGCGGTTCAGTTACTTGAGACTTTTCCTAAAAAACCCAGCAAAGTCAGCCAGCCTGTCGAGGGAGAGGCGACTGCTGCTATGGGAGTTTCGGGCGAGACAGCTAAAAAACGCATTGACCTTCCGAAAAAGCATCTTGCCGTAGCCATTCTTGTATTAATTATTGGCATTTCCCTTATCGTTGTTGTTCCGATTATTAGAGTAACTGCTGAGAAACCATCGGTTCAATGGCAGCAGTTTCTGCCAGGAATAAGCGGAACTTCAGTCATTCAAACCCCAGACGGAGGATACTTAGCACTTGGAATAAATGCTTCGGTTCAAGACAGCGAACCCGACGTCTTCGTGAATCAAGAGCCAATCCTGATTAAGACCGACTATTCTGGAAATGTTGTTTGGACGAAAACCTACAAAGCTGAAAACGGAACTCTGAACCTGTCGAGAATCATCCAAACCGACGACGGATACATCTTGGGTGGAATCAACGTCGTTGAAAATGTGTATCTCAATGCTCAGAACCAGATTAGTCTAATCAAGATTGATTCTCAAGGTGGAGTGCAATGGAGCAAGCTATTGACAGCTTATAACAGCACTTTCCTGGACACGGTGGGTCCAAACTCCATCGCAAGTCTCATTCAAACGCCCAATGAGGAATACGTCGTAATCACGGGCTACCTTCACACATTATATATCAGCGAAACATGGTTCGTCAAGACAGACAGCGAAGGCAACCTCTTATTGAATAAGACGATAAGCGGCGCCTCCTCGCCAATCTCCACAGTCATGGCAAGCGATGGAGGATTTGCCATAATCAGCGAGTTTCTTGGACGCGGAGGAGGCTCCAGGTTCGGACTGGTGAAAATCGACCCAAACGGCAACACGGAATGGGTAAATACTTACATTCAGCAGGACAGCGTTTCGTCTTACGCGGCTTGCGGAATCGCTACCCACGATGGCGGTTACATCTTGGGCGGGGATACAATTCTTGACAACCCCGAGCAACGGAATGCTGGATGGATTGTAAGAACAGATTCAGAAGGAAACGCATTGTTGAATATGATTCATACCTACAATGGATACTCAAGCAGTGTTCAGTCGATTGCAGAGACTGTCGACGGTGAGTTCATGTTTGTTGGGAGAGCAACCACGAGTGGTGGAGAGTTTAATCCAAGTACTAGGGTATTCACTTGGATTGCCAAGATAGACAGCTTTGGCAACAAACAAGGCGAAATTGGAATTCCGATGGGTAACTATCTCACAAGTCCAACCTCTCTTATCCGAACCGAGGAAGGTGGATTTGTTTTTGTTGGAACTTGGAACGAGTCATTTCAAGCCACTAACGAGCAGAGCTTTTGGCTTGTTAAGATTATTGATTTCCAGTCAATTCCTTCTGTAATCTGGCTATCAATACAATTAGTAATTGTAGCTTCGATTGGAATTGTTGAGGCAGTAATAACCATAGCAGTTTGGAAACGAGTCCAAAAGGCATCGGTTACCGAAGAGAATGGGGCACTGCGATAAAATTAAAACTAGAAGTGAAGTAGAACAGGACGGAACGAATAGAAGCTGAAAATGCAAGGTGGCATTCATCCCGACATTGGATGTCTCAAAACAGCCTTTTCCCTTTCAACGACGATAATGGACCTGTAGTCGGACGAATAAATCGACCTAGTATTCATTTCAAAACCAACCAAACTCTACGTTGTAGGCAAGAAGCTTAATTCAACGTGAATTATCGAATAGAAAAACGCCTTGCAATTGAGAAAACACTACCACAATTATTGAAGCCGAACCCTCTAGGGGTTTGGCCGGTTGGCGAAAAACAGCAACGCTTCAGGGCGTCCTGGGAAATGCTGAAGAATCGAGTAAGCCATTTCTTTGACAATAACTTTAGTCAAAAAACTCTAAATCACGCCATTTCCATAAATGAGAACATGAGCTCAGGACTTGCCTCGCTGCATAAGATACTGAAAGATGAAACGAGAATGAAAACAGTGGTGTTGCTGAATCAGAAAGGAGTTTTGAGTTACACTGAACTGATGGATGCGCTTGGGATCATCAGTACGGGAATGTTGAACTATCATCTGAAGGTTCTTGGTGATCTGTTAGCCAAGAATGAAGCAGGACAATACTCATTAACTGAGAGGGGCAAATTAGCAGCAAGATTGCTTACGGAATTTCCAGATGAAAACAATCAGTTAGAGAAGAGAAAACGGCAACGGATTTTTTGGACCGCAGCAGGCGTATCCCAGATTATCATCCTGTTTACCGTTTGGATTTTGCATTCCACTGGTTACATAGATTTCGCTAATGCGGTGCGAAGTACAGTAGCTGCTATTTCAGGTGTAGCTTTGGCGTACTTGGGCTACAGGAGCTTTAGTAATAGACCCGAGGCGGGCTCAAGTAAGGAAAAATCCAGAATGAAGATAGGTTATATGATTGGAGGTGCTTGGCTTACTTTATTTATTGGGTTTTTTGGTCCTGTTTTATTAACTCTTATTTCGATGCGTTTGGGTGGACCGAACATATTTAGACTCATTGACGCAACGATAGGGGCTACATTATATTTTTTTCTCTTATTGTTTGTGTTAATGCCTATTGGAGGAATCGGCGGCTACTATCTTGGTAAACGTAACGATTTCAGGAAGCCAAGATGGATGACATGGCTCGATGAAAAGTTTGGTTTCTATTAGACCTTTGAGTATCAAAAGTAGCATTGATAAATTTATCAGTCAGAAACCCTAAAATTCCGTAATTGCCAAAAATGCGGAATACTCTGCTGCAAATGCCCCATTGGTGCGGTCTTGAGTGAGCTTGGGCAAACTAATGTTATGTCCAATGTGCGGCGAAAATCTCCATTAGATTAGAAAATCAATCTCAACTGCAGGCGGAAACTTTTTGTCCACAGCCACCAGGTTACGCAAAGCCTTCTTGTTGCATCTTGCCTTATCAAGATATTTGCTGACTACGGCGATGTGTTTTTCATGCGTGTAGATCGTCCCGATAAATATTGGTCCGTCGAAAACGTCAATACTGTTGAGTTTAACATTCCTGAGTTCAAGCATAGGTTATCACGTCAGAATCATTTTAGTCAGGCGATTCATGCATTCGCGGGAAGTTTCCAGCCTTCCCTACGCTTCTTATCAACAACCTCTTCAATAGCCGGTACTGCCAACGCAAAATCGATATGACGGCAACTGTCTGATTGACAATAAGTGCACCATATCCCTTCTGGCTTAAAATTTATGTCTATGATTCTTCCGCTGGCTGATTTGGTGGCAAGTGATCGGTCAAGTATGCGAACGCCGCTTTCGTTTAGGTTGAAGTGTTCAAGAACGGGGAGCTCAGATTTAGGCAGGAAGATGCCGAGTTCTTCGCATTTCTCCCTTATGGCGTCTGTGACGAAGTCTGCCAGGCTCTTGTAGCCCATTTCTGGATGAGTCTTGATGTACTCTTCTATTGCTCCAACAAGGTCTTTGTGGAGGCTTACACCTCGGTACTTGTCAACAGGCACTTATACCACACTCCTACTTCATTAGTACGTTAGTCAAGACTTATTAAATTTACCTATTCTTAACTCTTCAGTTTTAATGTTAGCGATTCGACAACCCTTTTATTATTTAACCACACACATACCACACCAACAAAGCTAGAGTGAGGTATGAAAGGATGCCTGGACACGATTATCGAAGCGTCTCCCTCAACGACGAACTCATAGAACGCGTAAAACAACTCATCAAACAAATCGGAACCTACCACAGCGTCTCCGAGTTCGTGTCAGAAGCCGTACGCCTAAGAATCGAAACCCTTGAAAAAACCATCAAGACCCAAGCGGACAATTCTGAAGTCGCAAAGGAGAAACAAGCTAAAAGGAGAAAAAGCTCATGAACGAATCCGAAAAAGCGCAAAGAAGACTAATCAGAACAATAGCCAAGGAAGTTGCCTATGAGGTTCTTTTTGAGCACTTGGAGGAATACGAGCATACACCCAAGCCTAAGAAGGTCGATGAGGAGCATGGTAAACCTGAACGGTAAGGTTTGTCCTTTCGCTGCTGCACACCCGCAACAAGAAAACAGCGACTGCCTCGGCGAGGAATGCGCCTGCTACGTCAAATTGAACAAGCGACGACTCAAGCTGGCTGAGGACTGCAGTTTCCCCGATCAAGAGTTTTGCTACAGTTATTCTGGATGCGGTTTAGTGACTCGGATTCCGTGGGAGCTTGTGAAAAGAGAAGAGACACAAAAGGATGCGTAGGTTACCCTCATAAGCTTTGGGTTTTTGTGACTGGGTGGAATGAGTGGCTAAGCAGAAACGAACAGAGGAATTGATTTCAGTTCGTTATCTTGACCATGTCATATACCATCGAGCCGACCCCTTAAGCATGAAACCTCAAGTGCGAGAGGCAGTGGGCTGGCTCATCTACGAGTGCGACGAGTACATTAATTTGTTTTACGAACACGAAGCTGAACCTCCAAACCATCGCGGCGGAGACCCAAAATCTTCAGGAGCGGTTTTGATGAAAACAGATATTCTAGCATTGAGAAGGCTAGGAATCTACAGGCAACCATTACAAAAAAGTTCAAACTGTCATTTAAATTCGGCACAACCTATAGTTAGAGCTGAGTATGCGCTTCTGCCAAAGAAGCGAAAAACTCAAACAAAGAAAAGGGAGAGTCAGCAAAAATGACTGACGCCATAGCTGTAGCCTCACCGAAACCAATCAGCAGAACACGCCAACTCTATGTTGAAGAACTGAAGACAATAGATTTCCAGATGCAGATTCAGGGCGATTCCATCATTATCGAGCGGAGTGCAATTGGATACAAACTAAGACAACCCGTCGTTCTCAGCTTGGACAAGGTTCTTGCAGCCAGAGAAAAAGGCTTAATCGCCTACATCTTCAAAGCGTTCGCAAGCGACAGACCCGCGTTGATTCCATACGTCTTCGACAACCAAAGCCTACTGAAAATGGCAAGACACTTCCTGCGACACTGCTCAGGTTCCCTTCACAGCTGCTGCCTATACACCGTAAATATGCACAAGTATGCTAATTGGCTGGGGTATAGTCCTGACATGATAATTCAAGATCTCAAGCCTACTGGAGCTATCCCCGATCCGCTGCGAATTCAGAACCACCAAGGCTACCTAAATGACTACTTGGCAGAGTTGCAGGATGAAGGATTGAAACCCGGAGCAGTCAACAACTACATCAAAGCTGTCAAAACATTCTATCGAGTAAATGGAGTCAAAGTCGAACTTTCCGAGCCACTGAGCAGAAGAGTCACCTACAAAGACCGAGCGCCAAAACCTGAAGAACTCGTTAAACTGCTGGAAATCGCCAACTTGCGGGAAAAACTCATCATCTCTGCACTAGCATTGGGCGGATTCAGAGAAGGAACCTTCAGCAAACTCCTCTATAGACATGTGCGCGAAGACATAGAAAACAAAGTTACTCCCATCCACATCCACGTCGAAGCTGAAATAACCAAAGGCAAATACCACGACTACGACACTTTCCTCGGCAACGAGGCAGCCGAATCCCTCAAACTCTACCTCCAACAAAGAAGACTAGGAACCGTCTACACTCCGCCTGAAGAGCTAACCGACGAGTCGCCGCTAATCAGAGACGAGAACACGAAGCGAGTGAAAGGCATAAGCTCCAAGCAACTTCGCAAAATAATCCACACGCTATACATGAAGGCAAACATCACAAAGAAACAAAACGGACGCATGTACGACTTAAGAACTCACAGCCTGCGCAAATACTTCAAAACCCAGCTTCTTGCCCTCGGAATCCAACCAGACTACGTCGACTACATGATGGGCCACACCGTCGACACCTACGACGACATTCAAAGCCTTGGAGTCGAAAAACTACGCTCCATCTATGCTTCCGCAAACTTAGCCATAAGACGCAAAACACAGGTAAGCAAAGTCGATGCACTCAAAGAAATCATACGCGCATGGGGAATGAACCCAGAAAACATGCTTGCCCGAGACGCACTCGTCGAAGGAGCCATAACAACTCGCAACCAAGAAGACCGAGAAAACCATGAACTTGCAGTACTCCGCAGCCAACTAAAACGCTTAATACAGGAGGAGGCAACAGTATAATGGCGCCTGTGCAGTCGCGAAGCCTTTCGGCGGCGCCACCTCCCGGTTACATTTATACCGCAAATATCACTCTCTTTTTCTTTTTTTTATTAAAAAATATGAAGGAGGCTAATTGAATAGAGCATAATATTGATTTCACGATTGAACCCTTCAAACCGCGCAAGCGTGGACCGCGCAGTGACAAAGGAAAACACCACAATTACCCTAAGGCGCGAACAAAATGGCAGTAGTCGCTGTCTTGGCAAATTTTCAGTAAATCAAACATGTTTTCTTAATATTGGATGCGGAAATGATTATGCGAGTGCCATTGGAGCATGACTATTCGGTATTTTAATAAATTCAAATTACGCCAACTCGCTGTCTTTTCCTATGAGACAAGACTGCAAGAATTATAATGCTCAGTCCAATTACAATCCCTGCAGTGAGAATAAGCCAATAAGTCCACACATAATTGGACTCGATGGCAATTATCTCCACCTTCTCGCTGGAAGTCTTCGTTTCATATTCTATTGTTTGCCCCTTAAAGACCACTCCAATCTGAGAACTTGATTTAGCGATTTGGTCGTTTTCTATTGTGCTAACCGTCAAGTTGAAGCTACCTTCATCTGTTCCAACAAGTTTAACTCTATATGTTTCTGTGGCATTTCTAACTATGATTAGCTGGGATTCGTTCAATTCTATGAAATCAGCTTCAAAGCCGATTTCAGGTCGTCCAGAAGAATCTAAGCCAACATGGTGCCCAGCAGAATCATAAACGTGGAGATCTACAGGGCATTGTACCCAGAACGCTGTAATGGGAAGGGTGGTCTCAGGAGGGGCAACAGTTGCGCCGAGGATGTACTCTCCGATGTTATCTGCTGCCTTTGGATAACCATCATAAATTTGAGGTTCCTGAAGGATCTTTCTCAAGCCCCATCCATCGGTTGTTGGAAATTGGTCTGCTGCATAATAGAATGCCTCTTCGATTGAGGTTTTGCCATCATTATTTGCGTCATGGCGGAATCCTTCTGTCAAGAAATGAGTGAACGCCATTTCATTCTCCCAAAAAACCAGAGCCTTTGTATCCTCATCATCCTGAGTGACCTCGCCACAAGAAGTCAGGACAATTCTGTTACTGGCTAGTTTTCCGCTCGAATCCAGAGCCAGATCTGACCATTGCCCATTGTCTTTTATGAAACCGCCAGCGTAACTCATATCCAAAATGACAATAAGAGTTCTGCAGTTTATGCTATTCAGCATGCGGGCAAGTTCGCTGTCTGTAATTGGCAGCGTACCAGCCCTGTCGCCATGAGCAATAAGGAATTCCTGACCATCAAGACGGGAACCATGACCAGCATAGTAGAGAAGGACGTCGTCTTGTGGACCTGCGTTTGCCCTAAGCCAGTTTATTTCTTCCCTTATTTTGTCTTCAGTAATATCATCATTTGATAGACTAGGGTGAGGATCAATGAGTACGCCTGCCCCATCATTAATATTCTGACTGCTGAACCCAAAGTTTTTCACCAGCAAGTCGAATATTTGACTCGCACTTCTAGCTGGACCCACTCGGTTTTCTGGATCGAGTATACCCCAAAATTCATCGCCGTAATCTTCTATCCCAATGACAACTGCGAGCTTTTTTGGTGTCGTAATAGGTGCCGATGCATAAGCCAAGCCAAGCTTATCGTTGTTCAGTTGTCCATCATCGTCGCCTATGTACCACATTTGATAGGAATCACCAACCAGCAGGACTGCTGGATTTGCTACGTAAAATCCATCCCATTTGCCAGATTCTGGACTTAGTGCCGGTGTTGTTTCTCCCCAATGGATTCCGTCAGTCGAATTAGTAGAACCTATTTGCCAATTACCGAATTGCGTGTCAACACTTGTATACCACATTTTAAATGTACTTCCTTCTTTGATAATGGAGCTCCCACCAATGCCAATATTCCAACTGGACTCCCAATTTCCTGTCTCTCCATGTTTGATGACTGGGTTCGATGAATATTTCTGCCAGGTAACTCCATTTGTGGATGTTGCGTATCCGATGTCGTTGCTCTGTCCGTCGGAGGTGGCATGATACCACATCCTATATGTTGAACCGTCAAGAAGAACTGTTGCTCCGCCTATTTGTTTGCTGTCCCATCCATTTGGGCTGGGAGAGAGAACAGGGTTTTTGCTATATTTGGTCCACGAAATCCCGTCAGGAGATACTGCCAATCCGTATGCTTGGGGGCCTTCATGGTAAGGATAGCCCCTATACCACATCAGATAAACTGAACCATTGTAGACTACGGTAGGCGCAACAGCAGAAAGCTTATCCCAGTCATCTGGGCCAGGCGACAAAACTGTTCCATGAACCGCCCAAGTTATCCCATCAGATGATGTGGCGTATTTGATACTTTTTCCGTCGGGGCTACTATACCATATCTTATACACATTCTCATCATGTAATATTGAGAAGGAGCCTATACCAGCATCAAGGTTAAGCGGATTCCCTTGGTATTTGCTCCAAGAACTTAGAAACTGTGCCGATGAATCGCCAAAAGCACAAACCTTGTCGTCGGCTGAGCCTACAAAGACATTGCCGTCGGCAACAGCAGGAGAAGTCGTCGCATAACCTGCTGTTTCATAGCTCCATAGAGTGTTGTTTGTGATGGGGGCAATGGAAATTGAGTATCCGCTATGTTGTGAATCATTGTGGAACATTGGGCATTCATTATCACTAGAATTGGCGTTTGTACTTGATGAAAAAGGCAAATTGCAGGGCACAGTTAGAAGAACAATTACGACAAGGGTAATCAGAGTGCACTTTAACTTGTGCATAAAGATTCCACAAAACCCTGTTGAACGTTTTAGATATATTAAACTTTAGGAGTCTTTTTTGCTTCGCAATTCGCGTGAATGCAACCATGCATGACTTAATTTTATCTTTTCTTATATGTCCGCCAAATCTTTCAAACTTATCTTTCTGACTTAGCACGGATGCGAGCTATTGCATGAGTAAAAAATGCTAAGAAATTGAAAATAAACCACCACATTGCTGAATACCATAAGCAGTCTGAGGTGGTAATACCCTAAAAGAAACATTCTCTGGTCTTCATACGTCTTCCCTGCAAATCTTTGGGATTATGTTATTAGGAGGTCGTTTAATGGCTACTTCCAGCAGTGTCTTCCCATTCAATAGTTAAATAACAAGAGAAAAAAGTGGATTGCGGAAACGTCGTCGCTGATACTGTTAGTTCAAATTCCAGCGGTCGGAACATGCCCACTTAAATGGAACTACCTCACCTCGGCCTAAAAATAGAGATGTAATAATTTACCATCCATCTGTTAAATATTGGAACATATGAAAAAATTTAAGTTCGGAACACGCCATAATTGGCTCAAGTCTAACAAGAGAAGAAGGCAGTGATTTGGATAAAAAAGAAGCTATGCGAATGTTCATAAAGCGCAATACTTCTTTGTTCAAACAAGACCCTTTCCCGTGGAAAGTATTCAAAAAACTTAAACACCAATTCTTCATTGAGCAAGTAAAGAGTCCAGTGCCTAAAGATTCCGAGATGGCTGGTGATATTGCAGAAGGAATGATAATAAGCCTTCAACTTAGCACCAAGGACCAGCTGGACAAGTTGCTAGAATTGCCTTTTTTCAAGAAATCCATTCAAAACAAGCAGTATTACTATGAAAGACTTGCCTTGAAGTCTAAGCAAGTTACACCGCTGCTAGACATTTCCGTGATAGAAAAAGCTGAGGAAATGGAGAAAATCCGTAATGAAATAAAAGACGAAGTGAGGCAAGAATTCATCGAAAAGAAGGAAGAGGAACTAAAAGAATGGGATGAGAAGATAAACCAGAAAGCAGAAATGTACTTTGCCTTTCCCTCAATACTAGATAAGGAAGAGTATCCACTTCCCGACATTGTTGAAGGAGAATCGGCTGAAAGAAACATGTTTTTACCTTGGTGGGAAGAGTTAGGACTTGTAGAAGACCCTTTCAAGGAATTAGATGGTCTTGCTGAAATTAAGAATTATTATTACAAGAAAATAGTTCATAAAACTATTATCTTTCTCAGATACGAGTCATATGTTCAAAATTCGGTCTCAGAACTGTTCAGAAACACTGTGATATACGGTGATTGGGGGTCAGGAAAAACTACTCTTTTTGACTATCTCAATCCCATCCTTTCTGAAAATAGAATCTTTCCTATTTACATTCAATTAAGTAAAGGGCTTGAAGTTCACGCATTGATTTTTGAGTTCCAAAGAAAAGTCAGTATTGAACTAAAGACACTGCATTCGATTTTGGTAGGAACACCTCCTTCATTGGAGAGTTTAGGTGATGAAGAACCAATGATAGGTCTGATGAAGAATCTTACCTATCAGGGAGCAAAGGGGTTCATTATTATAGTCGATGACTTGCACAAAGGCGATATTGACGATGCAATGAATTTCATGAGCTATCTGCAAGTGCTTGCGTCACAATTTAGACGGGGAACTGGACTAAAAATAGGCTTTATTGTAGCAGGATCTCTTGACTGGGAGGATAGAATTAAAACAGATGATAAATTTACAGGGTCAGTGAATCGACAGGAGCACATGCCTCTAATTAATATGGACATCGCCTTAGATGCTATTAACAGACGATTAGAAGCGTTTGCCAGAAACCCCGAAAATCCAAGAAAAATTGAACGTTCGTTTATCGAAAGAATCTACAACCGTTTGAAGTATAGCCAAGACGTAAAGAAGATTACCTTTAGAAAGATAATGCTGGAATTGTTGAACGAATTTTATGATGGACATTTTGACGCACTTAGTGCAAATCCAATTAAGATTTCTTCCGAAACAAAAAAGGGTATCCAAAAGCTCTTTGAAAAGAATTCCGAAGTGGCAAAACAGTTTTCGGAGTTCTTCAGTAACCTTAAAGACGCAACTCCGCTTTCAAAGAGACAATGCTTGGAATTCCTAATTAAAGTATATATAAATAATGGGGTAGTTGAGTCGGAGATCAGGGAACCAGACGTACCCTATCTTCAGCGGCTTGCAGGAGCAGGATTAATCACTAAAATAATTGCCAATGAAACTCATGTGTGGAAAATTTCCAAAGAACTTTACTCTCTCAACAAGACCTGCATTAAAGATTACAAGCTCTCAATGGAAGATTATCTGTTTCAACTATTCGGTGACAGACTTCCAGAAAAGAAGAAAGAAGCAAAAGAAATCAACCAAGAAATTTTCCAGTTGGACACTATGCTTAAGTCGATGCCGCAAGATTTGGGACTGGAATATCTTACTGCGGCAAAGCGGGTCCATTTGAAGATTCTTGAGACCGAGGATAGATACAGTTCGAATGAGACTGTAACCATGATGAACGCATGTACAAAAGCTCTTTCCCTATTGACAAGGTCTGTTATATTTTATATGAGAGCGCAAGCGCCCGCTGTACGCGATGACTTTGCGCTGCTGTCTTTTTGGACAGATTTCTGGTGGTGTCCTGAGTCAATTTCACAGTTTTGCAGAGCAGTTACCAGCGATGTTGCCCCCCAGAAGAAATTCCCGTTGGTTTTGTCACTTTACCGCGAAGCTTTTTCACTCATTTTGAATTTCTTCAAAAGCGAGCATGAGAATTCGAGAATCTTCTATATTCCTCTTTCACTGCTCAAGGATGACGAATTAAAAATACTTCACGAGTGCCGCCGCCGTTTAAGCAATTTTGAATACGACGAAGCTTTGGATACGATGGTGAAATTCATTGACCGAAAACTAAGAACATTTCTGCACGATATTTTCAGCTTGCTTTACGGTGATTATGAGAATAGGATGAAATGGGTGGACCGAGACACGCTGAAACAGATTCAACTCAGTGTCGGTTCCAATTTCCCCTCAGGTTTTTCACCTCTTCATAACGAGTTTATGGCAATAAGTAAAGTGAAGTTTAGGCATATTATGACGGGGTTGGATGAGTCTACCATAGGAAGACGGAATTGGCGGTGTATTTTTGGCGAAAGCTTCAGCAAATGGCAGGAAAGAGAGCTCTATGAGTACTTAGGTGTACTTGAAGAATTCAAGGACACGCTATCTGCGATGAATGATGATACAGCATTTGGAAATAAGGAGAATTATGTTCTTACTTTCATGAAAAAATCAATAAAATTCATGCGAAGCATTAACCTCACGTACATAAAGCTAGTAACCTCAGGGTATTTGAAGTATGATGAAAAAGCATTTTTCAGTTTGTGCAATTTCGATGATTTGCAAACCTTGACACCAATTGATATCGCCAAAGAAGACATAGATCGAATAATAGAACTTTTCAAGAATAAAAACAAACTTAGATTACAGCTTGATAATCAAGAATACCTCGAAGGCTTCTTTGGGATGGATTATAGAAAAGCATATGCAATTCTGTCCCTACTCCATCATAGTTTTGAATTCGGACCAGACAAGACCAAAGCTTGCCTTGAGCTGGTTTCCTCTAATTCCCCCGAAATTCAAGTCCGAATTTCAACGGCAGTGAGCTGGGCAGTTAGTAAGCATCCTGCAGAGGACAATTCCTCATCCTCTGCGGAAGCAAAAAAGAAGGCCGCCCCCATTTCTGAGGCTCAACCTAAAGAAAATAATATTGATTTTCGCCAACTAGCAGCTCTCATAGAAAGTAACCTCAGAAAGATGGTGAGAGCGAAACCTACTAAAGAGGCTGAGATAAACGATGCGCTTGAGTGCTTCTTCATAGGCGCAGGTCTTGATGGGAAATTCTCTAGGGAAAAAGACCATATTGAATACTCTAGCAAGACGTATATCCCAGATTTCGTTTTTCCTGAAATAGAAACAGCAGTCGAAACTAAATTCTGCGATAAGCCTGAAAGAGAAAAGGAAATGATTAGTGAAATCAATGATGACATAATCGCTTATAAGACAAAGTATCCCAACGTAATTTTTGTGATATATGATGTAGGAATGATTAGGAATATGGACCAGTTTAAGAACCATATAGAGAAACAACCAGCTGTAGTTGTTAAAATTGTGAAACATTAGACTGCCCGATGCCCTGTTAATCTAAATTACGAGTTGCTACGGTAAGTCAATTAATTTTTTTGAGTAGTATTTTGTAATTCTGAATAAAGAAGCCAATTATCCCATACTTCAACAGCCCTCTTTTCGTAAACCTCCAATACTTCTTTCCACTTCTTTGCGAAGCCCTTGCATACCCATTTTTGTGAGTAGCTGATTCTTTCTAGCGGTTGTTTTGAAACGTAGTTGCCGATTACATAGTAGGCGATGTCACGTTCAGATTTTTTGCCTTTTAACTCATGTATTTCAACAACTTTTGCGCCGTGTATCTTTTCCCATGTTTTACTGAGCCACTTGTGAGGCACAAAACCCCGCATGCGTTTACTAATCAGTATTCCTTTCTTTCTTTTTCGAGGCAACTTATCATCTATAACCCTGAACAGCACATGCAAGACGCCGTAGCCTTCTTTGGTTTTAGCTTTCCAGTATTGCATCTTGAAGCCAAAAGTGTACTCAATCTGCTTAACCAACAAGTTAAAATTATAATTCAGTTTCGTCCTATCGCTCTGTGGGCTGCTTGTTAACGTCATGAATCGGATTCTGTCTAAGCGCCCTTTGGCTCTGAGCAAACCGCTTATGCAACGATGAAACGCCCTTCGTTGTCGCCTGCTGTAACTCCATTGTTTTTTGTAGCGCCCTTCATTAACGTCAAAAACCGCGTCTTTATGACCGTGCAACTTAGAGCCAAAAGAAGGCTTCCGCTCAACAACACAGTTCTTCTCAAAACTCCAAGTCTTCATACGCCGAAGGCAAAAGAAACGCCTAAACTATTACAGCAAAAAAGGGAACGCGGGTGATGTCACCAGTTTAACCAAGAATATCGAATTTAGCCTTAAACCATACTTGAACCTGAATGCTAGCTTGGTAAAAAGCGATTGCCCCGCTACAGATTGCAACCTGATTTACGGAATCCCCTATTGGAAGCGAGGCGGCGAAAAATAAAGGTTAGAGAAGTTGACAATGGTCGAAACCCCCAAAAAACCATCATTAAACCGTTCGGCGAAGGAGCGCAGAAACACGTTGTTTCGGGTTTTAGACGGTGTTTTAAGCCTCTCTCACAAAAAATTCATTCCGAGGGAAACAGTGACAAGGCAAAGCAGGGTTGGGCTAGGGTTTTGGTTTCAGCCGTCTCAACCTATAGCGGCTTACTCAAAGATGAAGAATTGGAGCTTCGTGTGATAGAGCTAGAAGAGAAGCTGAAAAACAGCATATTGATACCAAAATCAGAGGGCAAAAAGAAATGAATATCGTTAGCAAGAAACTGCATGAATTAGAAAAAAACGTGTTACCCGAACTCCCTGAAAAGGGCACAACAAAAATAACATGGGAAAACGGGGACATAAAGTTAGACCGAGCTGAAAGCGAATTACATAGACGGGCGATTCAAATCTTAGAGGCGCACGCGGAAGAACTGCAGGAAGCTATGGAACGGGGAGAAACCACTTGCACGCCGTTATCGCCGAGCGATCAAGCAATCGTGGACGCAGCTAATCGTCGTTTTATGGCTAGGATACTGGAGATTTTTCAAGTCTTCACAGATGCCTTTGTAACGCTAAAAGACCCTTTGGCTAATTGGATATTTTACACGCGATTTTATTGGCTTATAGAAGAAACCCGCAGGTTTAAAGAGCAATACGACGCGGAAGAAGAGGTCTTTAACACGCCTGGCTATTGGGAACTTTGCGAAGGAGAACAGGAAAGGCGTTTAGCATCAGTTTATGCAGCTTGGAACCATGCCTTGTTTACTCCTGAGAGTTTTCAACGCTACTGTGAACGCCATCACGTTTTCAAAACAACCGAGGAGATTCAACAGTTAACTGCTAACCGCACAGTAGAACAGGCTAGGCAAGACGAGTTAGAAGAACAGCAAGAAGAAAAAGAGGAAAAAGCGGCTATGGAGAGAAACGCACGTTACCTTAAAGAGAAATGTCCAACGTGTGCGGAACAGTGTGGCTGGTTTAAGAAAATGTCCCAAGATGTCCCATTAACGACTGCGGAAAATAAGGAGTTGAAGCAAGTTGGAAAATGAAAACGAGATTCCGATTCCTATGTCAGAACGGGTGAAAATCAGCGACCTCAAGTTCGACCAAGACAATCCCAATAGAATGACTCTCGCGCAGCTTGACCGCTTGAAAGCCTCAATTAGACGGTGGGGAGACATCGTTCCCGTAGTCACGAACAGTGAGCTTCAGGTGGCTGATGGGCAGCAACGCGTCACAGCAATGAAAGAGCTGGGCATGACCGAATGCAGCGTTATCCGCCTGCCCGTTAAGGATGTGGACCGCCGATTATTGCGGCAGGTGCTGAACAAGTTAAGGGGAAAACACAACAAAGAATTGGACAGCGCCGAGTATCTGCGGATTATTGATGAGGGTGAAAAGGAAGAGTTGAAGGCGCTTCTTGAGTCCGTCGGTGAGGAACTTCCGGGGGATTTGGGTGACCGTGAGATTTCTGTAACTGTGCCTGGAACTTATGAAATTATTGTTGAGTGTAAGGATGAGCCTGAGCAGAAACAGATTTTTGAAAAGCTGAAATTGGAGGGGTATAGGCTACGGATTTTGACATTGTAAAAAGCTGGAGCCAAGCGGACAGTTTCAGGGCTTTGAGCGTTGTCGGCAGCTACACGCTTTCAGATGTCAAGCTGGAAAAGCGTTTCAAAGGTTCTTTGCCGATTGAAGAGTTTGATTGGCAAGTAGGCGTTATTGTGGGGCGTAGTGGCTCGGGTAAGACTAGTATTGCTAAGCAGCTTTTCCCTGAAGCGTATGTACGTGGTTTCGATTATAAGAGCAAATGTGTTTTGGATGATTTTCCAGATAGTCAAAAGACTGGTGAAATTACGCGAGCACTGTGTAGTGTGGGTTTTGCTTCGCCGCCTGACTGGCTCAAAGCCTATGATTGCCTTAGCCAAGGCGAGAAAATGCGCGTGGATATTGCCCGTGCGTTATGTTTAGATAAGACGATGATTGTATTTGATGAGTTTACAAGTGTTGTTGATAGGGAAATTGCGAAGGTTAGTGCCTTTGCGATTAGTAAGGCTGTTCGGAGGAGCGGGAAGCAGTTTGTGGCTGTTACGTGTCATTATGATGTTATTGATTGGTTGGAGCCTGATTGGGTGTTTTGCACTGATACTATGGAGTTTACGCGAAAAAAAGGGTTAGGCCGCCCGTTGAACTCAAAGTTTATCGGTGCGGCGCCCAGCTTTGGAAAATATTTCGGCAATATCACTATCTAAATAGCGCTCTGCCTCCGACTGCAAGGTGTTATGTTGCAGTTTACAATAGCAAACCCATAGCGTTCATCGCGGTGGTGCATGTGCGTATGAGAGCACGTTATTATCGTGTGTCTAGGCTTGTGGTGTTGCCAGACTATCAAGGGATAGGCATTGGGAAACGATTGTTGAACTTTATGGCTGAGCTCTACACTTCTCAAACAAAATTGCCCTTTTACATTTTGACAAGTAATCCTCAGATTATCCGCGGAAGCATGAAGAATTGGAGAATAAACCGTATTGGTCATGCAAGTGAAGGAACAGGCAACACGAAAATGAACAATGAGTTACGGAGTAGCCTTAGCAGAAAACGCATTACTGTTTCATTAGAATACGTTCTTGTCAGGGGCTTTATGAGGAAAACATAAAAAAGCATGTCAGGCGTGTACGTGGTTCCGCCAAATTATTAAGCAAAATGCGCATAGGTATGTTGGGCGAGAGCATGCCTTGCGCTTGTGGTACTGCACGAATTATTGATGAAGAAGTGCTTTGTCCCAAATGTAGCGCTATTCCTGTCTTGAACCCGAAGCAACATGCACTTGAGTTAACCGACGAGTTGGGAAGTTTAAAAAGAGACTTTTTGTTTTCCCTACAACAAATTGACCCAGATACAATAATTATTAGCTTGTTACGTGAGCGCGAAAAGGTAGCCAAGATTTGCGTCGTAAATTTCAGCCATGACAAAGATAAAATTAAGCGATGGCTTGCCTTATCATATATTATTTCCAAGTATCCCTGGAACGGAAAAGGTCAGATTAAAGACGGGCTTGCTGAGAAAATTATCAATACAGCTGAGGCAATTATTACTATAGAAAATGAACTTCTTAGACTCGAAAAAGGGTGGGCGCAACTTGTTTCTATCGGTGGTTCCGAAAAAGTAGTTTCTACGGAGTATGATGTATTAAACGCAATTCCCACGAAAGTTGCTGAGAAATATCGTGAGCTGCTCAAAACAGGCAATGAAGAATGGGATGACAATTTTGCCAGATTTGTGAACGACGAATTTGAAGCGCTTAAGGAAATAATCACTCAACCTGGTATATCGTATGTAATCGGTGAAGAGTTATACAGAGAAGTTAGAAGAATTTACGGTCGGAGACTCTTACCATTCTTATCCCCAACTAACATAAAATCGTTTGATGCCATTTCTGTATCCATTGCTGCATTCATATCAACAAGGTTAGGCATCAATTTCTCAAAAAATGAAGGGCTAACTGCGATAACTAAAGCCTTCTTCGAAGAATATAAACTGATTATTGGAAGAAACTTTGGAGAACAGAACGCGAAATGGTACTTTGAAAATATGAAATTTGACGCCGAACACTTAGCCGGACTAGGCAGCACAGTTATTTTTGAAACTAAAGATAGCATCTTCTTGCCCTACTATTCCCTTTTTCTGTTAATGCATATTAGTTCACGCTGGAGCAAAGAGCAGCAAAAGGGCGAATTTCTTAACTATGTCGGCAGTTCCGTAGAAGACCTGATCTTCGCAAACCTAGCCGCGTATGAAGTTGAAACTGAACATCCAGTTCTTAAGGTTCCGTTACTAAGAGTAAAGCATCCTGAGAAAAATGAGGAAATTGCTGACCTCATGGCTTTTGACGAAAAGAACCTGATTGTAGTTGAATCGAAATTTAGAGAATCGCTGACTCTTAGCTCCGTGGACACAGAACTTCTAAAGTTTTTCGAGAAAGTTGAGTATATTAAAAATAATTTGGGTAAGTTTGGTCTTGATGAAAACCTTGTAGTAAAGCCCTTCTTTTATGTTCCATTCCCGCCTTATTTTGATTGGAAAGGAATATCGCTTGTTTCTTCAATCGTAGTTCTTAGCGTTGATCTTTATCAACTTTTTAAAGTGCGCCAGCTTGAACTACAGCCCAAGTTTGCTCCAATCACTAAGCTTCTTTCGGCGATCACCGAACCAACACCTTACGCTATTGATGCCTCACGTCTAGATAGCAGTCTTAAACCTGATACGTACCGTATCCACGATGGGGTTGTTAGCGTAATAAAAGAAAATGAATTGGAAGTATTCGTTACTCTCCCTCCAGGCATCCCGTATAGAATTTGGGTGCAAATAACTGACGAATTGTATAGGGACATGATTGCCAAGCATGTCGATAAAGGCGACCTCATAAAAATGGCGTTACTAAATTTGAACGGCACCTGGTCAATGATACAAGCTATTGATTATTCTCTGGTTGCTCCTTACGATAAATCGCGAATTAATCTGGATAATTACAGCATGGCCGCTATCCTAAAAATGCATTCGAAAGACAAGGACTTGGAAATGATAATCAACCAAATGTTTGGGGAAAAGACAGCAACCGAGATTCTTGCCATATCGAAAAAATGGAATATCGACTTAAACAAGCTGGTAGATTGCCAAACCAAAAAAGGGCAAAATATACTGACAGGCATTGGCTATCTTATGGGATTGAACGATACCTATTCTACGTTAGTTCAATGTAGATGTGGTGAAATCATTGCGGCAGACGAAAAAACTATTAAGACCATGCAAGAACTTTACCCAGACGGCAAGATTCTGTGCAAGAGGTGTGATCCTACACTACACAGCAGACTAAGCGCCAAGTTAGGCTACGAGCTAATTCAAATGAATTATTCCGATACAGCGGATAACATTGAGTTGCAAAAAGATTTGACACAGCACAAATAGACTATGGCTATCTGATGACCATGATAAAACAAGCATACACAAAGCATTCTTAATTGACCAGGTGCCGAGAATGGTTACTAATCCTCTCAAAATTAATTGGTATGGGCCATACAGTTTTGTTAAGAGTGAAGATGAAAATGTGTTTACCTGCTCAATGGGTGATAAGAAAGGAGTCTATTTATTTACAATTCCTTTCGAAGGCAAATATCTTGTCTATTATGTTGGCGAAACTGGAACTTCTTTTGTCATGCGCTTACTACAGCATGTTCAGAGCTACCTAAATGGCTTTTACCGAGTCTTTGACCCCGAAGAGTTTGCTAAAGGCAGGAAAAATCTTCTTTGGGGCGGAATGTGGAAAACCGACAGAAGGGAGCCAAAACTAATCTGTGATTTTATTAAAATGAATGCAGAGCTTGCTCCTAAAATCCTCAAGTTTATTGAACAGTTCAGAATCTTTTTAGCACCGATTAACGAGGAAAAGCGGATTATTGAAAGAGTAGAAGCCGAAATCGCAAGAAGCATGAATCAGCAAGAAGGGATAGTTGGCTGCTTCCAAGATAAAGATATTAGATACAGACCGACAAGACCAGACGAACAACAGTTTAGGGTAGTTATGGCTTTTTCCCAGCAAATTATGGGTTTAAACAAAGAACTTGTTGTCTGATGACTGTGATTGTTTGATTAGAGGTATTTCTGAAATGCCTACTTTTGGTAAGTGTGTTGCCTTTATCTAAGTTTAGCGAGTTTGTCAGTTAGTATTTGTCTTGCCTCGGGGTTTTTTGACCAAGATGCGCTGTATTCTCGCCGTTGTTCTGCTGAAATCTTTCCTTGCCGTCTCAACTCATTTAATAACTCAACAAAAGCGCCATATTGCTGCTTCTGCGCTAACTCTGCATTATCTTCTTGTTTTTTTCTTATCGAGGGGGCAGCGGGCATTTTTGGCGGTGGATAAGTTTGGTAGAGGAACCAGCTGAAATAGGTGATTTCCCAAGCCTTAGTGACCTCAGAGCTTTGTTTCGCTTCCATTAGTTTTTGGGTTAAAAACTCGTACTTCTCACCTAAACTCATGCTTCCATAATTCATGGGAAACAATGATTCCTCATTGATATTTTCAAGGAAGTATTCCATGTGTTCAGTCTTAAAAATTGGTGCCACTTGGCCTGTTTCATAGTTGAGGCAGAAAATAATCTTCTTTGCGATGTGGCTGTCTCCGCCTAAACCCTTTATCGACTGCCATGGCGCATCTACCTTTTCAGCTATTAACTTTTCCTTATCCACAACGGTGTATAGAAGCTCTTTGAAATCTTCTAGTTGCGCTCTGATAGTGTGGTATACAGTGGAGCCATAGATGGTGAGATGCCCAAGCTCTTTAAGTTGATGCTCAATGTAGCGAAAGAAGCCGCCCATCTCGCCCGTTTCTGTCTTAAAGATGTCATCTGCAGTTAAACTCTCGATCCGGTTTGGTTCTTCGGTGAAAGGGTATTTTCGCCTAAACTCTCGGAGCCTTTCAAGGGTCTCGTCAACTAATCGCTTTATCTGGCCGTTAGTATCATACTTTTTGGCTCTGTCTTCAACATCTGTCTTCATTAGATTATCCCTCTGTTAGGCGTATCAATCTCTGCCCAGTCTTTGCCTAGCAGTTTTGCTTGATCCAGCACAGTTAGTGTTGCTTTTTCTTGTTTGTCTGGTGGGTAGCCGTATTTTCTCAGCAGCCGCTTCACGAGCACGCGGAGTTTGGCTTGGACGCTGTCTCTTAGTGTCCAGTCGATTGTTACGTTTTTGCGTACCGTTTGCACAAGTTCTTTTGCCATGACCCGCAGCGTCTGATCGCCCAGGACTTCGACAGCGCTTTCGTTGTCCGCTAAAGCATCGTAGAAGGCGACTTCTTCTTCGGAAAGGTTGAGTTGGGTTCCTCGGTTTTTTTCTTCCCGCATTTTTCTGGCTAACTCGATTAGTTGCTGGATGATTTCTGAGGCTTCTATGCTTTTGTTTGTGTAGCTTTTGATGGTTTTGTCGAGTAGTTCTTCGAAGCTTCGGGCTTGAATGATGTTTTTGCGGTGGTGGATTCTGATTTCGTCTATGAGTAGTTTTTTGAGCGCTTCAAAAGCCAAGTTCTTCTGAGGCAGGTCTTTGACGTATTCGAGGAACTCTTCTGATAAAACTGATATGTTGGGTTTGTCGAGTCCTGCGGCTGCGAATATGTCGATGACGCGGTCGCTTATGACGGCTTTTGATAGGATTTGTTTTACGGCTGCGTCGAGTTCTTCGCTTTTAACTTTGGCTGATTCTCCTGTGTTTTTGATTATTGCGGCTCTGACGGCTTGGAAAAAGCCAACATCGTCTCGGATTGCAATTGCCTTAGTGTTTGGAATTGAGAGCGCAAATGCCCTGAGTAGAAGTCCGGATTGTTCAAGGTAGCGGTCTTTGCCGTTTTCTTGTTTTAGGATGTGTTCTTGTGCGTTTATTATTATTTGTCGTCTTTGTTTTTCTTCGGTGAAGAATGGTTTGTAGTTGAAGCCGTGGTAGAAGACCTTGGTTACTTCGTATTTTTCTTGCATTTTTTGTACTGCGGTTTCTTGATCTATGCCTGTTTCCTGTTTTGGTCCTTCCGTGTATTGTATGAGTGCTTCTTTTAGGTCTTGGCCTATGCCGATGTAGTCGACTATTAGGCCACCTTCTTTTCCTTTGAAGGCGCGGTTGACGCGGGCTATGGCTTGCATTAGGGTGTGTCCTTTCATGGGTTTATCTAGGTACATAGTGTTTAGGTTGGGGGCGTCAAATCCTGTTAGCCACATGTCGCGTACGATGGCGATTTGCATGGGGTCTGAGGGGTCTTTCATTCTTTCGCCTATGTCGTGGCGTCGGAGTTTGTTTCGGATGTGTTCTTGCCAGTCTATCTTGTCGGTTGCTGAGCCGGTTATGATAACTTTCATGGTGCCTTTGTCGTCGTCTGGGTTGTACCATTCGGGTCTTATTTTTTTTAGTTCGTTGTGGAGGTCGATGCAGATTCTTCTGCTCATGCAGACTATCATGGCTTTGCCGCCGAGGAGTTGGTTTCGGGTTTCCCAGTGGTCTACTATGTCTTTTGCTACTCTGCTGATGCGGTTGGGGCTGCCTACGATTTTTTCTAGGCGGCTCCATTTGCTTTTCAGGTATTCTTTTTCGTCTATTTCTTCTCCTTCTGTGACTTCTTCAAATTCTGAGTCTATGTGGGGGCGTTCTTCTGGTTTGAGTTCGATTTTTGCGAGTCGGCTTTCGTAGTAGATTGTTACGGTTGTTCCGTCTTTGACTGATTGGCTTATGTCGTAGACGTGTATGGGTTTGCCAAATATGGCGGGGGTGCTACGGTCTGCTTTTTCAATTGGGGTTCCTGTGAATGCGATGAAGGTGGCGTTGGGTAGAGCGTCTCGGAGGTATTTTGCGTAGCCGTATTTTAGGGCGTCTTCGTCTAAATTCTTGGGGATTTTTAGTCCGAATCCGTATTGGCTTCTGTGGGCTTCGTCAGCAATTACGATTATGTTGGTTCGGTCGGAGAGTTGGGGGTATGTGGTGCCTTCTTGGGGGAAGAATTTCTGGATGGTAGTAAATATGATGCCTCCTGCCTTGACTTTTAGAAGTTCTTGGAGTTCCTCTCTGGAGGTTGCCTGTTTTGGTTCTTGCCTTAGCAGTTCTTGGCATCTGCAGAATGTGCCAAAAAGTTGTTCATCCAAATCATTTCGGTCAGTTAACAAGACGATGGTTGGGTTTTCAAGTTCAGGCTGCAGCACCATCTTTCCGGCGTAGAACACCATGGTTAGACTTTTGCCTGAGCCTTGCGTGTGCCAAATTATGCCTGCTTTGTGGTTGCTTTTGGTTGCTTTAATTGTGGATTTTATGGCTTCGTTTGTTCCGTCGTATTGTTGGTATGCGGCGAGTTTTTTGGTGAGTCTTAGTCTGCTGTCTTTTTTGTCCTTGTCTGCTTCAAAGATTACAAAGTGCCTGATTAGATCAAGAAGGGTTTTCTTGTTCAGCATACCTTTGATTAATGTATCAAGTTCGGGGATGTTGTCGAGTTGTTTTTTGCCCTCAATAGTTTTCCATGGGGTGAAGCGCTCTTTTTTTAAGCTAAGCGTTCCAGCTTTTGCCTGCAATCCATCGCTTATCATTAAGATCTCGTTGAAGCGAAATATGCTTGGAATCTGTTGCCGGTAAGTTTCAAACTGGTTAAAGGCAGACCAGACGGTGGCGTTTTCGTCTGCAGGGTTTTTCAACTCAATCAGCACCAGTGGCAAACCATTGACGAATAGCACTATGTCGGGTCGGCGGTTGTTGCGCTCTTCCTTAACTGTTAATTGGTTAACCGCTAGAAACTCGTTATTCTCTGCATTTTCAAAGTCAAAAAGCCAAACAATCTCATTCTTTAATGTTCCATCAGGTCTTTTGGTTTCAACGCTTACGCCATCAGTCACCAAACGGTGGAACATTTGGTTGTTGACAACTAAGTCTTGGCTCTCAGTTCTGACGATCCTCTTGGCTGCCTCATCCAAAGCAACCTCTGGAATTGACCTATTAATCCGCCTAAGCGCCTCACGCAATCGCCCGGCAAGAACTACTTCTCCATACTTACGCTCCTCAGCAGCTCCATCTTCAGAAATATCCGGACCAAAAGCCCTCAAATAACCCTGACTGCAAAACAAATCTAGACATTCATTCTCAAGATCTTCCTCTGATATAGCTTTAGGCAATCTGCTTTTGCTCCTCAATTTATTTGTTTATGGGTACTCTTATTTTCCCAGACATTAGCTTGGGTAACAAGTTATCCCTAAGCGTTGAAAGAGTTGTTGATTGCTTGTTATTAATCAGTTTTTTCTTAAATATGATGTTAATTATCTCTGAAAACATCTTTAAAACTTGACTGTCAGGCAAAAGAGTATTCTCGTTTTTTATGAATCCTGATACATCAAGTCCCCATATTACTGAGCCGGTATGATACTTTACAGCATTTAATTGGTTATGGTGCAAGTAGTGATAAAGATAGTATACCATTTCCTTTTGCTTTGGCGTTACTTTAGTTATATGATGGGAAAAACAGCCTACGGTTTTATTGTAATTATTTGGAAACTCGACAAGCGCTGGAAAGCCCAGTAACGTTCCAGTCTTAGTTTGTTCGGTATTTGCGATTATTATATCGCCTTCCTTAACTAAATGACGCTCTTTCAAACGGTTACTTGTCAAATAGCTGAATTCCCTTTTGAAACCACCGCCTTCGTAAATACTGTTAAGCGTAATGAACACTAGGTCGCCGTCTGTTACACTTTTCTCTGCACCGCTATATGAGAAACCTCTTGTAAAATCTGCCACGTTTTCAAGAGTTTTCACCTCCCAATTCTCTGGAATTTCCTTCCCCATTTCATCACTGTAAACCATTTTTCCCCCTGTTGACTTGTAGGGTTTGCCTTCTTGGTTGGGAAACTCAAAATCAATAAACCAACGCCCAAACAAAGCCCCTCCAACAGCCTCAAGAGTACAATTTATCCGCTGATTTAACTCGATTTTAGAATCTAAGGTTGTTAAAATTTTGGAAATATTTTCTTGTTCTGTTTTTGGAGGTAAGGTCACTTGATGGTTCCTCACGATGTCAGTTTTCAGGTTCTTGAATATAGTTCCGTTTGCGAGCCCTACCAAATTGTTTCTTTCAGTTATGAACAGGTAATAAACAAAATTTTTGTCGACTTCTGGTGAGGGTTCAATCAAAAGCCAGCCGTCATGAATGCCTGCGTGTATTTTCATAAATTTTGGTATGCCTGGTGTTGCACTATTCGAAACTATAAGGTCGCCTGGTTCAACCATTACTGTCTTTGGTCTTCCTTTTTCGATTATGTACTCATTGGTTTTTTCTATGAATCTTGTATGCTGTTCTGTCGCATCCGCTATTTTTACCCAGGGTATTCCCGAATCTGACAAAAATTCATGAATAGGCCGCGGAGAAGCGCCACGTCTAATTTGACAGAAATCCCCAATTCTTTTAATTTGCCAGCCGTCTGGAAGTGATTGATTACACAACTGTGATTTTTCAGATGTTATATCCTATCCGTCCTAAACTGTCTTTTATTTCTCTATCAAGCCGTTGCTCTTCTTCCATTTGCTGGGATAGTTCAGAAATTAATCTGTTCATCTTTTCTTCAAACTCTTCCAAGTCTTCCTCTTCTTCCTCAGTCCCAACGTATCGTCCGGGTGTTAGTATGTGTCCTTGTTTTCTTATTTCTTCGAGTTTTACAGATTTACAGAATCCAGCAACATCTCGGAACTCTATCTTTTGCCCATCTGCGGGTTCGCCTCTCCATGCGTGGTAGGTGTCAACGATTTTTTTGATGTCCTCTGCGGTGAGTTCTCGGTGTCTGCGGTCTACCATGGTGCCGAGTTTTCGGGCGTCTATGAAGAGGGTTTCCCCTCTGCGATCCCTGTTCCTGTGGTTTTGTTTGTCTCTGGCTATGAACCATAGGCAAGCGGGTATCATAGTGTTATAGAAGAGTTGGCTGGGGAGAGCTACCATGCAGTCGACTATTTCAGCTTCGATTATGTTTTTGCGGATTTCACCTTCATTTGACGTGTTGCTACTCATAGAGCCGTTAGCAAGAACAAAACCAGCTATCCCATGAGGCGCTAGGTGATAGATGAAGTGTTGAACCCAAGCAAAGTTGGCGTTACCTACTGGTGGGGTACCGTATTTCCAGCGAATGTCTTCTCGAAGCGTTTCACCTTTCCAATCTGAATCATTAAACGGCGGATTTGCTAGTAGGTAGTCGGCTCTTAGGTCTTTGTGGAGGTCGTTTTGGAAGCTGCCTTCGTTGTTCCAGCGTACTTCTTTGGATTCTATGCCGCGTATGGCTAGGTTCATTTTGCAGAGGCGCCAGGTGGTTTGGTTGGATTCTTGGCCGAAGATGTGGATGTCGTCGATTTTGCCTTGGTGTGCTTGGACGAATTTTTCGCTTTGCACAAACATGCCGCCCGATCCACAGCAGGGGTCAAAAACGCGCCCACGAAACGGCTCAATCATGGCTACTAGAAGTTGCACAATGCTTTTGGGAGTGTAGAATTGTCCGCCTTTTTTGCCTTCAGCATCGGCGAATTGCCCAAGGAAATATTCATAGACTCTACCAAGGATGTCTTTGCTTCGGCTCTCCTTATCGCCTAGGGCTATGCTGCTGATTAAATCGATTAATTCGCCAAGACGTGCTTTGTCGAGGGCTGGACGAGCATAATTCTTTGGCAAAACACCTCTCAAAGATGCATTGTCACGCTCTATAGCGTCCATGGCATCATCAACAAGGATACCGATTGTGGGCTGTTTGGCGTTTTTTTGCAGATAACCCCATCTGGCTTCAGGAGGAACCCAAAACGCATGCCTCATGCGGTATTCGTCTATATCTTCTGGGTCTGATAGCTTTTCAGGGTCGGCTTTGACTTCAGCATATACCTCTTGGAAAGCGTCAGAGATGTACTTAATGAATATTAAGCCTAAGACGACGTGTTTGTATTCTGCTGCATCCATATTGTTGCGCAGTTTGTCTGCTGCTGCCCAGAGTTTTTGCTCAAAACCCAAATTAGCACCATTACCCACAACAACTTTCTTATTCAAATCCACCTGTTTTGCCATTTTCAAGCCTCTAATACCGATAACCCTATTATGATAATGTGAACTTAATAAGCCTAAAAATTGTAATCTTGATAAAGACTCAAAAGTACCTCCCGTAGGAACCATTATACCTATATAAAAAGTACATTTGAAGGACCACCTAATGTTTAAAGTAACTATCGTTAATGTCGTTGCAACTGCTTCCCTTGGTCAGGAGATGGATTTTGAGGAGATACGACAATTCGGCGAGATTTTCCACGATGCTGATGTTTACGGCGGAAGAGTTGCCTATTTTAAAACTAAGCAGATGCAGGGCAAAGTCTCCATTTTTCTTTCGGGCAAACTGATTAGTGTAGGCACAAAAAGCGAAGAGCAAGCCCAAAAAGAACTCCAGCTGGCTAAACAGTTCCTTGTTGAGAAGCACTTAATCACAGAAGTTGAGTTAGAGCCGAGAACCCAAAATATCGTTGCGACCGCTGACTTCGGGCAATCAATCAATCTTGAAGATTGGGCACAAAGGACAAGAGCCATCTATGAACCTGAACAATTCCCAGGCGCAATACTCAGAGTAAAATACCCATTCAAAGCAAGCATTCTAATCTTCGCCTCAGGAAAAACCGTCATCACAGGCTTGACAAGCACAAAACAAATAGAACCCATAGTAAAGGAAATACAGAAATTAGGATTTTAGGTGAACTCTGACATTTTTCTGTGCCTTAACATCAGGGAACTGGTCATCTGAGTAAGGTCGAATATACACATCATAAGTACCAGTTTTTCTATTAATTGCTAAGTCATGAATCAGAACTTTGCCCTCTATTCGCCCGTCCTTCATTGGTCCACTATCGAACCATTGCCAAACATCCAACCGAGAGTTCATCCACATTTTCATAAGCTCCTCTTCTTCTTTCGGTGACAATATTTTTCCTCGTATATGCATTATCGGTGACTTATTCCCGAGATACTTCGGAACTGTTACCCCGCTTTTATCATAATCTGTCTGCTGCTGGTTAGAGCAACATTCACCCTTGTTGCCACCCAATGAAATTGGCTCGTAATCAGAAAATAGCCCTTTCAATGCGTTTTGTGTGGGGTCCTCCCCAAATCTGTACTTCCACCCCAGTGGCATGACAATCGGTGCGCCGTCTCTTGACCCGATTTCATTCAGCAACTCATCTGTAGGAATGGCTTTTTCCTTAAATGAGTCGCTCAAACGATATGCTACTCTTTTTGGGAACATAACTAACCGTTTCTGTTCAGGAGGCAAGCTTACGGCTCCACTTAACCATTTTATGCAATCATCTAAATCCTTCTGCTGGCAGGTAATTTGGATAATTCCTTTGCAGGTAATGTTTATCGACGCTTCCTTAATGGACTGTATTTCTTTTAGGCTAATTCCGCATTGTTCAACTCTGTCATTTCCAATGATCTTCGTCTTGAGGTCTTTTCGCTTCTGAATAGACGCAAAAGTCGCATGATAGTCAATGTTAGAATAATAGAAAGCGTCTACAAGAAACCGAAACCTCTCGGGCAAGTTTGGCGGGCGGTCCCTCAATTGTAGTTTGTTCACAGTATCCACACAATCAGCAGGAATAATCTTCAGGTCATGAATACCTAGCGAAAAAACGCTCGCCTTAAAAGAGTCTTTATAGCAACTTCTGTCGAATACCAAGAATTTTCCTATAGTGTCGTCCCCAATTAAACCGAGAAAAAGGCCCTCTGTTCCACCAATAGCGGAACCATCTGATTTCTTCCAACTAATACACGCAGAGTCTCCCACTTTTAGCTCATTTGTCTCTTCCAAATTCACGCCACCGAAATAGCCCATGGTATAGGTTTTGCAATGTCTACGTTGTATAGAATCGAGATGATAAACATTAATGGAAAAAATCGTTACAACAGCTAAGGCATATTTAACCGACAGCTCTAAGGTCGTGGTAATTCCAAAAAAACTACGGAAGCAGTTGGGAGAAGAAAACACTGACCTCTTCATTGTTAAAATAGACGACAACAAACGCATAATTTTTGAGCCTATTAAGAAGGTGACAGCTTCTGACAGCCAATGACAATGACACGTTAGAGCATTGGAAGGGTGTTCTTTCCCCTGCTGAACTGAAAGCGCTGAAGTGGATGATGCTTGACCCCACAAGGGCATTTTGTTCTGGAGATTTAACAGAATTACCCGAAATAAACTCCGAGGGAACAGGGCGCAACATAATTTGGAAGTTCAAAAAACTTGGCCTGATTGAACTATATTGCAAATCAACATATGCCTTTTATAAGTTAAAATCTGCTGACAAAACAAGAATCAAAAAGCCAATGACACTACACCGTATGGGGGATAAGGGGCTTAGGCGGATTCAGGTGGATTTCGTTGCCTTGTTGGATTCTCTGTCTATGGAGGAGCTTTGTAAGGTTCATGATGTTCATTTGGATTTTGCAGCTGAAGGATTATATAATATTCTTCTAAGAAATGGAGCTTACAAGCTCAATCCTATTTCAAAGGATATTTTCTTTGATTCTTTCGTTTGGTCAAAATATCGTTCGCTTAAGGTAACTTTGCACAGAAACGGAAAGGTTTCATCCGTATTAGATTGCAGCAATTTACCTGTAGAAGCTTCAGTGCCTGGTTTCGTTAGTATGGCAGCATTTCTCGGAGGCATCCGCAATAACCTTCTTACCGTCTGCAAGACTATACAGCCTGAGCTAACAGAGGACAGGCTTCCTCTGGTTGAAAATTGGTTGGTCACCCAATGGCACTACGGAAAAGATTCTGCTCAAGAATTTAGCGGTGAAAGCTTTAACATAACTTTCAAGCTGTGGTGCGGGGAGCTTGCAAGAATTTATGTGCATCATCAAGACCAGACACGCAAGGTAAGATTAGAGGTAATTGAGACCCCGAAAAAATCTCTTCAGCAGGTAATCGCCGAAAAACTAAATCTGTGTTGTAGCAAATGCGGAGGATGTTTAAAACAGCTTGCCGTTTCGTCTAACCAGAGAATTGTTGTTTTGTGTTGCTTATTGACTAGTGTTTTCTCCAGTTTAAAAAAACAGAGGAGGCACATTATCAGTGATTAAAGCTAATATCTCATTGGTTTATGTGATTTATTTAGATCATGTTCTCTTCAGTCGCTGCGAACCTTTAGTAATAAAACCACAAATTAGAGAGACCCTTGGCTGGTTAGTATATGAATGCGAGCAATACATCACGCTCTGTTGGGATAAAGACGCAGAACCACCTACACTCAAGGGAGGCGACCCCAAAGCTACAGGCTTGGTTCTGCTAAAAACCGACATTATAGAGTACAAAAAGCTGAAAGTCAGCATACTGCCACTACAAGAAACTTCAGAATGCCACTTAAATTCCCAAGCAACCATAGTTAACACCGAGTATGCGCTCACACCAATTGAGCGAAAAACTCAAAGAAAAGGAGAACAACCGACATGACCGAAGCCATAGCAAGAGCCATCCCGCAACCCATCCGAAGAACCAGAAAACTCACGGTTGAAGAATTAAAAACAATACAGTTCCCAATGAAAATCGAAAACAACACTATCATCATTAACTTAGGCTTGAAAGGCTGGAAACTCAAAACCCCAATAACACTAGACCTCAACAAAGTCCTCGCCGCCAAAGAAAAAGGTCTAATATCCTTCATCCTAACTTCCTTCGTCAGCGAAAGACCCGCAATGATACCACTCGCCTTTGACAACCAAAGCCTACTAAAAATGGCGCGGCACCTTCTACGCCACTGCTCCGGCTCAACACGCACCTGCTGCAACTACACCGTAAACGTCAACAGATACTCAACCTGGCTCGGATACAGCCCCGACCTAATAATACAAGACCTAAAACCAATCGGAAACATACCCGACCCCCAAAGAATCCAAAACCACACAGGCTACCTAAACGACTACTTAGCAGAACTCCAAGACGACGGACTAACACCAAGCGCAGTCAACAACTGCATCAAAGCAGTCAAAACCTTCTACCGAACAAACGGAATAAACATACAACTCTCAGAACGACTCAGCAGACGAGTAAAATACAAAGACCGCGCCCCCAAACCTGAAGAACTAGCGCACCTTCTCGACATAGCAAACCTAAGAGACAAAGTAATCGTAACCTGCTTAGCCTTAGGCGCATTCAGAGAAGAAACCCTGTCAAAACTCCAATACAGACACGTCAAAGAAGACCTTGAAGCCAACAGAACCCCCATACACGTCCACATAGAAGCCGAAATCACCAAAGGAAAATACCACGACTACGACACCTTCCTCGGCGCAGAAGCAGCAATGTACCTTAAACTCTACATGGAACAAAGACGACTTGGCTCAGCAGACAAACGAAGACCACCAGAAGAACTAACCAACGAATCACCACTAATTCGAGACGAAACACGACACAACCCAAGACCAATAGGAGGAAAACAAATCCGCAAAGCCGTCCACCACCTATACATCCAAGCAGGCCTACTCAAGCAACGCAACGGACGCATGTACGACCTAAGAGTCCACAGCCTAAGAAAATATTTCAAAACCCAACTCCTCGCTTTAGGCGTACAATCCGACTACGTCGACTACATGATGGGACACACCGTGGACACCTACCACGACATCCAAAGCATAGGAATCGACAAACTCCGAAACGTCTACGCATCATCAGGACTCTGCATAACAAAGAAAACCCAAACCAACAAAGTCGAAGCCCTCAAAGAAATAATCCGCGCATGGGGAATGAACCCAGAAGCACTACTAACCAGAGAAGCACTCACACAAGGAGCCATAACACACAAAACAACAGAAGACTACGAAAACCACCAACTACAGATACTCAGCAACGAGCTAAAAGAGCTAATCAAGCGGGAGGCTAAGGTCTAAATGGTCTCCGTGGGGTGTGAAGACTTTCGGCGGCGCCAAAATGTTTCTTTTTGCGCCTTAGCGCTTGCGGAAGCTTGTCCACTCTTTAAATAGTCAGAAATAGGTCTTGAAAAAACATAGTCCCTTTTACATAGGGGCTGAAATTGTTGGGTGAAGAAATGTGAGTATAAATATTACTGTTGCTGAGTATATTTGGGGAAAAAGCCGATGAGGCGTTCTAGGCTAATCATTTTGTTGTCCCTGATTGTGGGCTCTGTGTTACTAGGTTTTGTCAATTTCAGGTATCCGCACGCTTATTTGGAAAAGGGCGTCTACACCTGTTTGGCGCTTACGGTGATTTACTTCTTTTTTGAGGTTTTGTTCGAAGAGTTCGTCACGAAGAGAATCAAAGAGTCTAAAACTAGGTATTCCCTGCGAAAGGTTATTTCGATTTTAAGCCTTGCCACTTTTGCGCTTGCCTTTGCCAGTATATGGATAGTTGAGGCTCAAAACATCCTAATTGCTTTCGGGCTAGTTGGGGCAGGCGTGGCAATTGCCCTTCAGGATATTTTCAAGAATTTCATAGGTGGCATAATGATAGTCATAAACGGAATTTACAGTGTTGGTGACAGAATAGAAATCAACCAGAAATTCGGAGACGTAATAGACATCGGCTTGCTCTACACCACGCTTATGGAAACGCGCGAGTGGGTCGCAGGAGACCAAGCGACAGGTAGATTAACAATCGTGCCGAACGGCGTGGTTTTAAATGGCACCATACAAAACTACACAAGAGACTTCGCCTTCATCTGGGACGAAATCACAATTCCCATTACTTACGACAGCGACTGGGCTGAAGCAAACGCTCTAATTATCGATATCGTGAGGAAGGAAACAAAACAGATAACTGAAAATGCAGAGAAGCGGATTGTGGACATAGAGGGAAAATATTATTTCACGCAAAGGTCGCTTGAACCTGCCATTTTCTTGACTCTGACGGACAACTGGATAACCTTCGACATCAGATACATTACCGAAGTTAGGCATAGACGAGACCTGCATGATAAGCTGAGCCGAATGATTCTTGTAGAACTCGAAAAATCTGCAAAAATCAAAATCGCTTCAGCAACTTTGAGCATCACGGATTTTCCGCCAGTTAAGTTGCGGAAAGAGCCAGATACTTGACGACACCTTAGCAGTGCCAGAAATTGTATGCACAACTGTTAACCGTTAAGCTAAATGCTCAAGCAGTATCTTTATGCCGATGACTATTAGTATAATTCCGCCTACGGCTTTGATTTTGTTCCCGAAAATCTTTCCGATACTGCTGCCAAACAAGAAGCCTGCGAACGAAAGGGAAAATGTTACAATGCCGATGACGATTATGGGCGTTGCAAGTGCTGTTTGGAGAAATGCAAAACTTAAGCCAACCATTAATGCGTCAATGCTGGTGGCAACAGATAACGTTAACAGGGTATGAATTCGAAGATTGCTCCCTTTGGTGCTGCTCTCTTTTTTCGAAGAGTCATAAATCATCTTTAAACCAATGAACGCTAAGAGACCGAAGGCTATCCAATGGTCAATTTCCATAATTAACTCTGCCATTGCGAGACCTGCCAGCCACCCGACAAGGGGCATAAGCATCTGAAACGTTCCAAAGAATAATGCTACGATGAACGCGTTTTTCCGTTTTTGACCGCTTGCTGACATTCCGTTTGCTATTGAAACGGCAAACGCATCCATCGCCAAACCAACTGCAATAAATATTATGGTGAGTATGTCCATTGAGACCACATTTCAAGCATAGGTCTCTGTTAGGTTCGTGCGACTGCATATAGGGTTTACTATTTTTGCGGTAGGCGTTGAGCAGCACCGCATGAGGCTGGGCGCAAATAGACACTGAAAACATCTTGTTAAAACTGTCTTCTTAGTTTGGAAAATTATATAAGCCAAACAATCAAGATACACCTATCTACTGGAGGACAAATGCATGAAAATGAGCGAGCTAATAGATAAAGAAGTGTACGTTGAAAGTTTCAAAGTAGGCAAAGTCAAGGATGTGCATATCGACGGAGAAGACTGGAAAATAACTCATTTAGAAATTGAGTTGGCAAAAGAAGCAGCTAAAGAATTGCTTGGTGCAAAATCCTCATTTCGAAACGTTCTTGCCATCTCAGCACTGGGACCAGCGTCTAAGTGTTGCACTTCAATTGGCAGAATAGACCTTCAGGTTTCAAAAGGGCAACTCCGCATCTACCTGAGACCACCTTAACACTTGAACTGTTGCAAACGCACGGTTCTCATAACAAAAACAGCGGATGGCAAATAAGTACAGTTTTTTACTGAATTTAACATTGGCTACCAAAATATGCTGTAAACAAGGGGAAAATTGTTATTTTCCTTTTGCCCTTTAAGACAGTTGTTTGATAAGGCTTAATAGTGCTTTCTACGCTTCTCTTTAGATATATCGCGTGATGCTGAATGGTCGACGTTTGGCTACCCTATGGGAAAACAGATGTTTGCGTTAGAGTTCCAGCTCGAAACTTTCTAGGTTCCATCCAACCTAAAGAACAAGCAAGCGTAGTTGATGCTAAGGCAGAAGTGGAAAGAGCATTACAAGAGCCTATTGGTACTAAAAGGCTAAGCGAAATTGCCAAAGCAGAGCACAAAGTGGCAATAGTGGTGGATGACGCCACGAGACAAGCACCAAGCGATATGATGCTTTTGCCCGTGCTCGCAGAGTTGAACGCTGCAGGTGTGCGGGACGAGAACGTGACGGTGATTTTCGGCTGCGGCACACATAGAGCTGTAACCTCAGAGGAAGCGATTAAGATTCTCGGCGAAGAAATCCTCAAACGTGTCAAAACTCTCAGCCACGACTGCAAAGCCGCAGACTTGGTTTACGTAGGCACCACTAAAACGCATGGAAACAAGGTTTACTTGAACCGCACGTTCGCCGAAGCAGACGTGAAAGTGCTCGTAGGCGACGTAGGGTTCCACTATTACGCGGGCTACGGCGGCGGAAGAAAAAGCGTGCTACCCGCTGTCGCAGGCGAAGAAACAATAAAGCACAATCACGCCATGCTTTTACACACTAATTCACGCACTGGGGTTTTAACTGGAAATCCCGTGCATGAGGACATGACTGAGGCTGCAAGACTTGCAAAAGTGGATTTCATCGTAAACATTGTCGCCAACAGCAAAGGCGAAATCGTCAAGGCTTTCGCAGGCGATTTAGAGCAAGCGTTTCTCGAAGCAGTCAAAACTGTTGACGCCATGTACCGTGTAACCGTAGATCGCCGCGCAGACATAGTGGTCGTCAGTTCAGGCGGTTACCCAGCGGACATAAACCTTTTTCAAGCATACAAGGCACTGGATAACGCGTTGGAAGCGGTGAAGCGCAACGGCGTAGTAATTCTTGTCGCCGAGTGCCCTGAAGGACATGGAAACCAAGTGTTTTACGATTGGATGGTGCGGTTTGGCGATTTAAAAGCAGTTGAACGTGAGATTAAGCGCAATTTTGTTTTGGGTGGGCATAAAGCGTATTACTTGTTTAAAGCTCTGCAGAATCACCCGCTTATTCTTGTTTCCTCTTTGCCAGATTATTATGCAGTGAACGTCTTTAAGCTGAAAACAGCAAGAGCAGTTAATGACGCTTTTACTGAAGCGTTGAAAAGTGCGGGTTCACAAGCGAGAGTGTGGGTGATGCCCTACGGCAACTTCACTTTGCCTGAAATCAAGGTAGCAGAAGAGTAGGTGGAAACGTAAACTTTAAGTTGGATATGCAATGTTCGTTTAAGAAGGCGAAAAGATGCAAGAAACATTCAAGCTGCGTAAATTCACGCCAGATGATCTGCAGAGCGTGATGCAAATCAACCGCGTGTGTTTACCGGAGAATTATACGGATTATTTCTTTATTGATTTGCACGAGCGGTTTCCTGAAACTTTCATTGTGGCAGAGGAAAACGGCGGAATTGCTGGCTACATCATGTGTCGCGTTGAAGTAGGCTTGGCAAATCACGGGTTAGGTGGCTTGATACGAAAAGGACATGTGGTATCCATTGCAGTGTTGCCGCAGTACAGGCGCAAAGGCGTAGCGCAAGCGTTAATTAACGCGGCAAGTGAAGGAATGCGCAATTACAAGGCAAAGCAGTGCTATCTGGAAGTTAGAGTAACAAACGCCGTGGGCATCGCACTTTACAAAAAACTGGGTTTTGAAGTAAGCAAGACACTTAATGGTTATTATTCGGACGGCGAAAGCGCCTACGTAATGGCCAAGAAACTGTAACGTTGAGTATTGCAAAAACAAATTAACAACTTTTAGTTATTTTCGCTGGTCTCAGATTTATGCTTCCAAGCATTTGCTTAGCACTTAAACAAGCTCGTCTTCGCAGTTGCTAGCATCAACATACGCGCTTTCACGCAATTAGAAACATAAGTCCTTCATAGTTGCAAATGTTTTATTTGGGAAATCATTATAGGCACCTTAACGTGATGCTACCATAAGAAGTCAGGAGCGTAAATTTGGCATGTCGAACCGAATAGCCATAATAGGGCAAAAAAAGCGCATCGCGCTTATAGCACATGACCATCAGAAGCCAGCTTTGCTGGAATGGGTTAGATTTAACAAGGGCACCCTGTTGCAGCATGAACTGTATGCTACGGGAACAACGGGCAAAATCTTGGAACAAGAGTTAGGCTCAAAAATCACCGTTTTCGAAAGCGGACCCTTAGGCGGCGACCAGCAAATCGGCTCCCGCATAGCTGAAGGCTGTATTGATTTTTTGATTTTCTTCTGGGACCCGCTTGCGCCGTTGCCGCATGACCCCGACGTAAAAGCGCTGCTGCGCATAGCGGTGGTGTGGAACATACCTATAGCTTGCAACCGCGCATCAGCCGACTTCCTCATATCCTCAACACTGATGGCGCATGAGTACCCGCGGATACTGCCTGACTACGACAACTACAGGCAACGACTAAAAAACCAATAAACCTACAGCCCCAACCTGCGGTAAACTCCCTGCTTGTTCGCTGCTGCTTTGTCAGCAACATCCTTAAATAGATTATTTCCATGTGAGTCAATGGCAACAAGCAAAGGTCCAAACTCGCTTACCTCGAAAATCCACAAAGCTTCAGGTACACCCAAGTCAAGCCACTCAACGTTTTTAACGCGCTTTATAGCTTTTGCAGCGAGAACCGCAGCGCCACCCGTGAATGCACAGTAAACAGCACCGTACTTTGCCATGGCAGCGGTGGTTTTCTCGCCCATGCCACCCTTGCCGATGACTACGCGGACTTTGAACTTTTCAATGAACTCAGCCTCGAAAAGCTCCAGCCTTGTGCTTGTGGTAGGTCCAGCCGCAACTGCAACCCACTGTTCATCTTGCTTGTGCATGACGGGGCCACAGTGGAAAAGGGCTACGCCTTCAAGATTTAGTGGCCGAGGCTTGCCTTGCTTGGCGTATTCTAGTGCTCGCTTGTGCGCTTGGTCACGTGCCGTAACCACAGTTCCAGTGATGTATAACACGTCGTTTACTTTGAGCTTGCGGACTTCAGTTTCCGAGACGGGTGTTTTAAGTTTGTAAGTTGCCATGCGCTTTGTCACCTCGTATGTTTATACGTTAAATACTCAATAGTGCCGCCCGTGGTGATTCTTGCAGAAGCGCGTCTTGCAGCCCAGCAGTTGAAGGCAACAGCTGCGGGAAACGACGCTGGATGCCTATGCGCGTAGTCAATGTGGACGCCTAAAACCGTGGTTTTCCCACCTAACCCCATCGGACCAATGCCCGTCATGTTAACTGCTTCAAGAAGCTCCTGCTCCAACCGAGCAACCGCTGGGTCTGCGTTGGCTTCGTTTAAGGGCTTAAGCAACGTTTTCTTGGCTAAGCTTGTGGCCACGTCTGCTCCGCCCCCAACTGCAACGCCGAGAATAGTTGGCGGGCAAGGCTGCGCGCCTGCGTTTACCACGGCGTCAACCACGAACTTTTTCAATCCGCTTATGCCTTCACTTGGAAGCAGCATTTTGACGACGCACACGTTTTCGGAGCCACCGCCCTTCGGCATCACCGTTAACTCTAAGCTGTCGCCAGCCACGATTTCCCAGTGCACATGCGGCGTGAACCGCCCCGTGTTGTCGCCACTGTTCTTTTGGGTGAATGGGTTAACCGCGTTCGGTCTAAGAGGAATTTCCCGCGTGGCTTTCCGTGTTGCGCTCGCAAGCGCTTCTGCTACCTTGTCTAAATGCTTTGCCTGCGCGCCTGCTTTGACGTAGAAGGTTATTGCGCCTGTGTCTTGGCACAGGGGCGCTTGCCGTTCTTCAGCTAGCGCAATGTTGTCTAAGATGGCTTTTAACTGCGTTTTTGCAGTTGCGTTTGTTTCTTCCGTGCAAGCCTTTTGCAGTGCTTGCTTAACGTCTTCAGGCAAGTAGATGACCGCTTGCTTGATGAGGTTGAAAGCGGCGTTTTCCACGATGCTCAGTTGCTTCAAAGCTGGCTTCCTCTTCTTTTCAGCTTTCTTCTATAAACTGCGGCTTATACTTATAACTTGGCATCCGTAACGCTGAAGAAACCAAGTATTAGCGCCGTGCACATTTCCAAAGCGGCTTACGGTTCACTTTAACTTACCTCTCCGCGGGCTAAACGTTCTTGTTTTTCGTGGGTTTTAAATATGCCTTTCTGCAACTGTTCCTCTGGTTACAAATTCATAAACGTGAGATTAATGTCAGAAGACACAGAAACCCCTCAAGAAGAAACCGTGGAAAGCACACCACCAAAAAAGAAATACGAGTTCATAGAAGACTTGCCTGGAGTCGGACCCGCCACAGCCCAGAAACTACGCGAACTCGGCTACCACACCGTTGAATCATTAGCTATGGCTACCGCCCGAGAACTGGAACCCGTCGGTGTCAGCGAAAAAAAAGCTTTCGCAGTCATTGGAGCAGCGCGCTCCTCCATCGGCGTTGCCTTCGTGCGGGCTGACGAGCTTTACAAGATGCGCCAGACCGTTCTGCGCGTAACTTCAGGCAGCAAAGCATTGGATGAGATTCTAGATGGTGGGTTGGAAACGCAGACTATAACCGAGTTCTACGGTGAATATGGCAGTGGAAAAAGCCAGATTTGCCACCAGTTGTGTGTTAACGTTCAGTTACCCCCCGAACGCGGAGGACTAAACGGTGCCGCGTTGTACGTTGATACGGAGAACACTTTCAGGCTGGAGCGAATTGTGCAAATGTCTAAGCATTTAGGTCTTGACCCTGAAGAGGTAGTTAAGAATATTATTTACGCTGAAGCGTACACTTCGGATCATCAGATGTTTCTTTTGGAAAACGCGGATGAAGTGATTAAGGCGAATAACGTGAAGTTAATTATTGTGGACTCGTTAACTGCCCATTTCAGAAGTGAATACGTGGGGCGGGAGATGTTGGCGCCTAGGCAGCAGAGGCTGAACAAGCACATGCATAAGCTTATTGGGTTAGCGCGGGCTTTTAACGCTGTGGCTGTTGTAACTAATCAAGTTATGGCTAAGCCAGACGTGTTCTTCGGCGATGCTGTGCATCCTATTGGCGGTCACATTGTGGGGCACACGAGTCACACACGTGTTTACCTTAGGCGCGCCTCGCATGGTCCTGTGCGCATTGCTAGGCTGGTTTCAAGTCCGTATTTGCCTGAAGGTGAGGCAATACTTAAAGTAACCGAGAACGGAATAGAAGATGTCTCGGAAGACGAAAAAACAAGTAAGTCTCGTGGTCGTTAACTATGCCCATACTTCAAGCTTTAGTCACACGGTACTTCCAACTTCTTGTTAATAGGCAGTTTACAGAGTCGGAGCGGGAGTTGGAGCGGCTTAAACAGAAAATGCATAAGACCGAGTGGAACCGAGGCTACTTTCGAGCGTTGTACGGCATGTATCTCTCGCGAAAAAAGAACACTGATGAACCATCGTTCTTTTCGAAGCTGGATTTCAGTGATACGGCAGCGGTGCACTCATACAGACGCGAGTTTTTAGACCACACGAAAAATGGGCTTCACGGCGACTTTGACCGAGGCTACTTTTCAGCTTGGGCGGATTGCATGCGTGTTCTTGCCCGAATGAATATTTCCGCTCCTCAAAACAACAATGCTGGCGGCGGTAAGGATTCCGAAGAGAAAAAAATGGAGACTTTGAGAAGCGACAAGAGCCAAGCTACTATAGCGAATTTTCTGCGGAAAAATAAGGAGAAAGGAACTGTTAACCAGTGACCAGTGGAGGTCCTTTCAGGATAGTGTATATTAATACCCAGAAGACTAGCCATGTGAAGAAGTATATTCCTATGCCTTGCGTCATGAATTTTGATTGCTTTTCCACTTGCAGTGCGAATTTGGCTTTGATCACGTAGTAGGATACTAAATAGATTGCAAGAGCTATGGTTATGCCATTCATGAATACGGTATATGATAGTTCGTCGTGCAACATAGTTACTGCCGTGCTTATGCCAGCGGCAACTATACCCAAGACCAGCCTTAACCAATAAATAATGACCAACGGTTTCACAGTGCTCAACCTCTCAGACTATATTTCGAACCTACATTAAAAAGTTGCCTCAATATAAATTGTTTCTATGTCCTCTTGCTGCTGGCTTACCGCTTAGGGTCAATGTCACATGCAAGTTTAGTCTATAAATCTTTCACGTGTTCTACCATGCAACCGCCAAGACGTAAAAACAGTGATTGCCGTTATTATAATGGAAAACTGAATGCCGGGAGGATTAGCCACTACAAGAAAATTGTTGGAAAAATGAAGGCTTACGGCTACCAAATAAAATGGCAGAGGTCTCTTCGTGGCGATACCATACGCGGCTATTGACGCGCTTGCTGGATGGAAGAAAAGCCCTGGCAGTCTCACAATGGGATTCACGCCTAGCAGGAACGCATAGGTTAACAGCTCTACGACACCAAAACCTAAGCCGACGCACAACGCAAGGCTGAAAATTGACCGTTCGGTTTCGCCGTGACGATAGAAGAGAGGAAAAACTTTTGCGAACTCTTCTATGAAAGGCGCAAAAACCGCAGTTGAGACTATTGTAGCGACGAACATGTCAACGCCTGCTAGAAAAGAGTTGGCAAATTGGGCAACGAAGACCGTGAGGGGCACACTTGTGATTACGCCGCACAGGAAAAAGAATAGTTTTTCATCAAAATCAGGTTTGTGAAGTTTAATTACGCAGTCGCCTTCGCCCATCACAAGTTGCCTCAAGAATGTACTCTTAATAATGGGCAGAATCACGGGTTAAAAGCTTTCGCAAACAAGCCACACGCTAACTACAAGAATGTTATTTATAACCTCCAGTTCAATAGAATTGCAGAACGTGATGTGAAGTCCTTGCTCAAAAAAGAGTTTACAAGCTTCGACGTGTCAGCCGTAGTGCACGAACTGAATGAAGCGCTTGCGAATTCTCGCGTTAACAACGTTTACCAACTGGACGCAAAAACCCTGCTCATGAAGCTACACAAGACAGATTCGCCTCCGCTGCGGCTGGTGATGGAAGCAGGCAGACGATTACACTTAACAGCGTACACACTGGAGAAGCCGCTTACACCACCTGCGTTTTGTATGGCACTACGGAAATACTTGCGGAGCGCGTGGCTTGCAGGCGTGGAGCAGTACGAGTTTGAACGCGTAGTCATCTTTCACTTCCGAACTAAAGCGGGCGTGTTGCGGCTTGTTCTGGAGCTTTTCGGCGAAGGCAACATCGTGTTAACAGGCGAAAACGGCAAGATTTTGCAGGCTTTACTGTTCAAGCGTATGCGTGACCGCAACATTCTTCGTGGTGAAGCGTTTCAGTTTCCGCCTTCCAGCGGAAAAAACCCCTTTAAGCTAACGCGGGACGAGTTGGAAGACGCGTTGAAACCGCTTGGAGATGTGGAGGTGGTCAGGGCAGCGGCGCGTTCCTTGGGCGTAGGCGGAGTCTACGCTGAAGAAATCCTGCTTAGGGCAAATGTTGACAAAACCAAACCCTGTAAGGCTTTAGCTGACGCGGAAATCAGCGCAATATTTGATTGCCTGCAAAGTCTGCTTACATCCCTTTCCAACTTCAAGTTTGAGCCGCACATTGTTTTAGCTGAAGACGGCAGCTTCCTCGACGCTGTGCCGTTCAAGCTTAAGCGGTACGAAGCCTTTAAGACTAAAGAGTACAACAGTTTTAACGCAGCGTTAGACGAGTTTTACGTGAGAGCCACTGTTGCTGAGAAGGCGGTGGCAAGCGTTGAAGTGGATGGTTTGCAGCGGGAAGCAGAGAAGCTGAAGCGGGTTGTCGCTGAGCAGGAAAAGGCGTTGCGTGAAGCTGAAAGCAAAACAGAACAGGACAAGCACATCGGCGACGTTATTTATGCGCATTCAAGCGAAGTGCAAGCTCTGCTGGACAAGTTTTCCGCTGCGAAGGCTGCAGGGCGAGACTGGAACGCTGTGTTCGCGGAGGTTTTAGCGGCTAAGCGTGCTGGAAAAATGCCTGAGGCGCTGGTTGAATCGTTTGACACACGGAACTTGGTGGCTAACGTGTGCATAGATAACTTGCGGTTTAGCGTGAACTTGCGCAGGACGCTGTTTGAGAACGCAGCTGAGTTTTATGAGCGCGGGAAAAAGGCTAAGCAGAAAGCTGCTGGAGCCGCGGCAGCCTTAGAAGAGTCGCGTGGGAAACTGGCTGAAGCTGAGCAGAAAGTGCGCGAAGCTGAAGCGTTGCAGCGTGCTAAGCCTGTTGAAGCCCTAAAAGAGCTGGCTAAGCGACGCGTTAAGAGCAAGCAGTGGTATGAGAAGTTCCGCTGGTTCATTTCATCCGACGGGTTCCTAGTAGTAGCGGGGAAAGACGCGGTCAGCAATGAAGTGCTAGTGAAGAAGCACGCTGAGGCGGATGACGCCGTTTTTCACGCGGACATCACAGGCGCACCTTTCGTAGTGGTTAAAACGGAAGGCAAACAAGCCAGCGAGCAGACATTGCGTGAGGCAGGCGAGTTTGCGGCTGCGTTTTCCCGAGCTTGGCGTGAGGGCTTCGGCTCAGCGGATGTTTACTGGGTTAAGCCTGAACAGTTAAGCAAGACTGGTCCTTCAGGCGAGTACGTGCCTCATGGCGCTTTCGCGGTGAATGGGAAACGGAACTGGCTGCGAAACGTGCCTTTGAGGTTAGCCGTAGGCGTAGCTGATGATGCCGTGGATTTTGTGGGTGGTCCTGTGGAGGCGGTGAAAGCCAAAGCGAAAACGTACGTTTTAATTGAGCCAGGTGACGTGACGGCGAAGGAGCTTTTGAAGCAGGTTTTGCGGGCGTTGATGGCGAAGTTGCCGCGGGAGCAGCGTGAGAAGGTTGGTAAGGCGTCTGTTGAGCAGGTCAGGGAGTTTGTGCCTTACGCTAAAGGCAGAGTTATGAGCAGTTGAATTGGCGTAAACGATGGTTATTTTCTCAGTTTCAGCAAATAGTTTTTCTTGTTGGCGACTTCGTTTAGCAACGAATGCATGATTGCGGCTTTCGCCTTTAGATCTAATCCCTTCGCTTTGGCTCGTGCTTCCTTTAAAACCGCTTCAAGCTCGCCAGTTTCCAAGACGGTTGCGGCTATGCAGTAGAGAGATTTTGAGCGCCCCTCATTGAACTCCGCCAGCATCCCCTTGAGCAGTTGCTCTCGCGTTTTCTGCTCGTTCTCGAACGCTGCAATGTTGTTTTTCTGAATAAACGCTATATTATCTTCAACTTTCTGGTAACAAACAAACGAGTCGTGCTTCTTGCTCATTTCCCTATGCTTGCTCCACCTTACACATGTCGCATTCTCTTCACAAAACACGCAGAACTCTATGCCCTTTTTCTTGAGTGCACAGTTATGGAAAGGGCAAGCAGCACCCATGCGGTCTTCGCTTTTGCAGCCGTCGCATTTGCTTTTTGTTTCTCTGTGGTAGGCCGGGCAAAGCCTACAGGAAAGACCGCAAATGCCGATTGCTACATGGCTGGTTTTCATTGCAGCTTTCACACGGTGGATAGTATTATGCTGAGTTCTTATGTCTTTACATAGGTAAGCACAGCAGTTTTCTTAAGCGGGTTTGAGCAGCAGTTTGTATGCCTTTTCTTCAATCGCGGCTACGTCAAGTAAGCTATCTGACACTGCCTTCCTGTCCTGTTTCATAGCCGCCTCGCAAAGTGAAATGATTATTTCTCCAGACTTTCTGAATAGGGCGGAAGCTTCTGTCCAGCAGTCTAAGTTGTATTTGTTTCCCAATGCTTCAAGAACGGCTGCCTGTCTGAACCGCATTCCGTTGCTATTTTCGCAAGTTGTTGGCAACATCGGCGGTGTCGTTGCATAAGTAACCATGTGCTCAAAACACTTCTTGTCATCCCACTCAAGGATTGCTCTTGCTGCTTTTTGCATGGCCGGAATCCCGAAGAGGTTAACTGGTGGCTTCAGGAATTTCTCAGCTTTGAAGAGAAAACCTTTCTTTGCAACTTCAAACTCTGACGGAATTTTTTCAGGGAGAGAAAACGCTCTGAATGTGTTTTTCCTGCTCATCCCAGGTGTACTGACGTTCAAAGACTGCTCAAACTCGTTATACGATATTTTCTGTACGTCTTTGCAGGTGCAATCATTTACAAAAACAACCTTTTTCTCGTCGTCATACCCAACGACGAGAACGTAATGGATTGGAACGTGAATTTTCTTGTAGAGGTAGGGAAAATAGTGCAGGTAGTACATGTCAAGTGCTCCCGCCATGACTGGTTGCCCAGTGTCAATGAATTCTCTGAGTTTTGTGAACATGCTTTTGAAAGCCTTTCCCTCGCTGACGGTTTCGCCGAATCCGGTGATTTTGGCGAGGTCTCTTATCAAGTATTTTGGGCATGAACCCCAGTATACTTGGTGAGGCGGGTCTGCCCTCTTGAAGTTGATGTAGGCGAAGCTGGGCATTCCGCCGACAGATGGCAGCAGAAAATCAGGGTAGTTCGTGCCTTTCCATGTAAACAGGTCTTCTATTCCATTCCAGAAGCATGTGGAGTCGCAGACTCTATGCGGCAAAGTGATTAGTTTTCTCATGTGCTCACACAATCCAACTGTAAATGAACTTCATAGTGGTGTTAATAGGTAGTGTAACCTTGCACGGTTACATGGCTAACGTGGCACTTGTAATCGCATAGAACGGTATCCCCCGCATCTTGAGTGAGGTAACTGTGGCGGGTTACAGTAAATATTTAACTTTTTACGTGCTACATTGACCAGAGGACACAATTAAAAGCGGAATCAAGAGGGCGAGGTTTAATGGCGAAAATTGACTTTAGGAAAGAATTGAAGCAGTTCTATAATCCTTCTGCGAAAGAGGTCACTGTGGTTGATGTCCCGCCAATGAATTTTCTTATGATTGACGGCGAAGGAGACCCCAACACGTCACAACAATACAAAGACGCAGTTGAAGCCTTGTTCAGCGTTTCCTATGCTATCAAATTCATGATCAAAAAGGGAACAGGCGTTGATTACGGTGTTATGCCTCTGGAGGGTTTATGGTGGGTTGACGACATGATAAAGTTCAGTGTAGAACGCAAAGACGAGTGGAAGTGGACAACCATGGTTATGCAACCCAAATACGTCACTGTTGCCCACGTAAACGCGGCGGTTGGTAATACGCGCAAGAAGAAGGCTTTACTTGCGCTTTCCAAGTTGCGGTTTGAAAATTTTCATGAAGGCGCAGCCGCTCAAATCCTGCATATTGGACCTTACTCGGCTGAAGGATCCAACGTAGCAAAAATCCACGCTTTTATACACAGTAGCGGGCACACTCTAAGTGGCAAGCATCACGAGATTTACTTGAGTGATGTGCGTAAGACAGCACCGGCAAAGCTGAAAACAGTCTTGAGGCAGCCCATGAGGTGATGCCCGTTTTCGTTGTGTTATTAAAAATCAGAGGTAAATAATAAGTGGAGAGTGTCGTCGAGAAACTCAGGCGAGTCGGGCTTGCCGAATACGAAGCTAAAGCGTACTTGGCGCTGCTGAACACGCACCTGAGCACAGCCACGCAGGCTGCTGAGAAGTCAGGCGTGCCCCGCACGAAGATTTACGCGGTGCTGGAGACGTTGCGGAACAAGGGCTGGGTGCGCGTGTACTCAGGTGTGCCGCTGTTGTTCCAAGCAATCGACCCATTAAGGGTGTTCGAGAAGGCTAAGGAAGACTACGCTGAGTTGCTGGATTCCGTTAAGGCGACGCTCAAAGAAGAGGTGAACAACGTGAAAGAAAAATTCGTGATAAAAAGATTCGACATAGGCTTAGAAGGGTTGAAAGAGGCGATTAAGAAGGCTAAAACCGTGGAAATCAACAACACCACAGCAGACTTCATGAAAAAAGTGAGCAGTGCCTTCAGGTCAGATGCCATGGTGAAGGTGCTCCTGTTTCCAGACGAGGCGAAACCAAGCAATATGCAGAACGTGCAGTTTAAGCAGGCTGAAGTCGCGATTGTGACCATCATGCGGAACAGGGAAGTGCCCTCAATATCCATAATTCTCGACGAAAAAAGAACATTCACGGCTTTCCAAGACCCAGTAGACCACAAGTACATAGTTGACGAAATGCTGTACGACGAATGCTCTAGATGCTTCTCGGAGTGGAGCAACTTAAGCTGGAGTTCCGCCACGCAAACCTAGAGGTGACACGTGAACATGCCAATTGTAGATGGAAAGTACGAAGCAAAAATCGGCACCACGTTTGCCACCGCGGAAGAAGGCATAGCTGAAATAAAACGCATGATCCAAAAGTCACGGCGAATACGCATAAGCAACATCCCTATGAACTTGATGGAAGAGCTGAAGCCGCTGCTGAAGGAGAAGGACTTGATGATAATATTGCCCATGGGTAAAGAACCCACTGAAGAGCTGAAGCAGCTGGCGTCGACAGCCACCACAAAAGCCCGTATATACGTGGACTACAAAGGACAAGAAGCCGCCTCAGGCTCAATCACTTTCGCAAACACGATTTTCAACATTGCATGGGCAAACGACAAAGTGCTTAACATATCCACGATGGAGTATGGCAAATGCGTCAAGTGCATGGCAGGCACGTTTGATGGTGCTTGGCGATACTCCCAGAAATGGTAGGGCAAACACAGCCTTCTTATTTTTCCACTTTTCGTTAAAGCGCGCACGCAAAAACCATGCTGAGCATGTTGCTGGTAGACTAAAATAACTATATGCATAACATTAAAAAATGGTTATTACGTTATTACTTGCAGTTCTTGTCGCCTTCAAGAGAAAGGGCGGTTTTAGAGCAGACGTTTATGTAGGAGGAAACGGAAAATAGCCGAGGTAGTTAAAGATAAAATTTCACGTCTTTTCGTAAAAGTTGCCTTCGTCTTTGAACCTGCAACTCCACGGCTCATATCCTACTACTTGGGGCAAGTGTTAAAGAAACGGAAGCAGCGAAATTTGATTCTGGAGTACAAAACCCGAACCAAACGGCTCGGCAAATTTCACTACAAAACGCAGATTGACATAGACTTGAACTCTAAACAAGCCGCCTACATTCTTGATGACTGGGCTAAAAAAATTAAAAAGTTAAGGGAGGTGGTTTAATGCCTGAAGAGAAAAAAGGACACTTGAAAATAACAATCGAAGTGGAAGTCAACGAGCCACTCATGGACGCAGTGAAAGACTCCATAAACAAGATGACCTCAGCATTGCCTGAACTGATGAAAAGTAGAAAAGAAAAAGAGGAAAAATAATAAACCAAAACGGCAATTTTCCCTTTCTATTTTTCGTGTCTCCGCACTTTTTCACCTAAATTAGAAGCTACGCCGCTTGTTGCCCAAGTTTCCGAAACGTTTTATACGCAACCTCACAAAATTCTAGTATAAGTTCTTCCAGTAACACGCGAAGAGATGGGGCGCATGAGCATCCACAGATACCCAGGCGAGGAAACAATAAGGCGGCAGTGGCGCAAACCAGAAACCACGCTTAAGCAAGTGGGCTTGCGCGCGGACATGGTTTTTATGGACATAGGGTGCGGAGACGGCTTTTTCACCCTTCCCGCTGCGCAGATTGTAGGCGAAAAAGGCGCGGTTTACGCCGTAGACACCGACGCAGCCGCCATCGAAAAGCTGAAGGACAACGCTGCGGAAAAAGGCTTAACGAACATAACCGCGGAAATTGGGTCTGGGGAAGAAACAGTTTTCTGCACCGAATGCGCAGACATGGTATTCTACAGCCGAGTGCTCCACGACTTCAAAGACCCAGCGAAAGTTTTGCTCAACGCTAAAGCAATGCTTAAGCCCGCGGGAAAGCTGGTGAATTTGGACTGGAAGAAAAAACCCATGTTGTTCGGTCCGCCATTGCACATCAGGTTCAGCGAGGAACAAGCTGCAGAACTCATCAAAACTGCAGGGTTCACTATAGAAAGCGTAAAATCCGCTGGACTCAACTTTTACATAATAACAGCTATAACCGTGAACGGTTAGACTAGTACACCTACCAGTTTAGTTCTTTCCAGCACTTCGACGCCGTGAGGCGCCATTTCCAACTCTTCCGTAAGGTCTTTTCCTGCTTGATGGGCGCCGAAGTGGTCGCCGTCTAACCAAAAAGAGCTTGCGGACACGTCGTAGACTTTGCCTTTGCACGCTACGTACGCGGGCTTTCCGCCTGTTCCATTGTATTCTGCGAGTTCTTCAAGTGTGAATTTAGTTTCCTCAGTCAAAAGCGTCACTTCCAGTATGCTGTTAGAGGGCGAGGGAGGGTTTAAACATTTAGGCTGAACCCGCAACTTGAATCAGCGCACACGCGAAAGAGTTATAGACGGGTTAGCGTAAATGCAAGTGAACGGGTGCTTGGCTATGGCTGACCTGTTTGGAGTAGACCTTTACCTCATAATTGAGGTAATAATTATCGCGCTCGTAGCTCTATCTCTGGAACGGATCTTCACGCGGTACTTGTCGCGTTTCGCTAAGCGCGCTAAACTGGAACGCGGTGCCTCGAACAACTTAGTGCTTACCTTCCGAATCCTAATCCTAATTGGCGCGGTGCTTGCGGTAAGCCGCGTAGGCGGACTGCAAGCAGAATGGCTTGTGTCCATTTCAGCCATCGGCGGCGCCGCGTTAGGTTTTGCATCTCAGAAAACGCTTGGTAACTTCCTAGCGGGGCTTTTCCTTTTTGTTGCGCGTCCCTTCAGGGTTGGCGACTACGTGCGCATCGGAACCGTAGAGGGCATCGTGCAGGAAGTCACCATCAACTACACGAAAGTGCTTACGATAAGCAACAACACGGTGTCAATAAGTAACCTGCAGATTCTAGACCGCGACATAACCAACTTCACCTATGAAACCACAAAAAGCTTCAACCTGCACTGTTACACATTTGAAATAAGCTTTGACCACCGCGTACCCACCGATAAAATCGCCGAAATATTCAACGAAGTCTTCCAACGACACAGCCACATGCTTCCGAAGCAGCCGAGCTACATGCTTACGCGGTCAAGCGCGTTCGAACGCGTGTACACAGTTTACCTTTACGTGGAGCACCCTGAAGACATATTCACGTTAAGACCTCAAATCGCCGAAGACGTGTTTAAACGCTGGGACAACGAAAGAGCCCAAACATCAGCCTAAGCATGGCACCTTACAACTTTTATATGCCGCCTTCACGCATTAACAATCACTCAGGCGAGAGGACAAAATGGCGAAAAACGAAAACGCAGCAAGCAATAAAACACTTAAAGCGCAAGCAGCCGTTCTGGCAAGTTTAATAACGTACCAAAACGGGTCAGTGGTAAGCCGCACAATAATCGACAAAACCGCGGGAACCGTAACCTTGTTTGCTTTCGACGAAGGCGAAGGCTTAAGCGAGCACACTGCACCTTACGACGCGTTAGTCTACGTTTTCGACGGCGAAGCCGACATCGTGATATCAGGCAAGCATGTGCGCGTAAAACAGGGCGAAATGACCATTATGCCCGCTAACGAGTCACATGCGTTGAAAGCAGTGAAAAAATTCAAAATGCTACTAGTAATGGTACGGTCTTAGGCGCTTGTTTTTGCTGTTGCGTAGTTACCTGAGGCTTATTTTCTCTCCCGTAGCAATGTAAACTATTGCTTCACCAACATACGTCGTGTGGTCAGCGATGCGCTCTAGATAACGTGCCACCAGAAGATTACACATTGCACATTTCGTTTCCGTAGGCGATGCGGCTAACTGGTCGATGTACGTGAAGAAGATTTCGTCCACTTCCTGCTCAGTTTTAGCCAAAGTCTTAGCCAGTTCCACATCATGATCTTTCAACGCGTTTACGCTTTTATTAACCATCTCGGAAACTTTCTCCACTAAACGCTCCATTGCATCCCAAGAAAACGCGCAGTTGTCAAGCCCAAGTTTCTTGTGGGTAAGCGATATGTCCCATGCGTACCTACCGTACCGTTCAAAGTCATACGCGATTTTCATGTAGGAATTGATTATCCTCAGGTCCGATGCGACTGGCTGATATTTCACGATTAACTCAAAGGCTTTGTCTTCGATTTCCATGGTCATGGCGACTAGAACTTCGGAGATGTCGTGTACTTCTTCACTTACGTCTTTTCCTCCCATGAAACCCCTAAAGGATATGCTCAGTGCTTTTTCAGCGACTTCACCCATTTTGTAAACCTTAACGGTTAACTGTTCTAAGCCTGAATCTAAGAGTCTACTCACATTTTTCACCTTAACCAAATTTCCCTGTTATGTATTTTTCTGTCAATTCACTTTTCGGATTCTCAAACACGCCTGTTGTGTCGCCATATTCTACAAGCTGCCCCACGTACATAAACGCTGTGAAATCAGAAACACGCGCAGCCTGCTGCAAATTATGCGTCACAATTATAACCGTGTATTTTTCGCTAAGCTCTCTAATTAACGCTTCAACCTTTGCTGTTGCTGCAGGATCCAAAGCACTGCATGGCTCATCCATAAGTATGACTTCAGGCTCCACTGCCAGCGCCCGTGCAATGCATAATCTCTGCTGTTGCCCGCCTGAAAGACCGAAGGCATTGTCGTTTAATCTGTCGCTAACTTCGTCCCACAAGGCGGCGCCTTTCAAGCTGTTCTCAACAATTTCTGCAAGTTTCTTACCGCTGGCCATTTTGTGGATTTTCGGTCCGAAGGCAACGTTTTCGAAAATCGATTTCGGAAAGGGGTTTGGTCTCTGGAAAACCATGCCAATTCTTTTTCGCACTTCGTAGACGTTCATGTCTTCTCCGTAGATGTTTTGCCCGTCAAGGTACACTGCGCCCGAAGTGCGGCTTCCACTGATGATGTCGTTCATTCGGTTGAACGCCCGAATCAAAGTGGTTTTTCCGCATCCACTGGGACCCATAATAGCCGTGACGGCGCGGTCGTTCATAGCCAAACTTACGTCTTTTAGGACATGGTTTTCTTTAAACCACACGTTTAACTTTTTTACTTCTACCTTAGCCATGGTTGTTTTCTCCTATAATACGTTCTAAGTATTATCGCGACAATTGCGAAAACGGCAACTATTAAGAACAGCACTAGTGCGGTGCCAAAAACTTTCTGTGCAGGCTCGCCAAGCGCTACTATTTGGACGAAGAGGTTGTAAGCTAATGCCATAACTGGCTCGAAAAACGATTTCGGTAAGCCTCGGGTTACGAGAACGCAGCTTGTGAATAGTATTGCGGCGGTTTCACCTGCAACGCGGGCTATGCCTAAAATCACGCTTGTAACTATGCCGGGTCCAGCGGCGGGGAGGCTGGTGGCACTTAAGGCTCGCCATTTTGTTGTTCCCAACGCTAAGGCTGCTTCTTTGAAGGAGGGTGGAACCATTTTCAGCGCTTCTTCGGTGCCTCTTATGACTATGGGTAACATCATCAGAGATAAGGTTAGCCAGCCTGCTGCGAGGGATACGCCGAAGCCGAGTTGGCGGCTGAAGAATGTGTAGCCGAACAAGCCTATGACTATGGAGGGTACGCCTGCGAGGTTGTTTATGGCTTGGTCAATTATGTGGGTTATTCTGCCGCTGGGCGCATATTCTACCAGGTAAACTGCGGCTAAGACGCCTATTGGTCCAGCGATTCCAGCTGCGCCGAGAAGCAGGTATATTGTGCCCACTATCATCTCGAACATTCCGCCTTGAAGCGCGCCTGTGGTTAGCATCGCTAAGTTCAGCGTGCCTATGCCTGACGAGAGAATATAGAGAATCCAGAAGAACGTTAATAGACAAATAACTGTTGGGACGCCTAAAGCGACGAAGAATATGGTTTCTTTGGCTTTAGCGGTCACTTTTTGCCGCCTCCAGTTTTGCGTTCTCTTTTCACGACAAAATCTGCCAACGTGTTAACGATGAAAGTGAAGATGAAGAGGATAAAGCCTAAACCGAACAGGGCGCTGTATTCCAAGCTGCCTACGGCTGCTTCGCCCATTTGCATGGCTATTACTGCGGTGATGGGGTAGATTGGCGCTAAAATGTTGTAGAAGGGCACGGGGATTCTTGCTACGTTGCCCGCTACCATCAACACCGCCACGGTTTCACCGACTGCTCTCCCAAAGCCCAGCATAACGCTTGCCAGCATGCCTGATTTTGAAATGGGCAGAACCACGTTGCGGATGGTTTGCCATTTGGTTGCGCCCAGGGCAAGTGATGCTTCCTTGTAATCTTTTGGTACGGCGGCGATGATTTCGCCTGAAACGCCAACTATTGTCGGCACAGACATAATCGCCAGCACTATTGCGGCTGTTAACGCGGTGGCGCCTGAGACAAGCCCAAAGATTGACGCAAGTAGTGGTGCTATGAAGATTATGCCGATGAAGCCGTAGATGACGGATGGTATTGAGGCGAGAAGTTCTATTATTGCTTTTATGGGGTCTCTGAAGGCGAAGGGCAGGACTTCAGCGATAAATATGGATGTGCCGATTCCCAGCGGTAGGGCAATTGCTAATGCGCCTAACGCAACTAGAAGTGAGCTGTATATGAGTGGGAATGCGCCGTATAAGTTGGCGTTTGTATCCCAGACTTGGCCAATGATGAAGTCTACGCCGAATTTTGAGAAGGCGTAGGCGCCTTCTTTGGCTACGAATATGAGCATTAGTGATAAGATTATTATGGAAAATGAGGCGCAAAGGAATAAGACTGCCTCGATGGGCTGTTCTTTTATACGCATAAAAATGTGGGAAATTGTTTTTTGTATTGCTGCTTTGTTCACTGCAGGCAACACCTTAAGTGGGGTACTCTGGAAGTTTCAAGAAGCCTTTCTGCTCTACGATCGCTTGGCCGTCTGGGCTTAAGATGAAGTCAATGAACCTGTCAGTTAAGGAGCCGCTTTGTGGCTGTTCATTAGTTAGCAGGTAAAGGTAACGGGACATTGGGTACGTGCCGCTTGCAATGCTATCAGTGCTTGGAGCAACAGAGTCGCTTTGACTATCAGGAGCCATGGACACAGTGTACATGTCTGAGTTTAAGAAGCCGAAGCCAACATAACCTATTGAATATTGCGTTCCGCTTACTGCGGTAACTACTTCAGGGTTGCTGCTTCGCGTGTTTGCCGCGGTTGTGACTTCGTAGTCCCACGGGTCCATTGTGAATTCTTCGAAAGTGCCTCTAGTTCCTGAGCCAGGCTCGCGTACGACCACGAAAATTTCCTCGTGCGGTAATCCCGAAGCTACTTCATCCCAGTAAGTGTACTCACCTGTGAAGATTTTTCCAACTTCCTGCAATGTGAGGCTAAGCTCGCCGCCTTCCACAACTGAGGGGTTGACAACGACGCAGACTGCATCTAAGGCTATAGGGTGCAGCAGCAGGGCTCTTCCTTTACCTTTGGCGTTATCTATTTCGGTTTGTTTCGGTTCTCTGGAAGCCATGCCGATGTCGACTACATCGTCGATTATGTTGCTGTAGCCTACGCCTGAATCTCCGCCGGAAACTGTGACTGTGGTTCCCGTGTATTGATTCATGAAGGCTACGGCTGAAGCGTTAGCTATGGGTAAAACGGTTGTTGAACCCGCAAGTGTTATACTTTGTGTCCGCCATGCGCTGTCTGAGTTTTCGCCTGAAGGTGCAACGGGCATGTTGCTGTAATATCCAGCGGCGAAGCCGACTATGAGCAGAACGATCATTCCGATAATGGCGATTGTTGTTGAAATTCCGCTTTGTTTTCTATTCATTCTTTATATTTCTCCGTATGTTTTTCAGAATTGAAGAAGCCGAGTTTTGTTATATTGTTTGCCGCAATAGTATCAATAGGCTATAATCTACTATGTAAACTATATAGATAACACATTTATTAATAGCGCATTGCATAATTTATAGAGGGTTATTTAGATTGCAGCCTAGGCAAACAGAAGAAACACGAAAAGTCCAGTTCACAGGCGGCTCCACATACATAATATCGTTACCTAAAAAATGGATTGACCAAAACCACATCAAAAAAGGAAGCGTAATAAAGCTACGCGAAGACGAAGGTGGCACACTGTTAATCTCCCCAACCAGCAAGGCGATGGAGCAAATCGCAGAAGAGGCATTGATTAAAATTTCGCCTAAGGATAATGCTAACTCGGTAATCCGAAAAGTTGTTTCCGCTTATCTGGTAGGCTACAACTTTATTCGTGTAAAATGCGAAAAACAGCAGCAGCTATCGACGCAGCAGAGAAATGACATAAAAAACTTTGCGCGTCACATGCTTGTTGGAACCGAAATTGTCACTGACACACCTTCAGAGCTAACCTTGCAGGTCTTGTTAAGTTATCCAGAGCTTTCCATTCAAAGCGCCCTGAGGAGAATGGGAATTATAACTGCTTCAATGCATAGAGACGCTATAGCTGCATTGAAAACGCTTGATTATCCCTTAGCTCAAAGCGTCTTAACTACAGACAATGAAGTGGACAGGTTTACGCTTTACATTGTTCGCCAACTGAAAACTGCCGTGCAGAATCCTCGGATAATTAAAGAAATAGGATTAACCAACGCGCGAGATTGCCTAGGCTATCGGCTTGTGACCAAGTCCGTGGAGAGAACCGCAGACCACGCTGTCAGCATAGCAGAAAACATTTTGCCCCTAAAACGGCGGTTAAGCAACGAAGTTATCAAAAAAATTGAAGAAATGAGCGAAATAGCCATGTCCATGTTTGAAACCGCCATCGACGCGCTCTTGAAGCAGGATTTCAACCTTGCCGAAGGCATAATCGAGAAAACTAACTATGTCGCCGCACTGGAAAAAGAAGCAGTGGTTGCTTCTCAAAAAATCGACATAGACGAAACAGCAAACCTGAGGTTAATCATCGAAAGTGTAAGGCGCACCTCAGAATACGCAAGCGACATCGCCGAAATCGTGCTTAACCTCACAGTGGAATCAATAATAAGCAAAGAGCACGTACTCAAACCCGTATAGCCTCTAAGCTTTACGGTTAAAGTTTGCCGCCCCAGCAATCCCGATAAGCATAGGTTTCAAGCGGCTTTCTATGGGGCGTATCTGGCTTTTCCGCTGGATAACCCAATACAATCAACGCTTGCGGCTCAACATCAATTGGCACCTGCAAAATTTTACGTACTTTTTCTTTGCAGAAGATTGGCGCACAGAACCAGCAAGCGCCCAACCCCTTAGCCTGTACCGCCAAAAGCATGTTTTGTATAGCTGCGCCTAAACTCTGCACCGCTAAGTCGCGTTCACATTTCTGCCTCGTTTCATCTGCGTACGTAAGCATATCCTTCATGGTTAAACATGCAACTATAAGCACAGGTGCACCTGTAAACCGCTTAACAGATGCCGCAGCCATGCTCTCGCGAGTGTCAGCAAGCACACTATCTTTAATCATGTCTACTTTCCAAGCGTCCGCCATAGCCTCCGCCAACTCCTGCTTCACGCTGCTTGCTATTAAGATTATAAAGTGCCATGGTTGAGCGTTGTGCGCTGATGGTGCCCATCGTGCTGCTTCCAAAACTTCACGAAGGACATCATCCGCAAGTTTTCGAGGAGAATACTTCCTGATGCTCCGTCGATTTTTCATCAAATCCAAAACATAACCCATAGGCATCAGTTAATCAGTGTCGCCAACACGCATTTTAGCTTTTATGCGCAGACAAACACTCAGTTAATTTACAATTTTTACGGCACGAACCTGCTGCAAACTACTTCAGAAGATTGCGCAAAAAACGCAAATAAGCTGGCTGTCATTAATTATTAGCAAACTAAACCCCTAAATTTTTTGGAGCCTACTAAGGATATATACCATTTCTAAGTTAAGTTTAATGTATGAAGCGAGCCGACGCTGTCCTGGAGAAAATTTACGAAAGAGACCCAACTACAAACGCGTTCATCATAGCCGCCGCGATAAACAGGTACACTGACATTTTCAACGAGTTAGACCCTGCACCCTTCAAAAGAAGAGATTTGAACTACGACTTGAGAATTTTTCTGGAAGACTGCTCAGCAGATATACCGCTAAAGTACGATATCATCTTGCAATTCAACATTGCAGATGAGATTCCAGACGCAACAAAGGAAGAGAGAATAAAGGCAGGGTTAAAAACGTACTTTTCCTTCGTTGGGAACCTATTAACCGCAGAGATTAAGAAATCCTATCAAAAAAGCGCACTGTACGTAATCATAGCCTTTTTCCTTCTTTCAATAGCTTATTCACTGCGCACCGTAGCAACAGACGACATTGTCTTCAAAACACTCGTAGAAGGCATCAACATAGGCGGCTGGGTCTTCCTATGGGAAGCCATCTCAACATTCGTGTTTAAAAAAAGAGAAACAAAAACCAAAAACAAACAATACAAACGCTTCAACAACGCCCAAATACGCTTCAACTACACTTCAAAAACGCCAAATGCATGATTCATACGTACCTCACTGTTTACTCTTAGACAAAACTCATTACGAAACAATGAGTTGGAATACCCTCCAAAACTTGCCTTTTTTACAGCACAACAAACAAAGACTTGACAAACCCCAACTCAGCCTATATAAAGAGGGGGTATAAGTTTTGCCAAGCATAAACGAACAACAAGCACTTCATCGCTGTGACTTCGCTTTTAGTGCTTCTCTAACGCAATAGCATTCTTGACCGACCATGATCCACTCGTCACAGCACCACAGCGTATCCACTATTGGATTCTTATTTTGGGCATAGCGTGTTGAACAAAACATCAAATCAGGATAGCGATAAGGATTATGGCTACTGCAGTTCCCGCAAAACTTCTCCATCTTATCTTTGCTTTTCATTGCCATTATTCTCCTTGTGACGCACGCTTTTTACGTTTAAGGTATGGTGTGCGCTTGAAATTTTCACCTAACCGCTCAACAACAGAAGCAACAACCACTGGAAAAACCACTAAGGCATCACCGATAACCATGATTTTATGTGCATCTGTTTTCACCTTCCCCCAACTCACAGTCTCCCTCAATGTAGAACCTGATAAACCTCCAGCTTCAGGTCTATCCATGGTTATCACCACCGCGTAATCCATACCCTTTTTGGATGCTATCGCCGCAGACTGCACCGTGTTCCTCGGCACTCCCCCGCCAATTACCACCATTCCATTTCTAGGCGACTTCTCGCAGATTTCGCAGATAATCGGCACATCTTTGAAGGCATCAACCCGCAGCACATCCCGCTGATTTTTCTGAGAAGCATGTAACCAATGAATATATCCGAATTCGGAATCGCGGACTGCAGGCATGAAAATGGGCACTTCCTCTTCATATGCGGCACGCAAAATCGAGTTTGAATCCTTCAATCTCTTACCTATCTCCCATGCAAACTCGTTCGAAGAAAGGCTTTCACCTTTGCGCTCAACAGCAATCTCACGATACATTTCAGCCAGCTCATAATCCAACTTCACATAAGCCTCCTCAGGAACCAACACATCATAAATCCGAAAAATGTGATACTTATACAATTCAGGGTCATCCATAAACCAACTACCCTTATAATGGCGCCCACCAACAGCCTCTATAGCATCATGAACCATACTAGCGCCGGTACAAACCACAACGTCAACAAGCCGCGCACGAATCAAATCAGCAACAAGCGCACGCATCCCAGCAGGAATCACAGCGCCAGAAAGCGCCAAAAAAACAGTGCACTCCTCATCGCGTATCATTTTCTCATAAACGCCGCAAGCCGCAGCCAAACGCCCCGCACCAAAAGAACCGGAATTCTCAAACTGCCGAATTAACCCGTCCACTGTTAATTTTCCGCCTATTTTCATGTGTTCCACGGGATTCTGAAGGTAATCCTTTCTTTTCATGAAAATTCACGCCTGAAATACACGCATAAACCCAAAACAGCCAAATAACTTTTTCTATACTTCACTTATTGGCAAAATGGCGGGTCCGCTGGTATTCAAAAGACTTGACTTGAATTTAGCCTGTTTTTTCATTGCGTATCAGCTCCTTTAGTTGGTTGCTTAGCAGTGTGAGTTGGTGGTTTTCGATGTCGGTTTGGTTTTTGTATGTGATTGCACCTTCAGCTAGTGCTTCTCTGGCTAAGAGTTGTTCTGGGTTTAGTCCCCATGCGCGTATGATTTCTTTTAAGGCTTCAACTTTGCTAACTTGCGTTTTAGGTTTAATGCATAATCCTGCGGCTGCGTAGATGTTGCGCAGTTTGTCTATGCCTATGCTTTGGATGTCATGGTAAGTGTCGATTGTGTGTCCCATCATGTAGTCGACATAATCTGCTTGAACGCCGAGTGCAAGCATTTGGGTTTTGAAGTATTTTCGTAGGCTATGTACTCTTAGGTCGTACATGCGTCCGATTGGTTTCTTGATCAGTCCTGCTAATGCATAGAGTTCGTGTACGAGTCTGCGTATTTCTTTTGAGCTTATGCTTTTAGGTGTGCGGACTTGTTCATTTCTTATTAAGGGTGCTTCGGGAATCAAGGTTTCTGGTGGAATTCTTTGTGAGCCTTTTTTTCGCTGTTCCAAGTACATTTTTAGGAATTGTGCTGCTTCTGCTCCTAGGAAGGTGTCGTAGTCATGGTATTTGCCTTTGGTTATTTCTGCTTCGACATGAACATGGATAGGTGTTCTGTTGTTTTCTATGTCTTCTTGGACGTGTCTGTATAGGAGTTTTGATAGTGTTTCTTCTCTGAAAGCGCCTAAGGCGAGCATGGATATGATGGCTTTTTCGCGTAGCTTTGCTATGTCGAGTAGTTTTGCTAGTTCTTCTGGTTTTGGTGCTCGGTCCTTGTAGATGACTCTTCGGCTTAATGGTGCGGATAGTTCGAGTTTGATGTTGTTTGCTCTGTAGAATGTTTTTACATGTTTGGCGCAGCAGTGGACTCTGCTTGGCGATAAGCCTTCGTCTTGAAGTGCTGCCACATACTCGTCAAGGTAGCCTGAATGGTTTTGTACTCTTTGTGGGTCAGGTATGTTGCCGATGGGTTTGCAGTCTTGGATTATGAGGTCGGGGCTGTAGCCAAGCCATATGGAGTATCTTTGCGCGGTTGAAGTGTAGCTGTAGCAGCTGTTTAGGGAGCCTGAGCAATGGCGCAAGAAGTGTCTTGCCATTTTGATGAGGCTTTCGTTGTCGAAAACGTATGGGATTAGGTTGGGTCTTTCGCTTACGAGTGCGCTTATGATGTAGTTGATTAAGCCTTTTTCTTTTGCAGCTAAGACTTTGCTGAGGCTTAAGTTGACTGGTTGCTGAAGGGGCCAGCCTCTTAAGCTATGGTCGATTGTTATTGTGTCGCCTTGTATTTTTAGTGGTAGATTGAGTGTTTTTAGTTCTTCGACTGTTAGTTGGCGATTTCTGATTATAGGCTGTGATAGCGTTTGCGCTTTAGCTCTAGTAATCATTTGCCGTCTTTCCTTTTTCTTTCTTGAGTTTTTCGCTTCTTTGGCGGAAGCGCATACTCGTCTTTAGTTATAGGCTGTGCCGAATTTAAATGGCAGTTTGGATTTTCTTGTAATGGTTGCGGGTAAGTTCCAAGTCTTTTTAGCTCTAGGATGTCGGTTGTCAGCAAAACAAGCCCAGACGCTTTCGGGTCTCCGCCGCGAAGGGTCGGAGGTTCAGCGTCGTGATCCCAAGATAGTGTAACATATTCGTCACATGCGTACAGTAGCCATCCTACTGCCTCTCGAATTTGAGGTTTCATGGCTAAAGCTGAGGCTCGGTGGTATAGGACATGGTCGAGGTAACGGATTGAAACAAGTTCCCGTGTTCGCGTAACCTCAGCCATTTCCTCCTGCCTCCCCAAAACTCGAATATTTATGTGAAGCTGTTTTGCTTTGGTGGTTCTTCGCGAGTGGCTTTCTCTTCGCGTCTAACCAGTTCCCAAGGAACTTGTGTTACCAATCCGCATCCAACATAGCGGTAGAAATACTCTGGGTCAGCGAGTTTGCAGTGATTTCCTTGCATTAGTCGGGGCTTATGCATTTTGACGTAACACGCGCACGACTCACCAAGGCAGTCGCTGTTTTCCTGCTGTGGCTGCGCAGCAGCCAAGGGACATACCTTAGCTTTTGCCATTCTGCTCATCCGTCTTCTTGGGCTTAGGTTTGTGCTCATACTCTTCAAGGTGTTCGAAGAGAACCTCATAGGCAACCTCTTTCGCAATGGTCCTGACGAGTCTTCGTTGAGCTTTTTCAGATTCCCGCATGTTTTCTATCTCCTTTCTAGAAGGTTAAGCTGGTCGCTTGATTTTGCGGCTATTTGAAGAAACAGCTGACCGGGCTTCCTCTTGGATTTTTATGGCTTTTTCGAGGGTTTCTATTCTAAGCCTTACGGCTTCTGAGACGAACTCTGAGACGCTGTGGTAGGTTCCGATTTGTTCGATTAGCTGTTTTATGCGTTCGATGAGTTCGCTGTTGATGGATACACTTTTGTAGTTTTGATAGGGCATCTTGGCTGCCTCACTCTAGCTTTATGAATGTGGTATGAGTGTGGTTAATGAATAAAAGGCTTGTCGAATCGCTGAGATTAAAAACCTCAGTGGAGAACACCGAAAATTTAATAGGGTTTGACTAAGGTATATGTAAAGTAAGGGTGCGTTATAATGCCTGTAGACAAGTATCGAGGCATAAGCCTCCACAAAGACCTCGTAGGCGCCATCGAGGAATACATCAAAGCTCACCCAGAGATGGGTTACAAAAGCCTAGCAGACTTCGCCACAGACGCAATAAGGGAAAAGTGCGAGAAACTGGGCATATTCGTGCCTAAGCCTGAGCTTCCTGTTCTTGAACACTTCAACCTAAATGGCAGTGGTGTCCGTGTCCTTGACCGTTCTCTTGCCACTAAGTCAACCAGTGGAAAAATCATAGACATATACTTCAAGCCAGAGGGAATCTGGTGCACTCACTGTCAAGCCGACAGTTGCCGTCACATCGATTTCGCTTTAACTGTGCCGGCTATTGAAGAGGTTGTTGATAAGAAGCGTAGGGAAGGCTGGAAACTACCCGCCATAGCATAAACAGTAGACAAATAGTTAGAAAATGCGTGCGTTAATGCATAATGAAATTATAGCAGTTCTGCGAAATATTATCTAATTTGATCCCTTCCTTTCAAATAACGTTTATTTCTATCATTAAACTTTCCTTAAGCTGACGTAGAAGAGTTAGCTTCTAATGTGACAGGGATGGGGCTTCAAAGAACGGGATAAGAAGCGAACATTGCAGTCTATTAGACCCCGTTTAAGCTAACTTTCTACGTTATCTTTACTAAATTTGCTTAGTTGTATTTCGAGTTCGAGGAGTTGGGCGCTCTTAGGTGAGGATGGGCTGTTCTTTTGCCTTCCCTTTGGCATGTTGCCCTTTTTCTTGTCTTGCGAGTTCTTGGTCTACTTCTGTGGAGGCGAGTTGAAGCGTGAATTTGGACAGGTGCGTTGTTGCTGGGTTGTCTGTGTTGAGCTTGTACATTTGGGCGTGGCCTACGGTTCTGGTTTGTTTGATGAGGTTTAGTTGTTCGAGTTTTTCTATTTCGCGTAGTGCGTGGCGGAAGCTTACTCCACTGTTTTTGGCTATGTCCATCTTGCTGTAGTCGTAGTCGCGGAACACGGTTAGGAAGTCTAGGATTTTTGCTGGTGCCGTGCCGTTGAACAGTCTTTCCAGTGGGCCTGATTCGATGGCTTTTTGGGTTTCTGTTTGGGCTTTCACTTGTTTTCGCCTTGTTTATTTAAGTGTTGGACGCGGCTTATAAGCGTTACTTGCATGTCGTTTATCTCTGACTTTTAGGTAACAATTAAACATAATTACCTTCTCAGCCGATATGATTAATCTGTTATGGTAACTGAGATCGAAAAGAAAATCCTCACAAAAATGTTCTACGCGCGTTTCATCGGGGAGCGCCACACTTCAGAAGACAACATACCGAAAGGCTTTCCGAAACACGAAAGAGGCGAAGTTAGGAAAGCGCTCAAAACCCTTAAGCGGCAAGGCTATGTAACATCGAAAATCACCAGTTATGGAATGGAAGTATCCATAACGCCAAGCAGAATCACAGAAATACGCAAAATCCTCGGCATCGAATGACTGATTCTTATTAATTAAACTCTGTAGCCGAGTCTCTCAATTTCTATAAGCCGCCTTTAGTCCATGTTTTTGCAGTCTCATAACAAAAAATTATAGCATACACAAATGTCACAGCAACAAAAAAGACGTATTGTCCAGTAAGTACACTAGGTCTGAAAAGAGTTAACTCGAAAGCGAGCGCTAAAACGGCAAAAACAGAATAAAACAGAAACCTGGGAATCAAGAAACGCTTTATTCTTATGCTGTCTTCCAAAATGATCTTGTTGACTAGGAACCCGACGCTCTCTTTTTTTAGCAAGCCTGTTTCTTCAAGCTTTGAAAGGTGATAAGTTGCCAACGAAGGGCTGCTCAAGTTGAGCGCTCTTTGAACTTCTCTGGCTCCCACGGGCTTACTGCTCTTTAACAGGAAACGGTAAACTTCCAATGTTGTTCCCCGTAGCACCTCTTCGGGTTCGTCAGGAGCCAAATGCTTTTCACCACACGTTTTCAAATAGCAACCAGCTGATTTAAGCGCTTTCTGTTCAAAACTTTAGAACAACCGTTCGAAACGGTAGTACAAGTGTACTAAAATATAGCATTAAGTAACCTGAGCGCCATATGTAAATGTCGAGCTGCTAATTGATGAGCGAGCAAAAACCCAGAGTCATCCTTGCAATACTCTTAGGCATTATCTCGGTTTCTTTGCTAGCTGCAGCCAGCTACAATTTCTTTCCCTCTCAGGAAATTTCAAAAACAGTGCCCATGCCTATGGTGCCAACAGTTCAAATTTCGCCAATAAACGATGGCCCTGCCATTGCTCAAGGCGAATCAATCACCTTAAACATAACTCTAGCCTTACAATCTAATGAAACAGAACTCACAGTGTCCTTGTATCTGGGGAGCGCATATGAAAATCAACCCTTTTCGGGTTACACCGTTATAGCAACTCCGCCTCCACCATATTCAGGTGAGCTGCCTTGGGAGCAAATCGTCACATCGACTGAGCCGAAACCGTTCAATGCAACTTTTGACCCAAATCCAGCGGTCTTGAAACCAAACGAAATAAAAACCGTGAACTTAATAATATATGTTGCAGAAAACGCCGCGCTTGGGGCTTACAACATGGATGTTGCAGTAAGCGATTATCCGCCAACATTCAAGGTTGCTACGGGGTTCCAATTAACAGTTCAGCCAAAAAAATAATCAATAAAGAGGAGAACATCTATGAAAAAGCTATTCACTCTCCTGATGGTTGTTCTAATCTCGACAAGCGTACTGCCAGTTTTAGTTCAATCGGTTGTTGCTGAATCTTCTGGGTTAATTCAAATTGCCGCTGACGGATCAGTCTTAGGAACAAGCCTGATTCAACGCGATGGAAACGTCTACACTGTAACGGGCAACATTTCAGGCGGCATTCAAATCCAAAAGAGCCATATTGTGCTTGATGGTGCAGGCTACGCTGTTGAGGGAAACGGTGAAGGAAGAGGAGTTGACCTCTCAAATGGCAGGGGACAAGACCCATCTCGCCCCGAAGTCAGCAATGTAACTGTAAAGAATTTGAAAATCTTGAACTTCTACTATGGCGTTGACAATGTTAACACCCACGGTAACACTTTCATCGGGAATTACATAGAAAATTGCGAGAATAGTTTTTGGATGGGCGGATATGACAGCCTCATAACATACAACACTTTGAAGAACGCCAGCATCGCCATCAATTTTGCTGGAAGCAACAACATTACACTAAACAATTTCGTTTGGTTATCATCACAGCAAATCGTAGATGGGAATTACTGGAGCGACTACATGGCAAGGTATCCAGACGCAAAAGAAATAGACAATACAGGAGTTTGGGATACGCCCTATGCATATTGGGAAAACACCGTGGACCATCACCCATTTACGAAGCCAATAGCCATTTCGCTATATGACAACTCTGAGGGCACGCACACCATTTACATCAGGGCTGACGGAAGCATAGAAGGAACAGACAAAATACAGAGGGATGGAAACACCTACGCTTTTAGCGGTGATGTTTATGGTTCAGTTGTTGTAGAAAAAGATGATTTAGAGATTAACGGATCAGGATTCATTCTTCACGGAATCGACGGTGAAGGCGGAATCGTCTTAGAAAACAGGAACAACGTGATTCTCAGGAACATTGAAATTGTTGATGCAACTTTTGGCATCACCATCCGTAATGGAAGCAAAAATGAAATCACAGAAAGCAATTGCAGAATCAATCTGGAAGACTCTTTTAACAATACCATTTATGGCAATGAGCGAATTAGTATGCTTTTCACTAATTCTTCCAACAACACAGTAACAGGGAACAGAATAACCGATAGTACACTTTATGGTTTTAAGCTTCAGTCAGCCTCAAACGAAAACATCATTTTCGGAAACAAAATTACCGATAGCGTAAGTGGAGTAGAGTTTCACGGAAATTCAAGCTACAACACTGTTTATGAAAATTGGATAGTTGACAATGCTGATGGAATGATTTTCTTCACCTCCTTTAACAACACAATCTACGATAATGTCATTGCAAACAACAGCAACTCTGGCATATTCCTTAGAAGCAGTTCCCGTAACAAATTTTTCAGAAACGATATTGTTGCAAATTCTCAGCAGGTCATTTGCTGGTATGGCACAAACATTTGGGATAACGGTCAAGTAGGCAACTACTGGAGCAATTACAACGGTACAGACTCTGATGGCGATGGCATAGGAGATGAACCGCATCTCCTTCTATGTTTTAGTATTGTGACGGGGGAATCCTATGAAGCCGACAATTATCCACTTATGAAGCCGGTCACGATTTCAGAAACTGAGCCTTTCCCAATTGTTCTTGTGATAGCTGCTCTTGTTGTCATTGTCGTTGTGGTTGCTGGTTTGCTGGTTTACCTCAAAAAACATGGTAGAGGCGGAACCTAATGAAGAAAACAGCATTGGCACTAATACTTGTTATTCCAGTTTTGTCAATGTTACTTTTTACCCTGCAGGTTAGGCATGTTTCCGCCATTGAAGATTCATGGACAATCATGAAATCTATGCCTACCGCAAGGGCTGGAATGGGAGTTGCTGTCGTAGATGGCAAGATATATGTCATTGGGGGTCATTATTGGGATAACTATCTTGGCACTAATGAAGTGTATGATCCAGCCACAAATACTTGGACAACAAAAACATCGATGCCAACACCACGAACTTACTTTGGGATAGCCGTTGTTGAAAACAAGATATATGCAATCGGAGGAGAAACAGACGGTTGGGTGTACACTAACGTAAACGAAGTCTATGACACAGAAACAGACGAATGGGAAACCAAAACTTCAATGCCTACAATTAGACATGCTATGGACGCAAATGTTGTTGATGGCAAAATCTACGTGATAGGTGGAGGTCGGCGTGGTCCGCACGAGGCTTATTTCAACATAAACGAGGTTTACGATCCAGCCACAGATACATGGACAACGAAGACTCCCTTACCAACAGGCGTCCAATGGTATTGTTCTGCGGTTGTTAACAATAAAATCTACATAATTAAAGACTCATTAAATCAAATTTATGATCCAGAAACAGACACTTGGAGCAACGGCTCTTCCCCGCCGAATAGCGTGGACTCTGCAGCTACAGGCGTAATCTCTGGAGCCAAAGAGACAAAGAGAATCTATGTAATAGGTGGTAAAGAGAATCTTGATGCTGTCAATCTCAGTCAAATCTATGATCCAGACGCAGATCTGTGGGTCGCTGGCATTGCAATGCCTACCGCTCGTTTTGCTTTAGGAGTTGCCGTTGTAAATACTAGTCTATATGCAATCGGGGGTCACGAGGGGTGGTTTGGAACTCCCATCTCCGCAGCTAATGAACGATACACTCCAACAGATTTAATCCCGGATTCTCCAGATAAGAATGACCAAGCGACTCCAGCTGAAGAGCCTTTGCCAATACCACTCCTTGTTTCTGTAATTGCCGTGGCTGTTGTCTGTTTGGGTTTGCTGGTTTATCTCAAGAAACGCCAGAGGGATGATTAAGGTGAGGTTTTCGGTACTCTCTCTTATTGGGGCTTTATTGTTGGCTTCATGTTTAGCTGTGATTCCACAACCCGCCATTATCTGCTCGGTGGAAGCGTCCCTCACGTTGCCTGTCAACGGTGTTGAATACACAAACGGCACCATTGTTCCTGAACATTCTCCCCTGCTCATATGGTACGACTGGGTTAACGTTTCTGACACTCAAGTAATCAACTACGCGATTTACACTACTTCAGAATATAATTACCCGGTTCCGATAGCGAATCTTTTGGGACAGCACTTCCGCATGGCAGACGGCACCCAAGTTTTCATCGCAAGCGCCCTTTCCGAACTAGAGGTCTACCGCGACCTAAACGGTGATGGAATACCGCAGGCTAACGCAACTTCAGGCGAAAGAGAAATCCTGTATTACATATACGCTAACATGAGCGACAGCTACAGCATGACCCCTACTCAAAAGGTAATGGAAGAGCAGAGTCCGCATTACCGTTGGAGCTTCATATACGAAAACGTCTACGGCTACCTTCAGAACGCGACCGCTCGCGTCGGCGTCGTAGCATCATTAATCTTCAGCCACATAACCCTAAGCTACGATTTCAGCGTCAACGGAAACTTCTCAACCCTAAAGACAAACTTCGACATCGGAAAAGTAACCAGCCTAACAATCCACGATTCTTCACAGTTCTCACTGGAAGGCTTAAGCTTAGCTCTGCTGTACGCCACAGCCACCTACACCTCGAAACCGTACACAACCTACGTGGACGGCAAAGAATTCAACTCCGCAACTGCAGAGAAATCAACAATGGATGCTGAACTTGCCGAAGTAGAAGTCGGCGGCGTCAAAGCTTATGACTACATCTTTGGCGGCAATTATACGCTCAACCGTGGCGAAACCAACCAGACTATTCAAGCAATCATCGAAACCTTCGAGGCGAGATATGAAGCAGTCGCGCTGTCCAGCGTTTTGCCAATAATTCGTGTAAACCCGGTGAAGGGAATGGGTTTCTTCAGGGATTACCTGAACCTTGCAGAGCTCTTCGGCGGGTCATGGCAAGACTTTAACATTGACTACGAATCGTCTTCGTTAATTTACAGGATTTGTTTTCCTGTTTGGGATGGTCTGCAGATCGAGCACGACCCAGTCTACGTCGGCTATATCCTTGGCAGCACAGAAAACACAGAGTTACCAACTCCTTCTCCAGAACCCACACCAACGGCAGAGCTTTTCTCAACAATATTGGTAATAGCTTCAATTGTGTTCGTGGCTGTTGTCAGTTTAGGCTTAATTGTTTACTTCAAGAAACGTAGGAGGATAGGCTCATGAGAAGAACAGCTTTAGCTGTAACACTAATCATGGCACTCTTGCTCTTAACCATCGCTGGGGCACTCTTTCTTAATACATCATTGGCTCAATCTGCTGGAATCATCACTATCAAAGCTTCTGGCAACGTTGAGGGTACAGATAAGATGCAACGTTACGGAGACGTTTACGTGTTCACAGGCAACATCAGCGGTTCAATCGTTGTCGAAAGAGACAACATAGTCCTCGACGGAGTAGGATACACGTTGCACCCTGACAACGACGTAGGAGTAGACATACGCGACAGAAACAATGTTACAGTGAAGAACCTCACGATCAAAGGCGCCTTAGGCAGATGCGGAATCCTACTCATCAACGCCGTAAACTGCAAAATAAGCCAGAACAACATAATCAACAACCTCAATGGCATAGAAATGACAGGCACCTCTTCCCGCAACAGGATAACTGAAAACCGCATACAGAACAATTCTGCTGGGATGGAAATCTACAGCGTCAAGCCCGGTTACGACAACGTCATTTCAAATAATGAGGTAACTAACAACAGCTTAGGCATGCAGATCAAAGATTTTCTAAATACCGATGTCTCGGGAAACAACATATCATCAAACACTTATGGTCTTGGCTTGGGATTAGGCTCCGGCAGCACAGCAAGAAACAATGTGATGGACAACAACACCTATGGCTTTCGCGCCTTCAACGTACAACGAGAGCGCGGTCTGGACTCACCTGTAGTTAACGTTGATGTGGACTCCTCAAACACGGTGAACGGCAAGCCAATTGTCTACTGGGTTAACCAGCACGGCAAGACTATGCCTGCAGGCGTCTGCTACGTGGCGCTGATAGGCTGCACGGGCATAACGGTTAAGAACCTTGATCTTGGCGGAAACCTTGAAGGCGTATTCCTAGGCTCAACCACGAACTCAACGATCATCAATAACAGGCTCTCGGAATGCTTGTTCGGCGTCAATCTTGACGCATCTTCCAACAACACGATAAGCGGAAACGTCATAACTGGAAATGAAAACGGCATTCATTTGCGCTGGAACTCTATTAACAACCTTATTCAGGGAAATGACATAAACGCAAACACTGCTACAGGCATATACATGGCTGACTCCTCCGAGAACAAGATAATCGGGAACAACATAACCAACAGCGACAGAGGCGTTTACACCGAGTACTGCGGAACCAACATCATTCACCATAACAATTTTGTCAACAACACAAAACAGTGGAATGACATAGGCTTCACGCCTTGGCCCATACCTCTATCAATTTCCGCAAGCGTTTGGGACGACGGGCAAGAAGGCAACTACTGGAGCGACTATAATGGAATAGACGCGGATGGCGACGGAATTGGCGACACGCCTTACATAGTGGGCAAGAACAATACTGACCGCTACCCACTAATGAATCCTGTGATAATTCCAGAGCTCCCAGAGAAAGATGACCCAGCAACGCCAACTGGAGAGCCTTTCGCAAAAACGGCGGTCATAGCTTCAATAATACTATTAGCTGTTGTTGGTGTAGGTCTACTGGTCAACTTCAAGAAACGCAAGCAGCGGGTTGATTGATATGAAGCGGAGAGCGCTAGCAGCGACACTTGTCGTTACCATTCTTGTTTTAACTGCAATCGCCATCTTGTTTGTTGAAAAATCTGACGATGCCTCGTTCAATAATCCTGACCAGAACAGCTTGTTTATAGCGAGTTTTAGCCCTGTAACTATTGGTAGTAATGTAGTTGGAGGCAGCATTGTCATTGTCAACCCGACAAACAGGAATTATGAGAACTTAACCCTGTCAATTAGAATTGACGATTCGGAACTAATCGTGCCATTTCTGCGTTTAGTGAAGCCCCTGCCTGTTGAAGAGCCATTTAGTAATTATAGTACTGCAATAACTCGAATAAGCATTGAACCAAACCAAAATGAGACGGTTCAGCTTTACCTGTATGACCCAGACCAAAACGAACCGCCTTTCTACGCGACAATTGTGAACGCCCAGACTTTTAGTTCTCACGTATTCAGATTTTATATTAACCAAAACACCCTCGGTGACGTAATCAACGGGCAATCTTTCACAATACCCCAAGAGAAGGCTTACTTACAAATCACAGGTTATAGTTCAATAGAACACTCCAATAACACATGGCATGAATACTTCAACGCCACCACGAACAGACATGAATACATAAACGACCAACCCAATTTCTACCAGCAATACCACCATTCTGCGTTCTTCCCGCTTGACCCCAGTTCCTATAATTGGGCAAAATCGTTAAACCAAATCGGCGAACACTATTTTAACATAACCGTATTCAATAACAATACTGTTCCTGTTGAAAAAGTAGAAGTGAATTTAGGAGAAGGCTGGGTGGCATATGCGTTGCCTGACAAAATTCTCCAACCAAATGAAACATATGTTTTTCCAGTGGCTGTAGTTGGTGAAAACTGGTGGCTTGTTGACAACGTCAACCAATTGAGCAATTTCTCTCCAGCCCAAACCTTTGCAAGTGGCGATTTGATTGGTAACTAAAACAACTCCGATGACCAGAAATATTTCTGGTCTTACAGTCTAATTCAAGAAACACAAATTTAAGGTGGGATAAGTATGAGGAAAAACTTTTTGATTATTACCATCGCCATAATCGCAGTATTAACAATAGTTTTAGCTTCTGCAATTAATCAAGAATTAGTTAGCAAGCACATGTATCCTCAAGACGCCATTCACGAAGATTCTAATCTTACCGTAAGAGGCATAGTAACTTCAATTGAGGAAAATTACAAAGCCTACGGATGGGACTATCACATATATCGTTTTTACATTCGCCTAAACATAACCGAGATAGTGTGGATAAAAGAAGATCTGGCAAGTTGGATAGAGTACTCAACTGAAAACAACACAATTAATGATGGGAACAGCATTGGTGTAGGCTACGACAACTTGGATAATCCCAATCTTTTCATAGGCCAAACCGTTGAATGTAAAGGTCACTATATATCAGTTACTGACTTGCCTGGCTCTTTTAAAATTAATGTTGCTCCAAGCATAAACGAAAGTTACCTCCAACCAATGATTGAGAAACATGCGCCTTAGAGGATGACAAACATGAAAAAATTGGGCGCTATTGGCGAGTCTCCTGGCTTCGTTGTTTGTCTTAGCGCGTTCCTGTTGACGTTGGGCGCTTATCTTCAGACAGTGGAGATTCCTGTTCGCATAACCTTTGATCCTTCCGCAGCCGAACAAACTGAAATCATGCACGCTTTCTGGCCTTTGAGTTTTGCCTTTTGGATCTTGGCGTTCCTCTTTTTCAGTTACAGCCTTGTCTTAAGGCGTCGCAAATCTTCAACAAGCGTGAAGTTGGAAAAACCATTCTTGTCGAAAAGCTTGATTGCTGCTGTTGTTTTTGGCGTTTTGAGTTTGGCTTCCACATTCCTGCCTTGGGCGATTGTTAGTGCAGTGCGCTCGGGACAATCTATTTCCCTAAGTGGAGTTAGCCTAATTGGCAGCAATTACTGGGCGGGCGACGTTATGTATCTTGTTTTTGTATCGTCAGTTATCGCCATCTTGTATATCCCTCTGCTGACGCTATTTGAAAGGCAGAAAACTTGCGTTATGAGGGCATTCTTGTTCCTGCTTGGCGGCGCATGCATTGTCTATCCCGTATTATCTGTTTTTGCAACTGAATCATGGTTTTATAGTATATCTTTTCTAGGCGGTCTTCTGGCCAAGTTTGAGAGCCCAGGAATAGGTCTCATAGTTGCAGCCGTTTCTGCCGCTGGACTTATTGCTCTTGGGATGATTGATTTGCTAATGGCGGCGCGGCAACTGAGGAGTTCGGTGGCTGGCAAAAAGATACTGCCAAACATTTTGAGTAACTAAGGTCTCAATCGGTCTGCTCGTTGTCTTTTTCATCTGGCGGAGGGGAAAAGGTTCAGAAGTCTTCAACGGAGGAGGTATTGACCTCGTTTGAAATAGCAGGTGGTTTCTACAGGTTCAGCATTCCTCTTCTTCGATGATTGGCAGCCCCTTCTTTTCTAACCAAAGGTTCCGCAAAACAATCAGCTTCGCCTGATAAAAGTAGCCGCCTTCTCGGAGCTCGCACCGTTCAGGCTTAATGTAGCAGTCCATCGTTCGCGCTTGCTCCTGCAGGAACAGCTCTTCAGCCTTCTCCCAGATTAAGGCTCTAACGTGAGGCCAGAATTTGCCTTTGCACTGTCGTTTTGGCATAGCGGTCTATCCTTTCCGTTTCTGCAAAGTAGGGGCAGCCTTCCAATGTCACGTATGGTTTGCTGAGCCATAACGCTCTAAGCTGCCTGCAAATCTTGAGCGGTGTAAGCTGTTCCTTCTGCCGCGTGTAACAAACTCTGTTGGCGTTGACTATGGGCAGAAGAGAAATAAGAGGGCAGTTGGGGCAAAGCTTCGGTTCAGTCATCACTCGAACCCCTCAACCTTCATTTCCCGATAATCTTGGACTAGCTGGATGAGAGCGGAAAGCTTCGTCATATCATCCTCGCTTAGAAAACTGCGTCCGGCATTGGTGTACAGGTTATATCGAAGACTGCGAAGCTGCTTGAGAAATTGCTCATAGCCCAGAAGCTGCCCTTCCAAGTCTTTCTCGTTTAACCGCTTAATCGTAATCGGGTCTGAATCGCTGTATTGATACTCAAAGGCTAAAGCGTTAGCAATATAGAGCCGCTCAACCCAACAAAGAATCGCCTTATCCAACTGCGTCTCAGCAGGCGGAAACAGCTTAAGCCTTGCAAGCTCGCCTGTTTCCTTAAGCGAGTAAAAGTGATCGCGCAAGAAAGGATTGTACTTGATGGTTGAAGCGATGTCAGCAAATTCAGAGATTAGAAATTTTATTACACTCATGTTTTCCCCTCCTTTAGCTTGCGATTATGGCTAGGCTCTTTGTAGCTTTGCAGTAGCAGCCCTCGAAGGTTTCAACGTTGCCCTCGATGATGCTGTTAAGCTTTCTACGAAGAGGCTCATAGGGCGGAATTCGCACGATGTTCCTGTCGTTAATTGAGTAGTACTTCTTGCCGTTGAAGCTAAATTGGTAAAGCCAACGCTGCTCTGGATGCCGTTTAAGATAGATTTCCATTTTTCTCGTCCTCCTTTTTTAAGAAGACTTAGGCACGCTTGTACAATTGGCTTTGAATCATCCGCAAGTGAAAAAACAATCTCAGAAAACGGTGGATTTCACGTTTCAGTGCAGAACAACTGATTTTCCATGTGAAAATTCAAAGCCTAAAAAATGGCTTTTCACACCTTGCTATGAGAGCGTTGCATGGACCAGAACAAGTAAACTTTCGTCTGCAGAAGCATGCCAACAATCTTCACGAGCCTCGCCATCCTTTCAATGCTCGCGTTTCTCACACCCTCAGCATAAGCAGCCGCAGTGCCATAGGGCATGTGGCGATTAGCAGCGAATTCTCTCCTGAAACGTGGATGATCATTCTTAACAAAAGACTCCTTTAACCCGTAAAGCTGCTCGGGGCTGAGGCCTTGCAGTTTATCTAAAACGTGTCTTTGGCTTCCGAGAAGCTTCAGGTCAAAATCTAAATCAGAAAGCACATCTGCAACCCGCAGCGCCTCTTCAGACGGCTTCTGCTCTAACACTTTTTTCATTCCAGCCTTCTCAGCAAACGGATTATACTTCGCCATAACCGCAATCATCTCCACACAAGGCGTACCAACTCGCGGCAGAGTCTCTCGAATCAGCTTCACGCCTAAGCCTATGCTCCGATACTTCGGATGAATAACAACACGGCTAATCGTGCTCAAACCCAAATTCAACCCTTTCATCGACAACTTTCCAGGCAAAACAAGACGCCTGCCCCCACAACCCGGAGGCGGATAACAGTACACGATCACTCCGCAAAGCTCATGCCCACGCTTCAGACAGTACACCTCACGGCTCGCACCCGCATTATGGCTACGATAGTGGAATCCGCTGAGACGGCGCCAATCAGAAAGATAACCAGGCTCAATCCTCATCTCCTTGGTTAAACTGCACTCCTCTGCAGGCTTATTCTCATAATAGTTAACGGTGATTTCCTCGCCGAACCGCTTGTGCAGGTGCACGCTTGGCTTGAGGTCCTCAAACAAATCTCCATGCGTAGTTGCTGCAATAACCGCTTTACTTTGTTGACGCGCGAGCTTCTGGAGGTTAAATGCCACAATCTTTGCAGTGTCGCGGTCAAGCGTGGCCGCAAACTCATCCATAAGCCACCACTGCTTGCCGCTCTCCATTAACTTCGCAATTCGATAACGGTACTTCTGTCCGTCGCTGAGCTGGTTGTATGTACGTAGGAAAAGAAACGCGTCGTTAAGCCCAACCCTGCTGAGCAGATCAAGCCCCTCCTCCACAGAAGCGCCAACAGTCTCAATCAAAGGCTTATCAGCTTCTATGTGAACCTCTGAAAGGTCTATAGCTTCGTCGCCTAAGTCCTGCTTGATTGCTCGTAGTAACACGCTTTTTCCTGAGCCGCTGTCACCAGTTACGTAAACAACGTCTTTCGGGCCAATCTTCAACTCTGCATCTAATACCTTGAACTTCTGATCTTCGTCTACGCCGAGCCCGAAAGCTTCAGCAACAGCAAGACTCCTATCTGTCAGCTCCGTGTGCGTCTCGTAGCTGATGTTGAAGGAGAATTTATCCGCCTTCCTATCGTAGACTCTGCGGATTTTGCGAACATGGAAGACTTCTCTACGGTTTCTCATACGCAGACCTTCTTGGTTCTGTAACTAGCAGAATTTAAGAATCGAGTTGAAACAGTCAGGCTAAACTGTGGAGAGGTTAAGCAAAGTGAAAAACCCCTGTAAAAATCGTAGGGGGGTAGGGGCTCCTTGAAATTAGAATCGGACAAGATTCTACCTGCCATCTGTTATCACCTTGCGCTTCGCCAATTCCTTGCGAACCCTCACAAGCTTGTTAACCCGACGAGGAATCACTGCCAAAAACGGCTCAGGAGAAGTTTCAACACTCGCAAAAATCGCAAGTGCCGTAGCCCACCAAACGTCATCATGCTGATTCTCAGGATGGTAAAAGCGGTAAGTCCCATCCTTCCTCAACTCCATGCGTTCAACGTTCAACTCCACAGAAAAATTCAGCTTCTTAGACGGCGAAACCTGAATATCCAAGTAAGGATAAGAAAAAGCGCCGCTAAGCATACGCTGCTTCAGCAAACTCGCCATCTCCTGTTTTCTGGCAACGGTGAAAAGCACGCCTTCCACATCGTCGATGCCCCCGTTGGTCATGTCTTCAACAATGTAGTTGCCAACGCCTGTAACGTCAGCCTTGATCTTCTCAAAGCCCTGCCAACGATCCGTAATCGTTTTTACATAGCCGATCACCGTCGCATACTTTGTACCTAAAGGCCAGACCTTCACGTGCCTAAGCTTGAATTTGCCGTCAACTTCTTCAATCACGACGAAAGCGCTGTAGTCCCTTTCCTTCCCGAAATCTAAGCCGCCGAAAAAGCGTCCCTGATGAATCGAATCTGCATCCCACGCCTCAAGCTCCGTATCCTGACACTTTGTAATCAAACTCAACGTTAGCCAGACCGCTTCATCCTCAGCCCATTCAGCCATCATCTCCCGCTGCCAACGAAACTGATCATCCGCATACTCCACCTTCAACTGGTCGAACTTGCGCTTTTTCAGAGGACCGTTAGGCTCCAAAGCCTCCTCGCAGGTAACGTGGCTCTTGCCAAAATGCGCGTACTGAGGACGATTGAAAAAACGCCAAAACATGCTGTCGCTTCTGCCAGGAGTGCTCGTACAGATGAACTTGCCGTTAGTCGTGGACAAAGTAAACACAATGGCGTCGTAGAGCTCCTGATCATTGGGAATGTAATTGTACTCATCAGCGTAAACGACATGCAGCGTGAAGCCTCTGATGGTGTCTGGGTTGCAGGGAAAAGCCTGAATTAGACTGCCATTGGATAAGTTAACCATTGTAGCTTGAGGTTTACGGTACAAGCCCCGAGGAAGCTTGGGCAAGAAACCGTTAATTTTCCGTATTGTGATCTTTGTCTGCCGCCAACTGGGGCCTATAACCGCGATCTGCCAACCAGCATGCTTCAACGCCAAATGCAGCAGCTTCTTGGCAACGGTGTGAGACTTGCCGCTTTGCCTTGACCAGCGGTGAGCGCTAGAATCGTACTCGTCAATTATTTTGGTGCCTTCAAGCTGATAGTCAAAAAGCTTTTCTCCGAGCCATTTCTCGCTGAAAACCGCGAAGTCTTCAGGCACCCGCAACTGTCGGGCTTGAAGAAGACCCCTAGCTTGCTGCGTCAGATGCTCCACTTTTTTCTGCTGCCACTGCTTCATTAATCATCTTCTCCAACCTTTCAAGGTCCTTCGTCACTTGGGCTTCGTCAAAGCTCTTGCTGATGCTGTTCATGACTTGACCAGTGTAAGCCATAATGCGAATCCAAATCTGCCTCTGCTTAGGCTTGACATCGTCAGATTTGCTTTGAGCGAAATCCTTCGACATGTTAAACATGTCTTCCAAATCACGGAGTAGCTTCAACCTCATTTGTTGCATGTCTCTTTGGAAGCGGTCTCGGGTACGCTTAACCACAGAAACTTGTCTGACTCTAATGTTTCTCAACCCCTACCCCCCTACGTTTTCTCCGCGTTTTCCTTCAACGAAAAAAGCCGTTTACGACCTTGTTTTTCCTTAGTCAAAACGCCGCAGGTAAAGAGTTCATTCAAAATCTTGCTTTCGCATGCGCGAGCTCTCCCCGTGACTCCAGCGATTTCTGAAGCTTCAGCAGGTCTGCCAAGGCTTCTCAAAGCGTTAAGCGTAGGCAAAAACCTCACGGAAACCTTAACCTGCACCTGAGGAGTAGCTGAAACCTTAGCATCAATAATATCCAGTTTTTGGAGTATCTTAGTAAGTGAAGCCCTGATCTCAAATGCCTTCATGATTTCTGCCCCACAAATATTCCAATGACCGTTCCGCTGAGTCCTGAGATGGCAGCGAACACCTCGCTGTTCCACGTATGCAGGAACGCCAAGTGTGCAACCTCCAAAGCGGAAAGGCAAGCGGTCATGCCGATGGCAAACTTCACGCCCAAAACAAGCTTCTCGTTAGGCTCCTCGATAACCATCCTTCCGCGCTGAACCCGCCTTCTCGTTAAAGCCCTCTTAATCAGGTCTGCCATGAGTACTCAACCTCTTCTGAAAAGTACGCGGATGATTGAAAGACCGATGCCCACCCATCAAGAAACTGTTAACGAGTTTACCCGCGATCTGCTTTGGAATATGCTCCTTAATTAGAACCGTAATGTCAGCCGTCCAGCTAAGCGGAATAGCCGTGTAATCTAAATCGAACAAGCCGTCAGCGTAGCGAAAACTGTTCTGGGCAAGGACAATGTGCTTGGTTTTCTCGCCAAACAAGCCTACAAATATGCCCCAACTCTTCACGGGCACGTCGATTGCTGCTCCAGAGCCTGAGCTCTTGCCAACCGAGGCGTCGCACCATTCGCAGCAGATAAGGTCCCCTGGGCTTAACGACTCCAACGTTTTCTTTAGACTTTTTTTCACCATTCTTGTTGTTTCCCTCGATGTTTTTTAGACGCACAAAAAAGGCGCCTGTTGAAATGAAAACTCAACTATGCGAACGTGAACGTCAGTCGCCACTCGATAGTCAACGGAACGTTGGTGTTAACCACGAAAGCTGTGAAGTCACCGTCCGCAGCGCTCAAACGACTGAACAAAGCCGTGCCAGCACCGTTGAATCCCGTCCAACCGAAGCCCTGCAAACCAGTTTGCAAGTACAGGAACAAGCCCAGCTCCGAAACCGTAATAGCCGTTAACGTTCCAGCGTTCCACGTAGCAGTCCAAGACACGCGGTATGTACCTGCTGAAGGCGATGATGTGGCGCCTGCTTGGCTGTCGGGACCAGTGCCGACAGGCGTCGTCAAACCCGTCACTGATCCAGTGGTCACGTTGCCACCTGTGCCGAGCCTCATGTAAGAGTAATTTCGTCCAGTCCAGTCCCGCGAGAAAAGATAGAACGGGTATCCTGAGGTTGGCGTTTGCGACGCTGCAAGCGCGTTTATCATGTGAATTAAGCCTTGGTTGACAATGTGGCCTTTGCTTGCAAACTTCAGCTTGTCGCCTTCGTAAACAAGAATCTCATCCGTTACTCTGATGACGTCTCCGAACGTGTTTCTCCGCTTGAAAAGGTCCTTGATTTTCTGCTTTGAGAGGCAGATTCTCCGCTTCAATTCGTTGTATTCCAGCCCCGTCAAGGGTCTTCTCGGTAATTCCATTGTTGCTTTTCCACCTCCATTACCGTTAAGAGTTCATGATGACCGTAGACTCCGCGTAACTCGCAGAGTCCTCGCCGACTTTTCCTTCGCCCTGAAGTGCTTCCTCGGATCTACCGTAAGAATCATCAAGCATCTTGACATCTGCCAGAACCATTTCTTCTGCTCGAACGGGCAAATCGCCTATGCTGCCACGCATGTAGGCGATGAAACCGCCTTCTTGCCCAATGTTCCACACGTTCTCCGTTCCGACTTGTCCCCTCACAATTTCAACTGGCATCCTTTCACCTTCACTCGTTCGTTATCTCCAAAACCTCATGGAAGCTTGGAACGTCGTCTCCAGCGTAGTTCTCGTTCATGCTAAAGACTCGAGTTTCAATGTAAACGCACGTTTCCCCAACCTGCTTTGTGCCGCCGTGATTCACGTAGAGCGATTCAACCATGCTAAACTCAAGCTGACGTCGCTCCTCAACAAGCGAAGCTTCAGAGACATCGTTACAGTGCAGTTTCTCCTCAGAACGGCTCAACTGTTCAATATCCAAGAACAGAGAATCTGCGAAAAGAGCCTGCTCCAAACTGTGAAGAAAACCATCTTCCAAGCTTATCGTTATGAAGCCGAATTCCTCTTCAGTCGGCGGCTCTTCCTCTTCGCCTGTTCCCGTGCCCTGTGCATTGTTTAATCCAGAGTCCTTAGCCGACAAAGCCTCTTGATAAGCGACTAATGCATCAGCTAGCTTGAACCCGCGATTCTGGAACAGAACCGTTGTTTTGACGCCCCTCGCCGAGTAGCTGTATTCTACGCTTTTCACTTCGCCATTATACTCGTTCAACCCGACTTCAGTGTTGGTTATCGTAGCCAGGCAGTACAGGTCTATGGGCACGATGTTCTTGGTCGTGAGAGCGATTTCTTTGGTGAGGTCCTTGTACTTCTGAAGCAAGCCTTCAGCCTTAGCTTGGGTGGCAGCCTGAGAGGAGAGGCTTATGTCCTTGAAGGTCTTGTCCCGACGCCAATAGTTGGTTTCGCTCGTAGTGTTGTTAGCGGTGTATTCGTATGGTGCTCCAGAGGCGGTTTTTCCTACTTGATGTACGTAGTTTACGACTTCGTCGATGTCTCGGTTGCTGATGTTGAACTGGTCGCTTTTGCTCTTGAACGGTATGCTGCTTTGGCTTCTGGCGAGGCTGAAGGGGTAGAAGTAGACAGTTTTGTTGAAGTCTACGCCCCAAACGAAAACATTGGCATCGGCAAGCTCCTTAATGATCTTCGAAACAGTCGCTGCGTTGTACTCTGCAGAAGTCACCACGCCGTCTAGAACGTTATCATAGGCGAACACGCCTTCGAAGTAGGTTTTTATTAAATCCTTGATTATGAAGCCGCAGGTCTTGTTCATGAAAACCTTGTTGTAGGCTTCTCGGAAGTCCAAGCGTTTGGCGTAGCCTTTCCCGCTTTCAATCTTCAGCCGTGAAGGCGGATAAGTTCTCTCTGGAGCCTCAATGTAGCCTCTGAAAAGCAGGTAGAGGATCGCTTCGGTTCCCGCTCTTATTTCAATCTCTGATTTGACGCTTAGCTCAGAGTATTTGTTGCCCTCGTTCTTGATGGTTAAAGTCGCCTGAGGGTGACTTCCGTCTCGCAGCAAAACTCTGAAATCCATCACGTCGTCCGTGATGACGCGCTCATCGGTTCCAGTTACAGCGCTCACGATTGCTTTGGCTTTGCGGCTTTGGTTTCCAAAAACGAACAGCGATTTAGCGTAGAACTCTATCGAGTCAGAGGCATCAGCCTTGGCGCTGAACGCGCAACGGAGAGTTTCTGATAGGCTTTGGTCGCACCAGTCGCTTATTTGCCAAACAATCGAGCCGTCGGAAGACAGCTTTATCGTTAGCGCAACTTGCAGCTTTGAAGTGTCAACCGAGTAAGGCGTAACTTCCATCTCTATGATGTACTCGGTATCAAGCAACCATGAAGCTGCGGAAGTGTTGGTTTTGGGCGAGTAGTTCTGCGAGACAACAAACTTGAACTTGTTATCAGCGGTCGTCCCGTAGACAACGGCGACCCACATGCCATAGACTTCGGTTCCTAAGAAATGCCCGTCACGCACATCAGGCGAAAGGAGATAGGAGTAAAAGCCGAAGTCGACGGGCTTGATGGCTACGCGGATTTTGAAAGGCACCTTGAACTCTGCTCGGCTCATGAGATTCAAGCCGCCCCAACCGTTAGAATCCACCGCTGCAAGAAACCTGCAACCATTCACCGTAGGCTCAATCACGCCATCTGTAAACTCTACGCTGCCGTTTTCTCGAGTGAGAAATGCGAACCACTTACCCCTGTCAGGAGGATAGCCCGACGTGCCGATGAATGAGTCTTTGAAAAGCACGTTCTTGTACTCGCTCATCACTCGAAACCTCCCAAATCGTCAACCGTAAAAAAGTAGTTTTGAGCTTGGGACTTGGTTACTGCGAACTTGATTTTGTCGATTTTTCCCCAATCCAACGCTCCGTAATTGGTGAATGAGGTCTTGTGGATTCGAAGCCTAAGCCACTCCTCAGCCTCGGTTAAAAACCCCGAAAAATCAAAAGTAGAATTGTTTAACCCTTCAGAAACTGTAAGAACAGCAGTGCTGATTTCTGAGATATTGTCCATGAGCCATGCGAAGCTTAGCCAATCGAAATCTTCAAGGTCGAGGATGTCAACGGGTTCATAGGTCAGGTTCACTTCTTCAGCTGCTTCAGCATCGTGACTGACCTTTATGCAGCCTACCCCTTCAAGCGGAGTCGGCGAACTCGCAACTACGCTAAGAATAGCGTCCACCGTCGAGGTAGACCAGCTTGTTATGCTGTCGCACGAGTTTACCTGTTTAAAAAGACTTTCCTTCAGCGAGAGACTATAGCGAAGAACGTTCACGCTAACCTTACCAAGCTTTACCTCTTTAACAAAAACAATCGTCTTCACTGCGTCAGAATCCAGTTTCAAGCTGTTTCCAAGGCGCTTGTAACGCTGAAGCTGCCTGAAATCATCAAACCGACTGGTTCCTCGCAGTATTCCAGAGAGCTCTATGGTCGTGGCAAGCTCGCCCAAATCTTGGCTGCTGGAACCACGCGCAGTTGGAAGATCAACATCAGCAAGCCTCTTCCTGTCCGAAAAACTAAGCCCATTAACGACCCCGAGATTCAGATCACCAAGCGTCACTGTCACTACTGTCACCTCGGCACGAAAAACGTCTGAGCCTTAAGATCAGAGCGCACGATTCGGCTCAAGTGCTCGTAAACTGCTTCCGCGAATTCCCGTGGGTCTTGATTTTCCTTCACGGTGCCTTCTGGAAAGTTGAAGGTTGGCGCCAAAACCAAAGTCTGGGACGATGCGCCCGAAGTGCTCTCCATTTTGTTTAGCGGAATAACCGCTTCTGCTCCAGCTTCACCTATCAAGGCTAATGTAGGCTTGGTGACTATGCCTCCTTCAGCAAGCCCTATGAGTCCCTTTATCCCTGCTATTCCGGCTCCAACGGCAGCCAAAATCACAGGCACAGCCACACCAAGCGTTACCGTTCCCTGAAACGCCATCCACGCCACAGTGGCAGCGACCACGGCGGCGATTCCAGCCATCAATGCTGAAGCAATTCCACGCAAGTTTTCGGGAAGAGCCTTTAACAATGCGTCACCTGCCAAAAAGCCACCAATGAAAGCACCAACACCGAGAGCCGCGGTCTTCGCGCTTATGCCGACACTGCCAATTCTGCTCGAAACATTGCTTAACATGCCAGTGACGTCGGGAAAGTTCTTCCAAACACGGCTGAAACTGTCAACCATCGAAATGGTCGTAGGAATAACCTGCAAGGCGCTCCGCAGCATAGCCTCGTTCATGTTTCCCTGCACGACTTCAGCCCGTTCAACCGCAACAGCATAACGATCCTGAGCGATTTGCAGATCGTCCGCTGCCGCTTTTGCCTGGTCGCTATCTGCCCCATACTTTTCAACAGCAACATTCAATCGTCTCTGAGCGTCTTCAACGCTGTTCAGGCTGCTCTTAACCTGCAAGTTCGCTCGGTCAAGCGAAACCTGCATGTCCTGCACTCTGTCAACGGCATCGTACAAGCTGAACGCGCTTGTAGCTAAGTTGTTAAAGCCCAACGCAAGGTCCTTAGTGCTTGCCTGGCTTTGCCTTTGCACTTGTGTTACTCGTTTGCCAGCGTCCTCGACCTCTTTTAGGCTTCCGTTTATCTTGTTTCCAGCGTCCGCTATGGTTTTGCTTGCCTCATCCGTAGCCTTCAAGAGTACGTTGATTTCGCTCATTCCCGTTCACTTCTGTTTAGCCCAATCCAGCCAACACGCCAAGAAACTCTGCTGGAAAGGAGTCAACCCCGCGATGTACTCCAGCGAATAGCCGTATTCATGAGCTATCAAACCGATGAGCTGGGCGCCTTTGTTGGCTGCGATCCACTCAGTTGTTGCTGTCGCAAAAAAAGCGGAAACCTC
>CAZWDU010000002.1:9808-205803 GCA_964632845.1 uncultured Candidatus Bathyarchaeia archaeon | reverse complement strand
CCTGTCATCTGTAAATTCTATAATCTTCGCTTCTGCATCATCAACCGTTTGAACTACATCATTAACGGCAACACCAACCAACAAGGCAGTAACGAAGAGGGCGCTGATGAAAATAATAACCAACTCTTTCCTCGCCATATCAGCACCAATTAATGCTAAATTATTTCGTCTAAAAAGGGTTTTTGTCAAGGTTTCTTGACTGAGCGGGCTGTTTTTAGTCAAATTTTCTTGATAAAACGTACCGTTCACTGGTCAAGATTTCTTGACAAACAACGCTGAATATGGTGATGGATTAAAGTTTAATCCCAAACCCAAACGTTTACGCATATAGTTCCATTCGCGTTCTTTTTCTCTCAGGAACCGTTTTACACGCACACTCAGCACACGCGCAGTCTGTTAAGGTTATCCTTCGCAGACTGATGAGCAGGGACAGAATAGAAGCCATTCAACATATCACACTTTTCATATTCGCCGCAGTCTGCACAAGTCACAAATTTCTTTCCGCTACAACAGCGCCTTATCGAGCAGTTGAGGCAACCCACAAAAACACTATCCTCTGACCGGCAGCCCGTACAATTCATGTCTTTCGACGTCAAACATTCCTTTCCAATATAATCCGAGTATAGTTCACGCCATTCCCCTAAAGTTTTCTGCCTCAACTTTTCATCATTGTTGACCGTAGCAACAAATATTGGACAAGTTTCACAATTCAAACCGCAATATCCAAGCGCTAACGTTTTCAACGTTCAGTCAACCTTTTCGTTTACGCCTGTCCCACTTCTGCCGCAGCAACGCCACCGAGTCAGCAGGCAAATCCTCTTCAACCATCAAGTTCGCCCCCACCCAGCTACCCGCTCCAACCTTGACACCGGGCATAAAAACCGAGTTAACACCAGTCTTAACGTCATCACCTAGAATCGCGCCTAATTTCCTCCGCCCACTATCAACCACCTTATCCTTAACCAGCATCTTCACCACTCCAGCATCAAAACGGTAATTAGCCATAATAGTCCCCGCGCCCAAATTACACCGCTCACAGAGCACACTGTCACCCACATAAGACAAATGCCCCACATGCGTACCATCCATAACAATGCTGTTCTTAACTTCACACGCGTTGCCCACGCGCACATTTCTGCCTATGCTTGTGCACGCACGAATGAAACAGTTAGGTCCAACATCGCTGCCTTCACCAATAAACGTGGGTCCTTCAACGTAGGCTCCAGAGCGTATCCGCGCGGTTTCCGCTACGGTCACAGGACCCACCAAGTGCACGCCTTCCTCCACGTTCCCGTAAACCGCATGAGCCATCCGCTTCAGCGCCCAACTGTTAGCCTCAAGCAAATCCCACGGACGCCCAATGTCAAGCCAATCACCCTTCGAAACCTCAGCCGCCAAAACCGCCTTGCCGCCTTCAGCCAGCAGCGAAAGCGCGTCCGTGAGCTCCCATTCGCCGCGAACCGAAGCCTTAACCTGCTTTATTTCCTCAAAAATCTCCTTGGAGAAAGCGTATAATCCCGCGTTAGCCAAGTTTGACGGCGCCTCGTCGGCGGTTGGTTTTTCCACTATGCACTTAACGCGGTTCGCATCAGCCAACTCGATTATGCCGTAGTTTTCAGGCTTTTCCACGGGCACAACAGCCATCACAGCAGCAGGCTTCTCCGTCGTAAACAGGTCAACAACCTGCTTCAGCGCATCTGGAGCAAACAGCAAATCGCCGTAAACCAGAACAAAATCCCCATCCACAAGCGGCTCAGCCACACTCGCGGCGTTACCCGTTCCAAGCACAGCCGACTGCTCAACATACTCCAATTTCAAGCCTAGTTTCTCGCCGTCGCCGAAGTACTCGCGAATCGCCTCGCCCAAGTAATGCGTGACTATTATGGCTTCGGTTATGCCGCAGGCTTTCGCCGCTTCCAAACAATGCTGCAAAATTGGTTTTCCGCCTACGCAAATCAAATGTTTCGGTCGCGTAGACGTTACTGGCTGAAGCCTCACGCCTTCGCCAGCAGCTAACAGCACCGCTTTCATTTCTTCTCAGCCTCAACATGCCTTTTGACTAATGCTTTACCTTGTGCCATTATGTCGCTGGCTACTTTTAACGATTCACCTTCCACCGTTATCCTGATAAGCGGTTCAGTTCCCGAAGCCCGAATCAGCAACCAACCGTTTTCAAGAGCTAAGCGCACGCCGTCAACCGTTGAGAAATCCGTGTACGCTGGAAAAGCCGACTTGATGCTTTTCTCAATGTCCACAACCGCGCGGCATTTCAAGTCGTTTCTGCAAGCAATGTTCTCGCGCAACGTTACGTATTCGGGCACTTTAGCAACAAACTCGCGCAAACTTTTGCCTTCCTCCTCTAAAGCCTTAAGCATCAGCACCGCCGAAAGCGGTCCATCAGGACAATAATGAAAGCTTGGATGCACCCACGCACCACAGGGTTCGCCGCCGAAAACAGCACCCAAACGCTTTATGGCTTCAGAAATGTAAACATCACCAACCCGCGTCCTGACAACTGCTCCGCCTTCCGCTTTAACCATCGTCTCAACACACATCGACGCTTCAACACTCGTCACCACTGTCCCGCCGCCGTTCTTCTTCACAGCGTAAGCCGAAAACGCGGCAAGCGCGTTGTCAAAATCCACAAAATCGCCTTGGTCGTCAATGAAGGCTACGCGGTCGCCGTCGCCGTCAAAAGCTACGCCAACATCAGCGCCAAGCACTTTGACAACCTTTGCTAAGCCCCGCAGACTCTCAGCGGTTGGCTCGGAACTTCTCGCTGGAAAGAAGCCGTCAGCCTGCGCGTTCAAAGCAGTCACCTTGCAATCTAAAGCTTTCAGCAAAGCAGGAGCCATGTGAAATGTAGCACCACATCCTGGGTCTGCGACAACACGCCACTGCTTACGCAATGCCACTCGTTTAGTTACCATCTCAACGTACAAGTGGCTAACATCAGCCAGTGCAGCGTCGCCTACGCCGCGCCAATCCGCCAGCGCAAAATTACCTTCAGCAATTATCCGTTCAACTGTGTCTTGGCTTTCATCAGCATAGGAAACGCTGTCGCCGCCGAAAACTTTAATGCCGTTGTACATGGGCGGATTATGCGAAGCCGTAAGCATAAACCCCACATCTGCCTGCAAAGCTTTAGTTAAATAAGCCAGCACGGGCGTAGGCACAACGCCTACCAAAGCCACATCCACACCGCTTGCCACAAGCCCAGAAACCAATGCGTCCTCAAGCATTGCGCCTGAAACTCGCGTGTCCCGTGCCACAAGTGCTTTTCGAGCTTTCGCGTAAGCAGCCACAGCTAAGCCCACTTTGCAGGCTAACGCTGGTGTCAAGTCAACGTTTGCTAAGCCACGCACGCCTGAACTTCCGAATAGTTTAGCCAAATTCCACACCATCCACCAAATACTTGAATGCTTGCATGGTTAAAAGGCTAATTCGCCTAAAATAACTTAAGCCTAGAACCTAACGCGGCGCCTGCTCCATGCCCGCAGAGTTTTCAATGAATTTCGCCAACTTTTGCCGTGTTGGATGCTCGCCATTTGGGTCAGCAAGGTAGCAGGCTGCAACAGCGTTCGCTAAAGCCAAGCGGCACTCGTCAGAAAGCCCGTTGCCGTCGCCTAAGATGTTTCCTGCGTTCCAAGCGTCGCCTGCACCTGTGGCTCTTAAAGCTTTGATTTTGAAGGCGGGAACAACCGTTTCGCCTTTCGCGGTTAATGTAGCTGAGAAACTGGTGGTGTGCAAGTCAATCCGCGCCTGCAAATGCTTAGCCAAAACCCTAGCAGCTTCCATGGCTAACTCTTCAAAACGCAATTTCCCACGCTGCACGCTCATCTCGCTATCCAGTAACGCCGCGTAGCTGATTGCCTCGTTCTCATTAACGCTTAAAACGTCCAGTTGTCTAGTTTTCAAAACTTTTTCCATCAGCTCAGGCATCCTGGCGCTGTTCGGCGTGGGGTCTGCTGTGTCATAATACGTTTTGCCCTTTCCTTTCGCTTTTACCCTGCCGAAAACAGCCTGAGCCAACGTGGTTCCGAATTTTCTTGTGCCCACCCAGTTGAACAGGCAAACGTAATCTGCGCGCTCAACCAAATCATAATCAGCATCAGTCAGGCTGGATGGATCAAAATCAGCTAGTGAGCCTACGTCTCGGAGCATTACGTTAGCTTTGCCTGTTTCAGCCTTAAACTCCAATGCGGTTGTCACTGACGCTTTCGCTGAAAGCTTAACATGTGAAGTGTCCACGCCGTAGCGGTTAAGGTGGAATTTTATTTGTTGAAGTCCCAGTTTGCTTGTACAGACTATGGGTGTGACTGTTACGCCGAGCGCGGCTAATGCAGAGGCCGTGTTGATGGAGTTTCCGCCTCGAATGTCTGTTTGCGCTATGCCGTCTATGCTGCCGCCTTTTCTATCCGCTACAGCCTTAACCATTGAGAAGAAATCTGTTACGTCGCAATCTACGCTTATTAGTCTGTCGAGGAAAAAGTCAGGCAGAACTACCACATCCAGCTTTTTAGAAGTTGCCTTCAGAAAACTCAGCAGCTCACTCTTACAGGGTATCTGCAACATTGAAAATCACCTTTATAGATAATTTTTCCGAAAAGCTAAAATAACCTTTTCCATAATACCCAGATAATTCCTAAAAATAAGGACGAACTTGAAAGGGGAGGCATGCAAATCGAAGTTCAAAACGGAGATTTTCCTGTTATTAACAGCAATAGCATTATTTATAGCGAGCACTTTTGCATATTCCTCTGGCGGACTATCTTTCGGTTTCTCTTACAAAAGTTACGCGTTTTCTTTTCTGGGATTTGGCACAGCCCTAATGATAGCGGCTACAATTTCCTATTCAAAACGAAGCAAAAAAATCCATTGAACAGAAACTTCTTCTTATACAACTAAAGCGTTATCCAAAGGCAAAACTCACTAGAATCCAGACTACGTCTCCGAAAAACAAAGCAGCAATTAAGCCAATTGTCACGAATATGAGCATGGGCAAGCCAGGTGTAGCCCAAATTTTGGCGCCGATTTTTCCAGCATCAACAGCATTTGAGAGGCGCGCGACTACGTAATCTCTTCCCTCGTCACGGGGGATGACAACAAGTTTTCTTTTAACACTGTCGACATCGTTGTCTTCAGTTATGTCTTCCATAGGGTAAATGTGCCATTTCTCTTTTAGCTTGGCAATAGGCATTTTGTAGCCTGTTATTAAAACTACGAGTTTTTTCCAAGCGGGTTCACGTGCAAGTGTGGCTTCGAACATTTTTTGCCTATTTTTTACGCGCTGAAAGAGGTTGTAAATGAGCAGGGCGACACCGCTGAAAGCTGCGACTAATACGGAGTTGCTGAAGATTGTTAGCGGGAAGATGTTTTGGGCAAGCGGTGATGCTCCTGCGGCTAAGATAGGCATGAAGAGGGTTGCTGGAAAGAAGGGTAATGCCAAAGCAACACACATTAGAGCTTTTGAGTCAGCACCTCCGAATCCGCCTGAGTAGAACAGGACGAAGGCAATGACGACGGTTACGCCGAAGCTTAGCCCGAATAATGGCAGTCTTGCAGGGTCGTATAGGAGCAGCTCCGCTGTTGACAGCAGCAATGCTATAGGCGCGTAGACTATCCAAACGCGGTCTGTGACTTCTCGGGTTTTGTAGTCGCTCCAAGACGCGTACGTTAAGAAAGCCAAGGAAAGCGTTACTTTTGCAGCTTCGAAGATTTCTTGCATACTTCAGGTATCCTTTTCAACTTGGTGAGTAGATAGGTTAAGAGAATTGTGGTTTTGTTAATAAGAATTTATTCTCGGGGTATGTATGGCTTAAAGTAACAAAAAGGGGGTAACAAAAAAATTGAGAAAGGTTGTTTATGGTGCTGCTGCCTGAAACTCTAGAGCCGCCCCAGAGTTTGGTACTACTCTGAAGTAGTAGGTTGTATCTGAGACCAATTCTTTATAGGTAACGGCAAAGCTTTCGATGGCGCCTGCGTCAATTGATGCTGGCAAATCAGGGTCAACAACGGTGTTTGCCTGAGATTGAAGTGTTGCTGTCGAATTTCCGATGTATATGGCTACTACTTGTCCACTCGATGTTCCAGAGTTGCCTATGTCGATAGTTATAGTATCTGCCGAGAAGGCTACGTTTGCTTTGTACGGAAGGAATCCTGCCTGCTGCGTTGTGGTGCCCATGTAGGTTGTTACCCACGCGTAGGTTATGACGATGGCTGCGACTGCGATGACTATGAGAAGCAAAGTGGCTAGTATTGGTGATATTGCTTTTTTGGATTTCAGCATGTTTCTATATAGCATTACTATCACGTATTAAGACTTCATAAATGCTTGTATTTAAGCAATGCGTATAGCGAATACGTATCAAAAAGCAACACACTCAGCTTTCCGACGTCACTGTTATCTTTGGCTGATACTCAACCAGAAGCCACAGCCCAGTCGGAGTAGAACCTTGCAACTTGTATATCGGCGTTGCGTTTGCGGTACCGTCAAACGTCACTACAGCACCGTACCAAGTTATTTCGTACGTATTAGGCGTAGTGAACGGGGAAACTGTACCTAACGGTTGAGTAACAGGAGAAAACTCGATTGTTTTAGCGGTGGCGCTGACGTTAAGCGAACCTATTGAGGCTGAAGCAATTGAGTCGAAGGCATAAAGTAGTTGGTTAGACGCGTTAGTGAACATTATTCCTGCACCTGCGCCTGTTGTGCTGTTGAATTGGCTCCAATGATGCGCTGTCCATGAGCTGCCTGAATCATAGTTTTTAAATGTTCCAGTTCCGCTTGCAACAATAGGAGAAGCACCAGACGTTCCGTTTTCAGTCTGAACTGTGACTGAGCCGAGGGAAGTTGATAGTTTAACGGGACATAAATCTCTGAGTGTTCTTGTGCGTCCCGCTGAATCTACGAACATTAGCCTTAACTGGTAAGTGAAGTATGTCGCGTTAGCGGGCAGAGTATACACTGTATTAGCGTAAAGGTTGGAACAGTCAGTAACACCGTTAGACCACTCGGGTTCACCCTGCACAATGTCCCTTACGACACCGTTAACTATGACGAATGCTAATTCAGGGTCTGTGTCGTCTGAATCTGAGTTTATGCGCATAAATGTTGCAGTACTTGACGTGGTTCCCAAAGTGGATGTAACGCTGAAGCCGCTGGACGAGAATTGTATGGAAAGTCTGCCGTTGTTCAGTGTGCTGGTGGCTGTGTTATCGTTGAAGTAACGGTTAGTATAAGCTAACGGTGTCTGTGTCGCCGTGTCACTTCCGTTCCACCACACTGTGACCTTGGACACATTAACGTTTATGAGAAAAACTATCATTTGCCTGTTGCTGAAAACTGTGGCATTGTTGGTTAAGCCCACTGGAATGCGATATTCGGATGACCAGTCCTCTACTTGGAACGGCACTTCCTGATTTACGCCGTTTATCGTTTGGTTCACATGAATAGCTTTCACAGGGATAGGCGGAATAGGGTGCCCCTGAGTTTCAAGCTGTAGGTTTTGCCCCAGCCACCGCATTGTCCCATTCTGAAGCAACTCCACGACTATTGTGTGATCCTGCGTTGCCAAGAGCGCATCCACACCTGGCTGGGAACTCAGCAACACCGTATCTATGTTCCAGCTATCTGGAGTTGAGCCTGAACTGCTGCCTGAGTCTCTGAACCTGATTACAAAATTCTGGGAGCTTATGTACGGCGCTACAGAAACGTTATTCCATGTGTTAGGCTGCAGGGATTCAAACACCGTGATCCATGACGCACCAACAAGAGCATCAACTGCCAAGGTTTCAGTCAAGCTTAGGCTACCTGTTCTAATGCACAAGTCTTGACGGGGATCCACATAGCTAACGTTAGTCCATTGCTCTTCAATATCAAGCGCGTAGGTAATCCCCGATGGACTGAACCGCGCCAAGTCAACTTTCAGGTCAAACGATGATGAAGTTGATTTCACAGCTTTGAACTTGAGTTTCCAGTTTCCATCGCCATCTCGGAAGTTTGCTGGAGTAGATGTTATAGTCTGAGTCAACATCACATCCGAAGTGCCTATAATAACTGAGGTGTACCCATCCTCACCGTTTAACGCATAGCGATCTGCTTGATAATTATACAATTGAACAGTTATGGTCACTCCTGTAGCGGTGCAACTGCTATCCGTTGCCCAATCTAGCTGCGTCCAACTTTGAATGTTTGATAATCCAGTGAATTCAACCTCGCAGGTATATTCGCTTGGCACACCTACGGTACAGTAGATGCTATATGCACGCTGGAAATACTGGTCGTAAATGTAGCTTGGCCAATTAGGGTAGGTTCCGCTGCCTCGGAAATATTCAGCTGTTCCACCATTGTAGAATATGTCGACGTTGCTCGCATCTGAAGACCAAACCATTAAAACGTAATTTGTCGATGCAGTCAAGACTGGCGAAGAGACGAAATTGAATGTGACCCAGCTTCCAGTTGTAGCGCTCAATGTTTTCTCTTCGGTGATTCCGAGACGCGAGTAGCCGTCGGATGAGTATATTGCAGCTTGTGCAAGCGCGCCGCCTGTCTGCTGATAGGTAAAGTAGATGCAGTAGTTGCGGCTATTCGTTGAGAAAGTTACAGACGGTGGCCAACTTCCGTATGTTTGGGAGTCATAGCGACCAGTACCAGTTCCGCTAGCATAGCGAAGGCCCACACTGCCGTCTCCAGATTGAGACCAAACAACCAGCACGTATTGTGTGGACGCTGCTAATGTTGGAGGAGAAGCAAAGGTGAAGGTTTGCCAATCAGCAGAAGCACTTGCTGGGATCGACAGTTGGTCTGTTGAAGCGACTATACCGCCGTTGTTGTCGTAGATGGCTGCTTTCACGTTCGTGGAACTTTCGTATGTACAGTAAATGCAATAAACTCTATTGTCATTGTTGAATGACACTGGAGAAGGCCAACTAGTTCGATAATTATACGAATAGAAACGACCAGCGTTTGTCGATGTAGAACTATAATAAAGATACACAGATGACCCACCTGAGTCTGCCCATATCACCAAGATGTAGGTGGTGCCGCTTGTTAGATTTGGTTGAGCTCCACTGAAGGTGAATGTAACCCATTGAGCTCCACCAGATAAACCGGTAACCTCCGATGTTGAATCTACCAAAGTACCGCTCGCAGTGTAGATTGCTGCTTTTATGTGTCTATAAGTGCTAGTTACGTAAAGGTATGCACTGATACTTTGTACGGTGCCAGTTTCAGAAGCTTGAAAGGGAGAACCTCTAAGATAATTACTTGCTGTTTGATAAGAGGTACCTGTGGCGGTGTTACCCAAAGTTGGGGGTTCAACATCAATGTAGGCTTTTATGTTTTGAGCAACCACAGGATAAGATGGAGTCATGAAACTTTGCCCCCTCATGGTATCCATAATTGTTTCGCCAAGACTTCCTGTGGCGGTAGTCCCGAAAGTAGCAGTTGGCGGTGTATAGCTTAAGTATGCAGTTATACTGTTAGCGGAACCAGTTGAAGTGCATGTGAACCGTGAACCCCTGATAGAACTAAAATCGCTGGTACTTGTACCCACTGTTTTGTAACCAAAATCAGATGTCCCAGAATACGCGGAAGCGTAGGAACGAAAACTCATATATTGCCCGTTGTCACTTTGCAAGGCTGTTGTTGTGCCAGATTCCAGCGTTGTCGAACCTATTAGGTTAAAATTGTCAGAATAATAGTGCTGCATTACAGTTCCAGAAGTGCCTTCTGTCAAAGTGTCAAATATTCCATCGGGACCATACTGTTGCGCGGTGAAGTTGCTTTGTGCGCCTATGTTCACAGTGCTGTTATCCACGTAGTCTACTTCTTGAGAAGTAGTGTTCCACATTAGCGTGGAAGTGATACGACTGAACGATGCAGCTGCAACCAGTATACCCCGCGTATCCGTTACTTGAACCACGTAACTTAACGGGTCAATGCCTGATGGAATGTCAATTAGGTACGTGCCGTTTGAAAAAGCTGTTAATGCGCCAGTTGGCGTCGCGTAGTCCCATGTCAAGTTTGAATAACGGTAAAAGTTGAAGTTCTGCTTGTTCAAATTGACTACAGGCTCATTGCCATCTTTGAACACGGTTAGGCACACTTGACCGGTGGAAAGTAAAGTTGAAACCTGCACATCTAAGCGGCATGACGTGTCATAGCTCATGCCTGAAATGCCTAAACCTATCAAGTCATAATTGACCACTGCCTGTCCTCTGCTATAGCTGTTATTCGTAAACCAGTTTGCACTTAAATCCAGAGAAGACAAGCTGAAGGAGCCGCCCCATTCAGGCTTGATGTCAGCCATGTTTCCTAAACTCTTTTTCAGGTAATCCATGGTGAGGCTTTTTGCGTATGCCGTGTCACCAGTAACCTGCAGGACAGAACCGTAGTAGCCTACTGTGAAACCTAAAACCTTCTCTAACGCCAAATTAGTTTCGTCTACCGCGCTTAAAACTTGAGGTTGTTCCTGATTTGTACTGTATCGAAGCGTAGCGTACGTTGTTATAACCGTGCCTATTAGCACAACGGCAACTAGCAAAGCCGCGATAATTGAAAACTGACCTTTACTGTTCACTTTTAGACGCCTCCAACTAACCCAAGCTCCAAAACAACAAGTCTAGAAGTCTCAGAAGACTGATACTCAGAAGGATAAAGCGAAGGATGATAATACGAAAGAAGACTGATAGCGGTAAGCCGAATATCGGGAGTACGAGTTAAACCCAACGCCAAAAGCGACCCTGTAATATTACTGGAACCGCTGAAAACATGGTTGTATATGGCGCCTGGAATGTAATTCCCAACTGGATTAAACACGTAAAGCCCAACGCGGAGATTGTAACCAGACAGTATCGATAATGCCCTTGTCGAAGTTTGGTATGACGAAGGATAAATTCCATAATAGTTGCAATAGTTAGCAACGGTGTTGTTGAGAGTAACAACGCCGACAGAACTCATGACGCCACTGCTATCATATGTGTATTGTTGATTGTTCAAACCTTGAAGAAACGCTCTTATTCCTGCTTCCGCAACTCTGTTCATGCCATATATGCCCCAGCCATTTTGGGTACCAGAAAAATACGCCGTGTTTGAAACATAATAAAACGGATACCCTACAATGCTAGCCCAAGTCCAATTGTACTGGTTGGTTTTTTGTCCTATAAAATGACAGTAGCGTGCATATGAATTATCGGAATATGGCGGTGTGCAGTACGCTGTGGGTATTGGGGCAACTTCTCCGAACGTGTTAATGACAACAGCATTCTGAACCGTTTCATTTTCCCTTTCAATAGGGTTAGTTGAAAGCTTTTGGCCGTCAAATAACTGCCCAAGCTGTTCTGTGCTGTTCACCATAACTGTTACTTTGAAATAGCGGTGCAGCATGTTGTACAAGTCTTGTGCTAGGCTCTGAGCCGTGTAGCCTGTGACCCACCAGCCGTTTGCGTCATTGCAATTCAAAATGTACAGTGTTGCACCAATTTTTTCTGGAGTGAACGCGAAAGTCACGTTGGACGAAGCCACAAAATACGATGAAGAATCCGATGAGACGCCTAAACTTTCCGCGTTAGAAATAGTCCGTTTAAACTTGTAGAGGGTAGCACTGTTTCCGCTGCTATCTACCTCATAAACCGTGAGGTTATACACCATGTCAGGCGGCAGCGAAGCAGAAAGAGCCACTTGAAGCTCATTCCAATCTGCGGAGTCGCTTGAAAAAGCAACTTTACTCAACTCATGGTTTGAATCCAGCATCTGCAGCGTCGTCAGCGCCATGCGCCTAAGGTTAACAGCCGACGTCTGCCGCGGTTCAGGCAAAACAGCGAAAGAGGACGCAATAATGAACGCTCCAGTGAGGATGATTATCACAAGTAAAATCTCAACTGAACGCATCATGTTACCCTACCACCTGAACCCCCTGCAAACTCCACAGCGAAAGCTTCGCCTGATAAGCTACGCCGTTTACTAGCACTTGGCGCATGTCAGTTGCCACCCACTCCTGCATCTCGGGGTTTCCGCCGAACGTAACTGGAAAAGCTAAAGAGCCAACGCTCCAAGGCATCACGGCAACACCGCCATTTCCCAAGTAATCGTTGTATGCGATTACCAGAATCCCAGCATAGTTGGGGACATCAACGACTTGTAAGGCGCCACCTGCACCCGACCAGACTTCGCCAGTGGAGTTACTCTGCAACTCGAAATTCTCATTAGATAACTTGACAAATGCTGCATTATACGCTAACTTTTCGGAGGAAGAAGCTGTGTCTGGCACGTCGGAACTATGCGCCAAAAGAACTGTGTTCTCAGCCAGAGAGTCAACAAACGGAATCAGCTGTTGGCTTCCTGAAGAATCAGGCGTATAGAAGCCTATTCCAGCGAGACCGCCGACATGAGCGTACGCAACAAATGCATAAGTTAAACTTTCATCTAACGCAAGCGGAACTGAAGCACTGCCTGCGTCGTCTGTGAGGACCGTGCCAGTTTGAATGTCGTCTGTCAAGAAGTCAGGGTTAGTGCTGTTTAGTGAAACAGGCAGGAGATAATAGCTTACCAGAGTGTCTGCAAGCGGAAAACCGACACCGCGGACATCAATCGATAATCTGCTTTGAACTCTGGTTATTGAAACGTTTACTATAGGCGACAGTGTAAGCTGAAAACCATAAGCACCGTTTATTCCAAGCATCTCTAGCGCTGAAGAATACTCAACAACGTTGCTATTGGGCATAAGCAAAGAATTGCCAAAGCCCACGGGCATGTTACTGTAGGTCATGTCTTTTTTCTCGTAATAGATAGAAGTGCCTGTTGACGAGTCCAAGCACATAAGCGAAAAAGGTTCAAGCGTGTACCCCGCGAAGTTAGTGTCATGCAATCCGAAAACCGTCGGTTGGGCATCTAAAGGAATACTGGGGGTCAATAGCATGTTGTCCAACAAGTCGCTGCATTTTGTTGCAAGCGTGTTGTGTTGCTGGTAAATCACCGCGGTCTGAATCGTTTGATTGAATAAGCTGATGAAGAGCAGCAGCGCCGCTAAGAAAATGGTAACCGAAACCAGATGGTCTATGCTTGCGCCTGCCATGTTGTTTTTGTCTCCTATGATTCGAAATATAGCGTGATTATGCCGCTGGAGCTGTCTTTTTCAACTCGCAAACACGTTGAGGTTGAATTGCTCTTGAAGGTGGAATCTTTCCAGTCAACGTTTTGCCCCAGCGTAACTGCCGTGGTAGCCGAGATTGTAATGCCCTTGAACATGAGAGTTAGCTCCAAAACTTTGGAGCCTGAAGCAGCCTCTAACGTTGCGGTTGCCGTGTACGCGTATCCTTCTATGAAAGGCGGAACATCCAGCCTGTTTGTAGCATTAGCCGCTGAAATGGTGGTGTAATTCAAAGAAAGATACGCTTGCTGAATAGAACTTCCCAAGTGGCTTGCTGTTTCTTGCAGGGCTAACGTTCTGCGAGAATCCACCCAGTTAGTCATTATCACGTTGGCTGCAAAGGGGAAGAGGAAAATCTGCGCGATTAAAAGCGGAAGCAGGATGACGTATTCGATAGTTACATGTGCCACTTGATACCCTCCATAGTTTTTACGTATGCAGTCCTAACGAAACAATCACCGTGCCAACGTAAAACTCCACAACGGAATCATCAGGAACATCAACAATTTCAGATACCTGTTCAAATTTGAAAAACGTGGAGTCGTAACCTTGAGAAGCAGACGGAAAAGTAACGTTTACTCGAACTTTATCGACCCCGCTTCGGACAATCTTAGCTACATTGTTTCCTGCAATCGTTATAGACTGCGAAAGGTACAGATTTGATCCTGAATTAAGAGAAGGCAGAAAGAACTTAACGTAAGTTGTCCCGCCAACAGTCAAGTTTAACGTTCTTGTTGATGGTGCAACCACGACTCGTATGTAACTTCCGTCAGCCATAGGCAGTTTTTCTAAAGCGAACACTTTAGTCACTGGCGCTGAGGTGCTCTTCTGTAGAAAAGAATCGCTGGATGGGAAGATGCGTTCAAAGTAGTTGTTGCCGTACGTGAGCATACTTGTTGGCATGTTATACAGAATTATACCCGTGGTGTTAGTAAAAACTAAATCCCATGTTGAGCCATCATAGGAAACTTCGAAGGAATAGCTCAGAGCCGAAGGCTCAAACGCCACATTTCCGTACCTGCTTGAGTAGCGAATAGTCTGCGTGCGCCCAATAGTCCACGCGACATCATCCACCTGTAAGCCTGTTGTAAGCATAAACTGTTTACTGGAGCTAAACTCGTTTTCAGCAAGCCGTGCGTCCAAAAAATTGTTCGCAAAAACAACAGTCGTCATAACAAGCGCGACAAGCACGCCCGTTATCATGACCGTTGAAATCGCGGGGCTAATAGCCCGCTTATCTTTTCTTAAACTCTGACGCTTAAATCGCATATTTTCTCTCCTATCCGAATTTTATGAAAGCTGGCACTATCTTTGCGGCTACAACAGCAAGTATAACCAGTACAGCTGCATGCTTGAATCCTGCGGCAACTGATTCTTCACTGATTTTTCCCGCTACTACACCAATGAGGTAACTGTGGAAAATCGCCGACGTGACGAACGTTGTTATCATTAGCGTCATGTCTTTTGGCTGCGTCGTTTGACCTGGCGCTGCAATAGTGAGCGTGCCTGACGTGAAACTTATCATCATGACTGTTGTTGCCACAAGCATAATCGCTGCGAAGTAAGGCATCATAATGTAAGGGCGAACAGCCATCTTCTTCTCTTTTTCAACATCCTGAGTTAACGTGTTGAACCGGGAAAGTGACTCGATCATGGCGATTGTGCCTCCGCCCACATCTATGGCTTCAACGAGGAGGAACATGACTATCTGGGTCATCCAGCTTTTTGTTCGCTTAAGAAAGTCCATAATGACTTTTTTCACGGGGATGCCCCAAGAAATTTCTGAGCTTATTTTGCGCAGTTCTTTCGTGAATGCTCCGTAATCACGCGTGGATAGGCTTTCTATGCATTTCTCTGGCGATAACCCTGTTTTTCTGACTTCAGTTAAGTCTCTCAGGAAACTGCTGATGCCTCGCTCCATGCTGTTTCTTTTGCTTGCCAACTTTTCGTACACGATAGCGGCTGGAGCCGTCGCAACAAACAGCGAGATGGACACGGCTATAGGCAAGTCGATTATCGTTTGAAGTGAACTGAAGACGGGAAGCGGTATGTACCCCATGAAGTTTGTGAGCAGCAGGAACAAGACGATGGCGATTACGCTGCAGACACCGAACACTTTGTAAGGTCGCATGTCCACAAGCGGCGTTTTTGGCTGCATGCTGTGCGCTAAGTAAATGAATAGCATTGACAGCATGGGCGTGAACAAGTAAGTGTATAGTAACATGCCTGAGAACGATGAGACGCCTGTGCTGTAAATTTGCTCTACGCTGAACAGAATGTAAAAGCACAGGGACATCAGAACCATTACGATGATGAAAGTTTCTAGGAGCATTCCTAGGCGTTCTGCAGCGGCTTTAACGCGCAGTGCACGCATCTTGAATATGTCTTCTGCTTTTCGTTCAAGAAAGTGGCCTATATCGCCGCCGATTATCACAGTGGATGCATAGCCTGATAGAAAATCTTTAAAGATTTCCAGCGGGTTCTTTTTTGCCGCGTTTTCCAAAGCTGTAAGTGGGTCTATTCCGAAAATTTCTACGTCTTTGACTATTTCTCTTGCTTCGCCGCGCATGGCGGGCATCAGGTCTACTTCTGAAAGCCGCTTGAAGCTTGAGTAGGGCGCTATGCCTCCTGACGCCATGACGCTGACGTAAGCGGCTGTAAAAGGTATTTCGCGCTCAAGAACAGCGGCTCTTTCACTTGCTCTTGAGATGGGTACCAGCAGAAAACCTGCCATAGCGTAAAATGGAAATGGAACCAAGAAGATAATGGGCATGAACCCGTATAAGTACAAAAGTAGCAAAGATATTACGGACACTGGAATAGTTAATACTCCAGTGAAAAACATCATTGAAACGTAGGTTTCAGGGTAAATCTTGATTTTTGCCCTTTCTAGCATGCTTTTGAATTCGAAAACGTTTCTCAAAAACGATGGCGCTATGCCGCCGAAGAGGCGAAAGGACCATGCCTCAATTTTCTTTGTGAACGGCAATTGCTCCTACTTCCTCTCCTGCGAGAACTTTTTCATATGTGAGTTTAGGTCTCGTACAGTACTCTGCGATTATAGCTGCAACATTTTTGTAGCTTCTTATGTTACGTTCTCGCATCCAATGCAAAACGGCTTTGCGTCTGCCGATTTCTTCGAATAGATCTTTTTTGTTAATACCTTGCCGTTCGGCTAGCGACGCTAACACTTTGCTGTGTTCAAGGGTCATTTCGTGTTCATCTTTAGCAGCGTTCCACTGGAAAGCTGTCAGGTAATCTTCGTAATCCGCAATCTCGCTTGCAGTGATAACGCGCCTGAACGCTTTTCTCTCGTTATTTTTAGTGAGGTGTACCCGCTGTATAGACAGCACAATGTGCATTAACGGAATGTACGCGGGTGAAATTTCCATTGGTTTCTGAGTTAACCTTTTCACTGCAGAATCCAAGTTTTCAGCGTGCATGGTGCACATGCCGCCGTGTCCTGTGGCTAAGGCTTGGAAAAGCACGTAGGCTTCTTGGCCTCTGATTTCGCCCACAACGAGTACATCTGGGCGGTGCCGCATGGATGTCTTGACGAGGTCGAATAGGGCTACTTCGCCTACGTTGCTTCCGCCTAACCCGTAACTTTGCCTGGCGATAAGTGAAACCCAGTTTTCATGAGGCAAGTTTAGCTCTGCGGTTTCTTCAATGGTGATTATTTTGCTGCCTGGCTTAATCAAGCATGCCAAAGCGTTCAGCGCAGTTGTTTTGCCCGCGGCTGTTCCGCCTAAAACCATGATGGACGCCCTGTTTTCGAGGCACACCCACAGGTAAGCCGCCATCTCTTCTGAGAACGTGCCTATGTTTATCAAGTCTATAATTGAGTAGGGGTCTTCTCTGAATTTTCGGATAGTGAACGCTGTTCCGAACGGTGTGACTTCGCGTCGGTAACAGACTGCAAGTCTGTGCTTGCCTGGGAGCGACGCGTCGACTATTGGGAAGGCTGAACTGACGTGTTTTCCAGCCATGTGTACGAGTTTGACGACGGTGTTGTCGAGTATTTCGTCGCTTTCAAACTCGACGTTTGCTTCGATGCTTTCGAAGTTTCTGTGCCATACATAAACTGGTTTTTTTACTCCGTCGCATGAAATGTCTTCGATGTTTGGGTCACGCATTAAGGGATCGATTTTGCCGAAGCCGACGAGGTCTCTTTCTGCGTGATAGAGAATCTTGTACCAGGAAACGTCGGGAAGCCAGCCTAAGCTGATGCGGTATTTGTCTACGATTTTTTTTGCTGCTTCTGCGAAGAATTTGCGTGGGTCAGCGATTTCTTCTTTTGGTGATTCTATTTCCGCTAGCAATATCTCTAAGATGCGGTTGTAGACGCCTCTTTCCAGTGTGTCCAGTTGCAGTTCGTCGAGTATGTATTTGTGTTCGCCTGTTTGGGGGTTTTGTACTATTACGACGTGTGAAAAAGGCTCGTATAAGGGGTATTTGTCGATTATTTTGAATCCTTTTGGCAGTGGCTGTGGTAAAGCGGGTGGTTGTTCTTCTGTTTTTTTGAGTTTTTTTAGAGTTTCTATTGACTTTTTGTTGCGTAGCTTGGGCATTGGCGATTCTCCGTAAGGCTAGGGCGAGACCCATCATATTAAATATTATGTATTGTGATACAATATTGATGATCTGTTCGACACATATACTAATCTTGCCCGAACCAAAACCAGAAACAGAAAACCCACTTAACCCCGAAAAATGCTACAATTAAAAGGCAATTCTACCTAAAAAATTACGCTACACCAGTTTAAACCGAGCCCCTTGAAGTTTTTTCAGGATTCAAATACTCAACTTTAGGACCCGTTTCCCAAAGCACTTCATAAAGCCTAAGAAACTCGTCACTCGTCAGCTTCCGCTGTTTACCCTTTTTCGCCTTCAAGTCCCCCTTCAATAAACTCCCGTGCAGTTTCTTGAGTAGAAGCCTCCCTATTCTCCACGAACAATAGCCTTTAACGTAAAAATCGATATAAGCCAACCTACAACACGGGAAATATGTCAAAAACAGAAAAGACCAAAATTAAACTACCTATGGTTCCTATGCCACTTGTGCTTGTGGAGATACAAAAAATAGGCGATACGCCGCAGTCGATTTGACAGTGTTAAGAGTTATTGTTGGAACATGACAGCGGTTGATGTTCCAGCGATTCAGAGAGGACTATGTGCCGGTTTTCACGTACTCAAAAAGTCCTGTTGCTTCTTCATTTTCTTTTGCATCCATCACTATCAGCACATTCTTCAGGCGCTCGCAAGTTGCTTCATCAATTGATTTCTCTTCGAAAAGCTTGTCTATTTTCGCTAACTCTTTATTCATTGACTCTTTCTGCTTCGCCCTCTGCTTGATGTACGCCTGCACGAGCTTTTTAGTTTTCTTCTTCGCAGTTTCCTCTCTATTAGCGTAATAGTAAACTGCCGCAACTAAACCCGCCACTATTATTCCTAAAGGAAGAATAAAGATGTAGAAATAAGAGGCTTCCATTGTCCATTCGCCACTTTCTGTCAATTTATGAAAGTTTACCCACTGGCGGCTTACTAAACTTTACGATTTTCAAATACAGAACAGCCATCAGCAAGCAACTCACTATGCTTCAAGTGTAGAAAAAATAGCTTGAACCGCGCACGTTAAACAGTGCTTAACGTTCAAATGAAGTTCTGATAGAACCATAACGTTTTTTACATGCAGTGCTTCAAGCAGCTATTTACGAGAGCTATACAAGTTACGCCACAGCTATCGGGGACACACGTTGCGAATCGATTACTCCATAATAGGACTTTCAATACTTCTTCTAGTAGGCTCCATGTACCTTGCGGGATTGTCGTTGCAGATAACAGACGCCTCTGCCAGAGTTGAAACCGTCAAATATGCCACTTACCTGTTCGCCGCAAGCATCGCGATTCTCATTTTTATGGCAATCATTTCGTTAATTAAGAAGGCACTTACAAAACCCGAATAGCGGCACAAAAGCTCGTCAATAATTCTTAAGCTACATGCTAAAGAAAACCTAAGCCTTGTAGTATGTGGATGCCTATTACTATGTAGAATGAGAAAGTCAGGCCAACATGCACGAATTTTCGCGTCTGAGACTTAATGCGGGGGATCAGTTGAAATCTGTGAGCAAAACCAGTGGCGACAAGCAATACCATAATGATGTACAGAGCTAATCCTGTTCCTAATTCGGGATAAGCTGAGGCTGGTCGGCTGATTTGACTTGCAAAATGAAGCGATATTAAGAGAAAAGCCACCAAGTTTCCGAAAACATGAACTTTGAAAAGAGCAGAAAATTTGTTTAGGTATCGACGTTTGGATAACGCTACTATTGGAACAGCGAATGCTGTGTATAACGTGCCTACCCATACAAACCAGTGATTAGCGCGGATTGGACCGATGAAGAAACCGAAACTAATCCAGTCTAAGTTCTCTGCAATCATTAGTAAAACAGTTACAATGATTACTGATAATGCTGCCCAGAAGTCTAAACTCCTTGAATTTTTCACTTGTTTTCTCCTCCTCGTTTCCGCTTATTAAACTATTCAAATTGCTGTTGAAAAACTTTTGCATTCAACTAAATGTAGTTTACACTTGCATCCGTAATCCTCAAGAAGTTACGGCAACCACGAAAAACCTGCGGGAGCCATTTAAACAGGTTAATTCAGGCATTTTCGCCACTTTGACTTATCCTAATTCTTCACGCGTTTTTGCAACTAAACTATGAAAAGGGAAACTTCTTTATTGGACAACAGACAAAAGGCAAATGAGGACCTTGTTATGCGGAACAACAAAGCTTTGAAACTGGAGAATACACTGTTAGTACAGTGTTGTTTCAAGGCGCTGTTCAAAAACGCTTTCGCAAGAGTTTTGAGTTTCGAAGTAGTTACATTCATAGCGTGGAGATGAAGTGACAGATAAAATCTTGGTTTCCCCGTTCATCGTTGAAGCACACGATGGAAAAGAGAACGTAAGTTACCCTGCCGAGTTAGCAGGTGTCGTATGCTTAACTGAGTTGCAACGGAGAAAAACGGGTTTTTTAAGAGACACCGCTGAAAAAGCAGCCTTCCTGTCAAAACTTTACTATCCCCTATGGGCGGTTCCACTTGAGGATTCATGTTTAATTCTAGATGGTTTAGCCGCTGCATCGCACAATTTTACTTTTAAAGAACCTGCAAACATCGGGCTTTTGGTTGAAGACCTAAAAAAACACTCGGCGGTTCCTCAAGAATTCATGCTTGCACTGAGTACGCACGCGAAAAACGTTGAAAAATTCGCGTCAACCGCCAACCTATCATTCAAAGCGTTAATAGCGGACAAAGAACTGCTGAAGTTTTTCCCCGACTACCTTAAGAGCAGCGTCACTTTCAGCGGCGACAAAATAGTTTTCGTGCCTTCCGGAATCGATGAACCAACAGCTGTTGCGGCACGTGAAGCTGTGGCAAATTGTTTACGGAGAATTAACGCGGGCATTAAGGGTGTTCAATACGCGTTGGAAGTACTCACGGGCGAAACTGAATTTCATGAACGCATGCTGCTAAACGAAATTGAAGTGTTAAAGGAAAAATGCAAAGCAGAAACTGAAAGCCTAAAGCCCGAAGTAGAAAAAAACATAGAACAACTAAAGTTAAAACATGACACGGCTGCCGCGAAAGTTCTGAAGGACATGGAGAAAAAAGACGCAGCTTTAGAGAAAAAGCATGAGAAATACATGCACAAACTTCAAAGCCTCGAGCAGCGAAAAGATGCGCTTCTAAATAAGCGAAGCAGCAAACGGGCTTATCAGTCGTATGCGCTTGAAAAATACGATAAGGAAATCAATGACGCTAAAAAGGAGATTCGAGCAATCGACAGCCTCATTGAGAATACCAGAAAAGAAGGCAACAAAAGCGTCAAAAAACTTGAAGACGAATTCCGCAACGCCGCAACGCTGGAAGAGGAAAAAATCAAGAACCTCAACAGCGCATACGAGGCTAAAATAGGTGAAGAAAAGAAGCAGTCTGCCGCCATGGCTTCTGAAACCGCAACCATCACAAAGAATTTTACAAGTTTAATGGATGAGATGAAGCAGGCAGCCTCAGTTTTCAAGGAGCAAATAGCGGTTAACTGGAAAATAGATGACCCCACATTAGTATGCGTGCCAGTTTACATGACAGGATACATAAAAGACAGCGAAGAACGCTACAGCCTATTCTCACCTGTCACCATTTCCGAAGACGTAAGCGTTCTGCAAGGCCTACGCAAGATTTTGACGTTAACTTCAGAACCGCGGTTAAAGCTTCTAATGCGCCCAGCGTCTAACGAACTGCATGAGCTACTCAGTTCCGCTGTGATTAAGAAAATGAAGAACGAGGAAACTTTTAGACAAAATATCACAAGTCTTTGCCGCAGTAACAACCTTCTGGAACGAGAGGACTTCGAAAGAACGCTCAGTGAAGGCTTAACTGAAGCTGAGCAAAAGCGTTGGCTAACTGCGGAGGAAGCCGCGGCAGTTCGCAGCGGCATCAGAGGAGAAACAACATGAGCAGCGAAGACAAAATCGTGGAAAGGAAACTGCTCATAAAAAGAGCTTTCCCGCTAACTGAAATTTTCAAAATCGGAAACCAGTTGGGGCTTCATTATTTTAGCCAGTTCTTAATCGGCTGGGAGGCTGATGTTGACGCGGCAGCCTTGGAAATAGGGCAAATAGTCAGCGACGTGCAACTTCAAGAAATATTCAAGAAAAATGAAACTCGTGATTGGGCTGTTTTCCGCGGCAAGTACTACACTTTTGAAGGCGGCATCTTAAGCTTGCGCGGCTCGCTGGAGCAAATTGGGGCAGCTATTGCGGAGACGGCGAAGAAATACGGCAAAGACGGCGTTTACGTGTTGAAGACTATGGTGCAGGCGGGCGGAAACTTTGGCTCAAAAGAGTACACTGAAGCTCTGAAACAAAAGGTTAACCCGTATCCTATTTTGGACAGTCTGGAACAGTTGAAGGTGGTGGTTTCCATCTACAAGGGGGAAGAGTACAGCGAGTGGAAAATGCTTGAGGAAACGCTTCCGTTTATTCGCTCTGAGCTGGGAATGCCCTCTGCAGGGTATAAGCCAACAGGGACGACAACTGCAGCGGGTGCCACGCCTGCTGAAGCAGCGGAAAAAGTAGACCCCTTGGAAGAGGAACGACAAAAAATCGTGGGCATGGAAGAAGAACTCAACAGCTACCTGAACGACTTGATTAAAAACAGGCTAAGCCAAACCGTCAAGTTCGGCAAGACCTTTTCTGCAGCTTACCTTTCTGACTATCTTCAAAACCTTTTCGGGCAACTCTTGTACTTTGACAGTTTCCTAAGCGTTCTGCAGCAGTACGCGATTGCGGATGTTGACATTGTAAATCCGCAGGGAAAAACGGGTATGCGCACAGGCTGGTCCTTTGCCCTGTTCGGCGAGCCTGGCACTGGCAAAAGCTTCTCCACACGCGATTTGATACTGGGTGTTCCAGACGAAAAGATTAAGGCGCATGGCGTTCCCGGCAGAAACCGTTATTGCGGCGGCATCACGCCTGCCCGTTTCATACGGATTGGGCAAGCGTATACTGGGCGAACTTTCAACTTTATCGTGCCAGAGTTTAATGATTGGTTCCGTTATTCCGGCATGGTGGATGTGCTGAAGATTGCCATGGAACGCGGGGAAGTTAAACATGAACTGCACAGGGAAGTCATTGGACCTTACAGGTTTAACTCGTTTTTCAGCGTTAACTATAACACTCAGGTTATGGGCAGGGGCTACGAGGTCACCATAGGCGACCCGAACTTTAACGCGATAGAAGACCGCATGATATGCCGGCTGCATAGGCTTACGAAGGAACGGTATGTGGAGATTGCTAAAAGCCAAATGCGGTTGGCGCTGGGCGAAGTAAACGTTGACAAGGGCGCTCAGCAAATCCGCGACCACGTAACGTTGACTTACGCTATTGAGACGGAGCATCCGCTGGTGCGAGGACGCTTTCCTAGAAAGCCGGTAATGATTACGGCTGAGACATACGATGCCATAAGCCGAGCCAGAGAAGCTATTCTTAAGCGTATACCAGGCAGCATGAAGTTCTCGGCACGTTTAGAAAGCAATGTGATAAAGTTCGCTTGCGCCGCGTCGCTGTTAAGCTATTTCAATTTGGACTTGGATTATATTCCTGTAAGCGAAGACATCGTTAACCGAGCGGTTAAGCTCTACGTGGAGGAAGCCTCAGTGCGATCTAGAGAAGAGTTCCAGCCTGAAGAAGTGCTAAAGGAGCTTTTCGGCTGAACTATGAAGTTTTAACGTAATCGTCATCTAACCGTTTTATCTTTCCTTTCGCTTCCAAATCCACTAACAAGCTGTCCACGGCTTCTTTTTCGATTCCGAACTGTTCACCTGCGATGCCGCGGATTTCTGCGACGCTGGTTTTCTCCAGTTTCTTGATTAAAGTCATAAGGTTCAGGGTTTTCTGTTTTTCTTCCATTGGCAGCGTCCAAGCTCTTTGAAGCAGGAATAGGGTAACCATGTCTTTTTCGTTGTCCCTTTTCGTTAACGTTACCAGATAGTTTGTGGGCAGTTTTTTGCCTGTTGCCTCTTCGTATGGTTTAACCTCGAAGTTTTCGCGTATGGCAGAGGGCACGTCGTCTAGGGTTTTTGCGATTTCTCTGCGGACTCTGCCTTCTTTGTCTACGCGGGTTAGCGAGATAACGTCATAGTATAAGTCGTCGTTGATGCTTTTTTGGAAGAGCATTGTGTTGCCCTCCAGTTGAGAGAACAGTATTCCCGCCGGGCATTTTATGGCTTTAACCATGTTTTTGCTGTTTTCTTTGTCTATGCAGACTTTGAAGAGCCATTTGCCCGTGAGCAAATCGTCAACTTTGTAGAAGCGGACTTCGCCTACGCGTAGTTGCCTTAAGCTCAGGTCGAACCATGCGTCTTCTTGTCGTTCCTCAATCAAAGTTACTTTTATGTTTTTCAATAATAAACAACCCCGTCTGTTCGGGAAAGTATTAGGTTGCTTCACTCTAATACGTTTTTGGGGCTACAAAATTGCGCTATAAAACTGGCGCGTTCCATCTCACACACTTGTGGCTAGCGCTCGGCGGCATAAGTAGCAAAATGGAAGAACAAGAGGGGTGCTGCGGTTACTCGTTGGTTAAGCCTTCGATGGTTTGTTGAAAACCACCAAGTTTTATTGTGCTTCCGCAGGTTCCGCACATTACGACAAGTTCGACGAGTTCATCATTGACTACTTTCGTGTCAACGATCTTGTAGATTTCTTCGCTTTCGTCTTCTGGCGAAATCATGGTTCCGCATTTGGGGCATGGAAACGCGCCGTCGCCTTCAATCGTCGTCAAGTCTACCGTAAAGGGCGTGACTTTCTTGACTGCTGCTTTTTTCATCATCCTTTCACTTCCTTTCTGTGTTTTTCATGGATAGTCATTTAATAATTAACAATTATGAATCCCTAATCAATATGCAGAGTACATTTGAGATTTGACCCCGCAATCCACAAGTGCCCGTTAAGCCCTTGTTGCTGTAGCTGCGTCTGGATTCAACTGCAAACATTTTCTGCTTACTCCTCAAAACTCTCGGGCAGAATATAATCGCCAAAGCGTTTCTTGGCTTCAAGCAATCGTTCACGTTGCATATACAGTATCCCGAAAAGCTCTAGAGGCGTGTCAGAAACGTTTTCCTGATAGAACCGCTGCACTCGCTCAATTTTCGCCAAGTTTTCAGGAACCCTAATCGTGAACTGCTTGTCATAATCCTTTTTGCTGTAGTCTTTGCCTAACACTTGTTTGAAGAGTTTCCGCAAATCCTCGTACTTGGGAAGATAACCAGTAGGCGACTTTAACGCTTCAACTTCGTTATTCACGCGCAGCTCCATCCACTTTATCCACACGTGCTTATCTTGTATGTCATTCAAGAATTTCCCATTGCCCAGTTCCCGCAGGAAATAGTTAACGCCGAAAACCACGGGTGTCTTCTCCAGCTTCTTCCCAAACTCCAAGTTGTTGCAGATGTTTTGACCAAAGGGAATGGATATGAAGTCTTGAATGCTCATCATGTTAATCTCAGGCACGCCTTCCTCGCCAACAATCGCAAAGGTCGTCTCAGTCTCTAAAGATGCGCCGTAAGCGATTATGCCGTGCTCCCAGCCGAAGCTCTGCTGGACAGGCACATAAGCCCTAGCGTCGCGACCGCCATACATTATGCCCGCTAACTCTACTCCCTGTGGATTATCCAGTTCAGAGTCGCAGTTATCCAATGCTTTAAGGGCTACGGCGTATCGGGCGTTCTTGTGGGCAGGCGGAATCTTTTCGCCGCTCTCATCCACTTTGCCCTCCCACCATTCCCCAGAAAAGTTAACCCCGTCTCGGGGAAGTTCAGAGCCCATTCCAAGCCAGTAAGGCTTGCCATCCTTGACGAGAACGTTTGAGAATATAATCTCGTTAGGGGTGTTAAGCACCTTGAAGATTAAAGCGTCATCTTTAGGGTTAACATCCTGAATGATGCCGAATATGCCTGATTCAACATTGACCGCTCGCGCAACTGAATCAATGCTGCGGATGTAAGCGATGTCATCGCCCAGTATGCTTTCGCCGGGCAGCATCGCAGTGGAAGTTTTGCCGCATGCACTGGGGAAAGCGCCAGCAAAGTACGTTTTGCGACCGTTTGGACCATGCACGCCCATAAGCAGCATGTGCTCAGCCAGCCAGCCTTCATAGTTTGCTTGGCGGATGGCTAAGCGGAAAGCAAGCTTCTTGAACCCCACGGAGTTGCCTGCGTACTGAGTGTTCACGCTGTAGATGGTGTTGTCCATGTGGTCGATGTAGATGCGTTTCTTTTCGTGTTCCATGCTTGCCATGTTCTCGTTCAGTTTGCCTGCCGAGTGCAAAACACGCAGAAAATCCTTTTCCAGTCCGGTCTGCAAGAACACTTCATAGCCAGACCTATACAGCAGGGTTTCAGAGTGCGCCACGTACCAAGAATCCGTGCATTGAAGACCGAGAATTGTGAAAACAGAGTGCGGTGGACCCAGCGAAATGAAGCGAACAATCATCGTACGCCCTTTCATGGAGTCTCGGAGTAAGCCACGCACTTCCGACAAGCCTTCCTGACGGTCAATTTGGTTGAGCGCCTTGCTCAAGGATATCCCCTTAGGCACAAGGTACTTGGTGGCTTGTCGGTCTCTGCCTTGGTCGTAAATGCCGTCAAAATGGACGGTGTGCCCGTTGATTTTCAGATGGGCTTCTTCGCCCGTGGCGAGTGCTTGGCTTCGGACATGCTCGATGTCTTCGGCAGCGTCGCTGCAGATGAAGATGTTCTTGGGGTTACAGAGGTCGTTGGCTTTGGCTATGAACTCGTGAACTATGGGATGCGCTATCGCGGCTAGTTTCTCGTAGTCACGTTTAGTTAGTTTTGGCCGCAGCACTTCAAGGTACGGATTCATCTTTTTTCACTTGTTAAACTCTTACACAGTTTATTTTATGATTTATAGTGTTTTCGGGTTCTTCTCTGTAAGTTGCGCGTGCGAATGATAAACTTTGCGCAAGACAAGAAAAGAAGGGGAAAACAGGGCTTTGTTGTCTTTTGCAGGGTTACAGGTCGTTCACTGTTCCAGGAACCCTCGGAAACGGCTGCGTTTCAGCTATGTGTTTTGCACCTGTCAACCAGCCGACTATGCGTTCCATGCCGATTCCTGCGCCTGCGCATGGTTTCAATCTGCCTTCTTTTGCCAACTTCAGCACTAAGGCGTAGTTGTCTTTGTTGATTTTGTCGCGTTCTATTTTGGCGAGTATCTTTGTGTATTCCCATTCTCTTTTGGCACCTGACAGCACTTCTCCGTATTGGGGCAGGAACAGGTCGTAGTTGTCCCATTTGCCCGTTGCAAAGTCTTCGTAGTCATAGAATTCTCGGGGTATGTTGGTAACCCACACTGGAGCGCCGTTGTCCATGGCTACGCCACTTTCCCAATCGGCACCATACTCTTTTTCTAGGTCTTGCTTGTCGTAGATTTTGAATGGTTTCTTCGGAACTTCCAGCGTATCATATCTGCCTAAGCAGGTTAATTCAGTTTTCATGTCGCGTTTCACGCTAGCTACAAGGCTGCACACGGCATCATCTACCAAGCTTATGATGTCTTTTGACGTGGCATTTCTAGCCTCAAAATCTAGCTGTGTGAACTCGTACACGTGTTTGCCTGTGCATGCGCGTTCGGCTTTTTCTATGCGTATGTTCGGCGACAGGATGAACATTTTGGGGTAGGCGGTTGAGGTGGCAATTAGTTTGTGGATTATCATGCTTGCGGTTGTGCGGACTGTTTTGCCGTAGATGTCCACTTCAATTCGTTTTTCTATGGATGCGCCTGGGTCAGGCCACAACGGGTCAGTTGACTGCGACAAGGCTACGGGGAGTAGCCATTGGAAGCCGTTGTCTAAGAATTTGCCAGTTAAATTTCGAAGGGTGTAGGTCATTATTTTGCCCATGCAGGCTTTTCTTTCGATTTCGCTTTCTGAGAGTGATTCTAATGGTTTGGGTGCCGCGACGGGCGCGGGTTTTTGTAGTATGACTGCTTGTTTGCTCAAGGGAGTTTTCCTCTTGGTTGTGTTTTATTGCAGAAACAAGCATGCATGGTGGTTAATAAATTTTTTATGAAAAAATCCGTAGTTTTTACGAAAACTATAGGTTTTTATAGTTAATACCTGTAATAATTACAATTATGTCAGTTAAGCTTGATGAAAAGGACGCGGCGATACTCTCGTTGATACAGGCGGACAGCACGCTTACCGCCAAACAAATCGCCAAAAAAGTCAATGCGCCAATAACTACTGTTTTCGCAAAGACCAAGCGTATGAAAGAATTAGGCGTAATAAAAGAGTACAGGGCAATTTTGGCTCCTGAAAAACTTGGTGCAGGCACAACAGCGTTCATTTTGGCTTCTGTTTCTTACAGGGCAAAAGCGGATGATTCGCCGATTTCGCAGCGGACAGTTGCTGAGGAAATCGTCAAGTTCCCCGAAGTGCAGGAAGTGCACATAATCACCGGAGACTGGGATTTGCTGGTGAAGCTTAGAGCGGAGAACGTGGATGCCATCGGAAAATTTGTCGTCGACAAACTGCGTCTCATTAAAGGCCTAGAGAAAACGCTTACGTGCATGGTTTTTGAAACTGTAAAGGAAACAACGAAAATCACTTTACCCCTAAAAAAATAGGCAAAGCGTAAAGGTCATGTTTTCAGGTGGCACTTGAGTAGTACAACAAAGGCAACGCAAGAAGCACTGTGTTCTTTCCTTTCCGCGTGAGCGCATACTCCACTCTTAGGGGTGGTCCAGCGTCGACGTTTCGGTTGATGTAGCCGTGGGTTTTAAGCAGTTTCAGCTTGTCAGACAGCGTGCGTGAGTTGATGTTGAGGGTTTTTTTGAATTCGCTGAAGCCTACTGTGGTTTTCAGGAGCAACGTGTAGAGGAGCTCCAAGTTCCATTTTTGGAATAGGATGTTGAAGCTGTCTTCGAGGCTTTTGAGTTCTGCTTTCAGTTCTTTCGGGGTGATTTCTTGTTTTTCAAAGATTTGGGTGAGCGTGTCCTCTATGCCTCTGAGTGTTTGGTCTAGGCGGGCTTCTACGAGTTTGCGGAGTTCAGCGCTTAACGTTACTGGTGCACTCATTGTGTTCACACTTGGTGTGTTATGGCTTACTTCAGGGTTTATAAGGGTTTACTTATACAACAAGATATACAAAGTATATCGCGGGTTCACAGGTTGATGAGTTCATGATTTGGAACATAAACAATAACAAGTGCCTCCGCTGCGGCGGCTGCATCTCCGTCTGCCCAACCGCAGCATTAGAACTAAAAGACAACATAATTCACGATGAGAAACTGTGCACGCTATGCGGCATATGCGAAAAATTCTGCCCTGTTGGGGCTATAAAGGTGACTAAAGAATGATAGACGCCATAATAATCGGCGCGGGACCGGCGGGAACTGCCTGCGCTAGGAGACTTGCCGAGAACGGATTCTCCGTCAAAGTCTACGACAAACGTGCTGAAATAGGCGCACCAAAGCGTTGCGGGGAAGGCTTAAGCGAAGCATCCCAGCAGTTCGTAGGGAAAATTCCTGACAGGTGCATTGCACGAAAAATCAGAGGCGCAAGACTGTACGCACCTGACGGCAGATATTTGGATGCGATATTATCCGAAGGCGGTTTTGTGCTTGAACGGAAAGTGTTTGACAAGTGGCTTGCTGAAGAAGCTGTTAAAGCTGGAGCAGCAGTGCAGGCTAACACGTTCATTTCAGGCTTAATCAAAGATGGCAATGGCTATTTCACGGGTGTTAAGGGCGAGTTCTTGGGGAATGAGTTTGAGGAAAAAGCCAAAGTCGTGGTCTGCGCCGTTGGTGCGGATTCTCCGCTGAGAACTCAGGCTTTAGGCGTCTATTCAAAGATCAATTTGGTCGACTCCTGCATTCAATATGAAATGACGAATGTTGACATGGTTTCTGACCTCATCCACATATACCTATCCAGCGTGCTAGCGCCGAGAGGTTACGTGTGGATTTTCCCGAAAGGCGAACACAAAGCAAATGTTGGACTTGGCATTATTCCGCAGGAAAAGAAGCCAGTATTCTACATGAACGAATTCCTGAAGTTGCATCCAGAAATAAGCAAAGGCTCAATTTTGGAGGTAAACGCTGGCTGTGTTCCCGTCGGCGGAATGGTGAAGGACATGGTTGCCAACGGCTTCGTGCTCTGCGGAGAAGCAGCGAACCACGTTAATCCTATTCACGGCGGAGGCATCAAGGAAGCAGTCATGTCTGGTCAAATAGCAGCTGACACCATAGCCGAGTGTTTGCGGAAGAATGATGTTTCAAAGAAGGCGCTGTCGAAGTTTAATGATGCTTGGTGGAAGGAAAGAGGCGACCACCTGAAAAAAGTGGAAAAGCTAAGGGAGACTCTGGAGAAGCTATCTGACGGTGACTTGAACGACTTGGTTGATACGCTTAAGCCAGAAGACATAATTGAGTTTGCCCGCGGCGCCAAACTTTCCGTCTTGGCTAAGGTTTTGATGAGAAAACCACGACTGGTAAGCATAGCAAGACACCTCTTGTAAACAAACCATTTCTCTCAACCCTTTCATTTTTTGTTTTCAGAAGATCATCCCCAGCCAACGCCGAGGCCACCGCTAAACAGTTGCGGCATCAGGCCTTTCTCTATTTAAAAGGGAGGGGGCTACACTTCAGAGACGCGAATAAAAAGGGGAATTGTTGATTGCCGCTAGCGTTATCTGACCATTCTTTTGTTGTCCTGTGAACTCATCGAACGCCTAAAAGCCCGCTGCGTCTGGAGTTGTTTGTACTCTTTGTACGATATTTTGCTGTTTGGATAGAGTTGTTTGAATCTTCTGTAGGGCAGCCTCAAGTCAAGCTCCATCTGGCTGCTGAATTCGCCGGGAACGTACACTTGCCGTCCCGCGCGGTAGTAGGATTTGACTGTTCTGGGTTTTGAAAGGCTGACTTTCACTGCTACGGCTATGAAGACCAGTATGATTACGAGGAGCAGAGCAAGGGGGTAGAGGATGAAGTCCACGGTTACTCCCCCTGCTACTTGCTTGCTGTGTACTCGTCAGTTTTAGCCTTTGACTTTACTGGAAGCACCGTGGCTCCTTCAAGCCCTATGACGTTAAGGATGTCCGCGGAAGAGGGCACCACGATTTTGGTTTGCTGGGAGAACGTGTCGCGGATCACGTCGAGTTTTTTGTTGATTTGAGCGTTTTCTTTGAAGTATTGGTTTGCTGCTTCTGAGACTGATTTTACGGCTTTGGCTTGCGCTTCTGCCACCAACTCAACTGCTTTAGCTTCCCCTTCGGCTTCCAGTATAGCTGCTGCTTTTGCTCCCTGAGCTTTCAGAATTGCGCCTTGCTTCTCTTGTTCAGCTGCTTCTTTTCGGCCAGTGGCAAGCAGGCGCAGTTGGCGTCTTTCTTGTTCAGCGGTTTTCTGCTTGTGCATGGCTGTTTGTATGTCACTTGGCGGGTCTATGCGCTGGAGTTCAATGCGGTTGACTTTTGTGCCCCACTTGTCCGTAGCTTGGTCAAGTACGCTGCGGAGTTCCACGTTTATTTTCTCTCTTGACGTTAAGCACACGTCGAGGGACATTTCGCCGACTATGTTTCGCAGGGTTGTTTGCGCCAGTTTCACTATGGCGAGTTCAAAGTCTTCGATTTCGTAGATTGCGCGTTTTGCGTCAACTACTTGGTAATAGATGACGGCGTCTATGGTAACGACGACGTTGTCTTCGGTGATGATTTCTTGCGGGGGAACATCTATCACTTGCTCTCGCATGTTGACGCGGAGAATTCTTTCGATGAAAGGCGTGATTAGTCTCAGTCCAGGCTCAACGGTTTTTTCGTAAGCGTTGAATTTTTCCACGATGCCTTTTTCGTATTGGTTGACTTTTTTTACCGAGAAAGACAGCAGGATTAATACTATTACGGCTATCACGAAGCCTACTATGGCTAGTTCAATTTCATACATTCCTATTCGTTTACTCCTTCAACTATAAGGCTGACTCCTTCTGTTCGAATCACTCTTACTTTTGAGCCTTCTTTTAGGTTCACATCGTCTGCTGGGCGAGAAAGCCAGAGTTCCCCTCCAAGCTTGATTATGCCGCCGTCTATATGGTTGATGTCAGTTTTCGCAATTGCTTCCCTGCCTATCAAAGCGTCAACGTTAGTCCTAGTCAAACTGACATTGAATTTATCCAACAAGCCGCCTCCACGAATTTCCTCAATCTTAAACACCGCATCTTTCAGGTGGTTCATCCGCCTTATGAACTCCCCGAAATCATCGCTGTTAAGTGCCACTTCAAGCACGTAACCCTTCGCTTGACGCTTAAGCTTATAGGACATCCTGTACTTTTCCGCAAACTTCGAAAGCAACTGCACAAGCTTCAACTCGTCAGCTTCAACTGTAAGAGTGACCTTCATCTGTCGCCCAACAACGATATGTATCACTTAACATATAAGGTTATCGTAAGTCATTGAGCCTCATCGACCAACATTAAACCAAGCAGAACACAAAAACCACCAGCATGTTCTTGAACGGAAAAAATAAAGTAATAAAGAGCCTAGAAAAACCGCGGAAACCCACCCAAAGCGAAAACTTGGCCTACAAATAGAGAGACTATAAACTGCACCAAACAATAGAACACACGAATAAAGCGCCATTATTTTCCGAAAGCTAAAATAATACCCATATAAAGAGTATAGCGCACTCGAGGATACTTAACCGTGTCATCAATCATCGAAGACTTAATCGCTAGGAAAATCTTCAACAACCGCGGAGAAGAAACCATCGAAGTAGACATCATAACCACAACCGGCTTCGGACGCGCAAGCGCCCCAGCAGGCAAAAGCCGCGGAAAAGCCGAAGTCGTCTACTACCCGCAAGGCGGCGTTGACTCAGCAATCAAAAAAATCGACGACCTCATAGCACCTGAACTTGCAGGATTAAACGCCGACTTCCAAGAAGAAATCGACAGCACACTCCACGAAATCGACGGCACAACAAACTTCAAAGCCATAGGCGGAAACACCGCATTCGCAATCTCACTAGCAAACGCCGAAGCAGCCGCAAACTCACATGGACTACTCCTATTCCAATTTCTAGGCGGAAACACCGCCACAACCTTGCCCTACCCGCTTGGCAACTGCATAAGCGGAGGACAACACAGCAACGGCAAAACACCCGACATCCAAGAATTCCTAGCACTTCCATACGGAGCCGAAACATTCCTAGAAGCCGCAACCGCAAACACCCTAATACACAAAAAAATCGGAGACACCCTCAAAAAGAAAAGCACACTCTTCACAGGCGGAAAAAGCGACGAAGGCGCATGGATCGCCAACATAAACGACGCAGACGCCTTCGAAACCATAGCCAAAGCCTGCGAAGAAGTAGGCAACGAAATGGACTTCGAATGCGGCTTCGGCATCGACGCAGCAGCCTCATCACTGTGGAAACCAAAAGAAGAAAAATACGTCTACGGAAGAGAGGGAAAAAAACGCGACACCGCAGAACAACTGGAGTACCTTTTAGACTTAATTGAGAAGTATCATCTTGCGTATGTTGAAGACGCGTTCCATGAGGAAGACTACGAAAGCTTCGCAACGCTCACCAAGAAAAGCAAAAACTGCTTAATCTGCGGCGACGACTTGTTCACAACCAACAATGAGCGGTTAACTCAGGGCATAAAGCAGAATGCGGCAAACGCAATCATAATCAAAGTCAACCAGATAGGCACGCTTAGTGACGCTGAGGAAACGATTGAAAATGCGCAAAGGTACGGTTACACCACGGTTATGTCGCACCGTTCTGGCGACACTTGCGATTGGCACATAGCTCATTTGGCTGTAGCCTTCAAGTGTCCAATGATAAAAACTGGTGTCGTTGAAGGTGCACGCGTCGCAAAATTAAACGAGTTAATAAGGATTGAGCATTTCTTAGGGAATAGAGCCGAAATGGCAGATTTAAAAATGTTTTAAGGAGGAAAATGGAAAATGGCGGAAGATGAAGTGAAAGAGAATTTACCTGAAGTTGAAAAAAGTCAAGAAACACCAGTTGCAGAGGAACTCCTGCTACCGCGAGACACTATACTGTCAGCTGGGATACACATTGGAACAAGAATGAAAACCCGAGACATGGAACCCTTCATATACCGTGTCAGGTCAGACGGCTTATTTGTCTTAGACGTTAAAAAAACAGATGACCGCATACGAGTGGCTGCTAAGTTTTTGGCGCGGTTTGAGCCGTCAAAGGTGGCAGTTGCGGCAGCTAGACTTTACGCACAGGAGCCGATAAAGAAGTTCTGCGAGGTAACAGGTGCTACGCCTTTAATTGGTCGTTTTATTCCAGGGCTTTTGTCGAATCCATTGTATCCTCATCGTGTTGATCCGGAAGTGATAGTGGTTTCTGATCCAAGGGCAGATGCACAGGCTGTGAAAGAAGCGTCTAACGTGGGGATTCCGATAGTGGCGTTGTGCAGCACGGATAACGAGTTTGCTGGCGTTGATTTGGTTATTCCAACGAATAATAAGGGTAGAAGAGCTTTGGCGGTTATTTTCTGGCTTCTTGCAAGGCAAGTTTTGCGTGAAAGAGGCGAGTTAGCGGCTGACAAGGATCCAAGTGTAACAATCGAGGATTTTGAAGCGAAGATTTCAAGGGACGACGAGGAGGAAACTTAAAACCCGATGGCGAAGATTCGGCGTCCAACTCAAGCTGGAGCTTTTTACGAGGGAAACGCCGAAGCACTGAAATTTCAAATTGAAAATTGTTTTCTTCACGAGTTTGGTCCAAAACAGCTTCCTAAGGTTAACATGGATGGTTCGCGGCGGATAGTTGGGGTAGTTTGTCCGCATGCAGGCTACATGTTTTCTGGCGCTGTTGCGGCTAACGCTTATTACGCGTTGGCTTCGGATGGCAAGCCTGACACGGTAGTGATTTTGGGACCAAATCACACGGGTTACGGCAGCGGGTTAGCGGTAGCGGCTGAGGGGCTTTGGCGTACACCCTTGGGCGACGCAGAAGTTGATGGGGAAACAGCCAGCGAGATAGCGCGGGAAGCGCGTATCGTTGATGTGGATGAAGTTGCGCATCAGTTTGAGCATTCAGTTGAAGTTCAGCTGCCTTTTTTGCAGTATCTTTACGGTTCTGCGTTCAAGTTCGTGCCCATTTGCTTTCAGATGCAGGATTTGGCTTCTGCTGTGGAAGTTGGAAAAGCACTGGCCAAGGTTTTAGCTGGCAAGAACGCAGCGATTATCGCTTCTTCAGATATGACGCATTATGAACCGCAAAGAAACGCAGTAGCCAAAGACATGGCGGTGCTCAAGGCAGTGGAGACTATGGATGAAAAACGGTTTTACTCGGTTATCGAGAAGCAAAATGTAACTGCGTGCGGCTATGGACCGATAGCAGCTTTGGTTGTGGCAGCAAAGGCGACAGGTGTCAAAGAGGCAAATTTGCTTTGCTATAAGACTAGTGGAGATGTGAGTGGTGACTATTCTCGCGTTGTCGGATATGCTGCTGTGTGCTTCAAAAAGTAGCTATGCCGTTGTGTTCTAATGCGTTTGCGGGTGTTATACCCTTCTGTATATAGGCTGGAATTGTGTTGTTGGTGAGCAGGTTATTTGACTGCGTAGTCGGCGCATAGGTCTTCGACTGTTCGGTTCAGTGTCAGTTCTGCCATGTTCTCGCTGTAGTCCATGATTCGTCTTGAGCTGTCAAGAACCAGCCTTAATATTGCTGCGATGTTGGGGTCAAGTTTCTTGCTGGTCATCAATGTGATTAGTTCGTTTTCCAGCGTGACCAGTGATTTGCGTTTTGAGAGTATTTTCTCAGCGTCTTCATATTCTCTTTTGAACATTGCTCTGGTGGCTTCGTCGAATAGTTGGTGTGCTATGTTGTTGAATTTGAGAAGTTGCGCGTAAATTTCCTCGTCGATAGGCTCTTTTATGAACAGTGTCTGGTCTTCAACCAGTTTTTGGACTGTTTCTAGGCTGTTCACGATGTTAAATGCGTTTTCGCCGATGTTTTTTATCTCGTTCACAGCTATTCTGTACAATAGAAATTCTTTAGCGGTTTTGAACCCAAGTTCTTTGAACAAATTTCGCTCGATGCCCCACTTCAATTGGCGTACAACGTAAAGTGCTAAGCGGTCAACATCGTTGCGTGCGTTAACTACGCTTTGATACGTCGTTGGGTTTCTGTTTTTTAGCATTGAAATGGCGTCTCTGTTCGCTGAGAGGGCAACTATAGCCATTCTTCTGACGGCTTTTTCAATTGGGAACTCCGAGTGCCTGATCAGAATTTGGAAAGTGATTTCGTCAGGTGTTTCCTCGATTATCTCTGAGCCTAAGAAAGTGTCTCTGGCAAGGTTTTTCAGTTCTGCCTTTTGTTTTTCTACGTCTTCACTGTTTTTGAAGTGTATGCGGATTATGTCTGCGCCTATAGCGTACAGCGCTTTCGTCATGCGGTATGTGGATTCAGCATTACGTTTCGGGTCAGCGACCACGTAATACTCTCTCAGTTTGCTTCCTTCTGTTTTGCCGCTTTTTTCTTTTATTTTTCTCGGAACCAATGTTAAAGTCGAATCGCTTTGGACGTTGAAGGCGATTTCGCTTCCTCTTTTCAGTCCAATGTCTTGTACCCACTCTTTTGGCAGGGATATGATGTAGGAGCCTCTTCCTGTGCATTGGACTCTTCTATACCCTAAGTCTTTTTCTGCCATGTACGTTCACCGTGTATATGATTCATTTAGATTATTATGTGCATTATCTTACATATAAATGATTTTCAACAAAGTTATATAGAATATGTGCCACCTAACTGCCGAAATCCGTGAGAGAGTGAGTTCAATGACAACAAACACATGTAACTATTACGCGAATTTCATTGGACAAATATTCACAGATGGCATTGGCGAATGCATAAAAGACGTAGAATTTCACGTCTTTCGTCACCATCTGCTCACGCTAAAAAGAAAATGAGGCATCAACAAACATGAAAAGAATAATCGCAAAAGAAGAAAACTGCATGGGCTGCGGACTATGCGAAGTCTACTGCACAGTACAGCACTCCAAATCAAAAGACATCCTCAAAGCCTACAACAGAGAACTCCCCAAACCAATCAGCCGAGTACGACTGGAAACAAACAAGCCAGTCTCCTTCGCCATCCAATGCCGCCACTGCGAAGACGCCCCATGCGTAACCGCATGCCTCTCAGGCGCCATGCACAAAGACCCAGAAACAGGCGCAGTAACCCACGACCCCGAAAAATGCATGGGCTGCTGGACCTGCATAATGGTCTGCCCCTACGGCGCCATCAAAATGGATGTGGCAGGCAAAGTAATCGCAAAATGCGACCTCTGCGCAGAGCTGGAGGTTCCCGCATGCGTAGCCAACTGCCCCAACGGCGCGCTAGTCTACAAAGAGGTGAAACCCTAATGCCCAAATACGTCATAGTAGGCGCTTCAGCCGCAGGAATAGGCGCAGTTGAAGCCATCCGAGACATAGACCCCACAGGAACAATAGCCATAATCTCCGAAGAATACTGCCCACAATACTCACGCCCAATGATTTCCGATTTCGTCAGTGGAAAAGCTACGTTCGAGAAAATGAAGTGCCGCGACGACCACTTCTGGGAAAACAACGCAGTCCAAGCGTTAACGGGCAGAACCGCAGTGCGGCTCAACCTAACGGACAAGTACGTGGAGCTCGACGGCGGCGACAAAATCCACTTCGAAAAACTCTTGCTTGCCACAGGCGGCAAACCCTTCGTCCCAAAAATAGAAGGCTCAGACAAAGAAGGCGTATTCACATTCACCACGCTCGCCGACGCAGAACGCTTAGCAGCAAAACTTGAAAGCGCCAAAAAAGTCGTAGTCATCGGCGCTGGCTTAATCGGCGTCAGCGTGACTGAAGCGTTAACAAAACGCGGCTTACAAGTCACAATGGTGGAGCTTAAAGACAAAATCCTCAGCCTCCTACTGGACGCGACAGCCGCAGACATCGTTGAAAACGCCATCAAAAAAGCAGGCGTCACAATAATAACAGGCCAATCAGTGCAGCGGATACTCGGCAAAGCAGAAAACGACAGCATGGTCGACGGCGCAGTCCTAACCAACGGCAGCCAACTGCAATGCGACGTGGTAATAGTCGCAATCGGCGTTATCCCACGCATGGAACTCGCCGCGGGCACCGACGTGAAAACAAACCGCGGCATAATCGTGGACAGGTTCATGCGCACAAGCGTTCCTGATGTTTACGCCAGCGGAGACGTTGCCGAAGCATACGACTTCATCTTAAACGAAAACCGCTCCTTGCCGCTCTGGCCGCTTGCACAGTTAGAGGGAAAAGTCGCAGGCTACAACATGGCGGGGAAAAAAACCGACTACGAAGGCGGCACCTCAATGAGCTCCCTGAAGTATTTCGGCGTACCAATCACCTCCATCGGGATAGCTAACCCGAAAGAGGACAACGCCTACGAAATCCTAGTCAAGCATGACCCAGCAAAGAACGTGTACAAGAAAATCGTGCTCAAAGACAACGTAATCGTCGGCATGTGCTTCGTAAACGACATCGAAAGAACAGGCATCCTGTTCCACCTGATGAAGAACAGCGTCAACGTGAAACGGTTCAAGCAGCTGCTGTTGGCAGACGACTTCAGCCTTGCCACGTTGCCGTTGCCTGTGAGAAAAAAAGTTTACCCAGGGGAAACAAAATGAAAAACCTAACCAAAATAAACAATCCATACGGCGACGATAAGGACTTCTCAGGCTGCTCCATATTCGGCGTGATGAACGTTGAGGGCAACCGGTTCTCGTCGCGTGACGCAGTCCGAGCCATAGCGAACATGCATGAACGCGGCAACGGCTTAGGCGGCGGCTGGGCAGCATACGGCATTTACCCTGAACACGCGGACGACTACGCGTTCCACGTGATGTACTTGCGCAGCGACGCGAAGGCGAAAACAGAAACGGTGCTGAAGGAAAACTTCGAAGTGATAGCCAGTGAGGAGATACCTACGAGAGAAGCTAACGTTCGTAACCCGCCGTTGGTGTGGCGGTACTTCGTTCAACCCAACAAGCAGAAACCTGAGTCTCAGACAGCAGATGACTACGTGACAGAGCAGGTTATGCGGGTAAACTCGGAAACAGGCAACGCGTTCGTTTTCTCAAGCGGCAAAAACATGGGCGTATTCAAAGGCGTCGGCTTCCCCGAAGACATAGCAGACTTCTTCCGCTTAGAAGAGTACGAAGCGTACATCTGGACGTCTCACGGCAGGTTCCCAACCAACAGCCAAGGCTGGTGGGGCGGCGCGCACCCGTTCAACATCCTAGACTGGACCGTAGTGCACAACGGCGAACTCTCTTCGTACGGCATAAACCGCCGCTACCTGGAAATGTACGGTTACAAATGCACCATGCAGACAGACACGGAAGTGCTAGCGTACGCTGTAGACCTCCTAATGCGAAAGCAGCACCTGCCGATTGATATGGTTGCGAAAATCTTAGCTGCGCCTCTGTGGAGCGAAATAGACGCTATGCCGCCGAAGCAGCAACAAGTGTTCAGGGCGCTGCGGCAGACTTACGGGAGCTTGCTGATGAACGGGCCCTTCAGCATCATCGTGGCACACCACGGTGAAATGATAGGGTTAACGGACAGAATCAAGCTTCGACCGCTCGTGGCGGGCACCCGAGGAGACTTTGTATATTTGTCCTCTGAGGAAGCAGCAATACGGCTTGTCGCCCCGACGCTGGACAGGTTCTGGTATCCGCGGGGAGGCGAACCAGTAGTTGGCAAACTCCGCAACCAGCAAAAAGGTGAAGTCGTAAGTGCAGTGGAGGCTGGCAAATGAAAAGCTATTTGCTTCCTGAGTACCTTGTGGAGCGAGACCAGAACCGCTGCATCCGCTGCAAAGTCTGCGTGAACCAGTGCACTTATGATACGCACTATTACGACGCTGAGGACGATGTCATCTGCAGCAAGGATGAGAACTGCGTCAACTGCCAACGCTGCGTTACGTTTTGCCCTACTCACGCCATAACCATACGCAAAAACCCTAACGTTTCCAGAGAGAACTCTAACTGGACGATGGAAGCCCTCCGCGACGCCAAAAAGCAGGCTGAAACAGGCACCGTGATTCTAACAGGCATGGGCTGCGACAAACCGCACTTTACATACTGGGACAGACTTCTACTCAACGCCAGCCAAGTGACTAACCCCTCAATAGACCCGCTACGGGAGCCTATGGAGATCCGAACCTACTTAGGCACTAAGCCTGACCAGTTAGAGCTTGAAATAGAAAACGGCGAGGTTGCGCTGAAGACTGAGCTTACGCCTCAACTGCGCCTTGACACGCCAATAATGTTCTCCGCCATGTCTTACGGTGCCATAAGCTTGAACGTACATGAAGCCTTAGCACGCGCTGCCACCGAATGCGGAACTTACTTTAACACTGGCGAAGGCGGCTTAGACCAGAGCCTGTACAAGTATGGCGCTCACGCAATTGTCCAAGTGGCTTCAGGCCGCTTCGGCGTACACCCGAAATACTTGGATGCTGGCGCTGCCGTGGAAATCAAAATCGGTCAAGGCGCAAAACCAGGAATTGGCGGGCACCTTCCAGGCGAGAAAGTCACTGAAGACGTTGCCAAAACACGCATGATTCCCGCAGGCACAGATGCACTTTCACCTGCGCCTCAACATGACATCTACTCTATAGAGGACCTTAGGCAACTGATTTACGCGTTAAAAGAAGCTACGGACTACGCTAAGCCCGTTTCGGTGAAAATTGCCGCGGTTCATAACGCGCCTGCAATTGCCAGCGGCATGGTGCGTGCTGGAGCCGATATCATAGCGTTAGACGGTGTTAGGGGCGCGACTGGCGCTGCACCTAAGGTTATCCGAGACAACGTAGGCATACCCATCGAGTTGGCGATTGCGCAGGTTGACCAGCGGTTGCGTGATGAAGGCATTCGCAATAAGGCGTCTGTGATTGCGGCTGGCGGCATCCGAGGCAGCGCTGACATTGTTAAGGCTATTGCGTTGGGTGCTGACGCAGTGTACATTGGCACGGCTGCGCTTGTGGCTATAGGCTGCACTGTGTGTCAACGATGCTATACTGGTAAGTGTCCGTGGGGCATTGCAACAAGTGACCCGTGGATTTCTAAGCGGATTAACCCTGACATCGCGTCGGAGCGGCTGGTGAATTTGCTGCGCGGCTGGAGCTTGGAAATCAAGGACATGATGGGCGGCATGGGCATAAACGCTATTGAAAGTTTGCGTGGGAACCGCTTGGCGTTGCGCGGTGTAGGCTTAACGGATACTGAGTTGAAAGTATTGGGCGTGAAGATGGCAGGAGACTGATGACGTATGCTTAAGGAAAAAATTCTTGCAGAAGTTAACCCGAAACTGCTTTCCAGTGTGAAAGTAGAAGCTGAAGTGTGGAAAATCGACGCTGACGGCATGGCATATAAAGACCTGAACAGCCTTCTGAGAACGATAAGCAGCGGTGGCGCTGGACGCATAGAAATTCGCAACGTCTGTGGACAACGGTACATTGGAACTGATTTGGATAAGGAAGTGCAAATTGACATTTACGGGACCCCGGGCAACGATTTAGGCGCGTTCATGAATGGCCCACGATTGGTGGTTCATGGGAACGCGCAGGACGGCTGCGGCAACACTATGAACGAGGGACAAATAATCGTCCACGGACACGCTGGTGACATAACTGGGCATTCTATGCGGGGCGGCAAAGTCTTTATCCGCGACGATGTAGGGTACCGAGTAGGCATTCACATTAAAGAGTTCCAAGGCAAAAAACCACAGATGGTAATAGGCGGCACTGGACAGGACTTTCTAGGCGAGTACATGGCAGGCGGAGTTATTCTTGTTCTCGGCTTAACCTTACCTGAAGGCGAACGCTGCAACGCGCGGTTCGTAGGCACAGGAATGCACGGCGGCGTCATTTACGAGCGCGGCGACCTGTTTGAGTTAGGTGAAGGCACGAAAGTTATGGATGTTGGCAAGCGCGACACACACGTAATCGAAAGTTTAACGCGGGAGTTCTGCAGTTACTTTGGCTTCGATTTCGCTAAAGTTATGAGCGCCAAGTTCCGCAAGATAGTGCCTGTTTCCAAAAGACCTTATGGCAAATTGTATTCGCATTGATGTGTTTGCAGGAATAGTTAGTTGATGTGCTCGCTACGGCTCATACCCCCTCCCCCTATTTGGGCGTAATGCATTTGGGCTTCGCTTTTCTACTCTAAATGGTCTGTTTGGCTATGTTGCTGATTGCGTTTTCGCAGAGTGAACATTACTAAAACTAACAGGGCGGTTATTGCTGAAGCTGTTATGACTGCGATTATGTAAATGGAGGTTACTGTTGCTGTTGCTGGTGGCTGAGAAGGCGTTGCAGATGTTTCAGCAATATTGAATGATTGGATAGTGGAGTAGGAGTTGAATTCTGCCCAGTACTGGTCTACTTCTTGCCAAACGTAATAATGCCTGAAAAACTGGAATGTGTGCTTGCCTGGCTCGGTTATGGTTGGAATTGTTATTTTCCATGTGTGCCAGTCGCGAGCAACAGTGTCGCCTGAGACTATTTCGTTTTTTATGCCTTGGTACGTCATGGGTATGGGTGTGTTTCCGTCGATGCTAACTGAAACGGTTGTGTTGGTGTTGACTGCCGTGGTTTGCTCTACGAAGTGATCGACGTACTCGTATGTTTCGCCGTCGGTTGGGTAGTAGTTTGCCATCACAATTGACGAGGCGCCACTTGCGGAAAACAAGCTGGTTGATGACGCAAACATGGCTACGGAAACAGAGATTACAATGAACATGGTAATCACTGACGTTTGTAGGTTTCTTTCGCGCATTTTCTCAGTCAGCATTCAGTGTTCTTCTCTCCAAACGGCACAGTTACGGTAATAATTAAATTGATTTTCCGCAAGCTGCAATTCCGACATAGCATTGAAAATGTTACAGCAGCAATATAAATTAAATTTCCGAGATTGAAACATATCCGCATCCCCAGTCTACAACAACACTTCAGTCTTCATGCATCGTACTTTCAGCAGAAAACCTCAAGCACAAAAGTATCATTAAAATTTACAAAGATGCGCTTGCATGTGTTTTCGGTGATTAGATATGCATTACTTTTAGACAAGCATGCAGCGAAAAAGTCAAAATGCTCATAGGCTACTTTTCACACGGCGTCAACATACACGTCTAAAACCACATGCTACGCCATCCTTGTTGTTTCTCCTAAACCCAGTGCAATAGCAAAACCTAAGTTTAGCTTACACAAGCAACGCGAGAAAAAAGCTATAGAAAAACCGAAAATGACTAAGCAACTTAGTAGAAGTTTCGGGCTTCTTTCCTCTTTTCCGCCTCTTCATAGAAGCGTAGAACTTCGTCGATGATTTCCACGTTCGAAAGCAACATTCGCCTGCAGCAGTACCGTTTAATGCCTAAGCTGTCCAAGACGTCGCTGGCGTTTTCGCCCGTTTTGATTCTTCGAGCGAACTCTTCCCAGCGGTCGCCTATCAACTTGCCGCACGTGAAACATCTCACGGGAATAATCATCTACGCTTCAACTCCTTTACCTGTAACTCTTCTGCTCCTTAGCCCGAGCGCCTGGGCCACCAAACTTTTTGGGTTCCTTGCTGCGGGAATCGCCAACAATCATGGTTCGGTCATACTCGGTGAAAACAGTGCGCAAATGAGAACTCTTAGTCCACTTCAACAACGCGTTTGCAACAGTCACGCGAGCAGCTTCAGCTTGCCCCATAAAGCCGCCGCCAGAAGTTTTAATATCCATGTCCAACTGCTTCCAAACGTCCTCGCCAGCCTGCAGAAGCGGCTCCATGATTTTTTCGCGGGCGATTTCAGGCTCGTAAATTTCCACGGGAATCCTGTTAACACGTATTCTTCCTGCGCCAGGTTTAACGATGGCGCGGGCAACAGCGGTTTTCCTTTTTCCACTAACAACCAAAACTTTCTTACTTGTCATGATCATTCACCTTGGTTCCATCCTATTTCTTTCGCCAATTCGGCAAGCGTTAAGTGTGGTCCTTTCAGTTTTGTAGCTTGAGCTTCCTCGAACGTGCCCATTTTCTGGTCTTTAAAGTCTTCAGGCACGCCCATGAACACCTTCAGCCTCTTGAAAGCGGTCTTGCCTTTCGGCTGCTTAATCGGCAACATTCCCCGAACAGTTTGCCGCGTTATCCTGTCAGGTCGCCTGTAATGAAAAGGTCCCCTTTCTGGAGCGCCAACTTCGAGGAATTGTTTGGCTTCCGCCACTTTGCTTTTCCTTTTACCTGACAACACGCTTTTCTCAGCGTTAACTATGATTACGCTTTCGCCGTTGAGCAGTTTTTTAGCGACTTTGCTGGCCATTCTGCCTAGAATAAGGCCTTCAGCATTAATCACTGCTACGGGGTTTTTTGTGGTCTGCATTTTTTCACCGGATTATCTTGACATTTGAGCCTTTCGGGTTTTCTTTCACAAGCTCAGGAATAGACAAGTATTTTGCCTTTGCGGCTGCCAACTTTTCTTTCGCCTTTTCAGACGCAGAAAAAGCGGCAACGGTTATTGAATGATTCAGGGCGCCTGAGCCTAAGACTTTGCCGGGCACAACCACTACTGCCTTTTTCTCGGTGTGCCTGTTTATCTGGCTCAAGTTCACGGCTACGCTTTGCCTGTTTGCTTTGGATAGGTACTTTGCTACGTCCAACCATATGTTGGCTTGTGTTTCTCTGGCTTGCTTTTTCAGGAAACGAATAAGCTGTAATAGTTCAGGGTTTGTGGATTTGGTTTCTCTCATTTTTCTTTCACTTGTAACTGTTCTTCAAATTCCTTCAGTTGCTTGTCCAATATTTTATTGGCTTCTTGAAGTATCCTTTCTGGAGGAAGCGCTCCAGTTGATTCTATATTCAATATAAAACTGTTCTTTTCCCATTCTACATTTATGCCCTTTGGCTCTTGCGGGCAAGCTTCCACGCAGTCCATGCAGAGGTTGCACGCCAAAAGGTCGCGAACTTCCACCGCGCCGTCTTTCATACCAAGCACTTTTTTGGGGCAGATGTCCACGCATTTCGTACAGTTTTCGCATTTTTTGCTTGTGACAGCTATTTTTGGGAAGTACTTGTAGGCACACATGGAAACAGGCTGCCATTTCGCGTGCGCCTTGCCTTTCCCAAGCCTAGCGTACGCTTCAAGCTTCAGTTTCTGCCCCTTAGCCAGTTTAATGATGGGCACCCTGTCAGAAACAGGGATTATCGCTGGGTTTTCCGAGACCAGTTCTCCTGAGTAAATGGTTCGTGTGCCGTCTTTGGATTCTGCGTCCAGCGTAAGCGTCACGCGGCAGAGATTGCAGCCGAACTCGCTTTTGCAGGAGCATTCTTCAGGAAGATTGTAACCGTCCAAGTCCGTTTTCAGCGGAGTTAAGCCCAGCCTGTGAGCTATTATTTCATCTTGCAGAATCGAAGAGTTCTCAATCATGACAACTTCGTCTATAGCCATGCTTGGAACTTCAGCAAGCGCGATTCGCCGCAGAGCGTTCATTAACGGAACGTCCACATCGCGAATGATTACACGAAGGTTTACTTCGTCTTTTTCCAGCACTTCAATTTTCACTTGTTAAAGCACTCCACAATGAACTATATGATTATGACTGTGCGGTTCAATAGAAGTACAAGTGCATTATTTCAATTTTTCTGTTAATATGCACTCAAGTGAAGCGGTTATACGCGTCTTCCTCTTCTGCCGCCTGGTCTTCGCGTGCCGTCGTGTGGAATAGGTGTGACTTCTTCAATGCGTTCTATGCGGAAACCGAACCGAGCAAGCGCGCGTATGGCAGCTTGGGCACCTGGTCCCGGCGTTCGCGGTCCTGAACCGCCTGGAGCGCGGACTTTGATATGTATTGCCGTTATGCCCTTGTCGCGCGCTACTTCAGCCGCTGCTGTGGCAGCGCGCATAGCCGCGTAAGGTGAAGATTCTAAGCGGTCTGCTTTGACGAACATTCCGCCGCTTGTGCGGGCGATTGTTTCTGCGCCTGAGATGTCAGTTATGTGGATTAGCGTGTTGTTGTAGGAGCTGAAGATGTGGACGACGCCCCATTTCTCGTTTCGTTTGCTGCTGCTCAGAATCTGCCGCCTCCTCTTCTGCCGCCTCTCCTATTCATAGGCTGTCGTATCTCTGGCTGTTTGACTTCCGCGGTCATTGCCTGCCTCGTCGGATGCGCTGGGTTCACAAGTGCGCTTTGCTGGGCGTAAGCTATCTGCTCTTCTTCCTCTTTTGACACGATGTAACTTGGCACTGTTACTCGGCGGTTGTTTATGGTTATGTGTCCGTGGGTTACAAGTTGGCGGGATTGGTGAATTGTTCGGGTTAAGCCTTTTCGGAAAACGATTGTTTGAAGCCTGCGTTCCAGCATGTCCTCTATAGTCAAGTCTAGCACGTTGTCCAAAACTGCGGTGTCTTGGAGGATGCCGAGTTTTTTCAGGCGTGATAGCAGTTCGTTTTCCATTTTTTCGCGTTCTTCAGGCGGTTTGCCTATAAGCGAGCGCGCTATGCCTCTTACTTTGGACAGATGTGTTTTGTGGCGCCAAAGTTCATGCTTGTTTCTTAAGCCATATTGCCCCAGCAACTTAAGCTCTTCTTGCAGGATGTCTTTTCGCCAAGCAAACCGCGGCGTGTCATATTTTTTCCGTTGTTTTTTCGGGTCGCCCACGGTTACTTGCCTCCTCCTGATGCGCCTCCAGGCTTCTGCACAAGCGTCTTCTTCTTGACGCCAAGGGCTTTTCCTGCGCGTCCAGTGGTTTTTGTTCTCTGCCCGCGTACTTTCAAGCCGTAAGCGTGGCGGTATCCGCGCCAAGAACGTATTTCTTTTGCGTGATCTATGTCCATTTTTGTTTTCAGGACAAGGTCTGCGCTTATGAGATGCGTGTCTTTTCCTGTTTCGGCATCTTTCCTTCTGTTCAGAAGCCAGTTTGGAAGGTTGTATTTTGCTGGGTTCACAACTATTTCTTCTATTTTTGCGATGTCTGCTTCTGTGAGGAAGCCTACTCGCATGTCGGGGTTTACGCCGGCTTTTTTTAGTATGGCGTTAGAGAGGCTTAGGCTTATGCCTTTGATTTCTGTCAGAGCGTAAACAGTTTTCAGGGTACCCTCCATGTCGGTACCTGTGATTCTGAGTATGTGACGAAACTCTTGTGACATTCTTTTTCTTCCGTTTGAGTTTGAAGCTAACTACGAAAGTGAGGTATAATTTATTTAAACCTTCCTTTCGCAGAATGCTTAACAATAAGCTTATGTTTGCAGGTTTGTTGCAGGATAGGTGTACCATAGAGTTGTTTAGGTAGCCTATGTAGAAATCTGGTCTTTATAATCATGGGTTTCTGTGTTGATTGGTTGTTAGGCTTCAAATATGGAAGGGCGTGGACTGGTATGCTTAGAACAGTTGACAGCTCGTTTGTTTAGAGGGCAAATAGGTGACGGCTTTTGTTTGGAGGCGGTTGTTTTCTGTTTTTGGTGTGGGTTTTGCCGTTTGTGTTGGTGGTGTCGGTGAGGGTAATCTTTTTTCAATTGTAATAAGTCACGTTTCGTAATATAGGTTAAATCTTTTAAGTTTATTCTGCGTATATTCAGAACAAAAATAAGTGAGTTGGTGAGTGTTGAAGGTTAGTGGAGAAGAGGAGAAGGCAAAACACATTTTAACCGACCCGAAGCTTTCGGCGATTAAGGCGATGCTTGAGAAGGACCATGCTATTGATTGCATTTTGCTGTTGCATATGAATCGTGGTAAGTGGAAGGAAGCAAAGGATTTCATGCGTGAGAATAAGTTGACGCTTAGCGATGGCACGTTCAGGGCGAGGATGATTGAGATTGAGGATTTGGGCTTGGCTAAAAGCGAGCGCATTGACCCGTTGAAGAAGTACTATTTGATTACGGAGTTCGGTGAGAAAGTAGCGAAGCTTCTTCTCGAGTTCTTTGATGAACTTGAGATTTAGGCATATAGTGGGCGTATTTGCGCTCAACTGTTCTACATTTTCTTTTTTAATGTTTGGGTACATGGTATTTTGATGGTGCTTGGTGTTTTTGGTGTAGTTGTGTTTTACATACAGGCAATATGGTATAGTAAGTCACAATACTTAAATGAGTCTTTTTCCCTCACATAGTTTCAATTCAAAAGGAGGGAAGAAAACAAAAAATGAATACTATCCGAAAGCTTAAGAAGAACGCGAAAGCCCTCAGCCCAGTCGTCGCATCAATCATACTCGTCGCAGTCACAGTCGCAGTCAGCATCGCCGTAGCAGTATGGATGGGCGCACTCAGCACAGGATTCATGCAAACAGAACAAGTTGCATTCGGAACAATAACTTTCCAAGCAGGCGATACAGGTTCAGTTCAAGTTGCTGTAAAAAACACAGGAACCTCTGCAGTAACAATTAGTGAAGTGTACTTGAATGGTGCAGCAATCACTGCTCTTACCACGCCTTCAGAAGCTCCATTCACAATACAAGCAAACGGTCAACAAACCTTGAACTTCACAGCAGCTATAACCGCTGGCGGCAACTACGAGGTCAAACTCATCACTGCAAAGAGCAACCCGTTCGCGAAAAGCGCTATCGCTCAATAAATTTTCCTTTTTTATTTTCTTAGTAATTCAGAGGGCAAAATAAACGACCCCTCTCTACTTTCCCTTTATTAGTTTCCCGTTTAGAGGAGTAACACGCAACATGGTAACCAAAATAAAAGAGTACAATTCAGCCCGAGAAATAGCCGAAACCTTAGACAAGGAAATAGCCGAAACCAAAAGCGCACTCGGCGAATACCTGCGCCGCCTAGATGACATACGCAAATTGGCGGAAAAATCAAAAAAAATCCGCGAAGTCGTCATGAAACTCGCAGGCAAAAAAAACCAAAATGAAAACCCCGGAGAAGTAACCATAGGCAACCTAAACATCATCTTAGACGCCAACCCGTTCCATGAACTCATAGCCCTAGAAACCGTTGTGCGCAGCCACCAAGACCGCCTGATAAACCTGCAGAAAGTCCGCGAAGCCTTAAAGTGGCTAGACCAACTCGGCGACGCTGAAGGCATGAAATACCTAGTGCTGGAAAACGAAGGATCACCAGAGCGCATCCTATTCAAAACCTCTTAAGCTCGCAAAGGCAGCAGGAACAAAGACACATGAGCGACGAAATATCAACTTTCGCGCTCAAAAACACGCTAAACGAAATAAAAAACGCGTGTCCAACAATATCAAACGCCTTTTTTTTCAAAAACTCCAAAGTCATAATTGCAGACGAAAGCACAGATGACGCCACCGCACATAACGTCGTAGACGCTTTTAACGCGTTAATGGAACGCGCAAACACCGTAGGCGGCATAGAAGCCATAGCAGTCAACAGCAGCAACGGAAAAGCAAACATCACCTCCATAAACAATCTTTACGTAACCACAATCGCCTCCAAAGAAACAGACGACAAACAAGTCAACACTTTAACCCAAGCTTTAGTGCCCATAGTCCTTAAACTGATAGTGAAAATTCACCCTACCTCATTAGCCGCGGATATTTACGCGCTGGAAAACCCTGAACCAAGCCAAAAAGAGCCACAGATGGAGGAAGCCACTATCGTAGCAGAGTTTGAACCTGACACTTCGCTTCCGAAGCCACCCGTGAACCAGTTCATAATCGACAAGCTCAGCGGCTTACTTGCGCCCTCAGACACCGTGTACATCGACAAAGCAGTAATAGTACAGTGGCAGAAGCTGTACCCAAACAAGAAAATCGAAAAAATCGACGCGGAAGCCCTAAACGGAAAAACAACACGCTGCAAATTCAAACCCCTAAAAGACTCAAAACACGAAGGCAAAGGCATAATCCAAATACCTGAAAAAATACAGCACACTTTACAAACCAAAAAAGGCGATTTGGTTATGGTTAAACCCGTAGTCGAATAACCTGAAAAAGGCGAAGAGACAATGGCTAAGAAAACGCAACACATACAAGAAAACGCTGTTCTCACAGTTAAAGAAAACGACGCTTTCACAAGGTTACGCGCAGCACTCGCAGAAATCAACAAACACAAAGACATCACAGGCTATATTCTGCGGAACAAAACCAGAGCCCTAATTGACCTCAAAAACCAAGCGCACGTAACCGAAAACGCCCTTTTAGCATCCCAAACAATGGAATCCGCACAAGAAATCTCAGAACTATTCAACTTAGGCACAATAGAACACATCTTAGTCACGGGCAAAACCGCCAAAACACTCTGCATAACCATAGGTGAAAACAACATTGCCATATTCATGGAAAAAAACGCAGACCAAGACGACGTTTTAAGCCGCTTACAACACGCGCCGGAGTAAAATTAAATCCGCGCTAAAAACTTTCGAAAATCCCTATTAAGCTTCACTCTCTTGTTTGCTTCATCAACTACCGCAAAATCGAACCTGTACAAGAAAGCAGCAATTCCCTGCATTTTATGCTTAACCAGCCCCGCTTGCTGTTGCAGCTCCGCTAATCCATGCCACTCTCCATCACCAAGAATTTCAAGCAGGACTGCAATCTCCGAACCCAACGACATGCGCCTCTTTTTAGCAGTGCTATTGATGTTTATATTTAAATGTCTTGTGAGTTTCTTTTTCAGATGTCTCCTCTAGACAATTCTACACATTTGTTTATAATCCAATTTCATTCTCCAAAATTGTGTCTAATTCTCACTTTACAACACCAAAAAGGGAAATCACCCAGAAAAAAACAAACATATCTCGGCATTAACAGCGTAAACCTTATATTCCGATTATGAAACACACTTGCTTTTGTGGTTAACTGTGACGACCTTGAACTGCGGAAAATGCTTTTGGTCCGGATGCAGTTCCGGACACGGTCAAAACTAAACAGCAGTTAACCTTATGCGCCTTGTCGTTTTCGGTTCTCGTTGCTGTTTGGCTTGGATGTGAAAACATGGAAAAGAAAAAATGTGTGAATAAAACAGAAAGATTCAATGCGTCGCCACGCATAATTACAAGAAACTTAATCACACAAGAGGCTAGAGCAAAATGCACAAAAAACTATTGATTCCTGGACCCACAGAAGTAAGCCAAGAAATGCTCCGAGAACAAACCCACCCGCTCATAGGGCACAGAAGCAAAGAATTCTCTCAACTCTACGCGGGCATAACAGAAAAACTAACCCGCTTCTTCGAGCTACCAGCAGACTACAAACCCACCGTAACCACCGCTTCAGGCGCCTTATGGTTCGACATCGTAGGCAGAAGCATAGTCAAAAACAAGGCCCTCAGCTGCGTCAACGGTGCATTCGCCGAACGCTTCGCCAGAACAATACGCGCATGCGGCAAACAAGCCGACTGCCTAGAGGTAGAATGGGGCAAAGTACCCAAACCTGATGCCATCGCAGAAAAACTCGAAACAGGCGAATACGACACGGTAACAGTCTGCCACAATGAATCCTCAACAGGCGCACGAAGCCCAATCAGCGAAATCGGCAAACTAATCCGCCGAGACTACCCAGAAGTGCTCTTAGCAATAGACAGCGTCTCAGCCATGGCAGGCGACAAAACCTTACCCGCGGAAATAGGCTGCGACGTAATCTTCGCCTCAACCCAAAAATGCTTCGCGTTGCCTCCCGGCTTAGCAGTGGCGCTCGTAAGCGACCGCGCCATAGAACGCGCCCAGCAAGTTCCCAACCGCGGCGCCTACACAGACCTCGTGGAAATCTTCGAGTTTGAGAAGAAGCATCAAACGCCTTCCACTCCGAACATTCCGTTGTTTTACGCGTTGAACAAACGCATGGATTTGCTGCTGGAAGAAACTTACGACAAAGTTTACCAGCGGCACAAGGACATGGCAGCTTACACACAAGCGTGGGCGAAGAAGCATTTCGCGATGTTCCCTGAGCAGGGCTACGAGTCAATCACCGTAAGCTGCGTCAAAAACACCCTTGGAAAAGACTTCAAAGAGCTAAATGAAAAACTCGGGGAAAAAGGCTTCACAATAGGAAACGGTTACGGCAAACTGGCTGACAAAACCTTCCGCATCGGGCACATGGGCGAATGGAACCTTGCAGACATCAAGCAGGTTCTTGCTGCCATAGATGAAATCTGGAAGCTGTAAAAATGAAGTACAAAATCCTCATCTGCGATCGAATCGCCGACGAAGGCGTAAAACTGCTTGAAGAAAAAGGTTGCCAAGTCACGAAAGCGTGGAACATGCAGAAAAGCGAACTACCGCAGATTATAGGCGAATATGACGCGCTTATCGTGCGGTCTGCAACCAAAATCACCGCAGATTTAATTGCCAAAGCAAAAAAACTTAAAGTCATTGGGCGAGCAGGCGAAGGCGTAGACAACATTGACCTGAAAACGACAACGGAAAGGCAAATTACTGTGGTGAACACACCGCACGTGTCCGCTACAAGCGTTGCTGAACTCACCATTGGGCATTTGTTGGCTCTGGCCAGAAACGTCGTTGAGGGAACGGTGACTTTACGCGAGGGAAAATGGGTAAAAGAAGAGCTTATGGGCGTGGAAATCCACGGGAAAACCCTTGGCATCATCGGCTGTGGAAGCATCGGCAAAGAAGTTGAAAAACTCGCCGCGGCATTAGGCATGAAAACCCTAGGCGTAGACGTCTGCATCGGACGCGGCGCCGTTCCTCTGGAGCAAATGTTGTCCAAAGCGGACTTCATCACAATTCATGTTCCGTTGGCGCCGCACACTAGGCACATGTTGTCTACCAGAGAGTTTAACATGATGAAAAACGGCGTAATGCTAATTGACTGTTCACGCGGCGGTGTAGTCGACCAAGAAGCATTGTACCAAGCGTTGAAATCAGGCAAGGTGAAAGCCGCGGCAGTTGACGTTTTCGAAGAAGAACCTCCGAAGAACAGCAAGTTGCTGACGCTGAGAAACGTTTACGCAACTCCGCATATCGGTGCTCAAACGCACGAAGCTCAATTGAAGGCAAGCATGCAAATAGCTGAAAAAGTATTTGAAGCGTTGGAAAAAACTGCGAGTTGAACAGTATGGTAGACGTTAAGCCGTTCAAAGCAGTACGATACACCGAGAAAGCTGGTGATCTAGAGAACCTGATAACTCCGCCTTATGACAAAATCGACGGCGGCCAACAAAACGATTATTACACGAAATCGCCGTACAACTACTGCCGCCTAATTCTGCCCATGGAAAAAAACAAGTATGAAACTGCACAGCAACGAACCCACAAATGGTTAAGCGAGGGCGTGCTTGCAAAAGACGACACGCCTGCAGTTTTTGTTTATAGACACGAGTTCACTTTGGCAGGAAAAACCTGTACTCGTATAGGATTAATCGCCGCGTTACGCCTCTACGCTTACAGTGAAAACAAGGTTTTCCCGCATGAAGTTACGCATGGCGCGCCAAAAACTGATCGTTTAAACATGTTGCGCACCGTGCAGAAGGACTTGGAACCCGTCTTCCTGATATTCTCAGACCCAGAGAACCAAATCACCAATTTTTTTGCAGAAACTACAAAAACTCCGCCTGCCATAAACGTTGAAGACCTCTCAGGGGTTAAACATGCTGTTTGGCGGGTAACTAATCCGCAGAAAATCAAGTTCGTGCAAAAAGTTTTGACGGACAAGGTGCTCGTAATCACTGATGGGCATCACAGATACGAAAGTGCTCTTGCGTACCGAGATGAAAGGCGCGCGCAGGAAACGTGGACTGAGGATTCAGCTTTCAATTTTCACATGAGCTATATGGTGCCCGTTCAAGACGAAGGGTTAGTGGTTTTGCCTACGCATAGACTTCTGAAAAACTTCGAGTTAACCACTGACGCCATGCAGCAGCTTAGGAAGTTCTTCGCGGTTTCAGAAGTAACCCCAAAAGTTGATGCTTTGGAGGATTTTCTGAAAAGTCACAAGGAAGCGCACGCGTTCTGCATCTACAACGGCGCCAAAGCGTACGGTTTAATTTTGAAGGATGAAAAAGCGATTTCTGAACTTGTGAATAATGGCAACTCGCATGAAATGCGGGTTCTTGATGTGGTTATATTGCGGGATTTCGTTTTCAAAATTGTGCTGAAGACTGGGGAGTTAAAGATTGACGAGGACATACTTTATGCGGATTCAACGAGTAGTGCGTTGGAGAAAGTTGACGGCGGCGAAGCTAAACTGGCGTTCTTGGTTAACTGTATAGACCCTGAGACGGTTTGGCAGATAGCGCAGAAACGTGAGCGTTTGCCTGAGAAATCCACGGATTTTTACCCGAAACCCGTTTCTGGCTTAATGATGATGGATATTTCGCCAAAGGAAAAACTGTAACAAGCGCTTCTGGTGTGGCTTAGCGAGTTTTAGCTGAATGCAAATCATTATAAGGCGTAAGATAGAAAACAGATGCCCATGCGCGTCTGCGCATGAGGTTACGAAATGAGCGAAACTGAGACCGCTGAACAAAACGTTGATGCAAGCGACATAAAAACAGGCAACGCTGCAAAAAAATACGTTGCCGAGCTAGTTGGCACATTCGTGTTGGTGCTGGTTGGCTGCGGAACCGCTGTGCTCTCAGGCTTATCAGTCGCAGGCATAGTAGGCATATCTTTTGCTTTCGGTCTTTCCCTGCTTGCCATGTTCTACGCAATAGGCGGCATTTCAGGATGCCACATAAACCCTGCAGTGTCCATATCCATGTTTGCTTCAGGCAAACTAAGCGCTAAAGACACGGTCTTCTACATAATAGCCCAGTGTATAGGCGCAACAATTGCCACAGAGGTAATCTATGTACTTGTCAGCGGCAACGCACTGTACAGTTTAACGAGTGGGTTAGGGCAAAACGGCTACGGTGCAGCTTCTCCTGCAGGGTTCTCCATGACAGCCGCGTTCATCGCTGAACTGACTTTGACGTTCATATTTGTGCTAGTTGTTCATGGCGCAACCAGCGAAAAGGCGCCGAAAGGTTTTGCAGGAGTACCCATTGGGCTGAGTCTAGTTTTCATTCACCTATTGGGAATACCGATAACAGGTACTTCAGTGAACCCTGCTAGAAGTTTAGGTCCAGCCGTAATAGCCAGCATCGTTGTTGACAGCACTGCTTTGAGTCAGCTTTGGCTTTTCTGGGTGGCTCCAATAATTGGGGGTTTGCTAGCAGCTGTTGTCTGGAGATTCATTAAGTAATAACTGAAAAATGAGTATAAAAGACGCTTCCAAATCTCTTGTTTGTTGACCTTTTTTATTTGATGAATTTTGTGGCGTGTCTCTTGAATTTTTTCTTGCAGGTCAAACTGCAGAAATGGTAGGTTTCGCCTTGATAGGTGATTTTAAACTTAGCTGTGTTTTCGTCAAGAACCATGCCGCAGACTGGGTCTCTAAACATTATATTAGCCTTAACCTCATGGAACACTCTACGTTCTACCTATTATGGTTAGTGGTAAAAAAGCCGTTCCAGCGCCTTATAAAGGGGAGGGGGTAGCGTTTCCACGCCTTAGAACACTAAAAGTCGATTTAAGCTTTGGTGCTTGTCAAGAAAACTTGACAAAAAAGCCTTTTAGACGAAAAAACCCAACAATAAATGGGTGCTCTTGTGAAGAGAACAGCGTTGGCGCTAATGATGGCTTTAGCACTCTCAGGCTTAGTTGTAGCATTGCACGTTGATGTTGCTGTAGCCAACCCTGGACCAGCTACTCGAATTCCTCCAGTTGTTGAAGTGCCTGAGATGCAAGTTAACGCGTCTATTTCGCAGATTAATGGGGAATTGTGGGCAGAGGTTGACGCCAGCTACAAAATGAACACCACTTACGCATTTGGAGAGAGCTATGAAACCGAAAATTGGGGAATGAGAATGCTGGTAGATCCATCACGTTTGGTTACTGTTGAAGTCGTTTATGACCGAGTAGATGCTCAGTATCCAGTTCCTTCTGATTCAACAAACATTTCTGTAAAGATGGATTGTGCAAATGTGGAGTACGACCTTACGGAGAGGACTTATCATCTTTTTAAAGATGACATGCCTGAGCTTCATTGGTTTTTGTCACCAGTTCCACGCAACTTCTCAATAGCTACTCATTACGAACACCCACTTTCAACCACAGAGAACACCTCGTATAATCTGGGAAAGAACGCGTTTATCATTCCCTTCGGCGCGCGCTACGGTTTACAGGAAATAGTAGAATATTCAGTTGATGACTACTGTTGGTTTGGGCATTCCACTACCGCCCAAATTAAACTACAAATAGACTCTGCTTTTACTAATATAACTGCTTACACCATAGACGGTTTCGGCTCATTAAAACCACTAGACTACACGCTAACAACCGAGAATGAAACAGCAAGAGTAGACCTTGTTGTCTGTAGAGAAGAAACTATGCCTTATGGCGTTGCCATATTTTTTGACGACCCGCTGGAGACCATAGAGCCTTTCCCAACTTTGCTGGTTGCCGCTGTTTCCGTGACAGGTATAGTTTTAGCAGCCACTGGACTTCTGATTTACCGTACAAAACGTAAACAGCAACCCTGATTCCTCACGCCATGTAGCAAACACTTGGCTCCGTGGAAACGGGAAGGCGACACTAGGCTTGCGCCCAGTGCCCGAGTGGTTTAGTAGAAGCTTTGAATCGGCGAATCCATGTCCGACGTTGCCGTTTCAAGTTCTTCTATTTTGGTTTTAGTTAAAGCTTTGATGCTGTCGAACCCAGCGAGTTCACCGTAGCTTACCAGTGTTATAGCGATTCCTTCGCGTCCCATTCTGGCGGTTCTGCCGATTCTGTGGAAATACACCAGCGCGTCCAATGGCACATCATAGTTAATAATGTGTGTTATGCCTTCAATGTCCAAACCTCTGGCGGCAACATCAGTCGCCACAAGCAACTTCAGTTTACCGTTTCGGAAAGCGTTGATGGCGAAATCTCTTTGCGACTGAGTGAAGCCCGCGTGAAGCGGCTCAGCATTGTAACCTTTTCGCCGCAGTTTATCTGCAACGGTACTTGTACCTTTACGTGTTTTACAGAAAATTATGGCTCTGCCTATGTGATTCTCATCCAGAATGTTGCAGAGTGCTTCGAATTTGCTGTGGGCGCTCACCGTCATGTAGTACTGTTTCATCTGCGTGAGCGCGATTTCGTCCTTGCTTACAAGAACTTTCACAGGGTTTTTCATATATCTGTTGCAGACGCCCATCACAGTCTGGTCTATAGTCGCCGAAAAAAGGCTGGTCTGCCTGTTCGTCGGCGTTCTAGCAAGGATATAGCCGATGTCGTCTATGAATCCCATGTCCAACATCCTGTCAGCCTCGTCAAGAACCACAATCTGCACGGATGCCAGATTCAATATTTGCCTTTTAAGCAAGTCAATTAGGCGGCCTGGTGTGCCCACAACAATGTGGACGCCACTTTGCAGCGCGCGTATTTGGTTTCCAATTGACGCGCCTCCGTAAACTGGCAGAACCCGTAGTTTCGCGTATTTCGCGAAGAGGCTGAGGTTCTCAGCAACTTGCACGGCAAGCTCACGCGTGGGCACTAAAACTAAACCCTGAACCTTTGGGATTGCTGGGTTTACGCGCTCAACCATGGGCACGCCGAAAGCTGCGGTTTTGCCTGTTCCTGTCTGCGCCTGCCCGATGACGTCTTTGCCTTCGAGCAAGGGCATTATCGCCTGAGCTTGAATCGGAAAAAGATTTTCAAACCCAAGTTCTTCTATTCCTCTCAAGACTTCCCTACTTAGTGGCAAGTCTTCAAACGATTGCATTTCCAATATTTCATTTCTCCTGCCACAAAATTTTTCATGCCTTATTCTAAGCTTTCAGGAGCTTCGTTAGTTACATGAGTTAATGTGACAAGCCATATGCATTAATTCCCCTATAAAAACGTTTATCACGTACTACGACATTTCGCACATGCTCATATACTGTGGGCTACAACGCGTTACCGTGAATGTGCGCCTTTTGCGCACTTACCAACGTAAATGCACATCAAACAAACCGAAAAGGTGATTTGAGCGTTTTTAACCATTAACTTGTCGCTTGTGCTGCGGCTATCTTTTTATTCCATGCTGATCCTACCACAGCGTAGTGATGCTCCATGAAGGTTATAGCATTTAATGGCAGCGCAAGAAAAGACGGAAACACCGCCATACTGCTCAAGCGTGTTTTACAAGTTCTAGAAGCTGAAGGCATAGAAACCGAGCTGATACAGCTTGCTGGGGAGCAGATTCGCGGCTGTAACGCGTGCCGAACCTGCTACGATACTAAGAATAAACGTTGCGTAATAGAAGGTGACAACGTGAACGCGTACATACAGAAGATGGTGGAGGCAGACGGCATAATCTTAGGCTCACCTGTTTATTTCTCGATGATGACACCTGAACTGAAAGCGCTCATCGACAGGGCAGGCTACGTGGCACGCGCCAACGGCGACATGCTCCAAAGGAAAATAGGCGCCGCAGTCGTCGCAGTTAGAAGGGCAGGGGCGCTTCCAACTTTTGACGCGATAAACCACTTTTTCCTGATAAGCCAAATGATTGTGCCAGGCTCATCATACTGGAACGTTGGGCTTGGAAGACATAAAGGTGATGTGGCGGGCGACGAGGAAGCCATGGCGACCATGGATGACTTGGGCAAAAACATGGCGTGGCTACTAAAGAAAATAAACGCCTGAAAAAGCTTTACGACAGCATATTGAGTTCTATGCCGGGTATCTTCTTTTTCTCGTAGATTATGTCCATTATTTTGGAGAAGCCAGTGATCCAGATAAAGTAGATTACTCCAATTACGAGCCACACTGGAAGAACTTGATAGGTAATACCCTTGATTGAGATACCTGCACTGATTAAATCAGACAAGCCCACATACGCCAAGACGGCGGTGCTCTTTGTTAAGGAACAAAACTCGTTAGTCCAAGAGGGAATCACTATCCGATAAGCTTGAGGCAGAATCACATGGCGAAGCGTTTGAAGCTTTGACATCCCCGTAGATAAACCTGCCTGCATTTGATCACCCAAAATGGTTTCCATCGCGCCCTTCATGTAACCTTTCTGGTAGCCAGCGCTGTTTAACCCAAAAACTAGAAAAGCCAACACGTAATGGTCTATCTGGACGTTAAGTATCGCAGGAACGGTGTACACCGCCAAAAAAAGCTGAACAAACAGTGGGCTTCCTCTAAAGAATTCAACGTAAACGGCGATAGCTGCTTTAATAGGTTTGTTCCCGTATATGTCGCCAATCGCCAGCAACGTCCCCAACCCCAACCCTAGCAAAACCCCAAACAGCGTGATTTCTACTGTAAGGAGCAAACCTTCAAGGATCCACGTTACATATATGGGGTTAAAGAGGAATTCAAACATCAGCTATTCCCTAGTGGTTCGACTTATGATTCTGTTCATAAACTGTTTAGCCCGATCCGTGTTCGGTGCATTAAAGAACTGCGATGGAGGACCAGTTTCAACGACTGCGCCGTCATCGTAAAATATCATTTCCTCTGCAACTTCCCGAGCAAAAGGCATTTCATGGCTCACGATAAGCATGGTTTTGCCTTCTTTCGCCAAGTCACGCAAAGTATCAATGACTTCCCCCGTAAGCTCTGGGTCAAGCGCTGAAGTGGGCTCGTCAAGCAGAATAATGTCAGGATTGCGGGCTAAGGCTCGGGCTATGCCTACACGTTGCGCTTGGCCACCTGACATTTGAGCTGGATACTTGTTAGCGCAATCAGTCACCTTCACTTCTTTTAATGCATCCAACGCCTGTTTGCGGGCTTCTTCTTTGGGCAGCTTTAAAACCTGCCGAAGCGCCAACTCAACGTTGCCTAAAGCAGTAAGGTGACGGAACAGGTAAATGTGTTGAAAGACGAAGCCTATTCTAGCCCGTGCCTTGTTCAGGTCAACGCCGGGACTAGTCAAGCATTCACCACTCAAGTAGATTTCGCCCTTATCTGGAATTTCAAGCATAGCCATGCAACGGAGAAAAGTGCTTTTTCCTGAGCCGCTGGGTCCAAAAATCAGTTTGATGTCGCCTTTCCTGATCTGCAGCGAAACATCTTTGACCGCTTCAACTATGTGTTTGGCGTCGTCACATGTGACTGCTTTTTCCGCTTTCTTTGCGTTTTTAACACCGTATGTTTTGTATACGTGTCTTGCTTCCATTACAAAATTTGCCATTTTTTACAACCCTGTTTTTTTCTTCTTTCTATTTCCCCATTTATCAAGCCAAAAGGCAATGGGAAATGTTAACGCAATGTAGATGATGGCGGCCATGATAAATGGCGTGACAGCGTCATAGGGAGGACTAGTTCTTATCTGCGCCGCCCGCCACATCACTTCCCCCAAGGCTAGAACATAAACATAAGCCGAATCTTTAATGAGCAAAGCGTACTCGCTGCCCAACCCAGGCGTAGAGAAAGTGAAAACCTGCGGGACCATGATGTGCCAGATAGACCGCCACTTAGAGAAACCTATAGACATTCCGGCAATCATTTGTTCATCTCCGACGCCGTGAATTGCGCCTCTGTAAATTTGAGATTGGTTTGCTCCGCTTCGTAATCCCAGAACAAACGCCGCCACAAAGAATGCGTTGTTAAACGGGAACGGCAAATATGGTCCCAAACCAAAAAAGAAGAGGAGCATCAGAACAATTTCTGGTACGCCACGAAAAATTTTTTCGTAAGCATCAACTAAAAAACTAACTTCTTTTTCGTAAACCCTGATGAACGCGAGTGGTAACCCAACTGCTATTCCCATTAAGAAAGAAATGATGGAAATGGAAAGAGTTAATGGCACTCCTTCCAACAGGAAGATTAGCTGTTGCCCAACATCCAATACGGATCACGTTTGCCTATGCATGCCATTCTGCTTTCAGTTCATCCACTGTCCCGTCGTAGATGAGTTCTGTCAATGCCCCGTTCATCTGGTCTAATAGCGTGAGTGAACTCTTGCCGACGAGGAACGCAACTGGGTAATATGGGTGACTGTATACAATGCCTGTTGGTTTTCCTTGTGCTTCGAACGTGGCAATCCACGAGGTGGTAATTGGTGTTTCAGCATATACTGCTTGCACGCTTGGGTTTGCGCTAACCATGTCTTGGAAAGGCGATGCAGAGTCACCCCAAGATCGGATATCTACGCCTGCTGCTTCAAGTTCTTCCTTTTCAACGTTTCCGTCCTGTGTTCCAACGGTGATTCCTAGGGTTTTGAAGTCTTCAAGCGAGTTTACAGTGGTTATGCCTTTGGCGTCCATTGTGCTTTTAAGCATTATCACTTGTCCTTCTGTTGTGCTGTGAGGCAGAGTGAAGGAAACTAGTTCTAACCTTTCAGGTGTCACTGAGAAACCGCTGACGCCCATGTCAAGCTGACCCTGCTGAACGGAAACGATGATGTTGTCGAAACCTACCTCTTGCCATTCAATCGTTAAGCCCAACTTTGCTGCACATGCGTTTGCTAAGTCAACTTCGAAGCCTACAATTTCGCCGGTGGTCTCGTCGCGTAGTTGATAAGGTGGCCATGTTGGGTCTGTGCCGACGCGGATGACGCCTGTTTGCTGTATGTGTTCCCACACTGTGTCGGTGGCTGATGAGCTTTGCGGCATAAGGAACGGACTTGCTACTAATCCTACAGCGAATCCTACAACTAGCATTACAACAACTAAACCGATAGTCAATATTTTTGCCATGTTTTTCTTTCTCCCTAGCCGTAATATTTCAAGGGTTTATCTATTTAAGTTTAAGCATGCTCTCGTTTTTCATGTTTTTTTTCTTGAGCCTGCTGTTTGTCTCTAATCGAGACAAGTGTTATAGCTATGATTATGAAGAGGGCTCCGATGGTGGAGAACACGGTAACTGGCTCTTTCAGCACAACCACGGAGGCAACAACTGCTACCACTATTTCAGACAGCAGCAGTATCGAAGAGGTGGAGGCGGAAAGATGCTTGAGACCCTCTAGCCACAGGTAGTAAGGTATAACCCAGCATACAATAGCCGTGTAAACAACGGCAGCCCACGCTGTGCTCGACAAATCAAACACTCGAGTTCCTGCCGAAACTGTAAAGGGCAAGATTGAAAGCATCGTTAACACAAGCACCCAAGTCATGGATTGGAACACCTCAGAGGTTGGACCCTTAATCACCTTCTTGTTATAGACCATGAAAAATGCCCAAGCAACACCGGAAGCAAGCAGCATGGCATCACCGAAAAGTTGTCCGCCGCTTAGTCCTGAAAAGTCTAGGTTAGTGCTTACGAAGATGATGCCTACCAAGCCAAAGAGGACCCCGGCAATTTTCTTGCGGGAGAAGTTTTCGCCCAGCAGTTTGGGGCTTAGAAGTGCAACCCATATCGCGCTGAAGTTTATGAAAAGCGCAGCTTTTGCAGTTGTCGTGTAATTCATGCCAACATACTGCACTAGGTATCCTAAGCCGTTGGTGATGCCCAAGAAAACCAGCAGTTTTTTGTGTGTTATTTTGAATTCCAGTTTCCCGAGCAGCCGCATTACCACCAGCAATACAGCGGATGCGACTAGAAAGCGCCAGAAAACAAAGGCAACTGGGTCAATTGTTGCCAGTCCAAGTTTTATGATTGGAAAGGCTGTTCCCCACAGGGCGCCTGCCAGTATGGTGAGGATAACGGCTTTGCTTTTCTGATTAAATACCAGATTAGGCGAAGCTTTATCCTCCTTTTTTTTCTTATTCAGTGCCTACCTTACTTAATAAGCATTGCAATCTTGGAAAAGCAGTTTTGAAATAGATAAACAGGGGAAAGAGGGAGAGAATTTCATCATTATCTTGAAGTCTGCGTTAACTGTTTTCTTTGCACAGGACTATTTGCTGTGTGGGGTAAGCCATCTTGATGCCTTCTTTCTCAAACTCTTCCAGTATGCCGTAGTTTATTTTCTGCTGGATGTCCATGTACTTGGTGTAGTCGCCTGTTTTGATGTAATACACGATTTCGAAGTCAAGGCTAAAGTCGCCGAACTGCCTGAAGTGAACTCGGTCCAGCGTTGCCAGTTCCACATCTTTGATAACTTTGTCTATTACCTCGGGGATTTTTTTGAGCTTTTCCACAGAAGTGTCATAAGTCACCTTCACATTGAACAGAATCCGCCTTCTTTGCAGCCTCTTAAAGTTACGCACAGCATTTGACGTTAATTCTTTGTTAGACATCACCAGTTCTTCACCCTGCAACAACTGGATTCGCGTGGACTTCATACCTATGTGCGCAACAGTCCCAGAGTAGTCGCCGACAACAACAAAATCACCTATTTCGAACGGTCTATCAAAAAAGATTGAGAAAGCACTGAACATGTCACTCAGCAAGTTCTGCACGGCTAAAGCTATGGCTATGCCGCCTACGCCTAGACCAACAACAACACCTGAAAGCTCTACTTGGAAAACGTAAAGTATTGCCAGCAAAGCAAAGATGAGAACAACAGCTTGAACAGCTTTCTTCAGTATGAATAGGATGTGGTTGCTTACTTTTCCGCCCCGTTTCCGGCTTTCTTCACCGTACCAGCTTATCAGTACGTTAGCTATGCGCATTATTACAAAAGTCACAACCAAGATTTCGCCGACTGTGAACGCTAAAGCTAACGTCTCAGCGTAAGCCTGAAGCGATGCGAAACCCTCTAAACCGTAATATACGCCAAACAGGATTGCCAACAGAAATATTGGCAACCGCACGTTGCGAAGTATCTCATCATCCAGATTTGTTTTAGTTTTCGAAGCCCACCTAAGCAAGTATTTCTTAAAGATAGCGTGCCCTATCCACGCGATACTAAGGGCAATCGTGAGGATAATTGCGAAGGCAACTGTTTCACTAACAAGCTGACCCAAACTAAGGTATTGCTGCAACAGTTCGGCGAGGCCCATCATTGCTTTTAACATGTCAATTCACTCTTAACGGCTTACTCGGTTCATCAGTCTGGCGTGGCTTGCACGCGAAAATCATCCAGCCATCCTGCTTTTTCATCAACACTGCGTTTAAACATAACGCCTAAGTTTTGCCTGTCTTTAGCTTCATGATATTTAAAGTATACGTCGCCATCCAGTATGCCCAGTATCTCTATCTTGCCCGTTTTATGGGACATGGCGTATTTGAAGCGTTTACTGTGCCCATTACATTTCGCCTTGGTTTTTTCCACGATTTGTACTCCTTCGCAAATTGGCACTTGGAAATGGTGTTTAACTCGTTTGACTGGACGGCATTGAAAAACATAGTAAGGCGCTACGCCTATGCTTACCAAGCGGTCCATTAGAGTCGCAAGCGTTTCAGGATTGTCATTAACGCCTCTAAGCAAAACTGTCTGGTTGCTTAATAAAACGCCTGACTTAATCAAGTTGCTTACTGCGCTTATGGACTGCGGGGTTATTTCTCGCGGGTGATTAAACTGGGTTACAACGTACAGTCTCTTATCCATCCTTGAGTATTTCTTGAAAAGAGCCAGAATTTCTGGGTCAGCAAACCTGCTTGGGAGAGTTACTGGAGTGCGACTTCCAAACCTTATGAAGCTAAGATGATCTATTTTTGTTAATACTTCGAGGAATCGTTCGATGATTTTGTTCTTGAGCACAAGCGGGTCGCCGCCGCTGATTAGAACGTTGTTTATTTCCTCATGCTTTGCTATGTATTCTGCGGCGTCTTCGAAACGCTTCAGGATTTCTTCGCTTGGCAGTCCAACAAGGCGTTTTCTGAAACAGTGCCTGCAGTACGTTGCGCATCTGTTTGTAGCCAAAATCAATGCGGTCTCTGAATACTTGTGTTGAAGCCCAGGCATTTTTGTGTTTTCCGCTTCGCCGCTTGTATCGTAGACGCCTTCGAGATTTTGCTCTTCAGACGATGGCACTGCCATTTTTTTTATGGGGTCGTCTGGGTCGTTCCAGTTTATAAGCGACATGTAATATGGGCTAATGCGCATGGGATGAATTTGAATTACTTGTTTTAACTTTTCTTCTTCGTCAAGTCTGCCTGCGTAGTTTTCGAGTTGTTCTACGGTGCAGATTGTTTTAGCTAATTCTTTGTGTTCTGGCATTTTATATTGAAACCTCACTTATTACTTATGCTTGAAAAGCCAGCTGAATACTATTAGAATATGCTTCTCGTTTGTTTTTGCTGGCGTTTTACGTATTATTGATCATTGGTTATCTTTTAAATAAGTTATGGCGTTTTTTCCTCAAAATATACTTACAACTTGTGCGGTAGTTTGCTGTTTGCATGGTGTCGAAAGAGTTTTAAGGGGTCGTATCTATGTTCTCTCTGCGTTTGATTGTCTGTTTCCACACTGCTTTAGTTAGAAGCGTTGCAATCAAACAACCCTTCAATGATGCTTTGTTTGCAGGGACCTTCTTGTTGTTCTTGCGGCAAGCATGTGCACGGGGTATATAAAGTAAAGGATGATGAAAGTAAATATGGATAATCCAAATAGAATTGTAATTCGCGGGTTAAGAGATGTTGCCGCTGCCGAAACCAAAATAAGCTTTGTGAACCCTAACGGCGTTCTCTATTATTTGGGGTATAACATTGACGACCTTGTAGGGCAAGTCTGCTACGAGGAAGTGGCTTATCTCTTATTACATAACAATCTGCCCAACAAGCAACAGTTAGACGAGTTTCGAGCCCGTCTTGTTTCAGAGATGAAACTGCCTGACGCAGTGATTGACAGCATAAAAGCTACTCCTAAAAACTGTCATCCGATGGAAGTTTTGCGTACAGAAGTTTCTCATCTCAGTTACTACGATTTTAACTGTAATGACCATTCTGAATCGGCTACTAAACGCAGAGCAATTCAACTAGTAGCTAAAGTTCCCACCATTGTGGCGTTTCTTCACAGATCGCGCAGTGACCAGCAGATTGTTTTTCCAAAAGACGAGTTTGGTTTTGCTGAAAATTATCTCTACATGTTCCGAGGAACACCGGCAGATGCTGAAGAAAAGCTTGCCATTGACCGTTTTATGACGTTGCATGCTGACCACGGCTTTAACGCCTCGACTTTTGCTGCCCGCGTGACGGCAAGTACCAATTCGGACATGTATTCAGCCATAACTTCTGCGATTGGCACTCTTAAGGGTCCTCTGCACGGCGGTGCCTGCGAAAAGGTAATGCATATGCTGGATGACATAAACACTGAGGAAGAAGTGGAAGAGTACATTCAAGGCATGTTGGATGACCAAAAGAAGATAATGGGTTTTGGGCACAGAATCTACAAGACAGAAGACCCCCGAACCAAGCATCTGCGGGGTATAGCTGAAAATCTGTGCAACCGCGCAAATACCATGGATTTGTACAGTTTATGTAATAGAATTGAAAGTGTTGTTTACGAAAAGAAAAAAATCTTTCCCAACGTAGACTTCTACGCTGCCGTAACCTTAGACGCTTTAGGAGTGCCCAGCGAATTCTTCACGCCGTTTTTTGCTTCAAGCCGAACCTCAGGATGGGTCGCACATGTGATAGAACAATACGAAGACGCAGTTCTGCTTAGACCTTCATCACTTTACCTTGGCGAGTTCGGCAGAACCTTTGTCCCAATTGAAAAAAGATAAACACGCAACAGCACCAAATTGCATTAGAAGTGGAGAAAAAATTAGGCTCCAAGCAAACTGGAACCCGCTAGAAACTGCGGCTACGTCTTCATTACTGTTTTCAACTACTTAAGCCCCTATGCGGCAAACTTTTTCAGCATTCTGCACCACCTGTTTTCCACTTTGATACCAACAGGGTAGGGTTTGCGTCACATATTCGCCATTTAAACCAGAAGAGCTCTTTTCTTTAATTTTAAATGCGTCTGTGGAGAGATTTTGGTTGCGTTAAGCCTAAGTTGAGGGTGGCGGTCGTGTCCCCAGCACAACATCAACATCCGTTGTCTCGTTGTCTCGCACTACAGTGAACACTAAATGTTCGTTTGGCAGTGTTTTCTCTTCAAGATAGCTTGCTAAATCATCGTTATTTCTTATTGAAGTCGCGTTCATGGCAATTATGATGTCGCCGACTTGTAGTTTGCCGTCTGAGGGGCCGCCTTCGGTGATTTCGGCGAGTCGCCAACCGTAGGTAACGCTTACGTCAAGTTCCTGAGCCATTCGGTAGTTCATGTCCTGCCCTTTAACGCCCATGTAAGAGTGCCCGCTGTACGTACCAGTAGCAATTAATGCGGATATTTCCCTGAGGATGGTGTTTGAGGGAATGGCGAAGCCTAAGCCTTGCGAGTCGCTTACGATGGCGGTGGTTATGCCCACGACGCTGCCAACAACGTTAAGCAGTGGTCCGCCCGAGTTTCCAGGATTTATGGGCGTGCTAGTCTGTATGATGTTGGCTATTGAGAAGCCTCCTGCGTACTCTTCCTCTTCTTGGATGGTTCTGCCGAGAGCGCTTACCACGCCTGTGGTTAATGAACCGACTAAGCCGTAGGGATTTCCTATAGCTATCACTGCGTCGCCTACCTGCAATGTAGCTGAACTCACGATTTTAACGGGTTTAAACTCGTCTGCTGGAGCGTCAACTGAAAGCACAGCCAAGTCCGCGTACGGGTCAGTTCCGAGGATTGTGGCTGCGTAGCCGTTGCCGTTTGAGAAAGTGACGCTTATGCTGGACGTGTCGTAAACGACATGGTAGTTTGTTATTACAACCATTGTGTCTGAGAAGGCGTAGACGAAGCCTGAGCCTTGGACGTCTCCATCGCTTGTGACTCCTTGAACTAAAACCACAGAGTTGCGCACGTTTTCGTAGATGTCTGATAGCCACGACGCGTTCTGGTATATCGTGATGCTTTGATAAGTAACGTTTTGTGAGCCTTTTAACTCTGAAATTTGGTTCTGTAAAACTGCAACTTTGTCGTTCAGGGCTTGGATTTCTTGGAAGCTGATGTGATAAGTCACCAAGCCGCCAACTAACAAACCTGCTGCAAACAAAATCGCGAGAAGACTAGCTGAAGCCTTAGTGCAACCGCGAGTTATCCGCATAACTGGTCTAACCTCTGAAATGACATTTCAGCAGTTGCTCAGATAAAAGTTCCGCCTGCTTATTCCCGCAGTTTCGCAAGCGCCACCAACGCCAGCACCAGCGTGGCTGCAACTCCGAAGACGAACGGGTAATAAGGCGACGCTTCATAGAGAACACCGCCCACGTAAGGCGCAAAAATAGCGGCGAACATGCTGATTGCCTGCGGAACAGCCACCCACAACGCACGACCTGTCTCAGGAGCATGCGAACCAATTATCGCGTTCATAAGCGGCCACGCCAAGTAAGACGCGCCGACAAGCAACTGCGTCGCCAGCAGAACGCGGAAGTCACCGAACAGCATAAGCAGCACAAGCGAAGCAGCGATTATGACTAGTGCCGCAGCGAAAGCGTAGGCTTTCTTGAATTTGTCGCCGACCCTGCCTAAAGCTATGCCTAAAATGCCTGAGCCCAAGAAAAAGAAGGAGCCCAGCACGCCTATTTCGAAGCTTTTGTAGCCGTAGGCGTCTGCCACAAACGTGGGGATGAACGGGCGGAAAAGCAAAATCGAAAACATGGCTGCGGCTAGAAACGCTGAGAACACGAGCAGCTTGCGGTTTTTCAGAAGCTGCAGTGCAGAGTGACCGCTTGCCTGCGGCGCATGCTGTGCTGGAGCTTGCTTTCTGAGGAGGAACAGGAGGATGCCTGCTGAAGCGTAAAAAACAGAAGCCAAGAAGAACACAATCTGCATGCCTGTAATCTGTGCTAAGTAGCCGCCTATGGCTGGAGAAAAAACGTAGCCAAGCGACCACGCCGCCGAAATCGCAGTCAAGGCTAACGTTAGCTTGGTCTTGTCTACTGTGGTGACTATGTAAGCTGTGCTTGCGGGCTGGCTGAAAAAGACGCCCCACAAAAGCATGCCGGGCAGCATCTGAATCCAGTTGCCTGCGAAAGCGAAAATCAACGGCGCGGGCACCCACAGGAGCCAGCTTAGTATGAGGACTTTTTTGCGGTCGTACTTGTCCGCGAGGAACCCGCCTGCCAGCAACGTTGCAGCCACGCAGATGTTCGCCGCAGCGTAAAGTACGCCCACTTCAACGGGGCTAGCGTTAAGCGTGTCCCTCAGGTAGTAGGGCAAAACGTAAGCGTAAAGCCCATCTCCGAAAGCGCCTGCAAAATACGCGAGAAACAGCACTCGCAAATCCCGCGTTAGCAAGCCTAAAAGGAAATTGAGTTTTGGGACACTGGGCAAACGCGCTACAGGCTGAGCCTCCTCTTACTGGTTAAGGGCTGCAAAAGCCTAAAAAACTGTTGGTGCACACCGAGTTACTTTCGCCTGTCAATAATGTCCAACGCTTCAGGCCCCGTGCCTATCAGCACCACAGGCACGCCTGTCCGATGCTCAATTTCCTTTATGAACTGCTTAGCCTCATCGGGTAACATTTCGAATTTTCTTGCGCCCTGACACTTCGGGAACATGATGTCCAGCTTCGTTAAAGCCGCCTGCGTTGCCCCGTTGATTTTAGCGGTTTTCTTAGCTAAGTCAAAATTGAACGGCGCCGAGCGCCTGTCGCGTCCTGTGCCCGCGGCAGTTTCAAACCAGCCTCTTTTCTGCGCCTCTTCCTTCGTTATCTCGCCAGGCAACTCCCCTGCGCCTACGCGGGTTATGAACGACTTGTACACTAGGAGCACCTCGTCCACTCGCGTGGGACCTACGCCTGATTCGGAGCAGATTGCCGCGGCGCCCGTGTCTCTGCTAGTCACGTACGGGTACGTCCCGAAAAACAGCGACAGCATAAAGCCCTGCGTGCCTTCCAAAAGCACGTTTTTGCCTGCGTCCAAGCCGTCGTTGACTTCCTGCACCTGGTCAGTTACGTAGCCTTTAAGTTCAGGAAGGTCTTTGGCAAGTTTAGCTGTGCGTTTTACGCGTTCCTCTATGGCTGGTCCTACACCTCTGCCAGTGGTTCCAATGCCTCTGTTGACAGCACTGGCTTTGTCCGCGGCACTATGCTTTTCCTCAATGATGGAGGCGTTTTGGTCAATGGCGATTCGACCCTGAACACTGGTTTGTTCAACTTCGCTGAAGAAAGTTTTAACGTCCACGTTTGCCCCTGCAGCAATGAGCAGACGGGTTTTCGGGTTGATAAACGCGGCGGGAACCATGTGCAGAGCGTATTTTTTGCCGTCTATCCAAACCGTATGCGCCGCGTTCACTGAACCTGTTCTCACGCAAAAATCCAGTTTGTCTTTAAGTGCCAAATAAGAGCTTATTTTTCCTTTGCCTTCGTCTCCCCAGAAGGCGCCAACAATAACTGTGCAGGGCATGTCCAGTTCACCACGGAAAGGTTTGCCCAGACTTATTTAAAACTGTTGGGACGAAAAGCAACACCTTTCAGAACAGTTGGAGAGGTAACAGAACCAGTTCACGCTATATATAGAGGGGGTATAAGTTTTTCCATGCGCTAGAGAACCACAAGCGCCCTGTGTCACGCAGAACGTCTTTTCTTTGCTTCAGCGTCAATTTTCTCCAGAAGCTTAAGCACTTTTTTGCCTTTTTTCGCCTTTTGTTTTTCAGTCACTGTGTCCTTAGCGTGGCAGATATCATCAACAATTATGCCTTTCTCTTCGTCGTAAATTACTGGGTAAATACGACAACCCAAAGGTCTATCCGCGCGAACCTTGCACTGGCGCTTTTCAGAATCGTAAAAGACGCAACAGTCCTGCTGATTCCGCAGTTTAGCGTATCCTTCACTGTCAAACCGCGCAAAAAACTGTCTGCTGTAGCCTTTCCGCTCTAAACGCTCAATATCCGCGTTAGAAAGCAGCATCTCTGTTTCTCTGCAGCAAATCCCACAACGCAAGCAACGCATACACGTATCTTCATTCAGCAACTATATTCAGTTTTTGTTCACAACACAATCAAAGCATCATGTGGCAACCCTGTAAACCAACCAAACAAGCCCATTGCCCAAAGCTTCTTGCTTCCGCAATTTCAAATTAGAGCTCTTAACGACGTTGCCGAACATAGTGTACGCTTTTTCTTTCCCAACAATAACTGGGTGAACCAGCAAGCTCAGCTCAGACGCTAAACCCTGCTCCAAAAGCAAATTACCCAATATCCTTCCTGTATCAGTCAACACAGTCTTCACTTTGTACTTCTCCGAAAGCAACTCAAGTGCCAACCGCAAATCCACACGCCGCTTACCAACCACATGAAAATCGTAACTTCGCTCCCTAAGATGCACAAGATAATCCTCAGGCGTTTCCTCCGAAACCAACACAACAACATCTCGGCAGTATTCAAAACGCCTACAAGTGTGAAGCAAACCCTTCAAAGCGCCAGCGCTGTCAACTACAACCCATAAAGGAAGATTTTTCGCACGCTCTGGCTTCTCAAAATCCCTCTGCTCCTCCACAGGCACTCCTTTCTCATACAATTCAACGCCTACTTTCACAGTGTTCGAGCCAATCAAATGCGCGTCAGGCTTATAGTTTCCCGCAATCTGATAATGCAAAGCCATATTCGGCTCAAAACTGGTAAGAGAACCATCCAAACTGACTGAGTTGTGAATAATAACTTTAGGCAACATAGCCATTCTCAACCTGCGGACTGCAGAAAAACCAAATTCAACAATTCAGCCCAAGCAATATTCCGCAACGGTACCTTGCCAACCGTGCAGTTCCCAAAGGGCATGTACTCAACAAAGTTGCCCTTCCCAAAATCACCCCTTCGAATACCAGTCAACTGCACATTCACTATCACCGAACCATCCTTCAAATGCAAATTAACGTTCTTACCCAGAAACGATTTAGCGCTGTTCAAACCAAAATTCTCCATACTCAACTCCCCCACTCAACTTCTTTATCAGCTATCCTACCCCAACACTGCCTACAAATAGGCAACTTTTCACCTTTGAAAAGAATGTACAATTTAATGTTCTCACTTTTACACTTGCTGTTTTTCCAAGGATTCTTACAATGCTCCAATCAATTAAACCTCCAACATCACATCCGCACTCAAAATCCTAAGCCAAAAAACACTTTTAAAACTCGCCATGAAACGACTCTTCAACGCTGTGGAGAGAGATGAGTTAAAGTGAACCTTTCAACCTTCCATAACGCTAAACACTGTGGATACTCACAGTAATCATAGCTGTCCTACTATACGCAGCATAAAACACTATGCCTCCTAAAGCGTTACACCAGAAAAAACTTGCGCATACCCCACGATACGTCACACATTAATTATCTCAGGCACTATAGCTTCCTTCGTCACCGTCAACACTGCAACAGAAGGCTTGTTTATGAATGCAGGCACAGGATTCGTAGGACTCCCAGGATTAATGTACAAGATTTTTCCCTCCCACCTAATGCTTACATTATGCGTGTGCCCATAAACAAACACGTCAAAACCGTTCCGCTTGGCAATTTCCCGCATTCTACGCATCCCAAACAAAGCACTTGGGTCATGCATAACACCGATTTTCCAATCAAAAACCTTCAAATAATTAATCTTAGGCAAAGCACCGCTAACTTGCGGACCATCCATATTGCCATAAACCGCCAAAACAGGCGCAAGTTGCTCCAACTCATCAATAACAGCCAAAGACACCAAGTCCCCTGCGTGCACAATAAAATTCACATTCTCAAAAACCTTGAAAACCCTCTTAGGAATATACTTAGCCCTCACAGGCACATGTGTATCAGATATCAAACCCACAGTCTTAGACGTGTTGAAACTATCCATTTCACGCGAAATCTGCGTCTGCCCACTGGTCACTGCGCCCACCCTCAAAGAAAAGCGTACACTCTTACAATAAGAACCAAGAGATAATAAATTTTCACATTCCCTGCCAAACTATCCCAACGAGTTTTTTCCACTTTTGAAACCACAAGTGCCAACTGTAAAAGAAACAAAAAACATATGAAGGAAAAAATGGCTGTGACAAACACAAAACGCGTGAAAAAACCTGCTTCCAAAAAAATGCTAAAGAAGACCACAAAAAGAATGAAAAAAGAAACGATTTATGACGTAAACGCGCTAAATGCACGCTTAATTATTTTAGCTCTGCCAAATACTTCAAGCTGAAAGGCTTAATTGGTATGCCAGGATTCAAATCCGCAGTGAAAGTTTGGCTCTCAGTTATCAACTCTGAAAGTTCCGAATCGTGCGCCCTCGTGAATTGGGCAAAATCTGAATAATTCTTGTGAAGGGAAATGCAAACAGCATCCCAACCCATTCCACGACCATCCAAAACAAGTACAACACTCGGCTGCTTCATGTACCAATCCTTAAGTTTCTTCAATGCTGCGGCTTTTTCTTTGCCCATTCTATGCAGTTTGCTTTTTGTGAAAGTGAACGCGGTAAGCTCAAATCCGATTTTTCCAAATGTCGGCGTAATCGTGTAGCCTTCTATTAGGTTTGCTTCAAGTAGCGTTCTTCTCCGTGTTACAGTAGGTTGAGAAACACCTAACGCCTTAGCTAGCTGCCTGTCGCTTCTATGCGAATCTTTCATTAGTTCAAACAGAAGTTTGTAGTCTATAGCTTTCAACTCTTTCATTTTTGTCACCTTGAATGCGCAGTTAACATTTTAGTTTTCGTATATAAACGTGACGCATAATTCTGCGGGGATTATCCATAAAGAGGATGAAAATGCAATAAAAAGAGTTAAGAGAGTCAAAACGTTTCTAAAAACTACAATAAGGAGTCAACAAAATGCAGTTTCAGCTACAAAAAGAAATTGAAGAAGAAGCCACTCACCTGTTAAGCGACCTCATCCGCATTAACACAACCAATCCACCTGGCAACGAAACAGAAGCAGCCAAATACGTGGCTGACTGCCTCAGCAAAGATGGCTTTGAATGTGAACTTTACGAGTCTGCACCTAGCAGAGGAAGCGTGATTACACGCATGAAAGGAACAGGCGAAAAGCCTAGCTTGCTCCTACTTTCGCATTTGGATGTGGTTGCAGCTAACGCGAAAGAATGGAGTGTAGACCCATTTGGCGGTGTTGTCAGGGATGGCTTTGTTTGGGGGCGCGGGGCTTTGGATATGAAGGGTATGACAGCAGTTGAAATCATGGTGTTGAAACTTTTGAAGAGAAATAATGTGCATCTTAAGGGTGATGTGGTGTTGGCTGCGACGGCGGATGAGGAACAAGGCGGGTTGTCTGGTGCGGGTTATCTTTTGCGTAATTACCGTGAGAAGGTGTTTGCTGATTATGTTTTGAATGAAGGTGGCGGGTTAGCGGTTCCTGTTCGGGGTAAAAATGTGTATACGGTGCAGGCGGCGGAGAAGGGAATTTTGTGGTTCAGAGTGAAGGCAAAAGGTGTTCCTGGTCATGGTTCCATGCCGAACGTGGCGGATAACGCTATAGTGCGCATGAATAGGGTTATAGAGAAGCTTGAGAGTTACCGTTCTGAAGTGTTGTTTGTTCCCACTATGAAGCGGTTTCTCAGTGAAATTGCAGGGGAAGATGCAGGGTTGCAGGATGTTTTTTCGCGTTTACTTGCAAATCCCGAGTTAAGCGATCAAGTGTTGGGTGAATTGACTACGACTGCGAAGCCGCTTGCGGATGATATTTTGCCGAGAATCAGGATGACTATTACGCCTACGATGATTCAGGGTGGAGTGAAAGAGAACGTGATTCCTTCCGAGTGCGAAACTGTGTTTGATTGCAGAGTGCTTCCTGGGCAGAGTACTGAGGAAGCGTTTCAACGTATCAAGGAACTGCTTAAGGATGTTGGTTTGGATAAGCTTACTTTCGAAATTATTCAAGCAAATGAGCCTTCAGAATCATCAGTGGAAACGCCGCTTTACAAAGTCATCACAGACGTTCTCAGGGAGATTGAACCTGACTGTGGAGCGACACCGACAATGACAACTGGCGGCACAGACTCACGTTTCTTCAGAAAAATGGGCAGCGTATGCTACGGCTTTCACCCTATGCGCCCAGAAGCACAATACGAAAAGATGGTTAAGAGTATGCATGGCATAGATGAGCGAATTTCTATTGAAAATCTTGTCTTTGGGACAAGTGTGCTTTATGAAGTGGTTAAAAAATTTATGAGTTAGCAGAAAGAGTGAGCTTCGAACTTATGTGCTTTCTGCAGGGTATACCCCCTCTATTTAAACTGCAAATTGTAGGCTGCACGTAAACCTTACATTCAGTGGCTGATTTGAGCCATGAGAATGGCATACTTAAATATACGCTGGCGACAGTTATTTACTGTTTTGATAAGGAGTTGGAAAAAGGATGCCTGCTATAGAAGTTGGCAGAATCTGTGTGAAACTGGTTGGGCGTGAAACTGGAAGAAAATGCATCATAATCGATGTGATGGACAAAAGCTTCGTGCTAATAACTGGACCTCAAAAAGCCACAGGAGTCAAAAGAAGAAGAGTCAACATAAACCACATTAAAATTCTCCAAGACAAAATCGACATCTCACGAGGAGCATCAGACGAAGAAGTCACCGCGACGCTAAAAGCCGCCGGCAAACTGGAAGAAACAACGCCTGAAAAAGTCACTCGGGCATAAGCTAAACGCTTATACTTCTTAGCCTCTTTTTTTACAACAGGAGAGCATAAAATCCACATGCCGAAAACAGCTGCGCCATGGGAAACCAAACGTGAACGACTAATAAAAACAGAGGACACAACAGATCCAAAATACGGCTGCAAACCCGATGAACGAGCAGCGGAAGAATACATTCGCTATGGCGTAATAAACTTGGACAAGCCAGCGGGACCAACAAGCCACGAAGTCGCTGCATGGACAAAAAGAATCCTACATTTAACACGCATAGGGCACGGGGGAACACTAGACCCCAAAGTAACAGGCATATTGCCCGTCACTTTAGAGGATTCCACGAAAATCGTTCAGGCGTTGCTTTACAGCGGAAAAGAATACATCTGTATAATGAAGCTCCACGGTGACGTTGAAGAATGGCAAGTCCGCAAAGTCCTGAAAGAATTTGAAGATGTCATTTACCAGCGTCCGCCGTTAAGGTCTTCAGTTAAACGGCAACTACGAACCAGACGCATCTACTACATTGACTTCATCGAAAAAAACGAACGCAACGTTCTCTTCAAAGTCGGCTGCGAAGGCGGAACCTACATACGCAAACTCTGCTTCGACATAGGCGAAATTCTAGGCGTCGGCGCTCATATGCAGGAGCTTCGCAGAACGCGTGCAGGTCCCTTCACAGAAAACAGCAAAGACAAAGTAACGCTGCATGATGTGGCTTACTGGTTTGCAGAATGGCAAGAAAAGGAAGACCCAAAAATCCTGCGTGAGTTCATCCAGCCTATGGAAAACGCGTTAGGCTTAATTCCTAAAATCGTAGTCCGCGACTCAGCAGTGGACGCTCTATGCCACGGAGCAAAACTGACAGCGCCAGGCGTCGTAGCCGTTGAAAGCTACATAGCGAAAGGCTCAATCGTAGCCATTTTAACTTTGAAAGGCGAAGCCGTGGCTCTAGCGAAAACGCTTCTCACCACGGAAGAAATCTTGAATTTGAAGCATGGTACAGTCGCCGCGCTCCAGAGGGTTGTAATGCCCAGAGGCACCTACCCTAAAGTCTGGAAAAGGGACAACAAAGAATGACCGAGAAAAACCGTGACACTGAACACTATTTCTCGGCACTCCCAAAAGCCAAAGCCTCTTTCGGCTTAATCCAAACCAACCTACGCAGTAGACCCTTCACGTTTTTAACTGCCTCAAGCGTCTTCTCCAAAAAACGAGTCGACACAGGCACCAGACTACTAATCGAAACCATGATTCTCCCAGAAACAGGCTACGTTCTGGACGTAGGCTGCGGATACGGCGCCGTCGGCATAGCAGCCGCCACATTCAACCCTCAACTGCACGTGCTTATGACAGACGTGAACGCACGCGCTGTCCACCTTGCAAAACAGAACATCGAGAGAAACAAGGCAACTAATGCCGAAGCCAGATGCGGCTTCCTGTACGAGCCAGTTAAAGAGCTAACATTCAATGGTGTGCTTTCAAACCCGCCGGTGAGCGCAGGCATGGAAACTGTGAGAGCCATAATCAGGCAAGCACCAAAAGTCATGGCGGGCAAAGCCACTTTCCAAATGGTCGTCAGGTCTAAAATAGGCGGAAAAACATTGCAGTCCGTTTTCAACGAGACCTTTGGAAACTCGGCGGTTCTTGCGAGAGAAAGCGGCTACCGCGTGCTCATAGCAGAAAAACACTAAGCCCTCTGCCAAAGCTTTAAGTCACGTGAAAAAACTATAATAAAACCGCAAACATGAATTAAGCCGCGTGTTGCCGGGGTCTCCTAGCCAGGTAGGGAGCAAGCCTGGAGATGGCTGTGCACAGGCACCAAATAGCTTGTGGCCTCTCGGGGCCGCGGGGGTTCAAATCCCCCTCCCGGCGCTTTTCCCGCTTAGTCTTTCTCTTGATGAGGCTATTTTTCCATCTGAATTTGCTTTTTTCTGGCAGAACATTTTTATAAAATAATTCCCGATTCTTGGATACCTTGTCAAAACGGTTTAGGCACTGCGAAAGCTGCATTTAGCGCCGTGAAACGCAACGCAGTCTTTTTTGACATTGGACTTTGTCATTGGATAATTTCGTGAAGCATGGAAAATAAAGGGTGACCTGCAGTGGAGAATTTAGAGCTTAAAGTGGAAATACTCAAAAACGTGAAAGAGCAGAAGTGCCTCTTCACTGACTACTTTCGAGGTTTTGAAGAGGTGGATGTTGTCAAACGCATTTTTGGCGATGACGTAGCAGAGAGGCTGGCAGAACTGACGGTTGAGTTTACGAAAGCGACTTTGTACATGAGAGTGGATAATTCTGACGGGCATTTGATGATTAACCCAGAGTATTTCTTGAAAGCAGATATTTCAGACATATACTTGGACATAGTCCATGAGTTGGTCCATGTTAAACAGTTTTTGGAAGGGAAAATTTCTGATCATGACGTGAATTACGTTGAGAGACCTTTAGAGATTGAGGCTTACAAAATCACGGTTGACGAAGCCCGAGCCTTAGGCATAAGCGAAAACAGAATTATTGATTATTTAGATTCTGACCTACTGAACAGCGATGAATTGAAGCAATTGGCTGGCACAATAGGCGTCGAATACGCCAATGAGTACCCGCAACAGTGACGAAGTCAAAATCAGAGTTGAAACAACATTCAAAACGTGTTTTTCCCACAGACAGACTAATATAGTGTGCTACGTATTCTGTAAATATAAAGGTCAGAATTCGTTAGAGAAAGAGTCAGATTAGGTGCGCGTGACGCGTTTTTTGCTTTTTCTCCGGATTGTTCTGATTGGCAATCGTTAGCGCAATCCAAACGTGACCAAGCGAGATGTCAAGAATTGGGTAGAAGAAAAGTCAAAAATGAGGAAAATCTTGAACACATGGTGTTGCCTAGTGCAAACGATGTGTTGGGTACGGCGGTTAAAATGCTTGGTTTCGACAGAATCATGGTTAAATGTCAAGACGGCAAGGAAAGGTTGTGCAGGGTTCGAGGCAAACTGAAGAGGCGAGTATGGATCCGAGAAGGAGACATAGTTTTGGTTTCTCCTTGGGATTTTCAGTCAGACAAACGGGGAGACATTTTTTGGCGGTACCGGAAAAATCAAGCGGGATGGCTCAGGAAACAAGGCTACCTTGAAATGTAAACGAAGAAAAGGGGAGGAAAACTTGAAGCGTAAAAAGTCAACAGGCGAATATCTAGCATTTCTTTCTGTAAAATACGAAATTAGTCCTGATACGCTTTTTTATGCTTTGCTCGCTGCTGGAGAAAACGGCGAAGCCAAATGTGGAGACCTCTTAATTGAATGCCGCGGTAAAATAAACGACCACGCAATCTTTTTAATTATGGATGGTCCGGAAGTTGTTGCACAGTTTTCGGTACCTAACAATTTTCTACTGCAACAGGGTAACCCTATTAGAACGTTTATGGAGACGGAGATTGTTCGTCGGTACATCAATAAGGAACCTAAAGGAGTGCAGTCGGGCACTATTCAGGATTTGCGAGCTGGAATGAACAAGGTCAAAGTAGAGGCTAAAGTTTTAGAAGTTACAAAACCAAAGCTTGTTGCCACACGATATGGAAACAACGCCCGTTTAGCTAAAGCAGTAATAGCGGATGAAACTGGAAAAATCAAACTTTGCTTGTGGAACGAGCAGATAGACGCGGTTTCAGCGGGAGATACCGTTCAAATTGAAAATGCAAAAGTATCCATGTTCAGCGGCGAAAGACAATTAAGCCTTGGCAAAAAAGGAACACTTAGCAGCATCGAAGACCTTGAACGCCAGCAGATGTTGGCTGCTTTACCTAAAGCGTAGACTTACTGCTGTGATAGACTCTTGGTTTTCTGAAGCCACTGCTGAGACGGTTTTCGAAATGCAACGCATGTTTGAAACAAGCTATTTTTGCGTGGAAGATGTTTTTCTTTTTTGACATATTAGATTCTTTTTGGCGAGGTCTTCGACTTCTTCTAGAAATTCCGCACTGTTTTCTAAGTCTAAAAAGGCACTTCGCTGATCTTCAAAGCCGACAGGTAGCTCAATCTTCAAAGTTATAAACGGCTTGCCAATAGCCATTTCGAATTCCCGTTTCTCCTCGTCGTATTCTTTCTTTGGAACAGTTTTCCTTTCTAACAACTTCTTAATTTTCCACATTTTCCTCACGTGCCTATCAATCCAAACCTGAGTACGAGATAAAAGCTTGCAAAACCAAGCTGAATCAGAGTGGTTATTAAGCCTACTTTCGTGAAGTCTTTGAACTTCACTGATATCTTTTCTCGCTTAAGAGTGCCGATTGCCATCATCATCACAGCACCACTGAAAGGCGTGGTGGCGCCGCCTAGGTTTGTTCCCAAAACAAGCGCAGACCATAACGCGCCCATGTTTAGACCTGAAAGTGCTTGAGTGCTGATAATCGGCGTGAACGTTAGGGCAATCGCTATGTTGCTGACAAAACCGCTTGCGGCTCCGGTAAACCACAGAGTTATCTGCGAGGCTATTAACGAGCTACCTCCAGCTAATTGAAAGAGTTGTGTGGACACGTCGCTCAGTATGTGCGTGCTTTCTAAGCCGCCAACGATGAACATGAAACCTGCGATGAAAAAGATTGTTTCCCAGTCTATTTCCCTAAAAATTTCAGTTGGGTCCGCTTTGCAGAGTAGTAAGGCAAGAATGCCGCAGCCTATGGCTACTGCTTCAGGTCCTATGCCTATCGCGTCCAAAGTCAGGAAAAGTATGATCATGATAACGAGGACTAAGAGGGATCTGTAGAAGAGTTTCTTGTCTTTTATGCTTTCCTTAGGATGGAATTCGGGCAAAACTCTGTTTTCGCCGAGTCTTGACTTGAAAACGAAATAAAGCGCTATAATCGTTAGTGCCCACAGGATTATTTCGCATACGCCCATGTAGCTGAGGAAATCCGAGAAGCTTAGCCCCGCGTCTATGCCGATAATCATGTTGCTTACTGAACCTATCAACGTGCTGGTTCCGCCGAGATTAATCATTATAGCAGCGGACAAAAAATACGGTGTGGGATCATAGTTCAACATTTTCGTTATAGTCACTGTGGCTGCTGCAACAAGCAGCATCGCCGTTGGGTCGCTTAGGAACATTGAAACAAGAGCGGCAACGAGGCAGATAGCGACGAAAAGTCTGCCAGGATGCCCTCCAGAAAACTTGATGGCATACAACGCGAACACGTTGAACAAGCCGCTTCTTTTAGCTACTTCCACCACAATCATTGTGCCGATTAAAAGTATGAGAAGTCTGAAATCTATGAAGCCTAACGCTTCATCATACGTGAATGCGCCATACTGGATTCCGAACCAAGCAGTAAGTAATGCTCCAATTAACGCGGCGACGGATAAGGAAGTTAGTTCAAGGATTGAGATGAGCAGTATTAGAATGTAAGTGAGCAGCAGAACTATGACGACTGTATCCATGTTCACCCACTGTTCTTGTTCTTTTGCACTGCGTCTACCAAGCGGTCAGCAACTGTTTCGGCTTTCTCCTCAATAATCTTGTATATTATTCTGCCGATGTCATAAATTAAAACGATAACTAAGCCAAGTCCAACGTAGGTTGCTACGACTGTGAAGTAGTATCCATAATCTTGAACAGTGGATAAAAGCGGCGATATGGCTGTTATCACAAGCACTATGATTATTATGTAAACGAGTTCTCTTGCGGCTCTTTTAGGTGATCTTTCCTCTTTAACGCCTAGCCGCCTCACCAGCAAATCGGTGAATATGTCGCCCAGCACCAACGCGTCTGATAAAACGCGTATCAGAAAAATCCCCATAATCACTATTGTGAGAATCCACATCAGCAAGGAGGCGTCAGCACCGATTCCCGGAATAGTTATGCTCTTGAGCGTCGGAGGAACGTAAATGCTGATGACCCAAAAGATAATTGCCATTATCGAGTTCATAACAATACGCGGAAATCGGCGGCGAATCTCGTCTCCTTCTTTTTTCATATAAATACCCCTACAACCGAAAAATGGAAAAACGGCTTGTTCAATAAATCCCAAAGAGAATATAAAAGTATTGCCACGTTTGCTCTTCAGCCACTGACATGAGCTTTCCTTTAAACTTGCTCTTAATGGCTCCACTTCGGTGAGAGCTTGAATTTCACCTTCAAAGCCATTGCAGCCACCAGAATTTCTAAAAGAAAAGTGGATGCCCCTTCAGCCGAAAAGATTTGTGCTCAAATACTTAAAGCCGTGGTCTCCGAAAACTGTTACAATTAAACCTTGTTTTATTGCTTTGGCTTTCTGAATGGCGCACCACATCGTTGACCCTGAAGATATACCAGCGAATAAGCCTTCTTGCAGGAGAAGGGCACGGGCTGTTCTGAAAGCGTCTTCATCGTCAACCATGACCATCTCATCCACTTCATCATGTTTGCAGATTTCGGGACAGAACTCCTGCAGGTTAATCAGTCCCTGTTGCTTGTTGTGCGGGCGAGAAGGCTGTACGCCCACTATCTGAATGCTTTTTTTGAGTTCCTTCAGTTTTCTTGCTACACCCATTATGGTTCCTGAAGTTCCGATGCCTGCGACAAAGTGGGTTATTTTTCCTTCAGTTTGCTTCCAGATTTCCTCGCCAGTAGTCTCGTAGTGAGTTTTCCAGTTCATTTCGTTCGCAAATTGGTCCGTCATAAAGTACTGCGTGTTCTTCGCTTTCGCTCTTGCTGTTTTAACGGCTTCTGCTTCGCTTGAGACGAAAAACAGTTCAGCGCCTAAGGCTTTCAGGATTTTCTTGCGTTCTTCGGAAACAGAGTTTGGCAAAACAATTAGGCATTTGTAGCCTTTTAGAGCAGCGACCCACGCGACGCTTATGCCTGTGTTTCCAGAGGTTGCCTCTAAAATCACTTTGTCTTTGGTTAGCTTGCCTTCTTCCTCGGCTTTTTCTATCATGCTCAAGGCTATTCTGTCCTTCAGGGAACCCATCGGGTTGAACCATTCTAGCTTTGCGTAAATTTCCACGTTGGGATTTGGGTTCATCTTGTTTATTCTAACCATCGGTGTCTGTCCTATCAAGTCGAAGATGTGGCTTGCTCTGTGCATTGCGTGTCTCTCCGCAGTCAAGATGGTAGCGCGAAGGCATTTAAAGTCTATTCTGCTTCAGACTGCTGACGGCTAAAGCGAGCGGTCTTGTTTTTATATGGTAAGCTTTAAGTGAATAAATAACGGTAAGCGGTTAGATGGATGTGTAACTATGGACTATGAAGTGGATTACGCTGAAGGCGAAAAAGAAGGCTGCTCCTCCAAATTAACGATTGAACACCGAATTTTCTACGTCAAGTTGCTTACGGTGCCGTTGGGCTCCGCAGTGTACTACGCTGGCGACCAAGCTGGAATCTTGAAGGAAGTCTCGAAGGCGGAGTTTGAGTTTTGGCTTAAAGTTTTGGCTGAAAAAGAAGAGGTAATTGAGGCTATTAAGAAGAAACTCAGCGTAGGCAAAAAATACGCGTTGTAACGCGCTTATTACGCAAGGATTGTGAGTCTGCGACGTAGCAATTCGAGAAGGCGTTAGGTTTTGTAATCGGTAGGTTATTCGCGGTTTCTTTGTTTAAGCGGAAGCGGGTGCTTCAGGTGTATGGATGAAGGGGGCGAATTTTGAAGTTGTTATGTATTGCAAAGTACTTTGCAATACAAAGTTTTATAAGTTAGAAAGCTGCATGTATTATCGAGGTGATTTTAGTGACTGACGGACCAAACCTAAAGGAAATCGAACGAAAGGCATACATGTCGTATCATCAAGACGGTCTGCTTGACATAGTAATCGCCGTGTACATCCTAGGATTTAGCTTGGGAATTTGGCTGGACACGGCGTGGGATTTTGGAATTGGACTTACACTGCCCGCTGTCCTAATAGCTATCGTGCTGCCGGTGTGGATTGCGGCGAAACGAAAGATTACCTTGCCCCGCATAGGCTATGTGAATTTTGGAATACGAGGCACAAACAAACTATTCGCAATTTTCTTAGGGCTGATGGTTGCTGGCTTAGGAGCATTCTTCGCCTTCACTTTGGCAGTCTCTCAAGGCGGGTCTCGAGAGTGGCTGGATATAATCTTTCAAAACGGACTGCTCGTCTTGGGCATCGGGAGCTTAGCTGTTTGCCTGCTCTTTGGCTATTCAATGGGACTTAAACGCCTATACGCATACGGCGTGATATCGCTGACGGCTCTTGTTATCGGACATTTCACAGGCATCTTCTTTGCGTACATACTGTTGGCACTGGGAAGTATAGTAATGGGAACGGGGGTTACTCTGCTTATCAATTTCGTTAAAAAGTATCCGCTGAAAGGTGACAAAGCCATTGCCGAATGATGATGCCAACATCCAAGACATAGACCGATTAATACACGAACCCAGCAGGCTAATGATAATGGCTCAACTCTACGTCATTCAAAGCGCAGACTTCCTTTTTCTTCAACGCCAAACACAGATGACGCCGGGAAACCTATCGGCTCATTTAAGCAAGCTAGAAGACGCGGGATACGTCGAAATAACCAAGGAATTCCTCGACAGAAAGCCGCACACGGCGCTTGCGCTCACGAAGAAAGGACGCGAAGCGTTCAAGCAGTATCGGAGAAACATCAAGCAGATTGCTGAGAGACTCCCAGAATAACGAACTACTTTTCGCTATTTTTTGATTCCTATGAACAGTTCTCTTCCAGGCATCAAGCCGTTCTTAAGGTATTTCGATTTGAACCCTGCCTCTTTCATGATGCCCAGCGTCTTGTTGATTCCGAAAAGCCCCAGTTCATGCGTGTCCATGAAGTAGTTGGCGTCTTTTCCTTTTTCAGCTATAGTGATGTGCATGTTAAGAAGCGCTGTGGCTTGCCTCATTTTAACAACGTTGACTCTTGCGATTTTCGCGTCTTTTCCGTCGTAAACTGTGATACGGGGTTCGCCTTTCACGTAGTAAGAGTTTGCGTCCGACGGTTCAATAAGCGCTATGCCACCTTTCTTGAGGTGCTTAGCGAAGTTATGAATGGTTTTGTTCAGGTTTGAATAGGTTTTCACGTAGCCTATGGAACTGAGCAAGCATGTGATTACGTCAAATTGTTTTCCAAGCTTCAGGCTTTTCATGTCTGCCTCTTTAAACGTAACGCCTTTCACGTTTTTTCGGGCAATTTTAAGCATAGCCTTGCTGGCGTCAACGCCCATGCATGAAAAATCATCTTTCAAATGCTTAAGGTGCCGCCCAGTGCCGCAGGCAACATCCAGAAGCGTGTTTCCGCCTGACTCTGAATATTTCATAATGAGGTTCTGTATGCGGACAGCCTCGTCTAAGTAATCTTTGAACGAGTAGATTCTGTCGTAGTACTTTGCCAACGTGCCGTGTAACAACTGCTTAGTCATGCCCCATATTATGGGAGTTTATGCCTAAAAAATTCTGTGCTTGAAAATGACGCTTGGCGCCTAATTTACTGGTAAGTTGCCATGTGTAAGTGGGTGACTACAATTTACGCGAGTGTGGTCGTCTTTCGTTTAATCTTTTTTTTCTGTGCGTTCGGTGTTTTTACTTCTGAGTGCGGTGCCTTAGCAAGGGTTGCAGCAGGCTTTTTCGCATGCAGTGGGGAAGTTTATTCTTTTTCGCGTGGTGTTCTTTGCATTCTTGGCATTTTCCGTGTCTGGGGCATTTCTTCTTGGGGCATGTGCAGTTGACTGGGTTGTTAATCATCCTGTTATTTCCTGAGTATTCTCACGGCTGCGTAAATTGTGATGAGCGCAGCGACTATGCAGATTACTGTGCTTATTGGCGTAAACGAGCAGTGCGCCTTATACCCCAGAAGGCATAGCTTGCTTGCTTTTTCTGATGGCATTGCTGTCCGAACTGCAGCGTAAATCCATCCGCCGATAATCGCTGCTAAAAGTGTGAACAGCACTATTTTTCGTGTTGTGCCCATTAGTTTCGCCTCGCTTGTTTTCTTTTTTGTTTTAGGCATGTGTTGATGTTTAAGAACAGTTTTTCCAACGCTGGAATAGCAGCCTTCAGTTCATCAGTTGAGATGTTGCTCAGAGCATAGTCATTGTAGGTTTTCTGGAGTAACGGCAGGGCTTGTGCAAAAACTTTTTTTCCTTCGTCAGTTAAGACAAGTCTGTTTACTCTTCGGTCAGTTGCGTCTGGCATTCGCATCAGCCAACCTTTTTTCTCAAGCGAATCGCAGAGCACCATTACGGTTGTTGTGTCTGTGTCTATTCTGTCTGCAAATTCACGCTGAGTAATGTTGTCTTTTTGTGATAGGATTAGCATTGTTCGGAATTGTGAAAAGGTCATGTTCAACTTTTTCAGTTGTTGCTGAGATAGTCTTCCGAATCTAATGTAGATGCCGGTAATTAGTTCGAATACTTTTTTGTCGGTTTCGTTCCTGAAGAGCATGTAGCACACTTCATATTATGATAGTTATGATTATCACAATTATGATTATTTCTTATAAACCTATCTGCCAATAAAAGTTCAAACAAAATGGCGCTGGGCTGGATTCGAATCTGGTTTACCAGTAAATTCCAAAGAGAAACTAACTTGCAGGGGCTTCTTTCAACGATAATCCCGTCATGTTCCAAATAGCATCCTTTGCAATCTTTCCATGTTTTGCTCCATAGTAGAGTCCGGAAATAAGCCCAATTGACGGCAAGAAGAACTTTGTACAGGCTTCATAGAGCAGAGGGTTGTGAATTCTGAATTCTAAATAAGATGAGCGCCAGACACGTACATTGTATTCCCAGCATTCCGTAAGAAATTCCCATCGCAACTTTGAAAGACTGCTTAACTCAGCGCCAGATTGATTTTCTAAGCGGCACTTTTCTAAGGGGACAAACAGTAATGGAACAAAAAAAGCGTTATACTTGTCGAGGTCGTCAATTAGCTCAAGTGTCTCTTCAACGTCGTCTTCTGTTTCATCGGGCAGCCCCACAATTAATGTGGCAAGCGGAAACCAATTGTTGTCGTTCAGAATCCCAAAAGCTTGAGGGACAAGTTCTCTCCATTCTTCAAGCTTAAAAGGAAGCGGTTTCCCCGCCATATACTTTCGCAAGAGGCGAACGCTGCCAGTTTCTACTCCCGTCTCAGCCGTTACAATAGGTTTCCCGCAGTAGCCATGCCAGTTGCGTTCAATCAGTATTTCCGCTGCCTCTTTGACCATACTTGGGTCATGAACGACTGGAGCCAACGACATGTGGGCAGGTTGGACGGCTGTAACCCCGGGGTATGACGCGACTGTTCTAAGCAATTCTATGACTGCAGTTTTGTTGGGGATGAAACCGCTGTCTTTGGCGCCATATAGGAATATGTCTTCTGTTGCGAGAGTTATTTTCCCGTTTCCTTCTTTGACGTTGACGGCTACTTCTTCCATGATTTTGTCTAGCGGGAAATTTCTTCTTTGCTGCATAGTGGGTGTGCAGAACTGGCAGTTTCTGCCGCAGCCTCTGGAGATTTCCACACAGCCATGGAGTGACGCGTGTTTAATTGCGGGGATTTCTTCAAGCGTTGGATTCGTGTTGCAGCGAACTACTGGGGGAACTTTTTCTCCTTTCGCCGCCTTAGTGAAAAGGTCAGCTGCTATTGTTTCGCTTTCGCCTAATACTATGCAGTCAATTCCATACGCGCGCATTGTCTGCTTGCGTTCCAGTTGCCATGCTCCTGCACCACCGACTATTATCGTTGGCTTGTGCCTTCGAAAGCTCGGATGCTTCAATAAGGCTCTGAATTCTATCGCGTTCATTGGTTCTCCGCCTCCGATTAATGAGGAATATGTTTTGCTGACGTAGCCCATTCCCAATGGATCCATGGTTGATATGCCTACAACTTTCGTGTTTGAACCGACGAAAGCGTTTAGCTGATGGGGTTGAGCAACGGCAATATCGGATTCGTTGAATCCATTTTCTAACAGTATCGCTTCCACTTTTCTAAGACCATACGGCGCGTATTTTGCGGTTCCATCGCTGTTGCTTTCGGCTGGTGGGTACAGGTGCTTTCTCGGGAGCCACGCGGGTATTGGCCCCTTCGAGAAACCGCCCACAAAGGCAAAGAATTGGCTGTAGTAAAAGTCGCTCATTTCTACTGCTGAGGCGGTTAGAACAATCTTGGCTCCGTCATTGGTCTTTTCCAATTTTTTCCCTCGTGTAGCGCGCATCCAATGTATTCTATTTTACAAAACATTTAAATTCCGATATATATCTATTCTCTCAAACGGCGAACATGTGGCTCCAGACTCTTACAAACGCGGTATTCACAAATGGGGAACAGCATAACAATGAACTCTGCAGAAGCAGAAATAAGGACTAAAGATTTTATCAAACAGAGACACGCCAGAGTAGAGCGAATCTTCTTCAGAAGAATGTCGCCAGAAGACACTGCTTGGGTATTGCAGGGTGAAGTTGAATTCAAGCGTGCACGCTTCTTTTATACTGTGAGGACTTTTGAGGCTCAGGTGAATATGAGCACAGGACAAGTTACATCCTACGCGGAAGCGCCTCCCAAAAAACTGGAGAAACAACAGGAAAAACGATGAGGCTGGTGGGCGCGGTTATTTGGCACCATTTTCTATTCTTGTTCGCCTAGCAGGTCAGCAATCACTCGCCTAATAGGCATCTTAAACAAGTCAAACATTTTCGCGAGAATATTTTTTCCTTTATCAGTTAAGCGGTAAAATCTCAGTTCTCTTCGATTTTTTTCTATTAATTCGCTTACTAAGAAGCCTTCATCTTCTAACCGATTAAGAAACGGATACAACGTTGCTGGCTTCAACCGCCGCCCAGTTAGTCTCTTGATTTCCTTGATGATTTCATATCCATATGTGGGACCTTTGGAAATAAGCCAAAGTACAAGTGGTCTATCAAGACCTCGTTGAAACGCGGTGATAGTATCAACCATGAGTTCTGCGCCGCTAGGTTTATTTTAAATTTCGATATATCAACCTTTTTGCCTTAATCTGAAAGAAATTTAATAAGAACACAAGCTTTAGATAACTATTGCAATTCGAGGCATATGCTCAATGGCAGAAACAGAAAAGGAACTTATCAAAACCACAATCACAAGCTTGAGCAGGGGCATTATTCTGTGGCTTGTTAACCAGAAGCCCATGTCAGGCTACGGAATCGTCAAGGAAATGAAACAATCAACAGGACAAAACCTCACTTCAGGACTAATATACCCACTCTTGTACGAGTTGGAAAAAGAGGGATTCATTGTTGGCGAGTGGGCGCAAAAGGGCAGACGCCGCACCAAATACTACTCAATCACCCAAAACGGAGAACAATTACTGAATCGCTTACGCACACTCTTCGAGATGCCCGTAAAAGAAGTGCTGAAAGAATTCATAACAGAAAAGACGAATTAGGAAGACATTCACAAATTGCTATCCACCATAAAGTAAAGCATATAACACAAAGTGGCGCCGGGAATGGGATTCGAACCCATGCGGACCAGCAGGTCCACGGGCTCTCAAGGCCCGCGCGTTAACCACTCTGCCATCCCGGCTCTTTTAGTCATAGTTGGGCTTCGGGTTTATTTCTTTTTTCCGTTTCCTGCATACAGCAAAAGTAATTAAGCGCTATGCGTGTTGGCTGTTTATGGCAAAGACAGCGGCTGTCGCTCTTACTGCGGAGTTATTGGACTCGATTTTTGAAGGCGCCCGCAGACTTTACCCGAAGGAAACAATTCTGCTGCTCAGAGGCAAAAAAACCAAAGACACAATCCGCGTGGAAGAGCTTGTGGTGCCGCCCTTGGCAACGTATGGGCCTGGCTTCGCCCATATTCCACTGTACATGCTGCCCGTGGACTTTTCTATCGTTGGCACGGTTCATTCGCATCCTTCAGGGAATATAACGCCTTCAGATGTGGATTTTAACCATTTTTTCGGTCGCATACTCATGATTGTGGGGTTCCCCTTTGCGGATGAACGGAACGTGGCGATTTACAACTCGCATGGAGAAAAACTGCACTTGGAAATTGTGCAATAATAGCGTTATTGATATTGCAAAACGAGCTTGATTTGTGCTTTGTCAAGAAAACTTGACTAAGAAATGCCTGTTTAGTCAAGAAAACTTTACAATAAAGCTTTTAACGCAAAAATAGCCCTATTGTTAGGTGTGTAACGCTTGAAGGAGCGAAAAATACGGTGGTTACTTCGCTCAAGGTGACTGCGCGCAAGAAAGTGGCTTTCGCTTTGATTTTCACCAGCCTAACGGCGTCATGTTTAGTTACTATTAAGCCTATTTGGGCTTCTGATATCGCAGATTCTTGGACGTTAAACGTGCCGATGCGGACTACACGGAGAGGATATCTTTGCTTATTTCCAGCTATCAGACCGTTTTACAGGGGGTTCTAATCACAAATGAAACGTAGAGAGGAAAAAATGACAAGCCGTGTTCCTCTGGTGCTCGTAGTTATCTTGCTAATCAGCGTTGTTTCGGTTAAATTCAGCGTCGAATCAGTAGATGCAGAAGTTGGAACGATCTATATCAGAACTGACGGGTCAGTTGATCCTGCATCTGCGCCTATTTCGAATGTTGGAAACGTCTATTACACGTTCACGGCTGACGTTTACGATCAAATCGTTATTGAGCGCAACAACATTGTGGTTAACGGCGCAGGGCATGTGGTGGATGGGCCAAGAGAGTCAGGGTTAGGCGATGAAACTGGAATATTTTTGGGTGGGATAAGCAACGTTACGATTAAAAACATGACTATCAGAAAATTTAATTGCGGTATTTTCTTATCCACTTCTTCTGGTAACACGGTATGCGCGACCAACATCATGAGAAACAATTATGGCATTCGCATCCTGGCAAGCGACTATAACAATATTTCAGAGAACAACGTAATGAACAACACTTTTTATAACATCTACCTAACACCTTATGACGTGTATGGCTCCTTTGTTTCCTCAAGTAGCTTCAACACTGTTTCTGAAAACAACATAACAGACAGCTTTAATTATGGCGTCGCCGTTGCTTCAGGAAACAACAACACTATTTCAGCAAACACAATGAGCAACAACAACTATGGCGTTTACCTCACTTCTGGAAACTACAATAGTATTTTTGACAACAACATAACAGACAACAACTTTTGCGGTCTCGCTGCTCGTTCAAGTAACAGTATATATAGAAACAACAGAATGAACAACAACACATATAATTTTGGGGGCTCAGGCTTAAATGATATTGATTCCTCCAACACAGTTGACAGCAAACCCATCTATTACTGGATCAACAAGCAAAATCTGGCAGTTCCAGTTGATGCAGGATGCGTTGTCCTAATAAATTGTACGAACATTACCGTCCAAAACTTAAATCTCGCTAACAACGAAATGGGGGCACGGCTAGAGTCCACTACGAACTCAAGAATAAAGGGCAACACATTCACAAACCACAGTTACGCAATCTTTGCCAGCTCAGGCACCAATAACAGTATTTCTGAAAATAACATAACGAACAGCGGAAGTTATGGCGTTGCCGTCGATTCAGGAAGCAACAACATTATTTCAGCAAATAGCATAACCGACAGCTTTTTTGCTGGCATCTATGTCCTTTCAAGCAGCTATAACACCATTTCCGCAAACAACTTTGTAAACAACACTTTCGGACTTGCCATTTCTTCAATCAACTATACCAGCATATTCGCAAACAAGTTTACCAACAACTATTATGGCATTCATATCGCTTCGAGCAGGTATAACAGCCTATTTGCAAATAACTTGACAAACAACTACCAATATGGTATTTACTATCTCGCCTCAAACAACACTCTGTATCATAACAACTTCATCAACAATACAGATCAAGCATATTCCCCAGCTATAGGGTATTTCAATTCATGGGATAACGGCACGCAGGGCAACTACTGGAGTGACTACAATGGCATTGATGCTGACGGTGACGGAATTGGCGACACAGAATATGTTGTTTTCGAGAATGATGTAGACCATTATCCGTTGATGCATGTCTTCGTAACAGAAACGACTCCAGCACCCTCGCCCTCCCAATCACCATCGCCTGCGCACACACCAACTCCAAAGCCGTCTCCGACGCCTTCACCATCCTCAACCCCATCCCCAAGCCCCAGCCCATCACCTTCAACTTCACCTTCAGAGCAACCAACAGAGTCACCGCAACCTCAACCAACAACACCGCAGATAGAACTCATTTACGCAGCAGCAGGCGCAACAGCAATCGCGATAACCACCACAACCGCAGTGGCACTCAAAAAACGACACCACAAAAATACAAACTAAAAAAACAGGCACTTCAAGCCGTTCATACAAGAACAGCTATAGATTTTTTCCACGTACTATAGAACACGCGCCTACACAAAAACAGCTCAAAGCTCTTCAATTTTACATTTAAGCTTTTTAATAGTCTCCTCTGCTTTTAGAGGTTCAACTTTCAACGTGTAAAGCCGGTTCGGCATGCGAAGCTTAAGCTTCACAGTGTCCTTAAGCCTTTTAACTAAGCATAATTCGGCTTTGGCACTCATCGCCACAAACTTTTCCACATCAAACATTTCAGACGGCATACGCTTATCTCCACGTTAAACGCTTTCATGGATACTGCCCACGTTTTTATCTGTTTTGGTGCGCAAGCCGCAACGTTCACGAATACGTTCACAAAGATTAAAACTGACTACCATCAAAAAGCAGCCAATTACGAACAAACACCTAACAAATAAGAAAGTATATCTGCCTAAGAATCCATCCTAACTATAAGAATAAAAAGGCAAAGAAATACTGCATCTGACTCAAACCGCAAGAGACATGATGTAGAATGAAGAAGAAAATTTTCATTCTTACCCTTATCCTTTTAACAACAATCGCAGCTACAGCCTTCCTTGTCCCACACGCCCTAATAGACACAAACACTGAAACAAAACCCTTCTTCGTCGGCGTTTCCTTCTGCGGAAACACCACCACAGAAGCCAAGCGCTTAATAGACAGAGTCAAAACCTACACTAACCTCTTCGTCTTACAATCTGGAAACATAAGAGAAAACGAAACCGCCACCAAAGAAATCTGCGACTACGCAGTCGCCCAAGGACTCAACATCATACTGAACTTGGGCATCCACAACGACACCACATTCCCTTGGCAACTACCCCTACTCCAAAACGCCAAACAAAGATGGGGCAATCGCTTCTTAGGCATATACTACGACGACGAACCAGGAGGAATCCAAATGGACTACGACTGGGCAAGCTTTTTTGCCTCACCTGAATTCGTCAGGTTCGCACTATCCGTACCCAACTCAACCCTTTCCAAAATCTACATGGCAACACTAAAAGCAAACACCACCACAAACAGAGATTACATTGATGAAGCAAGACGATTCACAAACATGATCAGAATGTATTTGCTCCCTGACCGCTGGAAAAACGCTGGAATCACAAGCTTCACCTCCGATTACACTCTCTACTGGTGGGATTACTTAGGAGGATACGATGTCATACTCGCACAACTCGGCTGGAACCACACCTTAGTCCAAGACATAGCCTTAGCCAGAGGTGCCGCTCGGATGCAAAACAAATCGTGGGGCACAATCATAACGTGGAAGTACGATGAGCCGCCTTACATTGACAGCGGAGAAAACATTTACCAACAACTGCTCATGTCCTATGAAGCTGGCGCAACATATGCCGTGGTCTTCAACTACCCCCAAATAGAAGACAACCCTTACGGCATATTGACGGATGAGCATTTTGAAGCGCTTGAACGATTCTGGAATGACGCGATGACCGAACCGAACAAGCAGAGCCTCCCAGATTTTAGCCAAGCTGAAGCTGTCTTAGTTCTGCCTCATAACTACGGATGGGGAATGAGACACCAAAATGATAAAATTTGGGGAATGTGGGGACCAGACGAAAGGTCTCCTCAAATATGGGAACTCTCACGCAAACTCCTTTCGCAATATGATTTAAACTTAGACATAGTTTATGATGACCCCGCGTTTCCAGTCACAGGCAAATATTTCGAAATCTACTATTGGAACCAAACAGGTTAGGACAAAAAGAAAACCTGTTTTCTTATAAGACTGCTCAGTAAGAAACAATATTTTATCCAAAAATTCAAGCTGCTAAAATTCTTCCAAATCAAACTACATATTGGACCGGTTCGTTTAAGCCGCCTGTGACATCTCTGACATGTTTTAGCAACCAGTAAGACAACTTCTCACACTTATTTGGGTCACAGGAAAAGCTCTTTGTCTTTTGGTTCCACAACTGACAGGTGGAACACGGAATCTCCGCGTCACTTTTCATTTTTCATCTTCTTTCATGTCCTCTGCAAGTTGATTTATGACTTATGAATTGTCAGTATTTGCCACTGCTCACGATTTCAGATACAAAACTCTGAGATTTGGCATTTCTCTACCCGAACTTTAATACAATGAGAGAAAACAGCGATGTTACCAAAAATACACGGTAAAACGTGTTCCAGATTAGAATAATCGGCGAAAACACCTACGAAACTTGCACATGCAGCTTCGCTACAAATCAACAATACAATCCACTTTTCAACTTTTAACAAGCGAGAACTGTATAAGTAGCATAGCCAAATTGAAATTCCATAGCAACCCGCAAATTTAGCGAAAGAAAAAGCGTGCAAGTTAGCCACGCAACTGAAAAACAAGCCAAACGCATAATATACTTGCGAACGTAACACTAACATCAAACTTACAGGACCAGCAGCTGATTTAACCATGAAAATTTTGAAAAAATCAGGCAGCTACCTCAAAAGAAAAGCGTTCAAAAAACTGTCAACAGCGTTTCTCTTCATGGTTATATTCGCCGTTGTCTTAATTTCTGCTGTGCCGAATTCGCCCCTATACGTGGATGCAGGCAGATACGAACTTGTGCGCGCTTCAACATTGTTGATTCTCTTTGTTGTCGCTTGGTTATTCTTCCGAGGCTACTCAGGTTACAAGCGAGGATACGAGGGAGAAAAAAGCGTCTCCAAAATCCTTTCCTCAACCCTAGGCGACGAATACTCATTGATTAACGACGTGACGCTTGGTGATGGCTACGGCAACATCGACCACATTGTTCTTGGACCTAACGGCGTTTTTGTGATAGAAACAAAGAATTATGCAGGCAAAATCGCTTGCGACGGCGACAAATGGTCAAGCAGGCACAACGGCAAATTCAACCGCCTAACGCATTATGATGTGGGAAGCCCAAGCAAGCAGGCAAAGAGAAACGCGACAAGAGTCAAAAGAGTAATCGAGCATCTTGCAGTTTTCAAATCAAAAAACATCTGGGTCAACGGCGTCCTCGTTTTTGCCAACAAAAACGTGCAACTGCAAGTCAGCAACCCCACTGTACCAGTTTTGCGGAGCGCACAACTGCCCAGCTTCATACTTACAGCGGAAGGAAAATACGTGTTTTCGCCTCTTGAACTGGATGTGCTGGCAAAAGAAATTCTGAGGCAAAGGCGCTGAATCACAACTGGATTTATCAGCCGATAGGTGCAATTCCTTTAGCATTAGATTACGGACTTCAACCTTGTATATAGCCCAAGCTTGACGAAATCAAACACCGCTTTAGATCCAACAAGATTTTTGAGATTATGCTTAGCGGTTTTGTCGGACATATTCTAGTTTTTGCTTCGTTTGGTTTTCTACCGTTATGGCTCCGATTATTGGTTCTCCCACGGGGTTCACAATCTTTTCCTGTTTTGTTCCAAGTAACCCTTTAGTTTCGATGGTAACGCCGTGGGCATTGAACATGCCTACGATAACCACATGGTCTTGAACTGAAACGTCCACGTCAGCTGGATATCGTACTAGAATTTTCTCACCAATTTCGCTCTGCAAGTAAAAGTACGTTGCTGAGGCGGTGGTTTCCACGGTTGTGGGCAAATTTAGAAACCATGTGCCAACAGTTTGTTTATCCATCTCGTCAAGGCTAACCACGGAAACAACGATGCCTTGCACGAGAACTGCCCTCTTATTGTAGTCTGCTTGTTGTGACAAAAGTGTGTTCACGCTCAGTTTTTCAGGTGCCAGTTGAGCATGTATTTGTTCAACCTCTTTCTGGACGAAAAAAGGTAATCTCATTCTTTACACCTCCAACCCCTTGGCTTATAAATCCAGTAACATGTAATCCAAATATAAGGAAATTGGAAGAACGAAGAAGCTTTTCTTCTAAGAAGCAAACAATGTTGCATCTATTGGTGTGTTCGGTAGATTTTGAACCCAAATGGGGGTGGAACCACTGGCTGAAATTTTGCTTCCATAGTGGAAAAACATTGGAAAATAGCCCAACCGAATAATTGCATAATCAAAATTTTCAGGCTAGTTTGTGGTGGGCCGGACCGGATTTGAACCGGTGACCTTCTGCACGTCAAGCAGATGTCCTAACCGAGCTAGACTACCGGCCCACTGTGCTATTTTATTTTGTTGCAGACATATTCAAAGTTGCTGCTATTAATTTATTTTCCCGTTTTCTTGCGTAGACTACGTGCTGTGCTTTGTTTTCGCAGTCCACGGGTTTCGCTTTTTACGAGCTTAAAAAAGGGAAAGGGTGCGTTAAGCTTCTGGTAGTGTTTCCGTGCTTCTTATGCCTTCAATGCTGTTGATGTTGGTTGTGATTTCCCGCAGTGTCTTGTAATCTTGGACTTCGACAAAGACAGCTATGTCGAATCTTCCGTATGTGAAGTATGCTTTTCTAACGCCGGCGATTTGGCTGATTGTAGTTAGGATTTTGTTTGCTTTGGTGGGCACAATTTTTAACAGTATACACGCGTCTAGCATGTTTGTCACTTCTTAATGTTGTATCTCCATGAGGGTTTCGGTGAAGACTACGCCGGCGATGCATCCTAGCCTCAGTACTGTGGCGTCTAGCTCTGTGTGGTCTGCGGCTTCAAGGTCTACTACTGCGTCGTATCTTCCAAGTGTTGGGAAAACGCGTTTGACGGGTTTCAACTGGCGGATTGACGTGACAACGTCTTCAAATTTGCCGTGCATGGTTCTTATTAAAACGCAAGCAGATAACAAGTGGTAAGTCACCTGAATATACAGCGTAACCATACATTATTAAACTGTTGGGAAACAGGCTTCAAGACGCAGGGGTTTTTCGGAAATTGCGTTTTTGATGCTGTGGCAGTTGAAGCTTTGCGGTTGCTGGGTGTGCCTAGTTACTTCTGTTGTTTTGCCGCAGGACGAGTCATTATTTTGATTACGTCTTTATGTCTCAAAGTGTAGTCTTTAGGCAAGCGTATTCCTGTTTTGGCGTCAAGTGCGAGGATGTAGTTTTCTACAAGGCGTGTGTGTATGTTTCGTGCGAGATCAAGGGGAGTTGAGCCGTCTGGCATCAAATACACATCAGGCAGCACGTTGCCGTGGTGGTCGGTGTATTTTGATTCGTCACTAACTGGATAAACCATGTTAGTTTTCAGAAGTTTGAAGACGACGGTGTTCAAGGCTTGCTGGATGCCAGTGCTTATCCATTTCTCCATAACCCTTTTTTCAATATAATCCAAAGCACCCTGTTGCTTTGCTGTAAGCCGCGCATTTTCTTGTATTTTGAACTTTTCTTGAACTGGCGTGTACTGAAGTAACCCCATTTTTTCGGCTCTTCTGAGAACCAGTTCCGCCTCGGCAGAGCACGCCGCGACTAAGCTGCGTCCGTAGTATTGAGTTAACAGTTCAATGTATTTTTCGGAGGTGAGCACATCCATTTTGTTGGCTATTATCAGAGTGGGCTTGATTATTGGAAGGAGGAACGCGGCGAACTTGATGGTTTGATTTAGGTTCCACTTAGCGAAGGGAACGCTTCGCAACTCGGATTTTTCTAAGGCTTGGAGAATCTGCGGTGGATTAGCTTTTACTCCTGACAGCGCTTTCGCAACTGCTTCAGGCAGGGAGGTGGATGATGCTTCACGGATTATAAAGTCTCGGTTGCGTTCAATTATGTCGGCTATCCATCTGTTGATTTCCATTTCCACGTCAACGGCGTCTTGCACGGGGTTGCCGCTTCCAGGCTGGGTTATTTTTCCGTCAGCGTCAATTGAGCCTGAAGCATCTACTACGTGAATCAGTGCGTCAGCTTGTCCGATGACTGAAAGAAACTGGTTCCCTAAGCCTTTGCCCATCCATGCATCTTTTACTAATCCAGGCACATCAACAATTTTGACTGGGACGTATCGCCAACCATCTATGCACGTGGAATTCAGAGGGTTGTCGGTTACGTTTAGTTCTTTACAGACGCAAATGTCGCAGACGTATGCTGTGCCGATGTTTGGTTTTTTTGTGGTGAATGGGAAGTTGGATATTTTGGCGTTTAAGAGGGTGGCTGCATTGAATAAGGTTGTTTTACCTGCGTTTGTTTTCCCAATTATGCCGATGGTTAACAAACCAGTATCCCTCAACTAGCTAATAGCGACTGAAAGATAAGAATGTAACGTGCGTCGCGGTTTCAGGATGATGTTTGCGTGACGGCGCTTTAGTTAGCTAGTTCGAAGACCATTGCCATGCCTTGCCCGCCACCAACACACAAGGTTGCCAAGCCATATCTTGCTTTGTTTCGTTTCATGGCGTGGAGTAATGTGACGACTATGCGTGTTCCAGTGCAGCCTATGGGATGCCCAAGTGAAATGCCGCTGCCGTAAATGTTTGTGTTGTCAACGCTTAGTCCTAGTTCTTTCATGCTGGCTATGGTTGTTGCTGCGAATGCTTCGTTTAGTTCAATGATGCCTAAGTCGTCTAAGGTTATGCCTGCGTTTTTTAAGGCTTTTTTTGTGGCGGGTACGGGTCCTAGTCCCATGTATGCTGGGTCTAATGCGCTGGATGCGAAGCCCAAGATTCGCGCCATGGGTTTAAGTCCGTGTTGCGTGCAGGTTTCCTCGTTCATGAGTAGAACGGCTGCTGCAGCGTCGTTGATTCCAGAGGAGTTGCCTGCGGTGACTGCGCCGTCTTTTTTGAACGCTGGTTTGAGTTTTGCCATTTTTTCAAGCGAGGTTTCCATGGGACGTTCATCCGTGTCGAAGACTACTGGTTCGCCTTTTTTCTGCGGGACTGCGAAGGGGGTTATTTCGTCTTTGAATGCGCCGTTTTTTATGGCGGCGCGTGCTCGCTGGTGGCTGAGAAGCCCAAGTTCATCTTGCTCTTGGCGGGTGATTTGGTATTTTTCAGCTATGTTTTCGGCTGTTATGCCCATGTGGTAGCCGTAAAGTGATTCTATTAAGCCGTCTAGGACCATGAGGTCGTGTATTTCGCCTTGTCCTGTTATGTCCATTTTGTATCCCCATCGGGCTTTTGGCAGTGCGTAGGGTGTGTTGCTCATGTTTTCCATGCCGCCTGCGATGATGACGTTGGCTTCTTGTGTGATTATGGCTTGGGCGGCTAGGCTGATGGCTTTTAGTCCTGAGGCGCATACTTTGTTTACTGTGTATGCTGGTACTTCTTTGGGGAGTCCGCTGTAGGTGGCTGCTTGTCTAGCTACGTTTTGTCCTTGTCCTGCTTGGAGAACGTTGCCCATTATGACTTCGTCTATGGAGATTTCTTTTTGTGCTTCGTTCCACGTGTAATACTTTTTCTCCAGTTCCGTTAAGCCTTGGCTCAACAGCTTAGGTTGGTGTGCTGGGTTTATTTTTGGTGGAACTGGGCGTAACCCGTTTCTTTTCAGGAGTTCGCTGATAGCTTTACTGCCTAACTGTGTTACTGGGATGTCGCGGAGTGCGCCGCCGAAGTTGCCTATGGCTGTTCGTACTCCGTCAACGATGACTACTTCGTCTATTTTCAACATGTTTGCCCTTCGTGACACGTGCTATTATAATGGGTTATGGTTGGGGTGTTCTTAAGACTTTTTGTAATATGTGTGTAAGCTGTGTTGTTGCCTGCGTGGTTTCGTGTGTAATACGATTCTGTAATATGTCGTGGGTCGAAATTTCATACTTAAGCTGGAAACGCGCAGTACAAGCGTAGTTCACGAAGCAGGGCTGGTGTTAACAGGCATGTTCAGAGTTAAAGTGGGTTTAAGTTTGGCGCTTGTCGTAGCTGGGCTGCTGGATTTGTTAACCACCATTGTGGGCATAGTCTTTTTTGGAGCTGTTGAAAGTAACCCGTTTATCGCAGGCATCGCTGGAGCCAGTTTGCCAGCGTTTACGGTTATAAAAATCGCCACAACCGCGTGTTTGGGGTTTATGTTTTATAAGGGTGAACGTATGCTGCTTGAAATTCAAGACAAGGCAACTCGGTCGTTTAAGTGTACGAACGTGATTCTTAAAGGTGCATGCGTGGCAGCTACGGGTTTCTTGTTGTTTGCTGTGGTGAACAACCTAGTCGTGATGGTCAGTGCAGTGGCTGCGTAAGCGCCTAAACACTTTTAATTAAAAAGTGTCTTTCATCTGTTTCACAAAGGTGAACTGAGAAGGAACTGTGGTGCAAGCGGAGTTTAAGCCGTTAATTGTCTGGTTGATTCTGAATGGGAAGGCAGAGGAAGCGCTTGAGCGTCTGGCGGAGAACTATAAAGTGGATGTGCCACAGTTGAAGATAGGCTTGCCTAAAGGGCGCAAAAGGCACATTTTCGGCTGTTACACGCCTAGAAATAACACCATCTCGGTGCTCAACAGTGACATGTTAGGGAACCCGTTTGTTATTCTGCACGAGTTTTATCATCATTTGCGCACGAAGGCGGTGGACAAGCAGCATAGGGGAACGGAGAAAAACGCCAACAAGTTCGCCGCAGAATTTCTGCAGGCATACGAGTCTGCAAGGCGTATGCAAGGCTTAAGCTAAGCTTGATGTGGAACGGCTATTGCTCAGAAGTTCATACCCCCTCCCTTTTATATAGGCAGTGCTATGGTTGTCATGGAGCTTGCCCAAGTTACTGTTCCAATTTGGGTTGAGTGGGCAATTTTTTTGGGAAGCAGGTTGCTGTTGGATGCGGCTCGCATTGCGGTTACTTGTCGCGTAATCGCCGAAATATTCAATGTCCCTTTAACACTATTAGAACCTAATCCGTTTAAATGATTGATTATCAGTAAAACTGGTGTTGCCTGCAAACCGTCATGTGGCATGTAAAAGTGGTGCGGTTGCCGGGATTTGAACCCGGGTCGTCAACGTGGCAGGCTGAGGTGATAGATTGATGTGGTACATTGTTGCGGTAGTGGTTCAGTTTTTCGCACGCATTAGCTGAATATGAAGTTGATTGGTGATCTGCGTCAGAGAATTGCGAAAGCTGCTGAGGAAATCGGCGAAAGTTAATATCGAAAATTAAATGGTATTGATGGCGTTGGATGTGGTTTCGTTTGTTATGCTGAAACGCCGAGACTCACAATTAACTGGATACAAATTGGAAGTCAACCACGCCGTATAAGGTTCCCCCGCCTCTGTTTACGCCGACACCCATAGAACCGCCTGAAGCAGTCAGCATAATTTCCCGATGACCCTCTGAATCTAACCATCCATCAACGAATATCCTTGCCAAGTTTGAAGATGACCCTGTCGTGCTTCCGTAGGATTCTATTATTTCCCCGTATTCATAGCCGACTGTGTAGGTACCGCTTGCCGCAACCCTTGAGGAGAAATCGCCATGTGTTAAGCTTTGGGTTTGCGCTAGGTGACTGCACCAAGATTTTGCGATAGCTGTTAGGCTTGTGTTATTTTGTAGAGTGGGTAATCCGCGGTTTGCTCTTTCAGTGTTGATTAGTTGGAAGATTTGGGTTTCTATTTCGTCATTGGTGTTTGTTGGAAAAACCGTTTTTATTGCATCGTTGTAGATTTGTGTGATGTATGAGGCGTTTATCCAGAGGCAGTAGCTGAGCGCCACGATTATGACTAAGCTTGTGATTACTTTAATGGCGCGTTTTATTTTTTTCCTCTGTCTGTAATGTGGGTTTCTGACGAAGTGAAATTTACCTTCTGACGAAAACTCAGAGGCTGCATTTCTCTTATGCCCCGTAATAATTGGTGGTCTTGCCATGTGTCTTTTTCGGTACTTCGTTAGTGAATATGGATTTTTATGCGTTAACGTGGCGCCTAATGGCTCTCTCTTTGGTGATAAAGGGCATAGGTGATTTTCTGGAAGCCTGTGTTCTATGCAGAAATATTGTTCACAGTATGGGCATTTGAATGGAAGCGCGATTTCTTTGCCGCAATCATGACATTTCATTTTAACCCGCTTCCCCAATTATTTGTAATTTTCAAATAAGTTGCATAAAAGATTTTTTTATTTTAAATAGCTTCAGAAAAACAACCCCTCGTAAAACTGTGAGATAGCAGTAAAAAAAAGTGCATGCGGCTGTATAGAGAAAAGGCGTTTTGTGGTGCGGTCGCCGGGATTTGAACCCGGGTCGTCAACGTGGCAGGCTGATGTCCTAAACCAGGCTAGACTACGACCGCTTAGGACATCAACCCTAAACATGGAACAAATACTTAAATCTAACCCAGAGCCAAACCCCAGGCATTCTCAATTCCAAATACAAGCAAACGCTAATGCACTAAAAGGTAAAGACACCATTTTTAAACTATACAAACAAGTTTCTTTCAACCATTAAAGAAACACCCATAAGCATAACTGCAAAAAGAAAAATTAAACCGCAACCAAATAGCGGAAACGGACTAAATTTTAACCACATATCTCTTGGAGGTGGCTATGGATGTTCCAAAGCTGTTTTAATGTCTTCTGCTATCATCTTTCTTTTGGATTTTTCAATTAGGTAGCTTTTCCCTGTCTGCAAGTATGATGGGAAAACTCTGACCTGTTTGTAAGAGTATTTTTCTTTCCTAATCTTGTATGTAGAACCACTGGGGACCAGTCTTTTGCCAGTGTTCTTCTTGGCTATGCAGTTCATCGCCTTTATTGCAGTATCACCCATAAGCAGAATAGTCTTGATTCGTGGAAACAGGCCAATTTCCTTTTCTAAAATGCGAACACAACAGTTCTCTATTGTCTCTGGAAGTATTGAATAAGCAGTTTTTGCACACTTTATGGCAGTTGTAATATAGACCCCTAAGTCAAGCACCTCTTTCATAGAAGAAACGGTGAAGCCTGCATCTTTGAATGCTTGAATAGTTGTTTCCATATAGAAAGAGTGGTTCTTTGCATAGAAGTAATCACTTGAATTTTCAGGAGGAGCCTCTGAAATCATTATTGCTCTAATTTTCTCAGGGTCAATCTCTAAATCTGGAATTAGGTAGGCATTCTTTTTCACATCGGAACAGGGGAAATCGGAACACGCTACACAGTTACTTGGACGCATCTTTATCCTCCAACATTTGTCTATCTGTTTCAGTTTTTATGGGTTGTGCCATTTCTCACTTGCAGTCAGAACGCACGTTAGTTTGAGACCAAAAATTGGTTAAATCAAAAGTTAATTCCGCGCTGAACAGGTTATTGACTTGCTTTATTCTACTGAGTATACTATCAGAACCCAGTATACACCCTGACTAACTGCCTCTTTTCAAAAACACGTATTCGTTGAAAGGTGGCGGATTAAATTTTAATTTCCCAAACCCTACCGAAACGTTTGCACTATAACTTCCACTCTAAATCACGATACCAGAAAAAATTCTGGACAAATGTAATCTAATTCCCACCTTATCAATTTTAGTAAATTCCATTTGCTCAGCTGGGTTTTTCTTGGGCAACATTCCAAGCGAAGCGTGTCGGTTCTCTGTACGTACCGTCAGGGTTCATTTGCCTATACTCCATTGAAAATGAATTGAAGAATATGGTTATTTCGTCAATTACCCTTGTGTCAGCTTTTACATTGAATTGGGTCTTATAGGAGGAGATTATTACATTTTGAAATTTCCAAACCAAGAAGTCCACTGCTGACCCACCTTCGGTTGTTCGCTGAACTGAAAGCACCGCACTCTTGATGGATATACCAGTTGTGCAGTATTGAATTAGTTTAGGTGAAGCAATGCTGCATTCCATTTGGAGACAAAAATCGTTTATCGCAGCTACCCCAGTTCTTCCGCCAGATGCAGCTGTGTTGCTGTAGGCTTCACTCCAGTTGAAGGCTTCAAGTAATATCTCTTGCCTGTGCACAGCGTCGTCGGACTCCCCGGGTATACCCTCAAGATAAAGGAAAGCCTTAACCTCTAAAACGCCAGGAGCTGCACCAATAACCGGCGCTGTCTTTGGCACGAGGTTCTGAGAAAATAGGATAGCTCCAACGGTCAATCCGCACATAAAAACTATTATTATCGACAATACTTTCTTGTTCATTTTGGTGAACCCATCCAACTGCGCCTTTCAAGTATATTGCGCTCTATATTTAATGTTTGTTAATTCCATTTTGGTGGTTGGATTAAATTTCAATCTTTCTCTCTCCATCAAAGAAGTGAACGATTAGAAAAAAGCGGATGCTAAGTTTTATAATTTACCGGTTCAATTAGTCAGTATGAAAATTAGTAAAACACTTTATGTTACTGACCGAAAAGCTTGGCGCGAATGGCTTGCAGAGCATTATGCAAGTGAAAAGGAGATTTGGTTGTTGTTCGCTAAGAAAGCAAGCGGTAAGCCGCGGATACCCTACAACGATGCTGTTGAGGAAGCGCTGTGCTTCGGCTGGATTGACAGCACCGTGAAAAAATTTGATGACGTGTTCTATGCCCAGCGGTTTTCTCCTCGAAACCCTAGAAGCGGGTATTCGCAATCGAACAAGGAGAGATTAGCAGCACTCCTGCAACAGGGCAAAGTGATAGAGCCAGTGCGTGCAGTACTTGGAGACGACTTCAACACCGACTTTGTAGCGCCGCCTGATATTTTGAAGGAAATAGAAGCCAACAAGACAGCATGGGGGAACTATCAGAAATTCTCGCCTGAATACCAGAGAATCCGCATAGCATTCATCGACAGAGCAAGAAAACGACCAAACGAATTCAAAAAACGGCTAAATTACTTCGTGAAAATGACTGAGGCGAACAAGCAGTTCGGGTTCGGCGGAATAGACAAATATTATCATGTTTCTAAACGAGAGTGAGAACTGTCGCGTGCTTGTCCAAAATCATGGAGTGGCATTGAGAACAGGGGTTGGACTAAAGATAAATGGCTATATCTCCCGCATCTTTCCTTTTGTTGGATTAAATTTTAATCCCCAAACGCACAAAGCTTTTCTCGTTAACTCTTTGAGGAAAAATTATAAAATGTCAAATTACTAAATGTTTTAGTATTCAAAGGAAAAAAAATGTTAAAAGTTAAAATAGGTTTGTCGAGGCGTAAAAGAGTACCTGTTCTTTACATCCTTGATGTATCCTATCTTCCACATGACGCGTTAACCCTATTATGGAATTCGCGATGGGTAAACGAAAAAGACCACCACAAAGAATACACAACTCTTGAGACCAAAACTAACGCGCTGAAACTCACGTATCAACACGCTTCCTACATGGTTAGAGAATGGAGAGATTGGGAGAAATACTATCGCCCCAATTTTTCATTAGACGGGAAAACTGTTTTGGACGTAGGCGCGGGATGTGGTGAAACTGCACTTCTCTTTTTCCGGTTTGGAGCAGAAAAAGTTATCGCAATAGAACCCGATTCCAAAGCAGTTGAGTACCTGAGAGAGAATATCTCAAAAAACAAATGGAATGTAGAAGTAATACCTGAACGCTTTTCCTTGAATCATCTCAAGCTCAACTTTGATTTTGCGAAGATAGATGTAGAAGGCGCCGAGGAAAAACTGTTAACATTACCGAAACTGGATAAACCATGCGTTGTTGAGGTCCACGGTACCAAACTGTTGAATAGATTTATGGAGAAAAACTGGGTAAAAATCTGCCCGGGTGGAAACGAGCATTACCTAATAACGAACGAACACGTGTAAAACAAGCTGATGCCCTAAACAAAGCTAAACTACGACCGCTCTAAAGATGAGCCACCATTTCTTCGCTGTCTTCTCTTAAAAAGTGTCATGTTTTCAAATGTAACACGCGCATGAACTCTTGCAAAAACCCGTAGTCTTCTATGCGAAACAGGTGGCTTTTGCAGCGGCAATCTGAAGCACCGAAGCCCACCACTGCGTCGCCTCTTTCACCAATTACCCTAGCAACCGCGCATTCCTCAGGTTTACCCGCTTGCTTATAGAATACCACTATAACTCTCGCCGCGTCATCGCCCAGTAAATAATCAATGTGCCAAAACTTGCGCTTCTCTTTGCCAAGATGGCGTGCCACACGTTTTTCCAGATTGCCCTGTGCAGAGCCAACGTAAGCGTACAAACCCTTTGCGAAAGTTAATTTGCCCAACGCGCCCACTTGAGCGGCGACGCCATGGCTTACTTGAATTATTAAAACGTAGATGCCTTTCAAATCGTTCAACCGCCATTTTCTTTGGGGGCATTTCTAAACTGAGGTTAGAGCACTTGTTTTAATGCAGCTTCAAGGTCTTCAAAACGCGGCACTATCTTGTCAGAGTGCACCATAATCCACGGACTCAAGCACGCCATGTCCGAAACCACTATGACCTTTTTGCCCTTACGTTTAGCGTAAAAAAGCTCCATGCACGCTCCAGCTGAAAGCCGCGGCAAATAAGCAACAAGCACGTCGCATTTTTCAACATCCGCTATGTCTCGTTCAACAAAGCTTTCTGCTGGAACCTTGCTCCACCAGCACGGCTCGTCTTTTCGGTAAATTATTTTTTCTCGAAGCCACGGGTCAATCACTTCGCAGCCTAACCGCGCACAGGTTTCGCTGATGATTCCTCTGTACGCTTGGTCGTTTTCCATGCCCTGAATTGGACCTGAAAGGAACACTTTCTTTTTCATGGCTACTTGCACAAGCCCTTCTTATTACTTCACACTCAGGTACAGCAACACCGACAATGCTGCAAACTCGAATAGGTCAGGCAACAACGCAAATGGTCCTAGACCAAACAGCGAAAAGCCAGAAGCCCTGATCACCATGGGATTCGACGCGAAGTCTTTCATGAGAAAAACTATGGAGAACAGTAATAGCCCAATTGTGAACTGCGACCGCGTTTTTCTGTATATGTCCGCGTACGTGAGTATCAGGAATGATAAAAGAGCTATGTTGATTGTTGAAACCACTGTTTTTGCGATATAGAAAAACTCGTAGTCGCCAGCAATATCACCTTGATACGGCAACGGTCTCCAAGAGAACTGAGGATTGTAAAATGTTAATGCAGCCCATAAGCCTGCTAAAAGAGCCACGACTATTAAAGTAACCAGTATAACTACCCAAATCAACACATTCTTGTTCATTTGATTTTCCATCTCATTCTTCTCCTTTTTTTACTTTTTCCACATTCTCTTCATAATCTCCTCGAATATCTCATAGTTGTCTTCCATTGCTGTAGACAAGAAATACGTCATACCGTAGCCCTCTCCAATCGTGGTGATTATCTTGTTTTTCTCAAGAACTTCCAGATGGTGCCTTATAGTTCGGTAATCCATTTGAAGCTGAGTTGCCAACTGGTTTGCGTTCTGCGGGGTTTCCTTCAGTACTTCAATTATTTTAGCTCGAGTCGCGCCGCCTCTCGTGCCAGCAATCAGCCAACCAAGCAAATACTTGAAAGGACGCCCGCTCACAACCATCCATATCGCCCGTTTACATCGAGGAGTTTTAAGAAAACTATTCAAACTCAAGCGTAATAAACATTCTCAAGTTTCTGCACAACCACATCGGGCAGCATAAGTAGATTTGGAACAAAATTGGGTTAGATTTTGAAAAAGTGTTTAATAATTCTTACCCATTGAGCAAGAAACGACAACCAAAAAGGAGAATGAGAATAACGAACAAAAAAATGGTCACAAAACTATTGCCGCCTAAAAAAGTTAAGGCAAGCACCCGAACCCCTCTCTCCATTCTCTCTTTTTGGTTGTCCTCTTTTTCTGGAAAGCTTTGAAAGGTGAACAAAACTGGGCATAGTAACTAGAGCTGTTAGGAATATTTCAAGACGCAAAATGCGCGCTTTGTTAGTCATTATTGCTTTGGGCTTTTCCATGGCGATTATGATTTCAATTCCCGCTGGAATCACAGCGAACCAAGAATCCACGCTGGGTCTAACTGAAAACCTCGGCAGCACCATAACTCAGACCCAAGCGACAATCAACCAGACGTTAACGCAAATCGACTGTAGTCTCTCATCAAGTATGGAAGGCTTCGGCTTTACACCTCCCGAGATGAATGATTCCAGTTCTGGGTTCCCTGGTGGCCAAGGTGGCGGTCAAGGCGGCTTCACACCCGGTCAATTCGGTAATGGCACAGGTATGCCTGGAGTATTCGGCGGCGGTACATTCAGTCGCGGTGGCACCACTGCCATGAACGAAACCCTCTACGAGGACCTCAGCTCCATTGACGGCGTTGCCGCTGTGGCACCAAGCTTAGAAGTGTCTGAAGGAGAAGAGGAGGAACTGGAGAGTAGTGGACAGAGTTTCACGCGCATGGTACCCGACTACGTAATTGAAGGCGTCTCTTTGACTTCTGATTTGGTTGATAATTACCCCATTTTGCCAACGAATATTACTGCTGGGCGAAACTTGGAGGCGGGAGACAGCGGCGTTGTGCTTCTAAGCGAAAGCAACATGGAGTTTTTCGACGCTGAAGTTGGCGATACCATCGAGATTTTAGATGAAACTTTTGAAGTCATAGGTGTTTATGGGTCGTCTGGAATTGAGGATTTAACGACGCTTTACATGAACCTGTCTGACGCGCAGGCGTTAACCAACAACACTGGCTACATAACGTCCATCACAGTGTTTGCCGCGAGCAGCGGTCAAGTAACTGAAGTGGCGACCGCCATAAGCGAGCTGCATCCTGAATTGTCAGTGACTACTGGCCAACAACGCTTGGAACAGCTTGAGGCTCTACAAACGAACTATGAAACCGCGCTGGCGAGCGCAGAAACAGCGCTGGCGCAGACGCAAAGTGTTGCATTTCAAGAGATAATTGTTGCAGTTGCCGCTACGAGCCTCATAGTCTTGTTCGTAATGCTGTACACCGTGCGCGAAAGAACCAAAGAAATCGGTACACTCAAGGCGATAGGCTTCAGCAACTGGACTGTTATGAGCCAGTTCATGCTTGAAGGCGTACTGCTAAGTTTGATAGCAGGTGTAGTCGGCATAACGATAGGCAGCGTTGCGGCGCCTGCATTGTCAGGACTACTGCTTCCAACCGTAAGCCAAAGTGGCACTTTCGGACGTGGATTCACTTCAATGGGTGACCCAGGAGCTGCGGCTTCAGCTACAGCGTCTATATCTGTAACTCCTGAGCTGATGCTGATTGCTATGGGTGCAGCCGTGCTGTTAGGCGCGTTAGGCAGCCTATATCCTGCGTGGAGAGCATCCAGAACGAGACCTGCGGAGGCAATGCGATATGAGTGAGACTGTACTGAAACTGGAGAAAATTTCAAAAACCTACACGCTGGGCAAACGCAATGTTCCAGCTCTTTCCAGCGTTAACCTCCAAGTGAACAAAGGCGACTTTGTCGCGATTATGGGACCCTCAGGGTCAGGCAAAACAACGCTGTTGAACGTGTTAGGCTGTCTTGACAAGCCAACCGCCGGTACAGTGTTGCTGGATGGCGTTGACGTGGGGAAAAGGCCTGAAAAAGAGCTTTACAAGATACGGAGAAGCAAGATAGGGTTTGTTTTTCAAACCTTTAACTTGCTGCCGTATTTGAATGCTAGGGAAAACGTGGAATTACCCATGGAAGGAACAAATATACCCAAGGACGAAAGGAAGCGTAAAGCAAGCGAACTTTTGGGTATGGTTGGTCTTTCTGGAAGAGAAGAGCATAGGCCACATAGACTTAGCGCGGGCGAGCAACAGCGCGTAGCTATTGCGCGGGCTTTGGCTAATAACCCAGCAATAATATTAGCAGATGAACCGACTGGGAACTTGGATGCAAAAAACAAACGCGAAATCGTTAATTTGCTCGCCAACTTAAACCTGAAACAGGAAACCACTATAATCATGGTTACTCACGACGGACAAGTGGCTGCCCACACTGAGCGAGTGCTACTTCTGAAAGATGGAAGGATACTGAAGGAGAAGCAGGGGCTTCACTCAGCTAAGAAAAAGCTTATGTGCCCGCATTGTGGTAGTAAAATTCAAGCCAAAGATACGATATGTCCTTCTTGCCAGAAGGCACTGAACTCGGGAAGAGAAAAAATTGTTGGAACCTAATCAAAAACCAGAAAAAACCCGTTTCTCAACAGCTTTCATTGTAACTATTATAGTTGTTAGCTTAGCCGCAGGCGGACTACTCGGCTGCGTGGTAACCACAGTTGGCTTGTCAGGAAACATGCGTGACCTGCAAAGTCAAATTTCAACGCTTCAAGGACAATTGGCAGCCATCCAATCAGGACAGAACATAACACCTCAAAGCAACACGTACATTGCAGGAGAGAATGCTTCACTAGCTCAACTGTACGCTAAAGTTAAAGACTCAGTTGTTGTAATCCAAGGAATAATCGTGGAATACGACGTTTTCCGTCGCCCTTACTACTCAACAGTGCAAGGTTCAGGATTCATATACAGCTTTGATGGGCAAATGGTCGCCATCACGAACAACCACGTAGTCCAAGATACAAGCAACATCACGGTAACGTTCATAAACGGAAACAGCTACGCCGCCACAGTGCTCGGTTCAGACCCGTACGCTGACCTTGCAGTGCTCGCGACAGACGCGCCGCAAAACGAGTGCACACCACTGGAAATAGTTAGCTCCACAACACTAAACGTGGGCGACTCGCTAATAGCCGTTGGCGGCCCTTACGGCTTAGCTGGGACAATGACCACAGGCATAGTAAGTGCGTTGGGCAGAACAATAACTGAGGACATGAGCGGCGGCTACCCAATAGCAGACGTCATACAAATAAGCGTTCCCATAAACCCCGGCAACTCTGGCGGACCACTGCTGAATTATCAAGGACAAGTCGTAGGCATAACCACAGCCATCGTAAGCGATTCTCAAAACTTAGGCTTTGCAATCCCATCCAGCACCGTGCTAAGAGAGATTGAAGACATAGTTACTACGGGCACCTATGACAAACACCCTACAATAGGCGTGTCGGGAATTGATATGAACTACGAAATCGCAGACGCAATGGACGTGGACGTAACCTATGGTTGGCTCATAGTCCAAGTTACAAGCGGTGGACCTGCTGCTGACGCAGGCTTGCGTGGGGGAACACGGCAAATCACAGTCAGTGGGCAATCCGTCACAGTTGGCGGCGACATAATCATAGCCCTTAACGGCGAAAGAATCAGAGGCATAGATGACCTGTCAAGCTACCTGGAAGAAAACACCTTGCCCGGCCAGACAATCAATGTAACCATAATCAGAAACGGCGAAACAACAACTGTCTCACTTACGGTTGGAACACGACCAGCATTAACCTAAACCTGCCACACGCTAATGCTATGCCAACTCAGGAAAGCCCAAGAAGACGCAGCATTTGCTCCGTTTCATTTGTTGGAGGCATACACGTTCTGCCGCGGCACACGTACGCCGTGGCTTTGCCGCCGATTTGCCCGTAGCCTAAACCAGCCGCGCTGGGTTTTTGCAGCGAAATCGCCATGTTCGGCAGATAATGTTCTCTCAACGCCTTCAGCATTTTCTGCGTGTCGTCTTCATCAACACCACCTACCAATATGACGTTGTATGCGGGCCCAACAGCGAAATCCACTGCAACAAGCATAAACGTGTGCGCTGTCGGCGACACTTGTACTTCGCTGGAAAACGCCCTGCTGGTTTTGCTGGCGAACTCCTCAAAAGCAGAATCGCCTGTTAGAAGTGCCAGCCGCAGAAGATTAAGCATTGCCGCGGAGTTGGCTGAAGGCAACGCGCCGTCATATACTTCTTTTCTTCTCTGAAAACCCTGCTCAGCGGTTTCTGCGGTGAAGTAGAAGCCGCCGTTTTTTTCGTCCCAAAACCGCGAGGTCATCGTCTTGGTCAGGTCCAGTGCCGCCTGCAAGTACTTCTCATCAAAGCATGCTTCGTAAAGTTCGATGAATCCCCATACGAGAAAAGCGTAATCATCCAGAAAGCCGCCTATCGCCTTTTCACCTTTGGCATAACGGTGATAAAGAGTGCCGTCTGCACCGCGCATTCGTTCCAGAATAAAATCAGCGGCTTTCACCGCTGCTTGTAAAAGCTTTTGCTCACCAAAAACCTGATTCGCCTTTGCCAAAGCGGCAATCATCAAACCGTTCCAGTCAGCGAGAACCTTATCATCCTTCGCTGGGTGAACCCGCTTGCGCCGCGCTTCAAAAAGCACATTTCGGATTTTGCCGAGCCGAAGCGCAAACGCGTCAAGACTCAAAATAGCTCCTGAAGCAACTTGCTCTATCGGTTTTGCAAGGTGCAGTATGTTTTTGCCGTTTCGCCTGTGCATTGGCTCGTAATAGTTGCCTAGGGCGTTGATTCCGAAAAGTTTAACGGCTAAATCCGCGTCCTCAGGCAGCAAGGTCTCCCTGATTTCGGCTTCAGTCCACAGGTAAAATTTGCCTTCTTCGCCTTCGCTGTCTGCATCCTCAGCCGAGTAAAACCCGCCCTCAGGCGAAGTTAAATCGCGTAGGACGTACTCTAAAACTTCTTGGGCTGCCTGCTTGAACTCGTCAGCGCCTGTTGCTTGGTACGCTTCCGTGTACGCCATAGCCAGCAACGCCTGGTCATAAAGCATTTTTTCAAAGTGCGGCACCAACCACTGTGCATCGGTGGAGTAGCGGTGGAAGCCGAAGCCTATTTGGTCGAAGATGCCGCCAAGCCGCATTGCCTGCAAGGTTTTCTTTGTTAGGTCTAACGCCGTTTTCTCTCGTGTTCGGTTCCAGTATCTCAGCAGGAAAAGCAAGTTATGCGGCATGGGAAACTTCGGTGCAGTTCCAAACCCGCCGTTTTCCTCGTCAAAGCTTAACACAAGCTGCTCATAAGCATCGTGCAGTACGTCTGTGCTTAATTCTTTTTCAGGTGTTCTTTGCTCTGAATCGGCTAGTCTCTGCCTGATGGTTTCACCTACGGCTGCCAACTCTGGCCTGCGCGTTTTCCAGACGGCGCTGATTTGTGGGATAAGATCTATCATGCCTACGAGCCCGAAGCGGCTGTCGCGGGGGATGTAGCTGGCGGCGAAGAACGGCGTTTTGTCAGACGTCATTACCACGTTGAGTGGCCAGCCGCAGCTTCGCCCCATTACGCGGCACACTGCCATGTATGCGCTGTCAAGGTCGGGTCGTTCTTCTCGGTCAACTTTTATGCAGATGAATGCTTCGTTCATCAGTTTGGCTACTTCTGCGTCGGCGAAGCATTCTTGTTCCATGACGTGGCACCAGTGGCATGAGGAGTAGCCTATGGAGACGAAAACAGGCTTGTCTTGTGCTTTGGCTGTTTCGAAGGCTTCGTTGCTCCATGGGTACCAGTCTACGGGATTGTACGCGTGTTGCAGTAGGTAGGGGCTTTTTTCGTGTATGAGCCTGTTTGGCTGTTGTTTGCCTTTTGATTTGCCGTGCACAAAAATCACCATGTCAGGCGTTAAGCCTACAGAATCAATGCCGGTGGACGCTATTAAAACATCCGTTGCAAGCGCAATTCGCTATTTTTATAAGGCAAAAGCTGGAAGTAAGTTGCCATGCAAGCAGAGATTGGGATAATCGGCGGAACAGGCATCTACGACCCGAAATTGCTCAAGAACGTTGAGGAAGTAACGCTGGACACGCCCTACGGCGCACCATCCGACGCCATCACCATAGGTGAATTAGCAGGCAGACATGTGGCGTTTCTAGCGCGTCACGGCAACAAACACACAATTAGACCGACAAACGTGAATTCACGCGCAAACCTTTTCGCATTAAAAAAACTCGGCGTCAAAAGAGTGCTTACGTCTTCAACCGTAGGTTCGTTACGCGAAGAATACAAGCCAGGTGAAATCGTGTTTGTTGACCAATTCATCGACCGCACCACAAGACGCGAAGAATCATTCTACACTGAAAACCGAGTGTGCCACATATCCGTGGCTGAACCAATGTGCCCCGAAATAAGAAGCACATTAATTGCTGTTGCCAAAGATTTAGGTGTCAACGCGCACAGCACTGGCACGTACGTGTGCATTGAGGGACCACGATTCTCAACTAAGGCTGAATCCCGCATGTACCGAATGTGGGGCGCTGACGTGGTGGGTATGACGCTTGTGCCTGAATGCGTTCTTGCGCGTGAAGCTGAACTGTGTTATGCGACGATTGCCACAGTTACGGATTACGACGTGTGGAAAGAGCATGTGGTCTGCGTGGATGACATCGTGCAGACGATGCGCGGAAACATCGAGAACGTGAAGCGCACAATAGTTGAAACAGTTAAACGTTTGCCAAAAGAAGCTAGCTGCGAATGCGGCAGCGCTTTAAAGGGCGCGTTTGCTTAAAAAAGGGGAGGAGTCAAAGTATGAGTGAGAGTGTTGGTAAGAAGTTGGATCTTAAGTCGAAAATTCGGCGGATACCTGAGTTCAAAGGCGTGGTTTTCTGGGATATTACCCCATTGCTGAAAGACAGCTGCTGTTTTAGGGAGTGCATCAGGCGGTTGGCGCAGTATTACAGGGGCAAAGCCATAGATGTTATAGTTTCGAATGAGGCAAGGGGGTTTATTGTTGGTGCCGCTTTGGCGTATGAGCTTGGAGTGGGGTTTGTTCCTGTACGGAAGAAGGGGAAGCTGCCGTTCAAGTGTGTGGATTTGACTTATAAGAAGGAGTATGAGTGCGACACGATTGAGATTCATGAGGACGCGATTGCACGGGGACAGAAGGTTTTGCTTATTGACGATTTGCTGGCGACAGGCGGCACCGTCAAAGCAAACATTGATCTAGTGGAGAAGTTGGGCGGCACAGTGGTCGGCATAGGCTTTTTGATAGAGCTGGGCTACCTTAACGGGAGAAAAGCCATCGGCGACAAGTATGACGTGTACTCACTAATCCAGTATGACACTACTAATGGCTGATTTGTGCGCATTTTTTCAGAAAAGGCTTTTGCTGCGTCACCTATTTTTTCAGGGTATTTTTGCGTGCAGAATTGACTGTTTACTGCAAAAGCGGTGGCGTTGGATACAGCGAAATGCAGGTGCTTTGATAAAAAAATGTCACTTGCCAAAACAGAATGACTGCAAAGCAACGTGCTTTATCGCGTTAAGGTTTTTCTGTGTAGAAAGGCACATTGTACGAAAGGCTGGTTGGGTGACTAATGAAGCGAGAAGATGTAACTGCTGTGGCTAAAGTTGCCAACGAATTGAGCGAATGTTATGGTGACTTGTTTGGCGCGTTAAGAAGCACTACTGGCGGTGCTGAAGTGGCTAAGAAGCTGTGGCGTGCGGGTAACAAGTCTAGGCTTATAAAGATTGGAGTAGCGTTAATTGTGTTTCCTGAGCCTACGCCGATAAGCGAAACTGTAGGCGCGTGTTTTGTGGCGGCTGGAGCAGTTCAGAAAGGCATCCAGAATCGTGCGCTGTTTCTGGAAGACGTAACAAAAACTTTTAAGAGCACAGTGAAAGACGTGTTGGCAATTAAGCATTGCCTGTAACTTTTGTAGGATGCGTTTTGCGTGTTTTTGTTTGGATACGTGGCTTAATTGTGGTTCATGCTTAGGAAGCGATGAAATAGGGGTTGCTGTAAGAGAATTGGAGTGAGTTTTGTTTTCTTTGTACACGAAGGCGGGTGTTGTTTTTGCTGTTTGTGATTAGGAAAAAGCGGCGTAGACTCGCTACGTAATCGGCGAATAACAAGTCGGCCATTGGCGGGGAGTATATGAAGTTCGGGGTTTTTTGGTGGAGCGTTGCTATTATTCGCAGTTCGATGAATTTTGCGCCTGCTCCGAAGAGTTGCTCGATTGCGGCGGTAAACTCTGGGATTTTTGTGGGAATCTCGTGTTTTTTGATTTTAAAAGTTTCTTTTAGTTGGAAGTAGAGGGCTTGTTTGCAGATGTGTCCGAATGAGGAAAAGACTTCATCTACTGCTTTCAGTAGGATTGTTTCAAATTTGCCTTCGCATGCGCTCTTTTTCTTTTCGCAAAGGTGCATTATGCAGGGCCCGGTTAGGTTTATTGTGCTTATCGTTTTGTTCACCTTCTGTATTTGCGTTGTACAGTTGGTATGTTTTACTTAGCTACATATTACGTCGCAAGACTTGATATATACCTTATTTTAAGCGCAGATATATTCCGAAAATCGATATATGTACACCAGAAAACCCTAAACCCCGAACAAACACCGACACACCCAACCGCTAACACACAGTCAAGTTTAAACCAACAATAATCTTTCCCATCAAGGCGTTAACAAGCAACAGAGAAGCTTAAACCCATCAAAGCGCCGCCATGCCGTCTTCTTCCAAAACCTCTACTGCACCCGCCAAATCTGCTTCTCGAACAAAAATGTGATCCGTAGAATAAGCAGAAACGGCGAAAACAGGCATGTCCTTGCCCGCCACCCAACCAAAACCGCAGCAAACTGAACACGCTGTTGCTTCTCTCTGAACTATACAAAGTGAGTATTTATAGAGGGGGTATAAGTTTTTCCACGCGTTATTCTCAGCAATCGTAACTGCAACTGCTGAACCGTAGCAAACAGCAGTTTCCTACGGGATGAATGGAAGCTGCAACGTCGCTGGCTCAATCAAATTGAAGACTATGGTTGGGTAAAGCCCCAGAATAAGTATTGCAGCGGCAAGGATGAAAATAGGAATAAGCAGTCGCATTGGCTCTTTTATTCTGCCCTCCTCTTTCGGCTTCTTCCCATACATGTAATTAATCAATCGCAGCAAATACGCAGTTTGGATAACGCTGGTTAACACGCCTACGACTGCCAACCAACTTAAATCCGCTTTAATCGCAGCAGTGAAAACCAAAAACTTCGCAGTGAACCCGCCCAACGGCGGAACGCCAGCAAAAGACAAAGCGCCCAACGTCAACGCCAAACTAACAAAAGGCATCTTCCTGCCTAACCCAGAGAAATCCTCCAGCGTTTTAAAGCCATACTTGTTAATCAAGCCAACAGCCATAAACGACAGCGCCGTAGTGATTCCGCCTATCAAGAAGAAGTACAGGTTACCCATAAGTCCAATCGACGTCACACTAGTTATACCTATCAAGTTGTAGCCGACATCCGCCACGCAGACATTCGCTATCAAACGCTTCACATTATCCTGAATCAACGCAAAAAAGTTACCCACAATCATAGTCAAAGCAGACATAACTGCCAACATGAACGTCCACTCCAACGTAGGTGGCGTAAGAATAAAAATTAAAACCCGAATCAACACGTAGTAACTGCCCTGATCAATCAAAGCGGAAAGAAACGCTGAAGACGAAGAGGATGCAGCAGTGTAAGCGTCAGGCAGCCAAAAGTGAAACGGCACAACAGCAGCCTCAATCGCGTAGCCAGTAACTATGAAAATAAACGCAAGCACAAGCAAGTGCTTATCAGCCAAAGTCATCAAAGCCTGCTTCACAGCCCAAAAATTCAACGTACCAGTCAAACCGTAAACTATCGAAAGCCCAAACACGACAAAAGCCGAAGCAATAATTATCATAACCAAATACTTCAACGTAGAATTCAAAGACCTAGGCGTTTTCCTGTAAACCATCAGAAAACTGGAACCAGCCGCAGCAGCCTCCCAAAAAATGAAAAGCGTCAAAAGGTCACCTGAAAACACAGCACCTATCAACGCAGCAGTAAGCATCAACATAACCGCATAGTACCGTTCCGAAAGCCTCTTTGTGGAGTCAACGTAGAAAACAGTGTAAAGGAAAACAACCGCGCCAACCGCGGTGAAAATCACAGCCATATAAATCGATATAGCATCTATCATAAACGCGCTCGAAAGCGTATCAGAAGATGAATCACTCAAAGTCATGTTAAGAAACGGCTGCGGCGAAGGCAAACTGTAATAGTTCAAAGCTAAATTTGCCACAGTAGCGCCTGTAACCGCAAAAACAATAGAGAACCAAACAACCGTTAAGGCAGTGTTGTGCTTACTTTTGCGGATGAACTTGAAAACTGGAACCGTCAAAACCGCGAAAACAACCAAGCTAACTATTGGCAAAACAACATCAAAAACTTCAATCATCGATCTCCATCTCAAACAAAGCTTACCGTATTAATCAAGTCAACAAAGAACGTAGGCCAAATTCCGAGAACAATCACGAAAACAACCAAGATGCCCATCGCTAACTTCATGAAAATAGGAACATCCACAACCTTCTTCTCAGTCTTTGATTGCCCCAGAAAAACATGCGACAGAAAACGCAGCGAATAAGCAAGCGAAAGAACCGTAGCCACAAGCATAAAAGCAGTTGGCCAAAGATAGAAACCATCACTATTAATGACTTGGAAAGCACCGACAAATATCAAAAACTCACTGATGAAACACGCAAACGGTGGTGTCCCAGCTATACTCAAAGCAGCCGTAGTGGATGAAGCAGCAGTGAAGGGCATTTTCCCAGCAAGCCCACCCATCTCGCGGATATCCCTGATCTCAAGCTGATGCATGATAGCGCCAGCGGAAAGGAAGAACAAACCTTTGCTTACAGCGTGATTAACCATATGAAGCACCGTACCAGTTGTAGGCTCCGAAAACGGAAATAGCGAAAGCCCAAACAAAACGTAACCCATATGCGCTATACTTGAATAAGCGATAACGCGTTTTATGTCGGTTTCTGCCAACGCAATAAGCGAACCGAAAAAGGCAGACGCCACGCCAAAAATGGATAAACCGTGAAGGAACATGCTGCCGAAATCGGCGTCCACCGCGGGAAATACCGTTCCCAAAGACACCCGCAAAATAGCATAAGCACCAGCACTGATTATAACACCGCTTAAAAGCGCCGACATGGTTGCTGGAGCTTCAGAGTGCGCATCAGGCAGCCACATGTGAACAGGCACCACAGCCATCTTCACAGCAAAACCCGCAGTTAACGACAACAAAACCCACTTCACAATATCAGGGCTAATAGCCATTAACGCATCTTTCGCTTGGAAAAGGTCAGTTGTGCCGGTAACCATGAAAATGGCACCTATGCCTAACAGCACAAAAACGGCACCAGCATGCGTAAATATGAAGAATTTGAAAGCTGCACGATACGGTTGCCTGTAACCCCATCCGCCGATGATAAAGTAAGCTGGAACAAGCATTAACTCCCAGCAGAAGTAAAATAGCAGAAGGTTTGAAGTGAGGAAAACGCCAACGAGACCTATGGAAAGCAGCGTTAAAAGAGCGTAGTACACTTCCAGATGCTTCTTTTCCTGCATATAATTAATCGAGTAAATTGCTGCGACTAAGATTAGGATTAAACTGATGAGCGCCATGGACACGCTGATGCCGTCCACGAAAAGCGTGAACGACGCATTCAAAACTGGAATCCAATGATAGGATTCCACGTATTCGGCGTTGCTGAGCACTGTGGGAACAGTTGTCAAAACCAACGCGATATTAACTATGGCAATTAAAGCAACAAGAAGCGCTGCCGCTTTTGCAGATTTCTTTCCAAGGAAGTATACGAACGGAATTGCCAAGGTTGGTATGAGGAAGGTTAACAGTAGCGCATTTTCCATCTTTCTACACACCTATAGTTAATATTATCAGTACGAGAATCAATATAAATCCGAGCAATGCTGCAGCTATGTAATGCTGCATGGAGCTTGAAGGCACTTTCTTGGCTTTCGCCGCGGACATCACCGTTCGATGAGCTATCAAGCTTAGAAGTTCCTCAGCCAACACGTCCAGATACTTATGCGTGGCATCAGCCAATTTCAGTATAGCCCGTGCCACGTTTTGCGGCACTTCAGTGAAAACTTTAGTCTCTATGTAATCAAGACCCTTAGAGATTTTCATGAACCCATTCGTGATGACTCTCACGTAGAGGTCATCAAAGAAGTAACCGTGCTTCAAAATTTTCTTTGAGGCACCCATGACAGTTTTAGCCGTGACACCTTCGTATAAGTGGTCAAAGAAGTAACCGTGTTTCAGAACGGTTGTTAAAGGATTCGAACTACTTCGTATCTTCTGCATGATTCCAGAGTTTTTGTAATAAGTTAGATATATAATTAAGCCAACTGGAGCGAGAATAGCGAAGAAAATAGGCGTTTCCAAGTTGAAAAACGCGCCCAGCAAACTAAATTCGCCTTCAACGTGCATGAAACCGCCAAGCCAAGGCTCAACGAAACCCCATACAATACACAGAACAGCCAGCACCGCGGCAGGAATCAGCATCAGCTTCGGCGCTTCGTGCACATGAAGCTTCTCCAAATGCTCCGACTTATTGCCCATAAAAGTCAATGTCATAAACCTTAAACTGTAAGCAAACGTAAGCGCAGCAGTCGCGTAAAGCAAAATCACCTGCAAAAGATTTCCAGCTTCAGTTGCGCTGGTAATTATGAGTCCTTTGCTGAAGAAAGCGGCAAACGGCGGCAAACCACTCGTAGTCAAAATCATAATTATGCTCAGCCCAAAAGTGATGGGCATCATTTTTTTCAAGCCGCCCATCAACCGCATGTCACGGGTTCCAAGCGCGTGAATTATGCCACCTGCCAGCAAGAAGCCAAGCCCCTCGAAGAAAGCGTGGCTCACCATGTGAAACAGACTTGCAAACCAACCTAAAGACGAATGAGCCGAAATCGTACCCAAAGCTGCCATCATGAAACCCAACTGGCTGATGGTTGAGTAGGCAAGCACGCCTTTAATGTCAGGAGTATACAACGCCAACGTCGCACCCATAAAAGCCGTGAGAACGCCAATCCACGCTACAGTGGGCAACCACATGGGAAGCGCAAAAGCCAAAGGACCCAAAATCAAAATCAACCGCGCAACAAGGTAAATGCCCGCCTTCACCATGGTAGCCGCGTGCAGCAAAGCGCTGACTGATGTTGGAGCCTCCATTGCGCTGTACAGCCAAGTGTGCATGGGAAGCTGAGCGGACTTGGCAATGGCACCACCCAACGTCAGAAAAGCTATCGCAGTTAGAGTTGGCACAGGTATTGAGCCAATATTGTCGATGGTGTATTGGAAAGAAAATGAGCCTAAACTCGCATAAAGAAGCCCAATGGCAGCAAGCAGGCAGATGTCGCCGATTCGAGTCATCAGGAAGACTTTAACGCCTGCACGGATAGATTCAGGGCGCTTGTACCAGAAGGAAATTAGCGAGTAAGAACAGAGCCCCACCATCTCCCAGAAGATGAACATTTGAAGGAAATTATCCGAGATTACGAGCCCTATCATTGAACCTATGAAAAGTAGCAGGAAAAAGTAGTAGCGTGTTAAACCTTCCTCGCCCTTCATGTACCCTAAAGAGTAGATGGCAATTATCAGCCCGAAAAAGGCAACGAGAACCGTGAACAAAACGCTCAGCGGATCAATGAAGACACCTGCGGTTATGCCTGAAGAAGGAATCCAAGGCACGACGGAACCTAAAGCGCCTTCAGCACCAAAATAGACATCAGGAATAAGGGAAAACGCCAAAGCAGCCGTGATTACACTGATTATAACCGCAAAAGCGTCTCGTGCTTTTCCGCCTAAACGCGCAATCAACGGCACAAACAAGCTGGAAACCAGCGGAAGTATCCAAACAAGCCATGAAGAAACATCAGACAACAACTATTCTTCAGCCTCTTCCTCTTCTTTGCTTTCTTCGTGTTTGACTAACTCGCCAACGTCGCTTGTCCCATATTTCCTGTGAACAATTACTAGCAACGCCAAGATTATGGCGCTCACGCAAGTGTCAGTGGAAAACGCTAATATTAGAAAGGCTTCGCCTAAACCTTTGCTTAAAGAAGGCGCAAGCATCACGAAATTAAGCGTTGCCGCCGTAGCGATTAACTCAACTGACACAAACACTTTCAACAAGTCGCGCTTGGTTAACAAGCCGTAAATGCCAATTGCCAGCAAAACCAAAGACAAAATGACAAAATCCATCACTTTGCACCTTTCCTTTTCTCATGTAAAATTATGGCGATCCCTAAAGCCACACCCATCATAACTAAGCCTTGCAGAACAACATCCAAAGCTCTTAAGTTCCACAAAGCCTCTTCAAACGCGACCCCAGCAGAAGTGTTGGTTGAACCAGAAACTGAGAGGAAAAGGGCAGGTAAAGACAAAAGTGCTCCAACCACAATAAGCAAAAGCAAGGTTTTCCGTGGAGTTTTCTTTGCTGGTTTTTCGCTAAGCATTTCCCCAGATAAGAAGAGAATCGCCAATGTTCCAGCGCCCACTGCAAACTGGAAAACAGCAACGTAAATAGCGTCACTTAACACGTAAAGTAGCGCCATGAAAATGAGCGTGTCTGCTAAAGAGGCAACACAGTAGATTGGTTCGTCGAGGAAAATCGCTAAACAAGCCGAAATTACCAGTCCTACCGCGAGTACCTCAAAGATCATTGCTGCGCACCGCTTCCTTTTTGAGAGGTTGGTTGAGGAGTTACTACCAAGTCAGATTTAATGGTTGAGGCTAATTCGAAAAACTCCGAGCTTTTGATAGCGTTTCTCGGGCAACTTTCAGCGCATTGATAACAGAAAATACAAAGGTCAAGATGAAACAGCGGTCTTCTTTTCCCTTCAACCTCAACCATTTCAATAGCTTTCGCAGGACAATCCCTAGAACACAAACCGCAACTAATACACAAATTATTATCATACACCTGTTTACCCCGAAAACCCTCAGGAACTTCAGCCTTCACAAAAGGATACTTGCTAGTAGCAGGCTTAACGAAAAGATTAGAAAGCAACTCTTTCACCATCGGCGGCACAATTGATTTCTTCCCCATTTTACACCACCAGAGGATAAACCCAAGTAGCCAATGCAACAGTCAAAGTAAACGACAGCACCGAAAGCGGCAGCAAAAACTTCCAATTAGCCCTCAACACTTGATCAATGCGCAACCTTGCAAACAAGCATGTTACGTACTCCGTGATTACTACAACAGCCACTAGTTTAAGCACAAACCACAAAGAGTACCAGAACTCTGGCAAACCAAAAAAAACTGGACCATATGGTCCGCCAAGAAACAGTTCAACCACAAGCGCGGCGCCAAAGACAATTTGCACATCACGGGTAAGATGCAGAAAAGCCAGTTTACCGCCACAATATTCAGTCTCTAAGCCGCCTACCACTTCGCTTTCTGCATGAGGAATATCAAATGGGTCTTTCTCCAACTCTGCTTGAAGAGCTACGATGAACAACACGAAAGCCCAAGGCGCCAAAAGCACGAATGGCAGATACTGACTTGCCGCTATCGCTGAAATGCTTAGGCTTCCCGCCAAAAAAGCAGGCGTCAAAGCAAGCAGAAACAGTGGAATGTCATAGCCAAGAAACTGTGTTAAAACTCTTGCGGCACCTATAGCGCCGTACGGACTCGCAGAAGCCCAGCCTGAAAGAAACAGCAAGAAGTTAGCCACAGTAATTAACGCCATAATTACGATTAAGTCGCCGGCAAAACTTGAATTAGGTATAACAGCGCTGCCGTCAATCGGCAAAAATGCCAAGGCAAACACGATGATTGAGAAAGAGAGAATGGGCGCAAACTTGAAAATAGTGCTTTTTGCATTACGCGGAACAATATCTTCTTTCGTGAGCAGCTTGATGAAGTCAGCGAAAGGCTGAAGAAGACCTGCTGGACCCGTAAACTTGGGACCAACTCGATTCTGCATTCGGGCTTCAATCTTTCGTTCCACCCAATCGCAGAACAGGGTTAAGAACAGTATAAACGTGAAACCCGGAAAGACCAGCACGCGGAAAACAAACCACAAGTCAAAAACCATTCTTTTTTCATCCTACCTGTCAGTGCATGAAAAACACGGGTCTAAACTCACAAAGTTCGCAGGCACATCCGCTATGCTACCGCCTTCAGCAGTTTTAAGGAAAGCAGGAATATTAGCGAAAGTCGGCGTCCGCACTTTAACCCTGTCGGGATAGGCAGTGCCATTGCTCTTCACGTAATAGAAAAGCTCGCCTCGGGGCGCCTCCACGCGGTTAACCGTTTCGCCTGCAGGCACAACCCTCGGCACTCTAACCCTGAATGACCCCTGAGGCAGATTATCCACTGCATAATCAATTATGCTGATGCTCTCGTAGATTTCGTCTAAGCGAACCATGAAACGCGCCCATGAATCCCCATTATTATACGTGATTAGTTTAAAAGGAATTTCGCCATACGCCTCGTAAGGCTCCTCTTTTCGTACATCAATGTGGACATCTGAGCCGCGAGCGACTGGACCGACCACGCAGAGTTTCAAAGCGTCCTCCGTCGCGAGGATGCCGACGTTCTGCGTGCGCATCTTCAAAGTAGGCTCATCCGCATAGAGTTGCGTATAGAACTCCATTTTCTTTTTCAAGTTCGCCATCACAGTTTTGATTTTCGGAATATCCGTTTCTTTGATGTCCCGGCGCACGCCGCCTACTGTCATAGCTGAAGAGATCACGCGGTTGCCAGTAAGCAGTTCCGTCAAGTCCATTACTGGTTCTCGGTCGCGCCACATGTACTGGAATAGCGTTTCATAACCAATCTCAAGACCAGCATGTCCAAGCAGAAGCATGTGACTGTGAAGCCTATTCAGCTCTAAGATTATAGTGCGTATGTATTTGCCTCTGGGCGGCACTTGAGTGCCCATTATTTTTTCCACTGCTTCCACGAAGCATGTGGCGTGGCACGAGTTGCATATTCCGCAGATTCTTTCAACCAAGTAAACGTCCTGCAGATAAGTCCGCGATTCCGCTGCTTTTTCAACGCCTCTGTGCACGTACCCGATGCGGGGTTCAACTTGCCTCACGATTTCCCCGTCGACTTTAACAGAAAACTTTTCAGGCTCCAGCAATGCTGGATGCTGAGGACCAACAGTGACGTTAACGAACTCACCGTCACTTGGAGGCTGGACGACCACAGCTTGGGCTTGGGAGTTTTCAGGTTTTAATGCGGCATCTTCTATTTTTGCGTCCTTTCTAAGGGGATAAAGATTCGCAGGCCAGTCGTCAGGAAGAACTAACCTAGCGGGGTTTGGGTGACCCTCAAAGGTTACGCCAAAAAGGTCAGCGGCTTCTCTTTCATGAAAGTGCGCGCCTGGAAGTAAATCTGTTATTGTTTGGATTTTCGGGTTCTCTTTTGGAACTTCCGTTCGAAGAGTCACGATTGCACCGTTAGTGCGAATATGATACATTAAACCTATTTTTTCACCCATATCTAAGCCAGTGAGCGCAATTATACCAGCGCTTTTATCCGTTTCAAGCATAATTGCCAAAGCATCTCGATTCGAATCAGCTTTAACTTGGACACAAGCTTTCCCAAGAGCGCCACGCTGGATTTGAAGGCTATCACTCATTCTACTTTGGAGAGCAACCAAAAGGTCTTCTTGTTCATTTTTTGCCGTTTGGCTTCGCCCCTTTTACTGAGTTAAGCAATTTTACCACGCCATCGATTATGGCTTCTGGCTTCGGTGGACAACCAGGAATGTAAGCGTTCACTGGGATTACCTTGTCTACTCCGCCCAGTACGGTGTAGTTCCCTTTGAACACGCCGCCTGAACAAGCACATGCACCTATGGCGACCACAAACTTGGGTTCAGGCATTTGATCGTAGATACGTTTCAGCCGTTCTGCACACTGCTTTGTAACGGAACCTGTTGTCAGCAGGACATCGGCATGTCGTGGTGACGGCTCAAGTTTAATCCCGAAACGTTCCACATCATACCTAGGCGTTAAAAGAGCGACAACTTCGATGTCGCAACCGTTGCATGCACCAGAGTTGAAGTGGAGAACCCATGGCGACTTCAATCTTGCCCATGTTACGGCGTTGGCGATGTTCGTTAGTCTTCGCCTCCGTCGAGAAGAAGTAAACTTGACACGAAAATTATTGAGAGATAGAGAATCAGAAGGGGTACGTTTAGTCCTTGCCCTATAAGTGAGGCAAACGCAAGCAGCAAAACTGAAGAATCAAAAATCGTGAAGTATATGAGGTACTTGTATAATGACACGGTGATTTTTAGTTTCTGAAGAGGTGCTTTTTCGCCGCAAGCGTACTCTGACCGCTCGTTTTCGCTTTGTGTGGGCTTGGGTGAGGCACGGCGACCCAGCAAGTAGATTAACGAGACAGTTGCTAGAATGAGCAGAAAAGCGATTGCGAATTCAACAAGCACTATGTTTGCCTCCACGAGAAATCTTTGGTTCAGTAATCCTCTCACAGGTGTCTTCAATTTTCCATTTGTGACAAGCAGAAGATTCATTCTGAAGATATTTAAATTTAATGCACAACTCACTAGATACTTGCCCAATATTACTGCGAATTACTGGCAACTTGCTCAAGCAGGATTCCATGCGAGAACGGAGCGCTATAGACCGTGCCAGCGTTATGTGTGCTATCGTTTTTTCACTCATGTTACTCCGAGCTGACCTCTTTAGAATTAAGCCAGTGAGATTTAAATCTTACACCCATGTCGCCGTGTAATCCATGGTGGTTTATGAGAGACGTAAAGCATTCATAAAACGTGGAAATGGTGAAGTGGGGGTGTTATTCTGTTTCTGCTGCTCCATGCCATCTTCTTTCTAAATACAGAATCAAACTGAAGAGCCCTCTGCTTAGAATTATGAGTATAAGCACTGAAAATTCTTCCCAAGTCCTCGTGGTTGTTGTTTTTATAATTTCTGCGCCAATGAAAAACTCTAAACTTAACGTTAGGTATCCTGAGAGGTAACGTGTTGCGCCAGATGGTCTGCAAGAGTCTTTCAGTTTGCATTGTATGAAACGAACAGTTACAACACAAGCTCCGAAGAATACTACGCCGCCGCCGAGAAGATAAAGAACATCGGTAGCCGCAGTCAGCAAAGTCAGAATTACGGTATCCATGGCGGAAAGAAAACCTGTACTGTTTGGACTGAAGACAGCACCCAAAACAGCCAGAACCGCTATCACTGCCAATAACGTAACAGTCAGAGAGTCTAGCCTTTTTCTATTTGTAGCACATTCCGCCATATATTCGGCAACCTAGTTAACTTAATACGTTGAATCACTTAATATTATTTTTTCCTTTTGCCCACTTTGAGGAAACGAAAACGGGTGTGTAATCTGTTAAGCTGGGAAATTTTAAATGCGCAGTGCCACTAATAGCAAGTGGGGGTTGTGTCCATGGTAAGTGACAACGTGTTGGTTGCGATAACAGCAAGCAGAGAAAAAGGCGATATCGTCTACCGTGTTGACTGTGCCAGCAGTTTAACAAGCGAGGAATTGGAGTATTATCTTGAGGAAATATTGAAGGGCATATGCGAATGGAAGCCTGGGGTTTGTGAGGAAAACATTCTAAGCTTTAAGGGGAAAATCCGCGAAAAGAAGGGGATTAAACATACCAAAAAATGAACATGACTTCGCGTATAACTGAATTCTGAAGGCACTACAGGTAATTGAGAGAACAAAAAAATGGGTGGATTAGTTAGAGAGTTTATTTCTTGGCTTTAGCTTTGCCTTTCGGCTTGGTTTTCGCTTTTGCCGCCTTAACAGGTTTCATTTGTTCGCCGCAACAAATCAAATCGCATGGTTCACAGCCGCAAGGGTCTTCAATTAAAACAATAAGCCCGCATTCTTCACACTTGTATGTTTCACCCTTTTTATTTGCCAAAACTCAGCACCTTCAATAAAACATATGCCACAAGCAGGCTAATAAAATTATCCAAACTGAGCCATATCATCTAAAAAGATTATCAGAAGAGCGGAAAGCTTGCGCCACAGTCGTTTGCTTTTTAACTTTCGAATTTCGGCTTTCCTTCCAATGAGAAAACTTGGAATTCTCTGAGTTTTTCAGCCATAGCTTTAAGGTGATTGTCCACTTTGTGGTTCACAGTTCCGTTGTCGAAAGTCCCGTCCTCACGTCTTTCGCCAGTCTTGACGCCTGTAAGCACTTCCATTCCTTCGTCAATGGTTTTGACCGCATATATGTGAAATTGCCCAGCCTTAACAGCGTCCACGATTTCTTCTTTCAACATCAGGTTTTGCACGTTGCTTTCAGGTACCATTACACCTTGCTTGCCTGTGAAACCTTTAGCCTTGCAAACTTCAAAGAAGCCCTCGATTTTCTCGTTCACGCCGCCTATGGCTTGCACTTCGCCTTTCTGGTTAACCGAACCAGTTACAGCTATGCTTTGTTTTATGGGCAAACCTGAGAGCGCCGATAGTATGGCGTATAATTCTGTGCTTGAAGCACTGTCGCCTTCCACGCCGCCATAGTTCTGCTCAAAAACCAGACGCGCTGAAAGGCTAAGCGGCTTATCCCGCGCGTATTTCTCGTTCAGGTAACCGCTTAAGATTAGGACCCCTTTAGTGTGGATAGGACCGCCCATTTTGGCTTCACGTTCAATGTCGATTACGCCTTCTCTGCCTAAGCCTACGCTTGTAGTTACACGTGAAGGGATGCCGAAAGCGAAGTCGCCTAGACCCATAACTGAAAGCCCATTCACTTGCCCCACTTTTTCAGCGTCCGTATCGATGAGCAGTACGCCGCGCTGGATCATTTCTTGGATTTTTTCTTGGATAAGTTTTGAGCGGTAGATTTTTTCTTCAATGGCTTTTTTCACGTGTTTTCCAGTTGCAAGTTTTGCGTCCTCTTTTGCGGCGTAGAAGTTGGCTTCGCGAACAATGTCGGCAACTTCAGCGAATCTAGTGGAAAGCTTCTGTTGGTCATCTGCAAGCCTTGAACTGTATTCAACTAGTTTGGCTAAGCCTGAACCATCGAGGTGTTTCAAGTTTTCTTTTTGGCAGAGAGTGCAGACAAAAGCGGCGTATTGCTGCAAGTTCTCTTTTGTCCGAGCCATAGTTGTGTCAAATTCAGCTTTAACCTTGAAAAGCTCGGTGAATTCCATCTCGCGGGTGAATAACAACTGGTAGAGATAGGGATTTCCGATGAGGATTACTTTGACGCCCAGCGGAATCGGCTGGGGCTTCAAACTTTTGGTGCTGATGAAACCATAACGCGCTTCGGGTTCTTCGATGCTTATAGCGCCGCTTTTCAAAGCTCTTTTTAAACCGTCATACGCAAAAGGGTTGCGGAGTAATTCTTCAACTGGAACTATCAGATAGCCATTATTAGCTTTGTGCAGGGTTCCTCCCCGAATCATTGTGAAATCAGTTATGAGAGCACCGAATTGAGCTTCTTTCTCGGTTCTGCCGAAGAGGTTGTGATATGTAGGGTTAGATTCAATCACCACGGGAGCGCCTTTAACACTTGAGTTGTCAACAATCACGTTTACCTCGTACTTCTTGAATGGTTCTTCCTTCATCCACGGAACTTGAAAGGGAAGCTGCTGCGGAGTTTCGCCGCGCTTCACGAATTGGGCAAGATTATCTAAAATGTCGTTTTGCACATCACGCAAGTAAGCTGTGACCTCTGGCGTGCCTTTATATTTCTCTACGAGGGCGTTCACTAAGTGCCCAATAGCGTAGAGAGCAACATCTCTGTTAAGCTTCTTAAGTTCCTCAGTGATTTTTTGTTCCATGTCTAAAAATTGCCTCATTGTGTTTCGCAGTTCAGGCTCTAAACGCGCTCGTTTCTCTTGAATGGCGTCTTTTGCCTTTTGAGGCAACATCAGCAATTCTTCTTCAGTGAGAGGTTTACCTTTTACCACGGGAATAAGCAATAAGCCAATGGGCGTACTCTGGATCACAAAGCCTTCTTGCTGAACTCTCGCATTTAGTTGAACGGTCAACTCTTTTCTTTGACGCTCCAACGCTCGTATAGTGGCTTCCCGCTTTGCAGCGTAATCGTCACTTTCGAAAGCTTTAGGAAGCGCCGCTCGGATACTTTCAATAAGGCTTCTAATGTCATCTTGAAACTCCTTGCCTTTTCCGGAAAGCAACTTTATCGCTTTAGGTTCATACTGGTTCACAAAGTTGTTTACGTAGCACCAGTCTGGAGGCGCGGGTTCACCGCGAGCTATTTCCTCCACGAAGTTTTTGACCGCTGTGGTTCGGCCTGTTCCTGGGAAACCTGCGACGTAAATGTTGAAACCGCGTTCTCTGATGCTTAATCCGAACTTGAGCGCTCTGACGGCTCTTTCTTGACCGATAATCTCACGGAGGGGCACCAGTTGCTGCGTAGTTTCACAACGCATAAAACTGGCGTCGCATTCTTTTCTGAGTTTTTCTGCAGGTAACTCGTTTAACATTTCTACCCGATCCCCCACATTTCAAAACTTGGTTGACAATTAACTCTTAATCGAGTGTTTATTTTATATTTTCTTCGGTTGACTAAACTGTACTGATAAAGCGCTGTATGATTTCCTTATTCCTGACTTCTGGGTGGAAAAGCACGCCGTAAATTGCTTTGCGCTTATGCTTTACTGCTTGAATACACTTTGTAGACTCAGCTAATGCGTCAAACGCTGAAGAGGGCTGGATTGCGTAATTGTGCAGCGCGTAAACCTTGAATGATGAAGAGAACAACGGATTAGTCTTCAGTGTTGTTACCTGCGTCATTCCGATCTCCGAGCATTTTATCAGTCGAGAACCGAAAAACAAACATATAGTCTGCATGCCAGCGCAAATTCCAAAAATGGGCTTAACACAGTCTTCTAACCACATGAATCTATCTGTCTGGTTCAAAGTAACGATATCCTTAAGCGGAGTGCCTGAAAGAATAATCTTGTTGCAGCTGCTCAAGTCTTGCCGCGTCAACTCAGAATAATGCGCCACTACGCAGTCAGTCAACTCTGCGGCAATAGCTACTATGGGTGAAACAAATTCGTAAAACCCCAGAGAATCCTTCTTGGAATTCAGGTCCACAACCAAAATCATTTCGTTGCCAACCGTGCCTGTTTGATTTTGAAAACTCCAGAGTTGCCTTTTGCCGTAACGGCATAATCCAGAATTTCAATTTTTTTCTTGAATAACGGCGCATCCAGAACAGTTGTTTCTATTTCGCCGCCTTCGCCTGAAGGACTTAGACCGAACTCTTTTTCAAGACTTAACAGCTTGCCAATAAGTTCCGCGTTTACTTCTTTGCCAAGCCATGTGCGGTCAAGTGGATAAGCGAAAACGCCTGAAATAATCACTTTGAAGCCTTTAGCCACAATTTCTTCCAGTAGCGTTTTCTGGTTTTTCTTCCAGAGCGGATTAAGACACCAAATGCCTAAGCGGTTGCAGATGCGTTGGATTCGCTCGGCTTGGTAGACTGATTCTACAGCGCCTGAAACAACGCCTTCTATGTGGTAGGCTTTGATGGCTTGCGCTATCGCTTCTTCCAAATCCTTAAGCTCTGTTTCTGGTTTACCTGCGGTTATTTTCTGGACAAGAGGCAAACTGAGGGCTTCAGCCTGTAATGCGGTGACGTCTATGTTGGGCGTGTGAAACATAAAGCTCTCTTTGTTTTCAGAAACCAAAGTGATTAGGCAGACTACTGCCTCTTTTTCTGCTGCCTTGTGCAGTGCAAATGTGGAATCTTTGCCGCCTGAAAACAAGACCCCAAGTTTCATTGCTTACACTTTTCTGGGCTAAACCCTCACATTGCAAATGTTTTCTATGCCTTTTAGAGTTTTAATGATTTGAGGGGCAACTTTCTTGTGCAGCACGTAGACTGAAACCGCATAACCGCTTTTCCCAATTTGTCTCGAATAGTTTGCGCGGATATTTATATCGTTGTCAGCAAGAACCTTGTCGATTTTCGCAAACACGCCAGGCACATCACGGTGATGAATGAACAAGGGGTAAACGGCTTTTTCTTCCACTTCAAGGCTTTCGCCAGCGTTCACGGCACTTGTAAAATCGCCGCCCACAAGATAACCTGAAATGACGCGGGCAATTTCAATTGACGTCTCTCTCTGAGCTTCTATGGTTGACGCGCCTAAGTGAGAGCTAAAAATGACGTTCTCAAGCTCCCGAAGCTTATTGCTGAATTCAGCACCTTCCGCCTTAGGCTCCTCAGGATATACGTCGAGAGCGGCACCAGCTATCTTGTTTTCCTTCAGCGCCTTGTACAACGCTTGTTCATCAACGTTAGCGCCTCTGGACATGTTGATAAGGTACGCGGTGGGCTTCATTAACGCCAGTTCCTTCTCGCCTACGATAACTTCTTTTCCGCCTGTGTGGATGCTCACGTAATCAGCTTTGGCTAAGGCTTCTTCTTTAGAGGTAAATTTTATGTTTGATTCAGGGCAAGGTTTTATGTCGTAGCCTATGACGTCCATGTCGAAACCGCGGCGTGCCAGCTCAGCTACTCGCTGCCCAATCTTACCGCAGCCTAAAATGCTCAGGGTTTTGTAGGAAAGCTCCGTTCCCTTCAACTTTGCTTTTGTCCACACGCCATTCTTCAACGAGTGATGCGCTTGGGGAACATTTCTGGAAATGCTGAGCATGAGGCAGAGGGTCAATTCTGCAACCGCGTTTGTGTTTCCATAAGGTGCGCACTTCACGATGATGCCGTTGTCAGATGCAGCTGCCACATCAATATTGTCGTAGCCGACGCCTGCTCTGCCGATGATTTTCAGGTTGCCCTTCGCGCCTGCCTCGATGACTTCGCGGGTGACTTTGGTGGCGCTCCGCACGATTAACGCGTCAAACTCGCCGATATCAGCAACAAGCGCTTTCAGGTCTCTTTTTTTTGCGTCCGCTTTTATCCCGAACTCCTCAAACAGAAGTATGCCCTCTTTTTCCAAACCATCGTTCAGCAATACTTTCATTTTTTCACAGCTCCTCTGCAGGCATTTACGCTTTTTCAGCGTATGCTACAGCTTCTTCCACGCTTTGAAAACCGTATTTCACTTGGTTAAACTCCTTCTTCAAAGCGATAACGTCTGCTTTAACCTCTTGCGGTTTACGTTTGCCTTTGATGACGCTGAGCATTAAATCACAGAGGTGTTTGATGCCGCCTTCTCCGAAACCGCGTCTAGTTACGTCTTGGAAGCCTATTCTTAGACCCGACGGGTTATCACGGTCATCCTGATCATCGTAAGGCAAAAGATTCTTGTTCAAGATAATGTTAGCCTCTTCAAGGTCGAAGGCTACTTTTTTGCCGCCTCCAAAATTGCGGACATCAACCGCCAACTGATGAGACCTCGTAAAACCTTTCGATTCGCATAATACTTTAACGCCGTTCTCGCAGAGACATTGCCCCGCAGTTTGAGCGTTCTTCACCGTCTGCTTAGCCAAATCAGCGCCGAAAAGCTTCATTTCTAAAGCGGCTATACCGAGCGCGGGTAGCCTGCCGAGGTGTGTATTTGACGCACTTAACGGAAAAACCGCAAACTGAATAGCCTTTACCGCTTTTTCAGCCCGCGGACTCTTGGCGTTTCCAAGTATGACGCCGCCTTGGGGCCCTGGAAAAGTCTTGTGCGTTGAAGAGGTTATGAAATCTGCGCCTTCGCCGAACGGATCTTGGAAGACGCCGCCCGCGATAAGCCCCAGCACATGCGACGCATCATACGCGACGTAAGCGCCAACTTCGTCAGCAACCGCTTTAAGCTCTTTAATTGGATGTGGAAATAGAAATACACTGCCGCCGAACGTGACTATGCCTGGCTTAGCGGCTCTTATGACATGGGCTGACTTGTCAGGGTCTATGTTTAACTCGTCTATACTGTAAACGTGATTTATGTTCTCTAAGCCGAGAACCGCGCCAGCCAGTCCCGCGTAGTCATGGGATATATGTGCGCCACAGCTGAGCGGGGTAACCACCATTTTTCGGTTCTTTGATGCCTGCGATAAACCTTTGAAAGTGGCCAAGTTCGCGTGTGTGCCTGAAACTAAGCGTACGTCTGCCCAGTTGCATTTGAATAGGCTCTTCATGAGATCGGTTGCGTAGTTTTCGATAAGCGTCATGAATTTTTGGCCTTGGTAGTGCCTTCTTTTCACGTGTCCTTCAAGGTCGTTCTCGCCTTCGGCGTATCTGCCTTCTAGGTCCTTGGAAAAGCTGAGCATTTGGTTGACGGCTGGAGATTTTAAGCCTTCACTCGCGATTAGGTTTACGCATTCTATGTCTCGGTAATATTCGTGTTTGCGGCTGGCGTCAACCAGCTTGAGGATGAGGTCTGAGAAGCTCTCCATATTTGCCCACGCCTAAACATCAACCGAAATATGCTTGGCACTATTTAGCCGTTACTGGAAGCTGGGAGCGTTCTAAAAGGGGTTCTTCTGATGTGGAAATATGGGTTTTTTGTGCAGGAAGTCTTAAATATACGAGTTATCGTACTTTTTGTTTAGAGTGCTCGTAAAATGACCGTTAACGAAGTCACCGCGACAATCGAGGAATACCTCGAATGCATCTACAAACTTCAAGAAAAAAGCGGAGTCGCTAGAACCAGCGACATCGTCAAGTCGCTCAGCGTAGCCCCAGGCACAGTCACAAATACAGTAGAGTGGCTAGAAAAGCAAGACCTCGCAACACATAAGCCCTACAAAGGCGTCAAACTTACACAGAAAGGCCGAGAAATAGCGTTGCAAGTTATAAGAAAGCATCGGCTGTCAGAGCGGCTACTTGTGGACATCTTGCACATGCGAAGAGACCAAGCACATGATGCAGCCTGCAAACTGGAACACAGCATAACCGACGAAATGATTAAACCGTTAGAAGAGGTTCTGAAACACCCTAAAACTTGTCCTCATGGAAACCCCATACCCACAGCAAATGGAGAAATTATTGAGGAAAAGTCGCTGCCGCTGCTGGAGTTAGCTCTAGGCGAACAAGGCACAATAGTGAAAATCACCGAGGAAAGATACGATTTGCTGAATTACTTGGATACGCTGGGACTTGTGCCCAAAGCTTCAATAGAGATTCTGGAAAAAGCCCCCTTCAACGGTCCAATCACCGTAAAAGTAGGCTCAACTAACCACGCGATAAGCCGCGCAGTAGCGGCTATAATTCAGGTAAAACGAACAAAATAGCGGAAAGCTGGCGAGTAAATGGAAAAACGAAACTTGGAAAACCGTGAAGTGCCCCTAACCGCACTGAAGGCTAAGGAAACGGGAACAGTAACTTCAATAAGAAGTAGACATGGACAGGGCAGAGGTCAAAGAAGAAGCTGGGGCTGCGAAAAAAGGCTCATGGATATGGGGCTTACGCCTGGCACACGCGTAACAGTTGTGAAGTCAGCGCCCTTTCACGGAGCTATAGAAATTCTTGTACGCGGCTCAAGACTTGCCCTCGGCAGATGCATGGCTGAGAGAATTTTCGTGGAGAGAGACAATGAATGACCCAAAAGAAGCTGCTTATTGCTTTAGCTGGAAATGCTAATGTTGGAAAATCAGTTATTTTCAACTATTTAACTGGGTTGCACCAGCACATTGGCAATTGGCCTGGAAAAACAGTTGAAAGAGCAGAAGGAACACTGCACTTCAAAGGTTACACGATAGACATAATTGATTTGCCCGGCATATACTCGCTTTCCACTTATTCTTTGGAAGAACTGGTCTCAAGAAAGTACATCACGGTTGAGCGCCCTGACATAGTGATTAACGTTGTAGACGCTTCAGTGCTTGAAAGAAATCTCTTTTTCACTTTGCAGTTGATGGACCTGGAAACTCCGATGGTTGTGGCACTAAATCAAGTGGACATGGCGAAAAGCAAAGGCATCCAAATAGACATCAAAAAACTGGAGAAGCTTCTGGGAATACCTGTTATGCCAACTGTCGCCGTGAAAGGCTTAGGCGTAACTAAGCTGTTGGAGAAAGCTATAGAAACAATTGAGAAAGGACCAGCAAAAAAGCAGGTTCAAGCGAAGTATGGCGAGGAAGTTGAAGAAAGAATCAGCAAACTAACGGAACTGATGGATAACGTTCAACTTTTGTATCCGCCGCGGTACGTGGCGATAAAGCTGCTGGAAGGCGACGAAGAAATAGAAAAGGAAGTCAAAAAGATAGCCCCGAAGCTGGTTTCCGCCGCTAAAAAGCTTGCAGACGAAATCAGAAGCCTCCACGGGCACGCTTGCTCAACCGTGATAACTTCAGAACGATATGAAATAGCGGGTTGCATTGCGAGAAACGCCCAAAAACTGGTGTCACCTATAAAACCCACTCTGTCAGAGAGACTGCACAATATTACAACACACAGGGTAATGGGCTACGTCATCTTAGTTGCGTCGCTGCTCCTAACCTTCTATATAATCTTCACCTTCGGAGGCTACACTTCAGAGTTGTTGAACAACTGGTTTTATGGATTGGAGCCATTAGTGAAGGGCGCAGTTGGAGGAGGTGCAGTAGGGGAAGTGGTGTGGGGCGGCATCATCGAAGGCATCATAGCGGGCGTCACAATAGTTTTGCCGTACATAATTCCGTTTTATCTCATATTGTACTTCTTGGAGAACTCAGGATACCTAAGTCGCATCGCTTTCCTGATGGACAACGTCATGCACAAGATGGGACTGCATGGAAAGGCGTTCATTCCGCTTATGCTTGGCTACGGCTGCAACGTTCCCGCTTGCCTAGGCTGTAGAATAATGGAAACTCAAAGAGAAAGACTGCTCGCCGCGTTCGTGAGCACGCTGGTGCCGTGCGCTGCACGCACCGTGATAATACTTGGCTTAGTAGGCAATTTCTTAGGCTTTCAATGGGCATTGGGGCTGTATATTTTTAACTTGGTGGTGATTTTCACGCTTGGACGCCTAGCCTTTAAAATTGTGCCCGGCGAACCAACCGCGCTGATTATGGAAATGCCGGATTACAGATTGCCACACATGAAGACTATTTTGAAGCAAACGTGGTTCAGAGTAGCTGAATTCATCAAGATAGCATTTCCCTTGATAATTGCGGGCAGCCTTGCGCTGAAACTAGCGGATATTGCAGGATTGCTTGAGCCTATAACAGCTGTGCTTAGTCCAGTGACAGTGTTGTGGTTGGGGTTGCCAGCGGTTGCAGGAATAACGCTGATATTTGGCATACTGCGAAAAGAGTTGGCGTTAATCATGCTGGCTACTCTGCTAGGAACAACCAACTTTGCTTTGGTTCTGTCGCCAGTTCAGATGATGGTGTTCACGTTGGTGGCGATGTTCTACATACCTTGCACTGCAACGATTGCGGCGCTGGCGAAAGAGTTCGGCTGGAAGAAAGCACTATTCTTAACCGTGTTCGAAGTAGCCTTTGCAATAATCCTGGGCGGAATTGCTTTACGTCTGCTACCGCTAGTAATGTAAACCCAAACGTAACTACTCACGAGACTTGTATCCAAAGGGGCGCGCGCCAAGTATAGTGTATGCTTTTTTTATGGAAAGGTTTAAACCTGTTAGGCTATATTGGGCTCAGTCTGAATTGGTGAATGTTTTGAAAAGAAATATTGCACTTGTAGCGCACGATAATAAAAAATCGGATTTGGTTGAATGGTGCGACTTCAACAAAGGAACCTTATCGCTTCACAGCTTATACGCGACTGGAGGAACTGGAATAAAAATCATAGAAAAAACAGGCTTAAACATCAGCTTGCTCAAAGACGGGTCGTATGGAGGAGACATGGAAATCGGAGCTTTGATAGCCAACGAGAAATTGGATTACTTGATTTTCTTCTGGGACCCTTTAGAGTCGCTTCCTCATGATGTTGACGTTAAAGCGCTTCTTCGAATAGCTGTTTTGTATAACGTGCCAACTGCATGTAATCGAGCTTCAGCAGACCTGATAATTTCAAGTCCACTGTTTCAAAGCGGCGAGTACAAACGGAAAAAAGAAACAGGAAAAAAGTAACCCTTCAAGCACCGTTGCAGTCTAAGGATTAGCTTACTAATTCAACGGTTGTTCCTAAAGCTTGACCGGGCAAGCCTTTTAGGAATCTAACTCTGACCACGCCTTTCTTACCGTGAAAACCTGCAATTTTCCCTACAAACTTGTTTTCACCCTGTTTCCAAACTACTTTTCTCCCAATAAGTTGACCTGCTAAAGAGCTGGAAGTTTCAGGTGTAAATTGGATTAGGCACTCCTTAGACATCTGTGTTCTGATACCTATTCGATAGTTTACTATTGTTCCATAAACTGGCTGAGACAAAAATTTTCACCGCTGTAACCTGCTTTATAGGAGCACACTAGCTTTTAAAGCTATTTAGCGGTGCATCACCCAAAAATGTAATCATGTTACAGTGGTTCCACTCCACAAGAAACGATTTTGACTGGAAAATTGTCACGAAATTAAACAAAATTTTACTGGGATAAACTATTTTCAATTTTGGGACTAATACGCATAACGCCGTAACTTGCGCGCAGCTATATAGAAGCGTTCTGTAGAACTTGTTTTTCAAATAACTGTCTACAAGAAGTCTCAACAGTTTTTGCCTTAAATATAAAGGTGTAAACCCAGAGTTTATTTGAATACTGAGCAGATTGTTTTTGCATGAAGACAAAAAAGTATTCTTTGGCAAGTTCTCGCACAGTTTTTTCGTCCGCTAAGTATTTCAAATGTAACAGTTCATGGATTAATACAGCTCTTGCTCTGTTCCCAGCATAAGTTAATAGAGTGGCTTTGCCAAATTTTCGCGTGAATATTCGGCAAAACTTGAATGTCTTAGGATATATCCTGATTTTTCCCTTGGAGGGAGCACAGTTTCCAGCCAAGCCTTTTCCATTCTTTCTTCGAAATGGAAAAACCTTAACGTGTACGGCTCTAACCCTCTGTTCATCTATGTGTTCTCTTCTCAGCATCCAGTAGAGAAACTTTTGGAATAAAGGTCTTTTTAAGGACCTAACTACGAAAGAAGAGTATTTCATGTAAAAGCGGATATGGTTCTGAGAGAAATCATCAAGCTTCTCGAATTCAGCTGCTATTTTCATTTTACTGGAGAGCGAGCGTGTTTCTTTTAGCAGGGACATCTACAAGTTTACCAAAGCTAATTTATTCTTCTTTTTTGATTTCCATTAGGAAAACCATATGCCTGCTAGGCTTAGATGGGGGTCTCACGTTTGAGCCTATTCTTGAATTGGGGCGGTTCAGTTGATGATGAGCTGCAGAGCATTGAATTCCCGCTGTTTTTCCGTCTTGCGAAACCCACACAACACGCCCTATTCTAGTGCATTGCGGACATTTCGTGTGGTCGCCTACAGCAACTATGTTTTTGTTTCCCCCTTCTTCTTGTTGTTTACATAAAATTTCTTTCCAGTTTTCTTTTTTAGCGTGCAAGTGGTTCGCACGGATGATTTGCATCTTCGGCAATTTTTTACCAGTCCTACTCGTAACATACACAATTTCATTTACCTCGTTGTTCATTTAGCTTGAAAAGGTTCAGTTATTCGATAGGTTTATCCCAGAGGATAAGAGAAACTCTTCACTTAGAAGAGCGCCGCCGCACTTATAAACGAGTGGGTTAAAAAAAACCAAATTTAGAAGCCATAGAAGCGATTTTGCAGGGTTTAACAATTGATTTTCAGAAATAAGCCATAATTAAAACGCGCATCTAGAATTGAGAATAAAAAAACGCGTTTTTGCTGTACATATGCTAATATACTGGGGCATGTACTTTATAGACTAATTAGAATTCTTTAGAGGAAGAGTCAGATTAGCTAGACGAGCGTTTTACTTTTTCTCCAGACTATTCTGATTGATAGACGAGTGGCGCCTTTGTATGCGCCAATATGATGAGTGGGTGTTGAGAAAACGGGTAAAAGAAAAGTGACAAATGAAGGCAGTCTTGAAAACATGGTGCTGCCTAGTGCGAACGACGTGTTGGGTATGGCAGTTAAAATGCTTGGTTTTGACAGAATCATGGTGAAGTGCCAAGACGGCAAAGAACGGTTGTGCAGGGTTAGAGGCAAACTGAAGAGGCGAGTGTGGATCCGAGAAGGAGACATAGTTTTGGTTTCTCCATGGGATTTTCAGTCAGACAAGCGAGGAGACATTTTCTGGCGATACAGACGAAATCAGTCGGAATGGCTGAGAAGCCATGGTTACCTTACTATGTGAAATGTAAAAAGGTAGACGCTTGAAGCGTAAACGGTCAAATTAGCTGTTATCGTGTTTTCTTGTCTAATCCCGTTCTACTATCATAACGAATGTTACGGGTTGTTTAACAAAGCAATTCTCAGTACAAATATGAAAAAAGGGTTTTTGGATCTTCTGAAAGGGAGCCTAACCAAGCAAATTTAAATTTGCCACATCTGCACTTGGTTTTAAGATGCGATGTAATATCGCTTGTCTTCTGTCTTCTTTACCGCGGCAAACAAACCGCCAGCAATATAATTTAGCCAGTTTTGTTCCTGCATGTCAAAGTTAGCCTCTTGGATTGTTACAGCTTTTTCTTTTGAAGTTGCTCCTGCAGCCCGAAGTTTAGCTCTAATACACTGTTCCATTTTGAAAATAGTTCCTGCAACTACCTCCATGTCATAATCGCCTCTACTTAACATTTTCAACATTGTAATAAAATAGAAACTTTGATAGGTTTGGGAAATATTCTTCAAGAATTCTATCTATTACAAGTATAATATAGGCAACCGACTATTTAAAGCCCAACACCTGAATTAAAACTGAAATCAAGCTACTGAGATAGTAAACAGGTTTCTGAACAAACACGCGTGCTATTATAACAATTCGCCGAAGTCTTCGTTTTCATAGACAAAATCTTTCAGTTGAACCTTCCCGTCTTTGACGACTACCGTATAGTCAGCGTCACAGATAGGGCAAGTAACTACGTCTCCATCTTTAAGAACGTCAATTTTGAACGTGTTTCCACAGTCTAAACATTTGAGAATCATAACTTTCGCCATTACTGTATTGTGTATATATAATGCGGGCGTGTCACTTATACACTATTGCCTAATGGTTAGCAAGCGCGGCAATAGGATAGGCAATTGTGGAGAACTTGAAATGTCGCATAGAAAGAAGATGACGCATAAGCATAAAAAACTCTATAGAAACACACATGGACGCTATTACAAGGTGAAAGCCAAAAAGCATACGCATTAGAATTGTTCTCAGCGCAGCTTTGTCATTGCTATTAGAGATTAACTTTTATTAGATGTTAAGAATGGCTGGTTACATTTTAAAAGTGCTTCAGCGGCAGCATTCGCTACATTACATAGGACAGTATCATCGTAATTGCGTAGATGAGCATGGTTACGTGGAAGAGTGGCAGCGCCTTCATTCCTGAAGCGGCACTTTTTCCCTTCATTATCATGTAATTCGCAACAGACAGCAACGAGAAGCCCACAGCGAAGCCAATAATCGCCAACGTTCCAAGCACAGTTAGAAAGATAACTGCAGTAGCAATATGGAATATGGTGAAGAATAGTATCCAGTAGCTTGTTCCTTTCATTCCGTACAGCATGGGGATCGTTTTCATGTCTTTAGCGCGGTCGTTGGCAACATCGCTGATGTCGTTGACTCCCAAGTGCGCTAAGGCTAACGGGTAGAAGAAGAAGGCAAAAAGTAACGCGTTGATGTCAAAGCTACCGATGCAGAGGTAGCCAGCGACTGGAAACAAAGTAAAATCTATTCGCCCGATTAACTGTGCAAACGGGAAACTCTGATTCCGCTTTTTAAGTTGGTAAAAACATTCAAGGCAATAGCACGTTGCCATAATGCCGAAAATGTAAAGCGAATGCGGAAAGGGAAGAGTAAAAATGAGAATGGTAGCGCCAGTTACGAGGAGAGCAAAGACTATAATCGCTTTTTGAGGAGAGATTAAACCTTGGGAAATTGGTCTTTTCCCGAAGACTCGCCAGTACTTGGTTAGCTTGTCAAATTCTACTTCCTTTTTATCTATTTTATAATCCACAAGGTCATTCAAAACCAAGCCAGCTTCGAACCCCAAGAAACCAATAAACAGAACTCGGAGTAACAGCGACCAGGAAAAGCTGTTGTAGTAGGGGAAAGCCAGCGAGAGCCCAGCGCAGAACAGCGTTGGCCAAACAAAAAAGAAATGCAACCGCGTAAGGTCCATGTATGCTTTGATGCTTTCTTTCACTCAAATCCCCCGTTCTTTGGCTTCTATTAGGATATTCTAATAAATATAAGGCATTTGCATCATAAACTCAAGCTGAGAGAATAGTTTATGAGCACACCGAGCATCCTCAAAATAATACGTTTACACATTGTGGCAGGAGGCGTGCTGGCGTTTTCGCTTGGAGTCCTTTTGGCAGTTGCAAGCGGAAGAAACTTTAACCCTGCATATGCGGCACTATGCTACGCCGTTGTGCTCTTAGGCGACCTCTCAACGCACTACAGCAACAACTACTTTGATGTGGAGGTTGACAAGTATGTTGAACAAAAAAAGTTTTTCTCAGGCAGCACCATACTGGTCACTTATCCGAAGCTTCGCCCATTAGCCAAACACATTTCAGTTTCGCTGCTGGTGCTCTCGAATATTTTGGCAGCAATAACCGTTCTTTTTGTGGGCGCGCCTATAGAGTTTTTGATTATTGCATTGGGAGCGAATTTTCTAGGGTGGGCGTATTCAGCGCCGCCGTTTCGCCTGATCTCAAGAGGTTTCGGCGAGATTGTTGTGGCAGTGGTAACAGGCTTCGCAATACCCGGGATAGGATATTTGGCGGTAAGAGGACAGCTTGACCCGTTGTTTGTCTACTTCGCTGTTCCTTTCGTTATGTATGGGTTAATTCTTAGCCTTAGTCTTGGGGCACCTGACCGTGAAATTGACCAAAAAGGCGGAAAGAGAAATCTTGTTGTCCGCAAAGGCGAACGCAGCGTTTTCTCCGTAATCTTGGCAATGGCTTTGCTGGCTACGGTAACGTTTTGTGTTTACGCGTGGCAACTCACGCAGGCAGCGTTTAATTTGGGCATGGTGGTTCTTTTTTCAGTTGCGCCTTTAACAGCAGGGCTTATTGGGTTTGTGGGAGTGTTCCAGAAAAAGGATATGAACCGTTTTAGTACGCTGAATATTGTCTCGCTGTTTTTGTTTAACGCATTAATGGTTGCGTATTTGGTAGCTGTTGTATTAACCGCGTAGCTGAACTTAGGAATCCCAGCAAACGGAAAATACCGTGTAGTGCGCCAGAAACAAAGGCTATATAACATCAGTTGCTGCTACATAAAGCCATGAAAACATGCGTTTTATACTGTTCGCACACGGGCAACACTAAGTGTTTTGCAGAAGCTATAGGTGATTTGTTGAAGGCGCCAATTTTTGATGTTACCACTTCTGAGCCTTCGGTTGCTGACGATTTTGAGCTGTTGATTATTGGCACACCTGTTATTGGTCTTGGACCTGCGCCGGAAGTGTCTTCTTTCGTTAAACGTTTGCCTGAATGCAAGGGCAAGAAGACTATTTTGTTCTGCACTTACGCTGTAAGAGTGGGCGGGGCGCTGAAAGTTTTGGAGAAGGAATTAGCTGAGAAAGGCTGCGTTAACCTTTTAGACGTATCTAAAAGAGTTTTGAGAAAGAACAAAAGCGGCTTTTCAGATGCTTTAGCTGATATAAAAAAGGTAGTAGAAGAGCAAGCGCGCCATACCAAGTAATAGTTAAAGTGTTAAGTTGAGAGCCCCCATATCCAAAAAGAGTTGAACCTGTGCCTCGTTGCTCTCGTTCTCACTGCAGCTTCTTGTAAGCCACAGTAAACAGGAAAAACAAAATTGAAACGAATACTATCAAGCCGCTTGTCGCCACATTAAGCGCGGCGGAAAACAAGATGCCGAGCACGGTGCTTATAATGCTGAAGCCTATGGCAGCAAAAATTGTTTTCCTGAACGATAAACTCAATTGCAACGCTGAGAGACCTGGAAGCACGAGAAGCGCCACCACGAGAATTGTGCCGATGACCTTTATCGAAAGCACGATTGTTGCTGCAACGAGCAAATCGAAAGCCAATGAGAAAGTGTTTGTGGGTATTCCCATTACGCGCGAGTCATCCTCATCAAAGACCATAGAGAGGAGTTCCCTGCGGAAAAAGCCCAAGAACAGCAACACCAGAACACCAAGTAGAGACACCAGCAGCAGGTCGGCTTCATCTATGGTCAATATCGAACCGAAAAGGTAGCTGAATAACTCCACGTTAAAACCGCCAGCCACGCTTATCACGATTAAACCAACGGAGAAGCCTAATGTCAACATGATGGCTATGGCGGAGTCAGAGGGGGCTACGCCTTTTCTTCGCATGTGGGACACGCCGAGAACTGCCAGCACTGAAGCCCCAAGCGCCGTAAACAAAGGATTAACACCGAACAAAAGACCCAAAGCTATGCCGCCGAAGGCTGTATGCGCAATGCCGTCGCCGATCATAGCCTCTTTTTTCAAAATCAAGAATAAACCAACAACTGCACAAGCAACAGCAGCTATTATGCCGCCTACTAGGGCGTTCTGAAAGAAGCGGTAACCAAATAATTCAAAAATGTTAACTGTGCTCATTTTCGAAAACGCCTGTGCATTCGTGTCTGTGGAACACAAAGTGGAAGTGATCACCGTACGCTCGCTTAAGAAGCGAATCAGGGTCAAGGTCAGCTGTTATTTGAGCCATTTCAACTTGCCTGTTTACGCATAGTACTTTGGACATGCGGCAAAAAACAGAAGTGAGGTCGTGGGTTACAAGCAGGATAGTGGTTCGTTTTTTCGTATTCAGGTCACTTAGTTTCTTGTAGAATTTTTCTTGGGTCGCAGCGTCAACACCGACGATGGGTTCATCCAGCAGGATAAGTTCTGGGCTTCTGGCTAAAGCTTTGGCTACGAACACTCGCTGCTTCTGTCCGCCGGATAATTGTCCAACTCGTTTATATGCGACATCTCCGAGACCCATGAAGTCAATGCTGTCGTCAACAGCGTCCCAGTCTTCGCGTTTGAATCTTCTACCGATGTTGCCTTTTCTAATACGTCCCAACGAGACGAGTTCGCGTACGGTTAATGGGAATTTGGTGTCAAAGTTTGTGGCGTTCTGCGATATATAGGCGATTTTTTCCCAAGCTGAGAACTTGTCGATGCCTATGCCAAATAAGCGTATGACACCTTTTGCGCGGGGAAGGAAATTCAGAATAGAGAGAATAAGTGTGGTTTTGCCGCCGCCGTTGGGTCCAACTAACCCCACGTAATCGCCAGTGTTGATTGCGAAGTTGGCGTTTTGAATAACGAGCTCGCCATCTCGCATTACATCAACATCGCTTAACTCTAAGATAGGGGTCTCTTTGACTGCGGCTATTTGTTTTCCTCTCCATGCGGGCTTCAACTATTTGTGCCCAAGCGGCCAAGCTTTCAGGAAGCTTCTAAGCCAAGTTTTAAGCTGTCTAAGTTAAATAGTTGTTGCTGGAAGTAGCCTTTGCCGTCGATTGGTCCCAGCATCAAATACAGCTTCAGAATGGTGACATCGTGTCCTGTCTGAGCCTGCAACTCGTTTTTGAGGGTTTGAGCGTATTCTTCTGAATAAACTGGGTCAACGTAAACTACGAAAGTTTCGTGTTCAATCATCAAATCTACAATATCCGCAATTGCCGTTGGGCTTGGCTGCTCGTCAGCTGATAAACCGATAACACCGTGCTGTTCAAAACCGTATCTGTATGCGAGGTAGCTAAACGCTTCATGAGAAACAAAAATTGTGTTCTTCTGCTTAGTAGAAAGCCCTGCTGTGTAGTTACCATCTAACTGTTCTAAATGCTCTTTCAGACTGAGCCATCGTTGAGTATAGTAGCTTTCGTGAGCAGGGTCTTTTTGGATAAACGCGGTGTATATTTTTTCTGCTTGCAGTTTTGCCATGTACGGGCTTACCCACGTGTGTGGATCATACAAGCCATGTTCATGAGCTTCTTCAGATTCATTGGCTTCTTCATCGTGCTCATGTGATTCGCCGCTTAGAAGGGCTAAGCCTTGAGTTGTGTCTAGGGCAGTTCGGTTTTTTGTGTTGGACAGTGCAGGTAAGATTTCGGTTTCCATCCAGTGGTCTAAGCCTGCTCCGTTGTAGATTATTATGTCTGCTTTTTCTGCCGAGGATATGTGTGAAGCTGAAGGTTCCCACGAGTGGATCTCCGTGTTATTGGGCACTAGTTGGGTTACTTGCACGTGTTCTCCGCCGATTTCTTGGCTGAGAAAGGTCAGTGGATAAAAGGTAACTACTACTTGCAGCTTGTTTGTGGTTGGTGTAGGCGCAAAAAAGACAGAGGTCGCAACTATTAGGACAATGATGGTGAGGGCGGTTACTATAAGAAGTGTTTTCTGTTTTCGATTCATAGATATCACACAGATGTCGAACTTATTAAGCTTTGCTTTAATATTAATAATTTCAATGTTGTTAACAAAAATAATTTAATAAAATTTATTAACGACATAGGCAACTCTTATCATGGAGGGCTAACGGTTTGACCATTATCAGTCTATCAGTACCCGATACACTTCTTGAACAAATAGATTCCGTGATAAAAGAGAGAGGATTCGCCAGCCGCTCTGAGATCATGAGGCAAGCGTTACGCCTGTTCTTGAAAGAGGACATTCGAATCGAGGAAATCAAAGGCGAAACAATGGCTACGATAACTATAATCTACAGGGAAAAAGCCGACAGAACGCGGTTATTGGATGCACAACATGTTTACAGCGGTCTTGTTTCCACTTTTCTTCATGCCCACATTCACGAAGGGTACTGTCTTGAGGTAATATTGCTGAAGGGACAAGCGCAAATAATAAGAAAATTCATAGATACCCTCAGAGCAAACGAGCAAATAACGCAAATAAAGGTCGCAGTGCTGAACCAACGGTAATCAAACGCGCTACATAGAAAGAACAGCAGCCCCCGCTGGGTGAACCACTAGACTGAAAGGGCAAAAAGCTAATTGAAAGAAACCCATTCCAAAATGTTACCAGTCTATTTCAAATCCAGATGAATTCAGACTTATGGAGTGTATTACCTGCTCCCAGTCAGACGGGCGCAAACCCTTTAATCGCGTTTTGCCAAATCAAACAGCAAAAGTGTCTAAATTTTCTTGTGTTATTTGGTTTCTTCCAGCTTCGTTGGTAAATACTCATCCACAATGTACGTTAACCCGTAGCGGCTAAACGCCTCTTGCTCCGCCTTCCGCTTGATTTTCAGGAAAGTTTTGATTTCTCTCTGCCACAACGGGTCATCCTTGTACCGCGGGTCCTTCTGCAGCTCATAAAGCCGTTTAATGTCCACATCGTCCAACGGGTCAGTAGGTAGTTTGTAGTTAACAATGTCCGTAGCCCACACTCCACTCCACTTCGCGTCAGGCGTGTTCAACTCCCTCAGGTGCGCCGCGTTAGCTGAACCCGAGATTATGACCATGGCTATGTGCATTCCCCATGGGTCGCCATCAGTGAAAACGTAAACAGGCAAGTTCAGTTCTTGATGTAGCCGCCGAATAAAATGTCTTGTCGCCCTAGGCGCTTGACCAGCCGTCATCACCAGCAGGGAATTGTATTTTTTGTGCACGTTCTCTTCTATGAATCTGGTGAACAAGCCACCTTTCTCTATGGCGATGATTTTGTCGGCTGTTGTTCCTACAAACTCGGATGACGTCAACGCTGGACCAATGAGCACGCCATCAGGGTGCGACGTCAAGTTTAGGGTTTTGCCTTCGTAGCCTGGAACCGTGTATTCTATGGTGAGGTCGCCGAAGACTGCGGAGCGTTCTTCTGGGAAAATGTTGAAGTCTTCGCGTGAAAAACCTAGGACAGTCTCCAAGTCTGTGATTATGTTGTTGGATTCCTGCTGATCTTTGAAAGTCATGGCATAAGCTTGTGCGGAATAGTACACGTCTCTTAAAGTTGATGTTTTACGTTGTGAAGCAAGTTCATGTGAGAATCTTGCAGCCCACACAAGCTGCGTGAAAGGTTTCACGTGGCGAATGTTGCGGGCGCTTCTGTGAACGGTTTTATCGCCGAAAATGAACTGGCGGAGATGCGGGTCATACATGATGTTCTCTGTGGAGCGGCTTGGCATGTCCACGGAGGGGAAACTTCCCCGGTCAAGCTGGTCGTAAACTTTCGAGCCGAGACCCCGCAGGCTCCCTAAAACCTCGTTCTTCTTTTCAATCATACTGGTTTTATGTTTCTTCTCCATACTTCTGCACGCTCTTTACCAATCGTTCAATATCTGGAAGCTTTTCTTTTCCAGCAAGCTCAGCTGAAAACTGGGCGATTTTCGGCAGGTACTTGCCAAAAATGCTGAGCCGCTTCTTCTCCTTGTCCACGTGCTCTCTGCGAGACAAGAAATGCTGCAGTTGGCGGCTGACTTCACGCAGTGCATTCGCCACTTCGCGCTTAACCTCAGCCCTGTCAGCGATGAACTCTTTCCCAACAGTCTTGTAAGGCACTTTCGTGCTGCAGATGTGCACCACTATGGCTATTGGCATGTCAGGCGAAGCTTTGTACCTGCGCCAATTCATAGCGTTAATAACCTTAAACGACACGTCGCTTGCCTCGTCATAAAGCAGCGGAATCTTGTTGGCGAAACGGTAAATCACGAAGGTGCCCTTCCTCGGAACTTCACCACCGTAAGCTATTCCAAGTTCAATAATGAACGGGTGACCCGCGTAAGTTGCAGGTTTACGCTGATGCACAACCACGTACTCAGGCTGCAACTCCTTCACAATTCCAGCTTTCAATAGTTCTTCGCCTAAAGGCGACAGGCAGCTGGCGTCTGGCGGCAGAAACTCTTTAAATCGCTTCAGCATCTGCATCAGCTTAACGACTTCTTCATGCGTCAGCTTCTTCGGGTTCTTAGACGGGCTTATCCCGCTGAAATCTAGGAATTTCTGCGCTGTGATGTCGCCGACCCTGTGGAAATGATACTTCAAAAACTCCAGCATGTTCTTGTAAGGCGTTACGTGAATTAGCCGTTGGAGAAGCTCCACGTCAACGCCGTAAGGATGCGGCAGCGTTTCCTTCGGTGGCTCAGGCATATGCGTTGTTGCCCGCGTGAACTTGTAAAGCCTACCTTTTGGGTCGACAAACGTCAAGTTCGCGTACGGATTCACCAACGCAGTCTGCTTGAAATACTCGATTATCTTCGACTTAGCCCGCAGGTAGTCGCCTTCAAGGCAGAATTCCACGATGGTTCCGCGCCATTGCTCCTTGTTGATGAGCACTTTGCGGTCGAGAATTATGGGGCGGTTCCGTTGAATGTCCATCATCAGCTTAAACGAGTAAATCTTCGCTGCGCCAGTGCTTGACGTGACGTACGCTGGTTGATGCGTCATGATTTGCCCGTATAACACTGCCATTTTGCCGCCCAAGCCGAAGGTGCCGCGCATCTGCTTCAGCTTGTATTTTGAGCCGAAAAGTACTTGCCCAAAGGCAGAGGGGATGTGTTTAGGCTGTATTCCTGAGCCGTTGTCTTCTACTCTTAGCTTGTAAATTTGCGTGTCTTTGGTGGCTTCTCCTTCGAAGGAGAGCCGCACATAAATGTCTGGAGGTATCTTGAGGCTTTCAGCAGCGTCCAACGAGTTCTCCACGAGTTCGCGTATCGCCGCGAAAACTGCACGGGACGGGTTTGTGAAGCCTGCAATGTCGCGGTTGCGGTAGAAAAAGTCGGATGCACTTATTTCTTCAAAGGTTGCTTGAGCCACTTGTAGCCTCCACCATTTTAATCCCGTTTTATCATTGACGTGTTTACGATATGTTTTTGCTTGTTTTTTAAGTTAACTACCCTTTTCGGAGCAAATGCTCCGTTTCCGAAAGAGGAACGCCACGCTTCCCCGCGGGTTTCTCCGCGTTCAACCACTAATGATACTTGGCGCGTTTCATTTTTGCTTTAAACGTGTATAATAGTATTCGCCTATCTCCTTCTGGAACGTGTCCATTTTTGAGCCTTCCTTGTTAACCCTAGGTCGTCTAGTAACTGAATCGCGGCGGAAAGTAACAGTCATACCTTTCAGGAACAAGTTCATGCCTTTCCGCAGGCTCGTAGGCGGATCCGCTTCGCCCTTGACGCCGGATTCTCCACTGAAAACCATCAGCCTATCAGCAATAAAGTCCTGAGTCACCACGTCATGCTCAACAACAAAAGCAGTCACGCTGTGCGCCTCAACCACACGCCGTATAGTGCGAGCCATGTTCAATCTTTCCTCCACATCCAAGTAAGCGCTCGGCTCATCCAGCAGGAACAAGTCAGCTTTGCGGGATAAACAGGCGGCGATGGCAACTTTTTGCAGTTCGCCTCCGCTGAGTTCCATCACGTTTCTGTCGAGAAGCACGTTAATCTTTAAGGGTTGGAGGATTTCGGTTTTGTACCAGCTTGACGTGAAAGTTTCTTTGGCAACGCTCATGAGGAGTTCTTGGACTGTTCCCTCGTAGTCTGCCGCTATGTACTGGGGCTTATAACTTACAGTTAAATCGCCCAGTTTCTGTTTATCATCCGTCTCTTCAAGTCCAGCAAGGATTTTCACGAAAGTTGTTTTTCCAATTCCGTTAGGTCCGAGGATGCCGATGATTTCTCCTCTGCGTATTTCGCCCGCTTCAGTAACAAGCTTGAAGCCCCTGAACGTTTTTTCCAGTTGCCCCCAGCTTAGCAGTGTCTCGCTGGGGCTAACGCTTGTCGCAGGCGGTTTCTCATGGAAAACTATGGCTTCTTTTCTGAACAAGATGTTCTCGTCGGGAATGTAGCCTTGCAGGTAAATGTTTATGCCTGTTCTCACGCCGTGCACGTGAGAAACCACGCCGTAAACGCCAGGCGACCCATAGAACACGCAGATTTGGTCAGACAAATAATCAATTATAGCTAAGTCGTGCTCAGCCACAATTATAGTTTTTCCGTAGTCTTTGAGGCTGCGTATGGCTTTAGCCACTTGCAACCGTTGCTTAACGTCTAAATAGCTGGATGGCTCGTCGAAAAGATAAACGTCTGCTTCTCGGCACAGGGCAGCTGCTACGGCTACGCGTTGCAGTTCACCGCCGCTGAGCACATCTAAGGGTCTATCCCAGACTTTGGTGAGTTCAAGCTCCTCTGCAAGCTTGCCTAAAATTTTTCTTTCGTCAACTTTTTCTAGCAGGTCTTCGACTTTGCCGGAGATGACCTTGGGAATTTTATCCACATACTGGGGTTTATGCGCGACTTTAAGGCGGTTCTCGCTTATTTTCTGGAAGTAATCCTGAAGAGTTGAGCCGCGGTAATGCTGGATTATCTCGTTCCACTCAGGTGGGTTCTGGAAGTTGCCTAAGTTGGGTTTGATTTCGCCTGAAAGCACCTTCAAAGTGGTGGTTTTGCCTATGCCATTCTGCCCAAGCAAGCCTAAAACTGTGGCGGGTGAAGGCAGTGGCAACCTAAAAAGCTTGAAAGTGTTTTCTCCGAAACGATTGCTGCAGTCTTTATCCAGCTCATCTGGCAAGTTCACAATTGAAATCGCCTCGAATGGGCATTTTTTTACGCAAATGCCACAGCCGCTACAGAGCATTTCTGAGATTACTGCTTTTTTGCCTTCTATGTGTATGGCTTCTACGTGGCTGCGTACCATGGGGCAGAAGCGGACGCACAGCTGGTCGCACTTCTTAGTTTTGCATTTGTCAGCTTCTAGTACAGCAACGCGTGTCATGGTGAACTCAAAATAATGAATTTAACTTGGTAAGTTATAAACAATGAGCCTGAAAGCGCGCAAAAAAATAATGAACAAGCGCGTATTAAGATGTATAAAAGAAAATTGTTAGTAAATTTGTTTTTTCATTGGGTTTACCATTCTTCTTCTTCCCATTCTTCGTCTTCGCCTTCTTCCCATTCTTCGTCTTCAAACACCATCTTTTTCACCTCCACACATAAGTTTGGTGTTAGTTTAGCGTAGCTTGGCGCTGTTTAAATATTTGGATTCGACAATTGTCGTAGTCTCATCCAAAACTTCAAAGAAACCCCGTGATTCTTGGTGCATTCTTCTCAAAACTATTTTTCCAGCAAAACCATGAAACTGGGCGCGTCAACTGTGAAAAGCAACAAAATGGATAAATCCTTCGAAGGAGATGTGCATTGTGGGATGATGTGAGGCGACGGCTACGAGCTTAGAAAGCTGTGAGAAAAGCCGTACTTGCACTGACCCTTTAACGGAGTTGAAAACGTGCTTTCGGATTTTAACCTGTTAGCTACAACCATGCGTGGAAACGAACGCCAAATGTGCTATGAACTGGCGTATCTGCTTAAGGAAATCGGCGACCCCGCGCCAGAAGTAGGCAAAACAGGAATCAGAGGAGTCATCGTAGGCAAAACCGCCGTAAACCCAGTTGAAGCCATAGAAAAGTTCCGCGGTATCCTACAGGAGCGCCCGTACGAGTTCCGCTATGCACTGAGGATTTTGCCAATCGAAAAAGTAATGCACACTGACTTGGACGAGGTTAAGCGTGTGGCTATGGAGTTTGCCGCGAGGCTAAGCGAAAAGGAGACTTTTAGGGTTACGGTGGAGAAACGTTTCACGAGCATTCACTCGCGGGATTTCATTGAGGCTGCCGCGATGGGTATCCAGAACAAGGCAGATTTGGAAAATCCCGACAAAATCTTGCTAATTGAAGTTCTCGGCGGGTTAACGGGCATGGCGCTGATAAGTCCCAATTGCATTTTTGCGGTTGTCAAAGAGAAAATGCTTTAAGCTCAAAGCTGAGTAGACAGCAAAGCCGCCCGTTCGATGACTAGGTCAACTAAAGCTTGTTTCACATCGCCTGCTTTAACAACTGTTTCCATCTCGCGCTCAGAAATGCTGAAGGCTCTGCGGATGTTGTGCATTTTGGCTGTGGACAAGGCGAGAACAGTTTCATCGGGTTCTGAGCATACGCGTTTTGAAACCGAAGATAGCACTGCCTTCACGGCATGAGGGCTTTCACCAATTATCACTGCGGCGACAGTGGCGGAGTCGCGTTTGAAGCCTATAAGTGCAATAGCCTTGCGAATCTGCCTTTGAGCAGAAGCGTAAAGCATAACCTCTACCGCAACGCTTTTCGAAATGTTGGTTTTGTTTCTGAAAGCCGTTAAAGCGTTTAAAACTGCAAAGTACAAGTGCTGCCACGTAGCCACAAGCTCCGCGTTGAAGAACTGCACTGCAGTGTCCTGCTGTTCCCTGCGGGTTGCCTTCAGAAAGCCTTCTGCATCCTCAATCTGGACGTTGCGGAAGCCCGTGATTTCCACGTATTTCCCAAATTCCTCAAAGTGTTTCAGCAAGGTCTTTCCCCGAACGTTTCTTTCAGGAAGCGTTCAGCCAGCTTTTTAGGCAAGCCAGCTTTTACAAGTTTCGCAGTTACTACACCGACTGCAGCTTCATCGCGGTATTTCTCGACGATTTTTCTGAACGTTTCTTTGGTGTCCCATGGAAAAACCACCCACCGCCTTGTTTCCCGCATGTAATAGTCTGGCTTAACCGTGCTCCAAGGCTTATAGTACAGCGTGGCTGCGCGTGTTTCCGTTGCGCCCTCTTGAAGGATATGCGCTTTAACGAGTTTCAGGCTTTCACCTGAGTCAGCAACGTCATCCACGATGAGCACCGCTTTATCAGCTACAGCCACAGAAACACCCTGCGTCAAAACTGGCGTTTTTCTGGTTTCGGCAACGCCCACGTAAAACTCGACGCTCACCGTGCCTGTGCGGGTTTCAAGGAGGTCAGCTAAAACTCGCGCTGGAACCCATCCGCCTCTTGAGACAGCGATTACAATGTCGGGTTTGAAGTTGTTTTTGAGGATTTTTTCAGCTTGACTAAGCAGGAGGGAGTATATTTGGCGCCACGCGGGCACTTCAAATTCAGCTTCGGCTTTCACAGACACTTCCTCTTCCACAAGAAGAAACGTGTTGACAACTTAAGTTTAAACTTTAGCTTCGGTGCGTCTGCCATTTTTGTGTAGCGTGGATTTTTGGCAACCTATAATTACTTTGCTGCACATAGTTTCAGGTTGGTATTGCTTTGGGTAAACTTTCTAGAGGCAGAACCAGACGTAGGGAGAGCGCTGATATTCTTATTGTGAACGCTGAGGAGCTGCTGACTCTCGCCGACGGCGGACAGAAACCGAGAACAGGCAAACAAATGCGGGAGTTGGGAATTGTCCGTGACGGCGCCGTTGCCATCAGAGAAGGCAAAATCGCGGCTGCGGGAAAAACACAGGAAGTTACCAAGGCGTTCAGAGCGGAATATGTGATTAATGCTAAGGGAAAACTGGTTCTTCCCGGCTTTGTGGATCCGCACACGCATTTGGTTTTCGCTGGTTCCCTCGAAGACGAGTTTCAGCTACGGGTGGAAGGCGCTTCGCGCACGGAGCTTCTCAGCGCAGGCGGCGGCATACTGAAAATCGTTAAGGAAACCCGCAGAGCAAGAACCGAAAAACTTGTGACTCTTGGCTTGGAGAGGCTGGATTCGATGCTGGCGCATGGCACAACCACGGTTGAGGCAAAAAGCGGGTATGGCTTAAGCACAGCAGAGGAAGTGAAGATTTTAGAAGCCACTAGACGCCTGAATCGACTGCACTGCGTGAACGTAGTTGCCACGTTTATGGGTGCTCATGCTGTTCCACCTGAGTACAAGGGTCACCCAGAAGAGTACGTTACCTCGCTTGCTGAGGAAACAATTCCACAAGTTGCGGAGAAAGGACTAGCTGAGTTCTGTGATGTTTTTTGTGAAAGAAGAATCTTCAGTTTAGAGCAGGCTAAACGCGTTTTGGTTAAGGGTAAGGCGCATGGGTTAAAGCCTAAGATTCACGCTGACGCAATGAGCATGCTGGGTGGAGCAGAAATCGCTGCGGATGTGGGCGCCGTCTCAGCCGAGCACTTGCTGTTTTCCTCTACTGGAGGCATCAAAGCTATGGCTGAAAAAGGCGTCATCGCAGTTTTGCTTCCTGCCGCTGCGTTTAACCTGATGATGGGCAGATACGCTGACGCAAGGTTGATGATTGAATGCGGTGTGCCCGTGGCGTTAGGCACAGGATTCAGCGCAGACTGCTGGATGGAGAACCAACAGTTAGTCGTAGCCATGGCTTGCCACTTAATGCACATGACGCCTGCTGAAGCAATTACAGCTGCAACAATTAACGCGGCTCATGCTGTTAACCGCGCTGGCGAAGTTGGCAGTTTGGAAGTAGGCAAACGGGCTGACGTTACTATTCTGAATACACCGAATCACAAGTTTATAGGCTACCATTTCGGCGTGAACCTAGTTGACAAAGTAATAAAAAACGGAAGACTAGTCGTTGACAGAGAAAAGCACGATGAGCCTGTGTTTATGAGCAAAACAGAATGACGGCAGCTATCTGGACGCGCTTACAGTTTTGCAGCAGAACACAAGTCGAACCATGATTAACGAGCAAATGCCTATTTAAAGGGGAGGGGGTACAGTTTTCGCACAGGCTAAGCTAAGAGGCGCTCTCCAAAGTGTCCAGAACACTAATCGTCGAGTTTATCCATCTTAGGTAGGCGTTTAACGCTGCTCTCAGGGCTACTGTGTCGCTGGCTTCAACCGTTAGCACTATAAACTGGGAATCCCGTGTTAACGTCACTTTGGAACGTTTAGTTGCAGGTCGGCTAGCTTCAGGCAACAAAGCGTTAAGGAGCACTGTTAAGCGCTTCTCGGAAGAAAACTGCAAGCGGACAGAAGCCTTCGCCTTCATCGTAGCTATTCCCTGACTGGATGAGTAAGCGCGCCTTTCTAAAATAGGTTACAGCAGAAACAAGCAAAAAATAAAAGAAAATAGGAAAGAAGGGGCTTATTGGGTTTCTTCTGCAACTGCCTTCGAGGCTTCTGCAGTAGACACGCTTTTCGCTGCGCGTTTAGCTACGACGCCGAGTTTGGTGACAGGCGTGTACGCGCCGCCCGTGAAGGTGAAGTTGCATTTTTTGCATTTCCAGACGCCTACGCTTTCTCGTTTAACTCTTGCAAAGCCACATTGAGGGCATCTGTGAGGCTTCTTCAACTCCGTGACCACTTTGATGTACCGTTTTCTAACCGTAGAACCGTAGCGTGTGCCTAAGCCTCGCGTTGGACCTACTTTCTTCATTTTAGCCATTGAGTTTACCACTCCAATTTTTTACGCAGTTCCACAGCTTTTGCTTTCGCGATTTTTGTGGCTTCTGCGAGCTGTTTCGGCGTGAAATATCCTGAACCGCCCTTCTGTATTGCACAGATGTTGCCATCGTCGTTAAACGCCATCGAAATTCGCGCATCCATTACCTGCTCCTCTTCCAACCACGGGTCAACGATTAACTTGTCGTTTATCTTGCCGATAGTCACTGTTATGGGGTGATTTTTCATCGGAAGCGGCGTGTAGCCTGTTTTGGTCTTCACTTCTCCGTCTTTAACTTCGTAGTTGGGCATCTTCGTGTTAAGCAAAGCAGCCACCGCAGCCAGCGCTGAAGCATCTATCAAATTTCCATCGTGATTAAGCACGTAAACGTCAACGAAAACGACGAACACTTTCTTGCCAGCCTCAATAACCAGCTTCGAGGTGTCTATGGCTTTTGATTCTCTTATGCCCCTGTCCACTATGCGCGCTAGCTCAATTGAGTTTTCGTCTGGTGGCCCAGGCTCGAAAGCTGCTGAAGCTAAAGGCACAAGCTCAGCGTTTACGGTTTGCACTCCTTCATTAGGCGTATCAGGAAACGGCGCGCCAGTTTCAATTTTCGTGCCAACCAGAACTTCGGTTTTTCCCAGCAGCACTCTAGCGGAGCCTTCTGCCTTTTCGATTACGCCTTGTTCAACTTTGATTTCGCGGTAATCCTCTAAGCCTCTGTCGTCGAGACGTTTTCCAGCGTCCAGTAACTGCCCGATTTGTCTCTGACGTACGCGAGTAACAAGCGTCGACATTACTCTTCAACCTCCTCCTTAACGTTCATATACTTAGTTTTTAACGCTTCCTTCTGCAAAACGTAAATCTTTTTGCATCCTTCAATAGCCAAGTTCACTGCCTTCTCGAATTCCTCTGGCGTAAGGACGCCATCCATCTGCAGCAAGGTCACAGCTTCCAAGTTAGGCATAAAAGCCACAGGAACATCAGCAACGCCTACTTTATCTTCGGTATCCATCAAATCCAGAACCACTTTGTCGTCAACTTTGCCCGCTGCACAAGCAACCACCAAGTCGCGCATAGGAATGCCCGCATCTGCTATAGCTAAAGCAGCCGCTGTGATGCTTGCGCATCGCGTTCCACCGTCAGCCTGCAAAACTTCAACGAACACATCAATGCCTGACCGCGGGTAATATTCCACGAACACTGCGGGTTCAAGAGACTCGCGGATGACCTTCGAAAGCTCAACTTCTCTTCTTGACGGCGCTGGCGACTTGCGTTCCTGCACGGAGAAAGGCGCCATGTGATAGCGGCACCTCAGCACCATACGGTCTGGAAGCGACAAGTGCTTTGGGTGCATTTCTTTTGGACCGTACACTGCTGCTAGAATCTTGTTTTTTCCATGTTCGATGTATGCTGAACCGTCAGCGTTTGACAAAACGCCGACTTCAAGTTTCAATGGTCTTAATTCGTCTATTTTTCTTCCGTCTATCCTTAAACCTTTTTTATCAATTAATTTTTCTGGTTTTTCACTCATTCTTCTTTTCCTCCCGTTTTGATTTTTCTTCTTTAAGCAATTGGGTGATGCGATCTGTTAGACCGCTTGTGTGGGATTCTTCATTGATTTTTTGAATCGCCATCAGGGCAAGTTCTTCGTCTTCTACGTTTTTTCCCGTGACCAATATGACTCCGTTGAGCCCTAAAATTATTTGGCAACCTGTTTCCTGCTTTATCATTGAAATCATAGAGCCTTTTCTGCCAATTATTCGGGGAATCTTCGTCGGCGTTACTTTCGTTATCTGCCCGCGAGTTATTTTTCCCAAGCCTGGCTCGCCGACCGTGAGTTGCGGGTCATGTGCTCGGTCGAATGACGCGATTTTTGCAACTATCAAGTCACCTGCGTTAAGAACTTGCGATAACTCGTCGTTTTGCGGTTTGAAAGGTCTGCTTAGAACGTCTGAAGCTCTCAAAAGAGCGATGTAAGGTGCTTTGATGTCTACTGTCCACCCGTTGAATCCAACTTCCACAACTGTGCCTATGACCATGTCGCCTACTTTGGGAACGTAAAAAGCCCTTAAAGCGACTACGTTCACGTTTTTGTTGTCGCAGTCTACAAGGCCAATTCGCGAGGCGTAGATTTTGTTTCCTTCCATGTAAGTGTTCTCGCCTGCTACATACTCGCCTTCTGCAAGCAATTCTCCCGGTGTTACAAGCTGCTTCTTTTCAAAAAATGTTGGCATAATTTCATCTAACCTCCAGTTCAATCCAAATTTTTTTAAGTAACTATTTTCGCTTCTCCACTTCCCTTTGTGGCTTCTCCAAGTTTATTCAAAAACGAAGCGTAAGAGCCAGCCGGCATTTCCACAATGCCATACCAAGAACCATCAGCGCGCCATTCTTCCCGCTTTATTGCTCCGAAGCTTTTGATTGCACCATAAGCTCTTGCCGAGTATTCAGCAGGTATGCGGACGCCCACGAAGATTTGCTCTATTTTCAAAGGCAAAATTGGGCGTAGGAGCTTCACTATGTCTTTGACTTGCTCTTCCAGAGGCTTGTACGGGTCTATTGGGTAGTGGATTTGTTCCATGGCGTTTTCTATGCGCAAAGGTGGATGAGGCAGATTGGTTTTCGGGTCAACTGCCTGTCGCGATATGAAATCGATTATTTGTCTGCGTTTGTCGTCTACCATTTTGCGCCTTTGCTCGGTGGTAAGTTGAAGGGTACCTTTTTTGAGGATAGCCTCAGCGATTTTCAGCGTGTCTGCTGTTCCGAAAGCTTTGCGCATCTGTTCCTCTGAGGCGCGCGTGCCTTTGTTTGCGTCTGAAAAAATTGTTTCAGCTGCAAGAACGTCAGTTACTCCCGCAATTTTCCCGTTACGGTAGTCTAGAGCCTTTTGAGATTTAACTAAAACCTCAAAATGCTCGTTATCTTTCGTTAAACGTGCAACGGTGTACTTCTCACTCATCCAAATTTCACGTGCTCGAACCCAGCTCTTTGATATAGCCTTCTACTTTTTCATCGGTCAACATGTCCATTTTCTTTGTGGCTACGGGAATAACCGCGATTTTTATTCTGGGCGGCAATTGTCTAGCTTCCAACGCTTTCACTAAGCATTTCACTGCGAGTTTTGTGGTTTCTTCTAGGCTCATGTCTTCGCGATACTCGTCTTTCAGTATCGTCAACACTGTTTCTCTTCCAGCGCCTAAAGCTGTGGCTTTGTAACCTCTGTAGGTTCCGCTTGGGTGAGTTCCAAAGACACGTGCCCCAGTTTTGTCTACTCCAGCGAAAATTATTGACACTCCAAAGGGTCTTACACCTGCGTGCTGCGTGTACATCTGCTGTATGTCGCATATTTTTTTCGTAACGACTTCTGTGTCGATGGGTTCGTCATAAGTTAGCTTGTTGCTTTGCGCGTATATTCGCGCTTGATCGATAAGTATTCTAGCGTCGGAGCTTAAGCCTACTATCGCGGCGCCTACGTGTTCGTCGACTTTAAAAATTTTCCATGAATACCCTGCTTCTTCGAGGTTTTCGATGTTTTCTTCTGCGCCCAAGACCACTCCGCCCGCGCATTGGATGCCTAGAATTGTTGCGCCACGGTTTACTAGTTCCATGGCGTATTCAACTTGGAAAAGCCGCCCATCTGGGGAGAAAACTGTTATTGCGCGGTCGTATGCTCCTGGTGCTGCAAATACGGACATAATATTAACCTCACTGTAACTCTTTACGCTTTTGCTGTGTTTGATGTGATAACCTAACTAAAAACCTTTCCTATTAAAACCATAGTTCCACTCTAGCGTTGCCCACGTCTACACAGCATGTTCAAACGTATAAAATAGTTATCTGGAAATAACGTTGAACAATAACCTGAAAAGGAACGCGACTTAACCATGATATAATGTTTAAATCGCCATTTGACGCATTGACAGTGTGGGCGGGTGGCTGGTTGGAGAGCAAAACTAAGAAGTTTCATTTCCAAGAAATCGACTGGATAATCTACTTTCCACGGCACGGAAACAAGGGGAAATACCGCGACTACAAAGTAACGTTCAGAGACAGGAAAAAAAGGCTAACTCAGCAGGGCAAACGAATCAAGCTGGGCGAAGTGTTGGATAAGCCTGAAATTGACCGAGGGTACCCGCATATCGTGGGCTTCTATAAGGTGTCTTCGGGGCGAGGAGCAAGCTTTAAGCCGCAATACTTGGAGCTGCGGAAGATAACGACTGTTGAGGACCTGTGGTTTTTCCTGAACGCCCTAGACATCTAACCCTCAACTGCGTGCTCACTCAAGCGCGTCTGCAACGTTAAACGAACACAGGAAACCAACGTTACCGTGGAGGAGGGGGAAAGAAGCCTTTGACAAAAGTTTATGCACACCCTAAAATGTTAAAAAAGTTTCCATCAAACGACAAAACTTATATCCAAAAGTCAAGCATTAACGTGGTTATTACGTCAAATGGGCATGATGATGTGAAATGTTAGCGTATGTTTTCTTAAACACTAAACCTGGAACATCCCTTCAAGTAATCGACCGAATAAAAGTTAAAACAAAAGAAGTTCACTCTGCACACGCCATATTTGGCAGGTACGACGCAGTCGTGGTTATTGAAGCGCTAACGCTGAAGGAGATAAACCAGATAGTTTACCACATAATCGAGCAAGACCCAACCGTAACACGAACAGAAACATCCATTGTACTAGAAGAAGTTTAACAACAACCAAAAATTGGCAAACAAGCAGCACAGCCTTTTCAGTTACTGCCTGAAGACACAACGCTTCCTTGCTTGTAATCATCGAAGTTCAGCATCACCCGTGAGATAGGGATAGCAAACCAAATCCAAGTGTAAACGAACATTTTTATCTAAACATCGTAATAGCTACATTTCAAGGTGCGTTAACATTGGGTAAAGGTTCAGGTTACGGAAAAGTAATCCTGTTCGGCGAACACTTCGTTGTCCACGGCGTCCCCGGCGTTGTATCAGCAATTGACTCTGCCACAGACGCGGAAGTAACGAAAGCGCAAACAGGTCTCAACATTAAAGATGAGCGGAAAGGCTCTAAAGGCTACGCAGAAGAGAAAAAGCTTCAGCAAATAGAATCCATCGAACGCATGCTCAAAACCACTGGACTCAACGCTAAAACACCGCTTAGTATTTGGCTGGGTGGCAGTCTGCCAGGCTTCAGCGGCTTAGGCGCTTCAGCCGCAAGCAGCGTAGCCATTGCAAGAGCTATCTCCGAAGAATTCAATCTCGGGCTTTCTAACGAGAAAATTAACCAAATTGCATACGAAGCAGAGAAGGCATACGCGGGCAACCCGTCAGGCATCGACAATACTGCAGCAACCTACGGCGGCTTACTGTGGTTCAAGAAAAACCCTGCTGGCGGACCAGACAACGTTGAACGGCTACACATTCGCATGCCAGTGGAAATAGTCATCGGCAGCACAGGCAAAGTTGCCAACACCAAAGCCATGGTGGAAGGCGTCGCCGAACGCAAAAAGAACAACCCACAAAAATACAACCCAATCTTCAAGCAAGCCGAAAACGTGGCGTTTGCCGGGCGGAAAGCACTGGAGAATTGCGACCTTAAGAAAGCAGGGGAACTCATGAACGAAAACCACCGGTTACTCCAAGAAATCGGCGTATCCAGCAAAGAATTGGACTTGCTGGTGGATTTGGCGCGGAAACAGGGCGCGTTAGGCGCTAAGCTTACTGGCGGCGGAGGCGGCGGCTGCATGGTCGCCTTAACTCCAACGCAAACTTTGCAGGAAACGGTTGCCGTAGCTATTGAGAAGGCAGGCTTCGAAGTGCTGCGGACAAAAATCGGTGTTGAAAAGTTATAAGGAAACGTGAAGCTATAAAGCATTGATGGGGGATGGACAAAGGTTGGGTTTTAGGAGTTTCTTGGAGCAGCTCGACAAAAGCGGCGAGTTGACGCGTGTAAAGAAGGAGATTTCCACGGAGTACGAGATGGCTGGCGTTATAGAGGCGCTCGGCGAAAAACCCGTGTTCTTTGAAAAACCGAAAGAATCCAGCATCCCAGTTGTCGCAGGGCTCGTATCCTCCAAAGAATTAATCTCCAAAGCGTTAGGCATAAGGAAGGAGCAGTTGCTGCATAAGCTGGCAAGCGCCCTAAGCAAGCCTGTGCCGCCAACCGTTGTAGCGGCAGGCGAATGCCAAGAAGTAATCGAGAAAGACGTGGATTTGACAAAGCTTCCGATAATGAGGTACACGAAAAAGGACGGCGGCAAATACATTGCGTCCGCCGTGGCAATAGTGAAAAACCCTGAATTCGGCACTAGAAATATGGCATTCCACAGACTAATGCTAATCGGCAAGAACAAGTTTGTAGCCAGAATTGTTGAGAACAGAGGAACGGATACAGCCCTCAAAAAGGCTGGCGGAGAACTCGAAATCGCATTATGCATAGGCAATTCAACCCCTGTGCTCCTCGCTGCAGCAACATCATTACCAATGGGCGTTGACGAACTGGGAATGGCTAACGCCCTAGAAAAAACAGAACTAGTAAAGTGCAAAACTGTTGACCTTGAAGTGCCCAGAAACTGCGAAATCGTACTGGAAGGACGCATAACCAGAGAAAAAACAGCGGAAGGCCCGTTTCTGGACACGACGGGAACCATCGACAAGATACGGCAACAACCAATCATAGAAATCAAATGTGCAACACACAGGGAGAAACCGATTTACCAAGCACTACTGCCTGGCAGGAACGAGCATAAGTTCTTGATGGGCATGCCTAAGGAGCCATCAATTTTCAATGAAGTGAACAAGGTCTGCGAGTGCAAAGACGTTTACGTCACGCCAGGCGGATGCAGCTGGCTACACGCAGTTGTGAAGATAGCGAAGAAGAACGCGGACGACGGCAAAAAAGCCATAGCCGCGGCTTTTGAAGGACACAAATCGCTGAAGCACTGCGTCATAGTGGATGATGACATAGACATTTACGACCCACATGACGTGGAGTGGGCGATTGCCACAAGGTTCCAAGCCGACAAAAACGCGGTAATCCTGCCACATCAGCCTGGCTCCTCTCTGGACCCGTCAGGAGATTTAACTGAGGGCAAAAAAGCCACTACCTGCAAGATGGGTTTAGATGCTACGGTACCTTTGGGGAAAACAGACAAGAGCTTCGCGAAAGAGCACTACAGAAAAGTGGACCTTAACAAATACCTGTGATTAGTCATGTACCTTGCAGAAAAAGAAGAACGCATGCTATCTGGCGAAGAAGGCTACGCTGTAAAGAAGTCCATGGAGATACTTGTCGCCTTAGGCGACATTTACGGCGCAGAACGCCTCATAAAAGTAGGCTCCGTCCAAGTGGCAGGTGTCTCCTACCATAACCTCGGCGACGCTGGACTGGAATTCCTGAATGAACTTGCGAAAGACGGAAAAGTCAAAGTGCTCACCACGCTGAATCCAGCGGGCATGGACTTGGAAAATTGGAAAAACCTCGGCATCGACCCAGCATTCGCGGAAAAACAAAACATGGTAATTGACGCTTTCAAGAAAATGGGCATAATCACCTCATGTACTTGCACGCCGTATTTGATAGGCAATTTGCCGCGTTATGGAGAGCATGTTGCTTGGTCTGAATCTTCAGCAGTCACCTTCGCCAATTCAGTAATCGGAGCGAGAACCAACAGGGAAGGCGGACCCTCCGCGCTCGCAGCAGCATTCGTCGGCAAAACCCCATGCTACGGCTTGCACTTAGACGAGAATCGAACGCCCGACATCAACGTGCACGTAACGGCTGAGCTGAAGAAGCTTTCAGACTGGGGCGCATTGGGCTATTGCGTCGGCAAAAAAGCAGAAAACAAAATTGCGTACATAACGGGCGTGGAAGAGGCGGAAGTGGACGAGTTGAAGTCTTTTTGCGCTTCAGTAGTGACATACGGCGCTAAACCGCTGTTTTACATGCAGGGTATAACGCCTGGCGCTGAACGGTACCAGCCGCCAAGCGACAAAGTCACAATAGACGCCGGCGACATCGCAGATGCTTACAGGAACATTAACGATGAGACCAGCGACATCGATTTCGTGTGCATCGGGTGCCCGCACTGTTCAATCAAAGAAATCGCGGAAATAGCCAAGCTGCTTAAAGGCAGAAAAGTCTCGCCGAACACCGAGTTCTGGGTTGCCAGTTCACGCACAGCCAAGCAGCTTGCGGACACGCGCGGTTACACGGCGATTATTGAGGCGGCTGGCGGCAAGTTTGCTTGTGATACATGCATGGCAGTAGCGCCGCTGAAAGGCAGGTTCAAAGCTATTGCCACAACTTCTGCGAAGGGCTGTTACTATTCGCGGCATAATAAGATGCTTACGAAAATGGGTGGTTTAGAGGAGTGTATAGAGGCGGCGGTGACTGGAAAATGGAGTTGAAAGGCAGAATCATCTACAGGGGGAAAGGCGAGGGCGAAGCGTTGGTTACGTCGCAGCCTATCTCGTTCTACGGTGGTGTAGACCCGACTACGGGTGAGGTTCTTGAGAAGGGGCATGAGTTGCAGGGTAAAAGCGTGAAGGGCAAGGTGCTTGTGTTTCCAACTGGGAAAGGCTCAACCGTGGGTTCCTACACGCTGTATAGGCTGAAGAAGAATGGGGCGGCTCCTGCGGGCATTGTTAACAGGGAGTGCGAGACGGTTGTGGCGGTTGGCGCGATAATCTCGGAAATCCCGTGCGTGGACAAGATAGATATTTCCCGCTTAAAGACAGGCGACCACGTTCAGATAGAGAACGGAATGGTTATAGTTTAAGTAGACAGGCGCTTAGTAACTTAAGAGAGTGAATAGAGCGATGAGCGAGGCAAAACCAGTAGTGTTGAAAATCGGCGGTTCCGTAATCACCGACAAAACAGGGGAACTTGCCGCGCGAACCGAAGTCATAAACCGATTAGCAGAAGAAATCGCCAGAGCAAACGCCAAAAACCTCATAATCGTGCATGGCGGCGGAAGCTTCGGGCACCCCACAGCCCAAAAATACGGCATCCAAAACGGCTTAAAAGACGACACTCAGAAAGTAGGCTTCGCAGAAACCCATCATGTGATGACTGTGCTGAACGGGCTAGTCATGGACGCGCTGGTGTGGCACGAGGTCCCAGCAGTAAGCGTTACTCCGTCATCCTGCATCGCCACTGAACAGGGCAGAATAAAACTGTTTGATGAGGCTATCCCCAAAATGCTGCTGAAAATGGGCTTCACGCCTGTGCTTTACGGAGACGCAACGTTAGACACACAGCTAGGCTTCACAGTGCTTTCTGGCGACCAGATTGTGGCGTATTTAGCTAGAAAATTAGGCGCACGCAAAATAATCTTAGGCGTGGATGTTGACGGCTTATGCACCGCAGACCCGAAAACCGATAGCAACGCCAAAGTTTACCCACGTCTGACGTTGCAGGAACTGAAGGCGTTGGAGGGAAAAATGGGCAAGTCCACGACGGCTGATGTGACGGGGGGCATGCAGGGCAAGGTAACCGAGCTTGTCTCTGCGGTGGAGCAGGGAATCCCCGTGGCAATAGTGAACGCTTCAAAGCCGAACCGCGTTTACAGGGCGCTTGTCGGAGAACAAGTGGGAGGCACAATTATAGAGAAGGAGTAGCAAGTGGCTGAAGAAACTGAAAAACGCAAGGCAGACCACATCCGCATCTGCTTAAACGAGGATGCGCAAGCCAGAGACGCCGCTACAGGCTTCAAAGACGCACATTTAGTGCACAGGGCGCTGCCTGAAGTCAACAAGCACAACGTGGATTTGGCGGCAACAGTTTTTGGTCACAAGTTCGCTACGCCCATAATGGTCGGCGCGATGACTGGGGGAACCGCGGAGGCAACGCGGATAAACGCCGCCATAGCTGAGGCAGTGGAGACGCTGCATTTGGGCATGGGCGTCGGCAGCCAACGCGCAGCCATAGAAAACACGAAACTCGCAGAAACCTTTGCCATAACCAGAAAGAAGGCGCCAACCGCTTTTCTCGTAGCCAACATAGGCGGGATACAGCTTGTGCACGGCTACGGTGTGAAAGAAGTGAAGAAAGCCATAGAAATTATTGACGCTGACGCTGTGGCAATACATTTGAACCCGCTGCAGGAGGCGGTGCAACCTGAGGGGCAAACAAGCTTCAAAGGCGTTCTCAATAAAATAGGCGAAATCGCAAGCGCAGTGGACAAGCCTGTAATCGTAAAGGAGACGGGTTCCGGCATAGCCGCGGAAGACGCAGAACGGCTGGAAGCCGCAGGCGTGAAAGGCATAGATGTTAGTGGCGCGGGCGGAACCAGCTTCGCAGCGGTTGAGTATTACCGTGCGAATGATGCTCAGCGCTTGTTGGGTGATGCTTTTTGGGACTGGGGCACGCCGACAGTTGCCAGCCTCGTAGAGACCGTGCAAACGGTTAAAGTTCCCGTGATTGCTTCGGGCGGCGTGCGTAACGGCGTGGATGTGGCTAAGGCTTTGGCTTTAGGTGCAAGTTTGGCAAGTCTTTCTCAGCCTGTGTTGCAAGCCGCGGTTAAGGGTGCAAAGGACACGGTGGATTTGCTTTCGCTGTGGATTGAGGAATTGCGGAATGTTATGTTTCTTGTGGGCGCTGAGAAAGTGGAGCAGTTGGCTAAAGTGCCTGTTGTGGTAACGGGTAAAACAGCTGAGTGGTTGCAGAAGCGCGGTTTTAACGTGGAAGGTTACGCGAGAAGAGGAGCGCGTTAAGGCTGTGGATATTGAAAGGTTTCTTGAAGAAAAGGCGCCGTTGATAGATAAAACCATCGAAAAGTACATCCCGCGAAAGTTCACTGCTGAAGCAGTGCTTTTCCGTGTTAATCCGCCTCGGCACAGCTACAACGTGGAAACCTTGAACAAGGCTATTGCTGAGCCAATCTGGGAGTTTCTGGACAGAGGCGGAAAACGGTGGCGACCAGCATTGTTTCTGCTTGTGTGCGAGGCGTTGGGCAAAGACTCTGCGAACTACTTGGACTTCGCCATTATTCCCGAGGTTGTTCATAATGGCACTTTGATGATTGACGATATAGAGGATGCTTCAGAGCTGAGAAGGAGCAAGCCTTGCTCGTACAAGCTTTACGGCGTGGACATAGCGGTTAACGCTGGGAACACGATGTATTATTTGCCGCTTTTGCCGCTTATGGAGAAAAGAGCCTCGGTGCCGGCTGAGCGGTTGCGCGACCTTTACGAGGTTTACGTGCAGGAGATGATTAACCTCAGCATGGGGCAGGCGATGGATATTGCGTGGCACAGGGGCATAGCCAACGCAAATAAACTAAGCGAAGAGGATTACTTGCAGATGTGCGCGTACAAAACGGGCACGTTAGCGCGGATGGCAGCTAAGCTGGCGGCGGTGCTGGCTGACGCAAACAAGGAGCTTGTAGAAAAGCTTGGGCGTTACGCTGAAAGCATAGGCGTCGCATTCCAGATGCAGGATGACGTTTTAGACTTAACGGGGAAAGAGTTTGCGGAGAAGAAAGGCGGTTTAGGACAGGACATCACAGAAGGAAAACGGACGCTGATGGTTATTCACACGTTGGAAAACGCAACTGACGCGGATGGGAAGCGGCTTGTTCAGATTCTTGGCATGCATACTGCTGAGCAAGCGTTGCGGGACGAGGCAATTTCCATAATGCAAAAATACGGTGCCATAGAGCATGTGAAGCGTACTGCGGCGCAGATTGTTGAGGAAAGCTGGAAGGAAGCGGAGAAGCTTCTGGAGGCAACAGAAGCTAAGGAAAAATTAAAAGCCTTCGCGGAATTCTTGATTAAACGAAACAAGTAATCAGGCTTACAGAGCGTAAACCCCTTGGCAATAGAAAACAGTGAACTTAGAGAACTTGTACGCAAAGCTGCCTTGCTAAACGCAGTTCAGCACGACGGCAAAGCACAAGCAGGCGCAATCGTGGGAAGAATCATAGGCGAAAGGCAAGAGCTGAAAACGAAAGTGAAAGAGCTATCCGCCTTAATCAGCGAGGTAGTCGCCGAAGTCAACCGCCTCTCGGTGGCGGAGCAGAAGCGGATAGTTGAGGAAAAGTGGCCTGAAACCCTGAAGAAGGAAAAAGTGGAAGAGCCAAAGCGTCTGCCTGCTTTACCAAACACAAGCAAGTACGCGCAGGTGGTCACGCGGTTTTCTCCGAACCCCGACTGCGTACTGCACTTAGGTTCAGCAAGAGCCATAATACTAAGCCACGAATACGCACGCATCTACAAAGGAAAATTCATCTTGCGCTTTGAGGACACAGACCCAAAAGCGAAAAGGCCTGTTTTGGAGTTTTACGACCGCATCCGAGAAGACATGGCTTGGTTAGGCTGCAAAATTGACGCGGAGTACATTCAAAGCGACAGGATGCCGATTTACTATGAGTATGCAGAGCGGCTTTTGCGTGAAGGCAACGCTTACGTGTGCACTTGCGAGCCTGAACAGTTTAGGAAGCAGTCGTTAGCGTGTAAGCCGTGTGGTTGCCGCAGCTTGCCAGCAACGGAGCATTTGGAGCGTTGGCGGCGCATGTTGGAAGGCGGCTACGTGGAGGGCGAGGCTGTTGTGCGTGTGAAAACTGATTTGGGGCATCCGAATCCTGCGGTGCGCGACTGGCCTGCGCTTAGGATTATTGATATAAACAAGTATCCGCATCCGCGCGTGGGCAAAAAGTACCGCGTTTGGCCCTTGTACAATTTGGCTGCGGGTTTGGATGATCACTTGTTGGGTATCACGCATATTATTCGCGGTAAAGAGCATTTGACGAATATGGTTCGGCAGGAGTACATGTACAAGCATTTGGGGTGGGATTATCCTGAAGCGATCCATTATGGCAGGTTGAAGATTACAGGTGCTTTCCTGAGCAAGTCGAAGATTGTTCAGGGCATACGCGACGGCAGTTACGCGGGTTGGGATGACCCGCGGTTGGCGACGTTTGCGGCGTTGCGGAAGCGGGGGATAACGGCTGAAGCGATTAAGAAGATGATAGTGGACGTTGGACCTAAAACGGCGGATGTTACTTTAAGCTGGGATAACCTGTACGCTTACAACCGCAAAATCCTTGACGCGCAAAGCGACAGGTACTTTTTTGTGCCTGAACCATTTGAACTGAAAGTTAAAGGCGTGCCTAAAACGTTCACAGCGAAACTTCCGTTGCATCCTGAGCAGCCTGAGAAGGGCTTCAGGGAGTACACGGTGACGCCAGTAGGCGACGAACAGGCGGTTATTTTCTGGATTGCAAAAAAGGACGCGGAAAAAGCTGAGGCTGGAAAAGTCGTCAGACTTATGGAGCTTTTTAACGTTAAGGTGGAGCAGACGAAGTTGTATTCGGTGGAAGTCGTGTTCGTCAGTGCCGCCTACGAGGAAGCGAGGAAAGCAAAAGCGCAGTTGATTCATTGGATACCTGTGGATGGTGATGTGCCCTGCCGAGTGGTGATGCCTGACGCTGCAGTGGTTGAAGGCATTGCGGAAAGCGCGTGCGAAAGGTTAAAGCCGAACACTGTGATACAGTTTGAACGTTTCGGTTTCGTGCGTGTAGATGAGGTTACGCCGATGTTAACGGTCTATTACACGCACAAGTAGCTTAAGGTGAAGAATGAGACATGCGTAAACAAGACAAAGCCATAATCTGGCCAGCGTACTTTGACCAGGCTAAAACTAGGAAGGAAGGGCGGCGGGTTCCGAAGAGTTTAGCAGTGCAGTCTCCGCGAATTGCGGAAATCACGGCGGCAGTGACGAAGCTCGGTTTAAAGTATGAGGTTACGGCGGATGCAGGTTATCCTAAGACGCCTTGGGCTAAAACTGGAATGATAATGGTTGAGAAAACCACATCCAAAGAACAAGTAATAAAGAGAATCGCTAAACAATTGCTGAAACTACGCAGCGAACTTGTAAAACAGAAGTAGTAGCGGTTTAGCTTTTTTCTTCTTTGCCGCCCATAAGCACAGCGTTTATAACGCCGTCATTGCCTGGGCGCGAAGTAACGCGTGCCAATCCTATGGACGTTTCGATTTCCGCACCTTTGGTTATGACGCCTCTGCGGTCATAATCCACGTTCGCAGCGTTTTTGACTACACGCAGAATCTCGGTTTTCTCAGTTTTCCCACCTTTCGGGTCAGTTACAGACGCGTACTTGGCGCTTAAAACTTTGACTTTGATGTTGCCACCTTGTCCTCGTGCACTCCGCCGTTTTGGTTCACCAAGTATGGTTTCTGCTGGGAACGCGCCTTTCTCGTAGTTTCTTTTCACTCGGTAAGCGCGTTTTCTGCCACCTGTAAGTTTCCTTTTACGTAAGCTACCATGCCAAACGGACATTTCACAATTCCCTTGCCCTTTTCAAGTGGTGACTATCAAACCGTCATTTTACATATAAACGTATCCATCTGAGAATGCCCGTACATTTGCAGACTTTTCACAGCAAAACTCCGAGACCAAAAAAGCAACATACACTTTCTTCAGACACGAACCCCTTTTTGCCTCCAAGCAAAGAAATGGACAGTCTTCTCCGAGAATACTAAATGCCTATTCAAAGAAGGGGTATAAGCTGCTGCAAGTGCATAATTGTTCCAGTTCCTAGAGCTGCTTCTGCTCTTCTTGCTGTTTCATTGCTTGACCAGCCATGCTTGTCAGGAAGATTATGGCGAACACTAAAGCTGCTATACCAATTTTGTACATAAATTCTATGTCAGAATAGGTAACTGCAAAAACGAGCAATATCATCAACGCTATCACCAAAACTTCTTGCACCCTATTCAAGCCTAATTTGAAACTCATTTTTCTCTCAGCCGTTTAACTCGCTTTTGACACATTATTAATTAGTTTTCTCTGCCGGTACACATTCTCAGCGTAACTGTTAAACCTTTACGACGCGAATAAGCTTTTATCCCCATTACAGTGGTGATATCTCCCGCGCAGCCTTCCTTCTTTTTTTTCTTTTTTGTTTTTTCCAATCAAACGGAGGCGTCTTCTTGAGCGGATGAATAAGTTGAAGAAGAAAACTGGAAAGCTGTCGTTTGCGAAGCATGACCACAATTTGAGCTTTGGCTTCGTTTGCGTTTGAATTTGGGGGTGAGCGGGGAGATTACAAAAAAGAGGGGAGATAAGTATAGACCCGTTTTTGAAGAGTGATAAGGGCAAGATTTTTAGATCCCTATTTTTTTCGCCAGTTTAATTAGTAGCTTTCCGTAAGAAGAGGTTGTGGACCACTATGATAACTGAGAATCGAAACCTTCAAAACAAGAGAACTGTGGCTATGTTGAAGATTAGAGCTCAAGTACTCAGGTATGCAAGAGAATGGCTTGATGAACATGGTTACGTTGAGGTACAGGGGCCAACAATAATTCCAGGGTTTGGAATGGAGTCAGGTTCTTTCAGCGTAAAGTATTTCGACCAAGAGGCCTACCTTGTTCGCGGGTTGCATCCTTACGCAAGTGCTTTCGTGGCGAGTTTAGGCAAGATTTACACGGTCGCTCCATTCTTCAGAGCGGAAAAGGTGAGGACGCAACGTCACTTAACTGAGTATTGGCGAATAGAAATAGCTCAGCAATGCGAATTAGACGCCATAATTGAGGTTCAAGAGAAACTTATCGGTCATGTGTGTCGTAGTTTGTCACGAGAAAATGAGGAGCTTTTAAAGTGTTTTGATCGTTCTATTGCTGATTTGGCTGAGCTGCGAACGCCTTTCTGCAAGCTGACTTATGATGAGGTAGTTGAAATCTTGCAGAGGGATGGCTTTGCAGTTTTTTGGGGGCAGAAAATAGCTCAGGAAATGGAGAGGCATCTGAGTCTGAAGTTCAATTCGCCGTTCTTTGTTACGAAGGTTCCAACTGCGAGTGAGACATTCCTTTATGAGCTGGATTCGGAAAGACCAGAGTTATCGTTATCTGTTGATTTGCTTGCTCCAGAAGGTTTCGGAGAGATTGGAGGTGGTGCACAAATGATTACCCAGAAGGAAGTAATTTTGAGCAAAATGGCTGAAGAGGGCGTGGGTGTTGCGGACCAAGAGTGGTACTTGGGTTTGATTCAAGATGGGCTTGTTCCTTTTTCTGAATTTGCGATTGGAGTTGAAAGGCTTGTTCAATGGATATGCAAATTGACAACAATAGAAGAAGCTGTGGCGTTCCCCAGGTTGCCCGGCAGTGCTTATCCTTGATTTTGTTTTTGTATCTTTCTTATGGCTTTCATGTGCTGAGTTAACCTTGTCTTTTCAAGGAAATCTGAGAGTGCGAGTTCGGGCGCCAAGGCAATTGGTATGTTCAAAAGGAAGACCACCAAGCAGCTTATCAGAGAACCAACTGCTAATGGAACAGATACTGGAATAAGAGAACCAAGTCCTGAGGATAAAAAGTAGGTGGATAACCCTAATGAGTACATTCTGACGTAGTTGTCATTATTAGCCAAATCGCCCCATATTACGAACATATAAAGGGCGAAAAGAAATCCCCAGCTTAAGCCGCTTGTTAGGTAAACAAAAGGGAACATTTCATTATTTGGGAATAAGCCAGTAAGAGCCGCACTGATTCCATATAAAGAGAGACCAGACGCTAAAGCTATTCTTCGTCCAACGAAGTCTGCAGCAATTCCCCCTATAGCCGCGCCTAAAATAACTCCAAAAAGCTCTAGCTCTAGCAGGAATATATGAAAGGACATTGAAGTTTGCCCTGAGATATTGATTGATGCGCTTTTTCCAATGGTCACGTTAATCAAGGAAAAAACTATCCACGGAATGAAGTAAAGAAGCACAGCTCTTTTTTCATGGTAATTTCCTTTTTGGATCTTGTTTTCCACCTGCTGCAGTGCTTTACCTCGTCTCAGTAGTGCTAGCATTGCCACACCAAGATTAACAATGATTATAAGCGTTATTTCACTCGGAAAGCCTAGACTGGGGATTATCAAATAACTGATCATAAATTCAAATGGCAACGCAACGGCTCCTATGAGCCCTGCAATGCGACCTCTTTCTTCGGGTGTTGTTGAATTCCAGAAATAAGTGACGGCTGATGAGAGTCCTATTCCCAAGGATGCCGCAATGGCCAGAACTATTATTGTTTTCAGGGCGACATTTGAAACGAATAAAAGTATCCCAGTCAGTATGACAGCGGTCAACATACTTGAGTATATGTTTGCTTTTTTTGGGATTCTATGATTGAAAAAGGCGATTAGAATTATCGAAATGCCTACCACAAATTGGAATGATGCGCTCACTAAAGTTTGATTTTGAAAAGATGAAACTATATAGTTCGACGTAAGAGAAGTGAAGACAAGGTACAGCGTGAAAAAAACGGAGACTATAATTAGGTTTGCAAGAAAATTACGTTTTGTAATGCTGATGCCGCTTTTCAGTATGCTCATTTCAGAACACGGAGTTATTTGTTCTGAATCTGAACATAAATTTTACGGGAAGTGAAAAAGCTTAAAAGGAGAATAAGCTGATTCAGATTCGGAGTCGATGTGTTATGAAAGCCTTAAACCAAAGAATAACCGATGTCTCCTTCCATCTTCAGTCCTTAGCCGTCCCACAATTTTGCCCGCTGGTGCAAGATGCTCTCGAGAAAAAAGACAAGAATTTGCTAATCAAGGTTTGCAGAAAAGCCAAGATCCCTGCGAATTACTTGGGCATAGTTGTATCTGCGTTGTTTCAGATGAGTACAGATCAGCCGAAGTGGCCAGAGGTTGTTTAGATACAGCAACGCCCTTGCTTGGGGAGGCTCTCGCTGAATAGCTTCGGCTGCGCCTTAACAAGGCATCGGAGAGTTTGAGTCGCTTCGTTTCTTCTCAGGTGCGTGAGTTCTTTTTCTGCTTTATTGGCTTGTCTTCTGATTTTTCTTGCTATGTTGTTCGCTACATTTGTAGCCAACAGGTCCTCTACCACTTCTTTTATGGATGTCTGTGAGATATCCTTCTGACCTGCTAGGGTTTCGAGTTGTTTTTGAAGTTTTCCAGATCGTTCTCTCGCCCATGAGAGGGCGTACGGTAACTCCCTACTCGTTATTCTTTGAGCTAGTTCCAGAGTCAGGTTAACGGACATAAGAAAGTCATTTCGTAATGCGAAGATTGTTCCGAGGCATAGGCCGTATTCTCCCAGATGGTGTATTTCGTTTTCAGAACCATTGCCGATTATTGCGCCGATCTTCAGGCAAGTTTCGAGGTCTGACGCTTCAGATTTGATTTTCCATAGTTTCTTCTTGCTCGTAAGAATTCGCTGAGTCCGCATTTGGAGCGCAATTGCTTCAGTGCTTGCCATCTTGGTTCCCAAGCGCCATATCAAATCATTAATGATTTGCCGTTTTCCATCGGCCATGGGTGTTGTATTGAGAAGTGAGAATGCTTTTGCTGCGGCAAGTCCAGCAATGATTACTGATGTGGGTGTCCCGAATTTTCCCAGAAGCGTTGGTCTAAACGACTTGGATTTTGTGTTGTCTATTATGTCATCCCAGATGGAGAAGCTGAGATGCATCAAGTTGATGGCCAAGGCGGTGTTTTGTGTTTCTTCTGGTCGTCCTCCAACCGCTTTGCAGGATAGGCTGATTAATGCAGGACTGAGATCACGCCAACTTTTAGAAATAAAGTGAAGGGGATCATGCAAATCCGTTAAGGCTGGGTCTTCAAGCAGTATGGTGCTTGCTTTGTTTGCGATTGCTGCTCCGTTGTCTTCCAAGATTTTCCTGCAGAATTGATTAAGGTTTCTTGTGTCTTTCATTTGACTCGCAGTTTTTTATGGGGGGTTCTTCGTAATAACCTTAGGGTTTGTGCGGCGATGCTCTCTGATACTTGATTCGGATTCGGACTAGGAAGAGTTATTAGGCGGGTATATAGTGTATTATTGTATATGCAATAATACACAAGACTTCTGAGAGTGTTGGGGGAGAAGGAGTGTGAGTCAGGCTTGAATACTGATACTGTATCAGCTAGGTTGTTCAACGCAATGGGTGAAATTAGCAAAAAACTCGATTCGCTAATTCTGCTGAGTAAGCAAATTCTGGAGACGCAGGAACAGGCACTGCGTAATAGCGGACTCAGATTTGTACCTGATTCTATGACGTTGTCACTTTTGCCTGGTGCCCTGAGAAAGACGGTGATGGCACTATATAGACTTGAGAAGGGTACAGCTCAAGATATCGCTAGGGAAACGAAGAGATTAAGGGCGGTTGAAAGCGCTTCGGCAAATCAATTGGTAAGGATGGGGTATCTGAAGAAGAAAAGAGAAGGTAGAGCTGTCTATTTCTATATCGAGTCTTCGGAGGTGAGAGAATGAGTGGGAAGAGCATAGCAGTTCATTCGTCGCGAGGGGGTACCGGAAAAACCCTTATTGCCACTAATCTGGCAGCAATACTTAGTGCTAAGGGGTTCAATGTTGCCTTTTTGGATCTAGATTTCAGCGCACCGAGTTTAGCAACCATCTTCTCTAAACATGTCGAAGAACCTGTACTCTATTGGTTGAACGATTTTCTTAACGGCAAATGTCGCGCTGACCAAGTTTTGATGGATATATCTAAGGAATACAATACTAAAGGCAAATTCCTAATTGGATTGGCCAATCCGAATGTCGCTGTGATTCAGAATACCATTAGGAAGAGCAGAGCATGGGAAGTGACAGCTGTCAAGAAGCTTTTCTCAATGTTTTCTCTGCTTCTGAATATGATGCGGATGGATTACTGCATTTTGGATACAAGTCCAGGGATTCAATACTCATCAATTAACGCCGTTGTCAGTTCTGACTTGTCTCTTACAGTGACAACGATGGATTCGCTAGACATTGAAAGCACGGGGAATATTCTCGCAAATTTGTATGATGCTCTGCCAAAGGAGACAGCTGTTGTGGTCAACAAGTTTCCAAACGATGTAAGGCTTCATTCAGAGGAAGGTCAAACGAGGTTAATTAGAGAACTGGAGGAAACATTGAAACATCGAGTTGTCGGGCTTATTCCTTGCTATTGTGATGTGCTCAAGGTGAAGAGAACTTCGATATTGGCTTTTGAAAACCCAAGTCATCCCTTCATAGAAAAACTGGAAGCAGTTGCCGACAAACTCGTAAAGGCAGAACTGCTAGTATGATAGATCTGCTGGAGAGCTTTTTTCTCTTCTCCAGCTTCCAGTCTTTCTACTGAAAACAGGTTAATGTTGAGAGAACCATTATTATTGGCGATTTTTGGGTTTGGAGCTTGTTTTGGGCATAATAAATGAAGTGAGTGTCAAATGGGCTTTAAGTGACTTCATAAATCGTGGAAGAGCACACAAAGGTAAGTGCACACCATAGTGAGGTTACCATATACTTACGACTCCTGAGGAGATTAAGGCGTTTGGTAAAGCTGGCTGGACAAAATATGACGAGTTAACCGTGGCTGGTGCCCATATGCACTTCTATCGCAAGCTTTTAATTACTTCTGTTACTAATAGCGTATCGTTGTCTTGTTTTGTGTTGTCTCTTGGATAGATACGCTGAATCGAGCCTTTGTGTTGTCTGAACTTCCATTAGAATAATAAAAGAGGAAGAGCCTAATGGTTGAAGCCGTTAAGAAACCGTCATCAAACCGTTCTGCTAAGGAGCGCAGAAACACGTTGTTTCGGGTTTTGGACGGCGTTTTGAGTTTGGCTCACAAAAAAATTCATAATGGCGGCAACAGCGATAAGGCTAAACAAGGATGGGCGAGGGTGCTGGTTTCAGCCGTCTCCACTTACGGCGGCTTGCTCAAGGATGAGGAGTTGGAGTTGAGAGTGATTGCGCTGGAGGAGAAGTTGAAGAACAGCATATTAATACCGAAACCAGAGGGTAAGAAGAAGTGAATATTGCAAGCAAGAAACTCTATGAATTAGAAAAAAATGTGTTACCCGAACTCCCTGAAAAAGGCACAACAAAAATAACATGGGAAAACGGGGACATAGAGCTAGACCGAGCCGAAAGTGAATTACATAGACGGGCGATTCAAATCTTAGAGGCGCACGCGGAAGAACTGCAGGAAGCTATGGAACGGGGAGAAACCACTTGCACGCCGTTATCGCCGAGCGATCAAGCAATCGTGGACGCAGCTAATCGTCGTTTTATGGCTAGGATACTGGAGATTTTTCAAGTCTTCACAGATGCCTTTGTAACGCTAAAAGACCCTTTGGCTAACTGGATATTCTACACGCGGTTTTATTGGCTTATTGAAGAAACCCGCAGGTTTAAAGAGCAATACGACGCGGAAGAAGAAGTCTTTAACACGCCTGGCTATTGGGAACTTTGCGAAGGCGAACAGGAAAGGCGTATAGCTCCGGTTTATGCAGCTTGGAATTATGACTTGTTTACTCCTGAGAGTTTTCAACGCTACTGTGAACAACATCACGTTTTCAAAACAACCGAGGAGATTCAACAGTTAACTGCAAATCGTACACCAGAACAAGCTAGGCAAGACGAGTTAGAAGAACAGCAAGAAGAAAATGAGGAAAAAGCAGCTATGGAGAGAAATGCACGTTACCTTAAAGAGAAATGTCCAACGTGTGCGGAACAGTGCGACTGGTTTAAGAAAATGTCCCAAAATGTCCCAATTAACCAATTACCGACGCCAGAAAACGTAACGGAGAATCCGAAAATATGAGAGCACTTAACAGAGAATCATTTAACCTTGGAGCTTTTGGAGTCGGACGCTTACAACTTCGGCTCATTCACGGTTACAGAGGAGCAAAGTAAGTTGGAGAAAAAAACTACTATCAGAGTTCCTGAAGCCTACATACGTCTATTGGAAGACATTCGCCTTTTAACGGCAGACCAGAACAACCCTAACCGCACCACGGTTAAGCAGCGTGAGCAAATCTGGCATAGCCTGCAGAAATACGGTTGGGCTTATCCGATAATAACCAATAAGGATGGCATGTACGCCGATGGGGAGCAAAGAGCTGAGGTTTGTTTAGAACACGACGAGTTTTTCGCTCCAGTTCTACGCTTGCCCGTCAGCGATGTTGACAGAAGGATGTTGAGGCAGATTCTTAACAAGCTCAGGGGCAAACATAATCGGGAACTCGATGAGCAAGAGTACATTCGTATACTGCAGCAGGGAGAGAAAGAGGATTTGAAGGCGCTTCTTGAATCCGTCGGTGAGGAACTTCCAGTGGATTTGGATGACCGTGAGATTTCAGTCACTGTACCTGGGACTTATGAGATTATTGTTGAGTGCAAGGATGAGGCTGAACAGAAGCGAATTTTTGAAAAGTTGAAACTGGAGGGGTATAAGCTACGGATTTTGACATTGTAAAAAGCTGGAGTCAAGCTGAGAGTTTTAGGGCGTTAAGCGTTGTTGGCAGCTACACGCTTTCAGATGTTAAGCTAGAGAAGCGCTTCAAGGGTTCTTTGCCGATTGAAGACTTTGACTGGCAAGTAGGCGTTATTGTTGGGCGTAGTGGTTCGGGTAAGACTAGTATTGCCAAGCAGCTTTTCTCTGACGCGTATGTACGTGGTTTCGAGTACACTAGCAAGTGCGTGTTAGATGATTTTCCCGAGGAGTTGGAGACGAGTGAGATTACGCGGGCTTTGTGCAGTGTGGGTTTTGCTTCGCCTCCTGACTGGCTCAAAGCGTATGATTGCCTGAGTCAAGGGGAAAAGATGCGCGTTGACATAGCCCGTGCGCTTTGTTTAGATAAGCCGTTGATTGTTTTTGATGAGTTCACCAGTGTTGTTGATAGGGAGATTGCGAAGGTTAGTGCTTTTGCGATCAGTAAGGCGGTTCGCAGGAGTGAGAAGCGGTTTGTGGCTGTTACTTGTCATTATGATGTGGTGGATTGGTTGGAGCCTGACTGGGTGTTTTGCACGGACACGATGGAGTTTACGCGAAAAAAAGGGTTAGGCCGCCCGTTGAACTCAAAGTTTATCGGTGCGGCCCTCAGCTTTGGAAAATGTTTCAGCAATATCACTATCTAAACGGCTCTCTGCCTTCAACTGCTCGCTGTTACACTGCCGTTTATCAGAATAGACCTATAGCTTTTATCGCTGTGGTAAATGTCCGTATGCGGGTGAAATATTATCGCGTCAGCAGATTAGTGGTTTTGCCTGATTATCAAGGAATTGGTGTCGGAAAGCGTTTGTTAAACTTCATTGCCGAGCTTTATACTTCTCAAACAAAATTCCCCTTCTGCATCGTAACAAGCAACCCTCAGATTATCCATGGTAGCCTGAAAAATTGGAAAATCTCTCGTATTGGTCATGCAAGTGAGGGAAAAGGCAATACAAGGATAAACAGTGAATTGTGGGGGAGCCTTAGCCGAAACCGCATAACCGTTAGTTTGCAGTACGTTCCGTTGAGAAGTCTGATGTCACTTAACTAAGTAAAAATACACTATTAAAAATACTTGACATACCAGAAAGATTGGAACCAGCAAGAACTTGATTTTACGAGTTTTATGTCTAAAGAGCAACATGCCTGCGTAAGCGCCAAAGGGCCCAAAGACGGCAATCAGCAAAAGCCTTGACTCAGGTATCCTCCAACCGCCTTTTTTGCTTTTCAGTTTGTCTATTCCAAAAATTGCCAAAGCTATAATGTTTGCAATAACTAGGAAAATTTGCAGTAAGGAAAATTGGATCATGTTACTTACCAATTATCTCGTCTGCTAACTGATTCTCTTTTCATCTCTTTTTCTATTTCACGGTAAATGCTCTTCTCAGTTTCTGAAATGATTGCTAAATCTGCGCCTGCCGAGTTCTTGACTATTGGGACTCTCACCAGCCTATCTTCTCTTCTCAACGGAACATATTCGATTGCTACCTCTTTAGACGTGCTTGTGAGTTTTTCTCCTGAATCCCAAAGTTCGTAAATTTCGACTCTAAGGATATGCTGACCTTTGCCTATTCCAGTCATGTCCAGCACCGAAGAAAACTCAGAAGTATCAGTTGCAAGTGGTCCTTGAAGAATGCGCAACCTTAAGGAATCAATTTTCTGGTCGTCAAAATATAAGTCTGAAGTTACCATTGAAAATGCAGTTCTTGAAGGCAACAGTCTGAATGCGATTTTCAGGACTAACTCGTTTTCCCGTGTGGAGGTGTTGACTTCGGCAATTTCAATTTTCTTTGGCGGCTTGGGCGTTGCTGGTTTAGCGGGTTGAGGCTTATGCGTTTCTGGCGTATCGTCAAGCGTTGACTGGTTCGAGTATTTGACGGCTGTTCGCATTTTCTCTCTCAAACGTTGGGACTTAGTTGACTTGACCATTGTTATCCCGCAACTGGGTATTGACTAATTTGTTTTCAGATTTAAATTTGGTTAAGCTTAAATATTAATCAAGCAATAACAGAACGTTGTGGGTTTTAAGGTGAAATAACTTGGGCACGGGTAGAAAAATCCTTAATGTTCTTGCAGAGGGATGTCGCAGTGTGAGAAGAGGAATAAATAGAAGCTATCAGGACTACCAAGAGCAAAGAAGAATAGAAGAAGAAAGACGACAATACTATCTAGTCATGGAAAAAGAAGCATACTATGCTGAAAGAGGTCGCCAAATAGCAAGGTCACATGTACACGAAATAGAAAGGAGACGAAGAGAGCAAAATGATTTCCCTCGAAATATCTCAGATAGGACTGTGAAAGCCCTTAACGATGTCCCATGGGATGATAGTTTTTACACTCCGAAGAAGCGAAAAAAGCGCCAAGTCTACGACTACTGGTAAGGCGTGCTTCTCAGGTCGCACTACGTGGAAGAAAAACTACTGTAGCTGGTCAATGAAAGGAACAAAACACAACAGTAGATACCAAGATTAATGTATTGTCTCTTTTACATTAAATGGTAAAAGTAGGTGGAAATAATAACAAACAACTTGCTCCTGCTTTTTTCGTTCATAGCGTTTATATCGCTTAATGCTATAGACGCTGTCTTGACTATAATAGCAAACCGAAGAGGTCATCCAGAACTTATACCGTTTACGAGAAAAGCCATCAAGGAATTCGGTTTGCACACAGCTATGCTTCTCAAATCTGTGCTCCCATTACTATTGGTAGCATTTGTCATACTCGGTTGGGACAAAGCGGAAATCGGTTTTTATGCGAGCCTCCTGTTTAACGCTCTAGCAATCTACTTTTTCTGTATAGTTAGCTATGACCTCATTCAAATGCGAAAAAGCCATATTCGCTAAACTCTTGGGACTCTTGGATTCCACTCCTTAATTTCTTCTCTCAGGTACTTTGCGAACAGTAAGGCTTCTTCAGCGATTAGCGTTTCCATTTCTTGCTTTTTTTCTACTTTTATTCTCGGTATCTCTATCTTGCTTTTGAAGTGCAAGTTTAATCGCTTAAGGAATTCTGCATTTTTAGCTCCATTGAGGTATTGCCTCTTGGCTTTCCTATTGCGGGAAAAGGCTTCTTCTTTCAGCACAAAATCCTTTTCCTTTAAGCTTAAAGCGTATTGGATAACAAAGTCACCTATCAAATAGCGGTATAGTTCTTGAAAGCCACATACCAGACTGGGGTTGCCGAATTGTTCTGAATGTAGAAAGCCCAAGAAATCGCCGAAAACCTCCAATCAGCACTAGAACGATTCAACAGCATACTCGAAGAGCTACAGGAAAAACAAGCCCAACTAAATCACTTATAAACGGGGCAAGAAAGCAAGTTTGCTTTTCTATAGGTAGTAATTCCGTCAAAAACCTGACAGCAATCCCTTATTTCATATTTTATACCTTGGCACTCAAAGCGGTCACCATCACGAACATCCCCTTGAGTAACTAAGCCCGCATCAAACGTGTTAGGAACCCAAAAACTAGCAGCTTCCTCCAATTCCTTGACACCTTTCGAAACCAGAAACCCCTCGATTACAATAGTTTTATCGTAGATTTTCTCATACCATCCAGTAATCGAATCTTGTTCGCCTAACCTTAGTTTATTAACTTTTAGCTCAATCAAGTGCCCCCCTGCCTCGATCATTCGATTCACAAGTCGTTCCCACATATTGGGCACATTAACATAAGTCCACAAGGCAAACTTATCACCGATTCTCTGCAGTAATCCCTTAGTTTCCAAAACATGACAATTCCGATAAAAGGCGCTACTACTAACCGTGGTCCTCTCGCAAATTTCTTTTGGTTTAAGAGGCTGGCTATTCTTTAATGCTAGTATTATTTCTGCCTGCGCGCCCAACTTTGAGATGTCTGACGATTTAGTTCCCCTGTTTTTTGCATTTTTGCAACTGCTGTGTCCATTCATTTGCATCCCTGCAACAATCAACTGAAATGTGTTTTTCCACTATCAAAGAAACAAGTATTATAAAAAACTGGTGACACCTCTGATAACGAATGACAATGACAGCCTAGAGCATTGGCAAGATATTCTTTCCCCTGCTGAGATAAAAGCGTTAAAGTGGATAATGCTTGACCCTACAAGAGCTTTCTGTTCTAAAGACTTAACAGAACTCCCTAAAATAAACTCAATGGGCACCGCTCGCAATATTATTTGGCATTTCAAAAAACTTGGACTGATCGAACTATTCTGCAAGTCTATATACGCGTTTTACAAGTTGAAATCCACTAACCGCAATAAGGTCAAAAAACCAGTGACACTCACCCATATGGGGGGTAAGTACAACCTTAAACAACTATCAATCCAAGACTACGAAAAATATTTGGACTCTTTGGGTTGGGATGATCTTTGGAAAGTTCACGACGTCGTTCTTTGCTTTAAGGCTCAAGGAGTTTACGAACAAGTTATCAAGGACGCTAAAAGAGTTGTAAACGAGTATTCAAAAGATGCCCAGTTTCTTGCTATTGACTGGCAGAACAATCGGCATCTGAAAGTGTTCTTGCATCGCACTGGAACAGTTACTTGTTACCTAAAATGCAGTGTTAGCCCATTGGAAGTGACACCAGAGGGGCTTGCGGATTTGTCTGCTGTCTTAGGCAAAGTTCAAACTCGGTTAGAAGACGCTCTAAAGGCAACTTCTCAAGCAAAAGCCAATCCTGTGCCAGACGTTTCAAAATGGGTTGTCACTCAATGGCACTACGGAAAAGACAGCAAGAAAGAAATCAGCGGCAAGTCTCTCAACATCACATATAGAACTTGGTCTGGCGCGCTAGTCAGAATTTATCTAAAGAGGCATGGACAAAAATTCAGACCCAGAAAAGAGATAATTGAACAGCCAAGAAAACCGCTTCCGCGTGCCTTCTCAGAAAAAGCCGTTACTGACGAAAAAGAACAAACCAGAGATGTTGAGGAGGATTCAAATTGCTAAAGGCTCTCGCCATTTCAATAAACGAAAAAACAAGGGAGCTGGGCAGCATCTTGGCGATTGCCCGAAATGAAGCTCGGAAACGGGAGCAGTCTAAAGAGAATCCGCCTATTCGTGCTCTGAGGTATTTTCCTGAGTTAAGCATCTACGTAGCTGTGTACGAGGCATCAGAGAAACCCAAGCAAAATCTGAAACAAACAAGGTGAGCTTTGAATTTGGTTGGGGGAGAGGTTGGCTTCCGAAATACAAGCATATTCGACAAAGCTGGTTCGCAAAACGATGGGAAGTCGGACTCAAAAGAATCCGCCAGCGCCAACCCCCTATGCCCCCAATGCGGTTCACAAAGACTGCACCGCGACGGGCTACGTTATTTAGCGGATGGTTCCAGCGTCCAACGTTGGCTATGCAGAGACTGCGGCTACCGCTTCACTGAACCATCAAAAACAAAACCTAAATGGTCAATAAATAAGCCAACCGCCCTAACAGTTAGACGTCGAATATGCGCAAACCACAAGGAAGCGAAAAATTTGACAAACGCAACAGAAACAAAAACTGTTGCGGGAGAGAGAAAAACACCAGCAAATCCGCACGACCCGAAGACAATCAACGGCAAAATCTTGGAGTTCGAGTTCTGGCAACACAAGCAAGGCACTGATGAAGAAAACTCTAAAAACCGTGCTTACTTGATGCGGCGACTTGCGAATTTGGGCGCTAACCTATGGAATCCTGAAACAGTAAAGGAAATCTTGGCTAAACAGAAAACGTGGAATGACGGCTACAAGATGCTGATAGTGTATGCTTATGAAAGCTTCATGAAAATGGAAGGCACACTTTCATGGATAAGACCCATTTACAAACAACCTGAAGCCTACCCATTCATACCAACACAACAAGAGATAATCCAGCTGATATCTTCATTAGGCAAAAAAATGGGAACTTTCTGTCAAGGCCTATACGACACAGGAGCAGACCCAGGCGAACTAGCTAAAGCTCAATGGACAGACATAAACGCAGAAAGCAAAACCATACAAATCAGACCAGTGAAAAGGCATAATCCTAGAGTTCTGCCAGTATCCGACCAGTTCCTTAACAGGCTGTCTAGACTTCCGAAAACTAAGCTGTTAATCTTCAACATACATAACCTTTCCAATAGTTACTATAACAGCCAACGCAAAAAAGCAGCACGTAAATTCGCAAACCATAGAATGATGAAAATCAGCTTCACTACATTTAGGCATTTCAAAGGCACTATGGAGTACCACAGGACCAAAGATATCCTACACGTCAAGAAAATCTTAGGCCACAAACGAATTGAAAACACCCTGAAATACATAGACTTAGAAGCCATGATTTTCAATGCTTCAAACGACAATTTCATCAGCAAAGTCGCGCACAACGTGGAAGAAGCCTGCAAGCTAGTGGAAGTCGGTTTTGAATTCGTTACAGGAGAGTACACTGATGGCGGAAAAATCTTCAGGAAGAGGCAGTGAAGCAATGAACAACAACTGCAGAAAAAGTAGTAGTTATAAACGCAAGACTAATGCGAATAAGCTTTTATAAGAATGTTCATGAGTTGTGTAAATAAGAAGGTTATCCGCTTCCGAACGCGAGGGCGCAAACCGAATGCCCCACATAAAAAAAATCGAACTTAAAAGCTTCAAATCTTTCGGACCGCAAACAGTTAAAGTAATCCTAGATAAAGGCTTCACAGCCATAACCGGACCAAACGGAAGCGGAAAAACCAACATTATGGACGCCATCTTGTTCTGCCTCGGCGAATTAAGCACGCGAAGACTCCGCGCTGAAAGCGCAGCTAAACTAATTTTCCACGGCTCTGAAAAAGCCGGCTTAGAAAAATCAAGAATGGCGAAGGTAGTAATCCAGTTTGACAATTCAGACGGCATAATGCCCGTTGACACAGTCACAGTCACGGTTTCACGCGAAGTTTACCGAAACGGACAAAGTGTCTACAGGATGAACGGCAGAAGAATCTCACGAACCCACATCCTCGAAACACTATCAATGGCGGCAATAGGCAGCGCAAGCCAAAACATAATCCCACAAGGCACCATAACACGGTTAACTGACGTTAATCCAGCAGAACGTAGAAAAATCATCGAAGACCTTGTGGGTATAGGTCAGTACGACTCTGAAAAAGCCGAAGCTGAAGACAAACTACGAACTGCAGAGATTTCCATACGCACCGCGATGGGTAGAATAGACGAAGTGCAAAAGCGGCTAGACGACCTTGAAAGAGAACGCAACGAACTCCTGCAATATAACTTTATCCAGAATGAGATTAAGAAATTTGAAGCAATTAAAATCTCCAACGACATCACCCAGCTAAACAAAAAAGTAGAAGAAACCTCAACTCAAGCCGACAAAGCTAGAAGCAAAGTCGACAAATTCAGAGAACTCCGCACAAGCCGCAGAACCAAAAGACGAGAAATCGAAAGTGAATGGCGAAAGTTAAGCTCAGAAATCGTGGAAGAAGGCGGTTCGCAAGTAGTTAAAGTGCAAATAAAAATCGGCGATTTAAAATCAAAACTGACGGAACTGACAACGAAAATAAGTGCTGGACAATCAAGCTTTGAAGGACTAAAACGCGTGAGAGAAAACACTCTGGAGCAATACCAAAATATCCGCAACGAAATCCGCGAAAACAGACTGAAAATAAGAAAGTGCAGAGTCGAACATGAAACAATCCAAGCTCAAATCACCGAAAGAGAAACCGTACATGACAATTTAGCACAAGAAACAGCTCAACTCTGGGAAAGCCTCGGAGAAAACAACAAGAAAATACGTGAAGCCGAACTGCAAATCGAACGCCACTACAAGCGATTGGCATTCCTGAAATCAGAATACGCGAAAGACAAAAACGCCATCCAACTCAGCTCTAGACGGCTTAAAGAACTGAACGAGCGCAAAGCAAGATTTGCCGCCACGCTTGCTGAAATCGAAAACTCGTTAGCTGAACTTGACAAGGTCCAAAAAGAACAGAAAGCACAACTTAAGAATCTGGAGCACATCATAGAGCGAAGAACCGCCCAAAAAGAAGCCGTAGAAAGAGAAATCTCTGAAGCAGGAAAAATAGCAAACTCCGCGAAAGAAGCGGTAATTGAATTCGTCACCCAGAGAGAACTTGCTGAGACAGTGGCAGCTGAAGAAAAAGCGTTAAGAAGCATAGAGGAACTGGGCGAAGTAGGCGCAATCTTAGGTATTCATGGACGACTGCGCGATCTAATTACAATTGACAGGAGTTACAAGAAAGCGATAGAAGCAGCAGCTGCTGGTTGGCTTGACGCGTTAGTTGTAAAAGACATTGATTCTGCTTTCATGTGCACTGAAACTTTGCGAAGAATGAAATTGGGAAGAATAAAAATCATCCCGCTTCAAGGAGCTTCAAACCCCAAATCGCTTAAAATTCCACAGCGCGAGGGCATCAGTGGTGCCGCCTCTGCCTTCGTTAAATACGATAGGGACCACGAGCCAGCGGTTAACTACGTTTTCGGAGACACTTTGATAGTTTCGGATGATAAAACTGCCTTTGCTCTTTCAAATGAAGGTTACCGAGCAGTCACAATTAACGGTGACTTGTATGAGCCTGGCGGAGCTTTTGAGGGCGGCTATTATCGAGCTCCTATAGATTTTTCTGCGATTATCCCCAGCGATACAGCTATCAAAAGCCTCGACGAAGCAGTCAAAGCTCTTCAGCAGCACCTCTTCCAAAGAGACAGCGACATGACAACGTTTGAAGAGGAAATTGAGCGCACTAAAATTGAAATAGCGCACTTGTCAGAATCGATAATTACTTTAGATAGGGAAATAGCTCGAGTGAAACACAGCGTCAAACGAACCGGACTCAACGTTAGGCATGTGGAAAAACGAAGTGTCAAGTTTGAAAAGGAGATAGAAGCTGGGAAAGCTCAGATGGGGCTGTATCAGTCTGAAAGGCATTCTATTCAGAAGGAGCTCCAAAAACTTCAGGCTGAAATCGCTGTTTTGAGGAAGAAAACTGATGTTGGGCACATCCAAGAGTTAGAGGTCAAGCGGGAGCGGCTTGCAGAAGAGATAATTACTCTCAGACAGAAACTGGGCACGGTTCAAACTGAACTTTCTACGCTGCAGTCCCAATTTGACAATGTGTTGCGAGTGGGGTACCAAAACTCCAAGATTCAGCTTTCGAAGGTTGAGCAGCAGCAGAGAAAAGTTGAGAAAGAAGTAGCTGAGGCGCTTCAGGAGCGTGAATCCCTCAAGGTGGAGCTGGCAGAGTTGGAGAAGAGTCGCGTTGAACTGTCTAAGGCGGTTTTTTCAGCAAGGGAAGAATCCAAAAAGTTCACTACACAAATAGATGCCATTGATAGCGAGCTTCGCTTGTTGGACGCGGAGCACGAGCAAGCTGAAATGCTTCTGAACCAGCTTCATCTCAGCGTTCAAACTTGCCAATTGCGGCTTCAGCAGCATCAAAACCAGCTTAGGCAGTTCGGCTACGAGAAGCCTTTGGAGATAACGGAGAAGCAGCTTGAAGAAGCGGAAACCGTAATTCGGATGATGCAGTTTGAGCTTGAAAGGATAGGTGCAGTGAACCAGCTTGCCCTGTCACATTATGCCGAGCAGAATTCACGATATAGAGAGCTATCGTTGCGTTTGAATGAGCTAGAAAGAGAAAAACAGGCTATTGTGCAGTTTATGGATGAGGTTGAAGGAAAGAAACGCCGAGTTTTCATGGATGCTTTTGTAAAAATAAATCTTAACTTGCAAAAGTACTTTGGGAAGCTGACTGGAGGCGGCGAAGCCACTCTGAAGCTGGAAAATCCTGAGGAGCCATTTTACGGTGGCATAGACATGCTTGTACAGTTTCCCAACAAGCCATCGATAGTTGTCAGCGGCGCAAGTGGCGGTGAACGGTCTGTGTCGGCTGTTGCTTTTATATTTGCTTTGAACGAGTTTACGCCTACTTCATTTTATATTCTTGACGAGATAGATGCGCACTTGGATGCTTTTCACGTTTCGAAACTTGCCGATGTTTTTCTGGAAGAGTCTGAGAAAAGCCAGTTTATAGTGATTACTTTGAAGCCTGAAGTGGTGAACAAAGCCCAGAGGGTTTACGGTGTTTATGAGCGCAACGGAGTTTCAAGCGTTATCGCGGCAAAGTTTTTGGAGGCTGCAAGCTAAATGTCGGCAGTTATGAAAAAGCCGTTTTATTTGCGTCCTCCATGGAATATTCTCTTTGAACTCGGCAAGCTTGAAAAGCTTACGCCGTGGAACGTGAACATCTCTTATTTGCTTACGTCGTTTCTTTCGGAGATGGAGCGAACGGGCAAAGTGGATTTCCGCGCTTCAGGTGTAGCGTTAGATTCTTCTGCGCTTATTTACTTGATGAAGTCGAAGCTTCTGCTTGTGCTTCAGGAACCACCAGCTCCGCCGAAGGCACCACCAGATTTTGTTCCGCCACCATTGTTTCTGCCTTTGAGACATGAGTTGACATCAACGACTATCAAGCATTTGTTGGATGTCTTAGATGATGTGCTGAAGGGTGAGAAGTTGCCGCGTATGGATGCGGTTGTTGCGCAACCTGTGTTGCCTGCAGTTTCGGATATTTTGCCTCAGTTGGATATTTTTTTGATGGAAATTGAGTTGCAGATGGAGAAGTTGTATGCACTTCTCTGCGACAAAGTTAAAGGTGCAGGTATAATCGAGTTTTCAACCTTGATAAAGGGGATTGCGCGGATAGAGGCAGTGCGCACGTTTATTCTTCTGCTGTTTTTGGCTCAGGATGGACGGGTAAGTTTGTGGCAGAATGAAGAGACAGAGGAAATTTACATTGCTGTGGGGAACTTGAAGAATGCAGGAAACAAAGAAGCAAGCAGTTGATTCAAAGGCTGCGGTTCAGCAGAGTCCAGAAGAGGAGAAGGCTCAGAATAGGCTGGCGTTGGTAGAGGCTGCTTTGTACGTTGCCGGGCGTCCTTTGGACCTTAATGAGCTATGCGGAGTTTTGGGTAGCCGGTCGAAGAAGAGGGCTAAAAAGGTTGTTGAGGGTCTCATACAGGAGTACGCAACCAGAAATACGGCGCTTGAGGTGTTGGCGTTGAAAGATGAAAGGTACGTTTTGCAGTTAAAGGCGAATTTCACGCCGCTGGTTAAGAAATTGGTTAACAGACCTTTGTTGTCTTCTGGTCCGTTGAAGACGCTTTCGTACATTGCGTATAGGCAACCGATTTCGCAGAAACGAGTGATTGACGTGCGGGGTCAGCATGCTTATGGACACATCAAGCTTTTAAAGGAGATGGGGTTGATTTCGGCTGAAAGAAGTGGGCGGTCCATGAGTCTGAGGACAACTGATTACTTCGCGGATTATTTCGGATTAACTCAGGATACTGCAAGTATGAAGAAGGAACTCAAGCGCATATTTGGAGAAGCAGTGAAGAAAGAGACTAAAACCTGAAACGAACACGCTTGAATTATTAGACGAGTATATGGGCAGAACTTCAGAGTTGAATTTTGAATCTTGTGGATTCGTGTGCTAATTTGGCTAAGGTTTTTATGATGCTGTCGAAATTATCTTTGCTATCCCTGCAAGGGGCTGTCGGCTAGCTTGGTCTAGGCTTGTAGACTTGGGCTCTATAGACCCCGGTTCAAATCCGGGCAGCCCCACCATTCATGTTTTTTGCTTCTTTACTTTTTCTCTGCGAGCGCTTTCAGGTTTTTGCCCGACAAATTGCAGAGTAGCCATCGGTTCGCTGTTACCTCGGCACCCATTCGCCGATAGAACGCTTTTGATGGCTCATTCCAATCCAGCACAGTCCACACCAGTCGTTCGTATCCTCGTTCAACCGCTACTTTGGCCATGAAGTTAAACAACGCTTTTCCTAAGCCGCGCCTTCGGATTTCAGCTTTGACGTAGATATCTTCGATGAAGAGTCCAGTCTCTCCAGAGAAGCTGCCGAAAACTGGATAGAAAAACGCGTATGCCACTGGCTCTCCGCGGAGTTCGCCGATGATGGCTTCTGCTGCGTGCCGTTTGAAAATGGCTTCCTCCAAAAGTTGCTTTGACACCTTTACTTGGTCAAGCATCTTCTCGTATTCCGCAAGCTGAAGAATCATTGCAAGAATTGCAGTGGTATCTTTTTCTTGTGCAAAGCGGATTTCGAAATTTGCCTTCTTTGAGGTGGTGACCGTTGGCATATTCTCCCTCTCCCCTGCTATTGTGGTGAAGTAGCCTATAAACTCAAAGTGCTCAGCTTAGATTCCTCTGTGTGTGCCCACCACCAGCTTTAGCAATGAGATTCTGAGACTATGCTTTGTTTTCTTCGAGAATGCCTTGGGCTTTGATGGCTGAGAAACGTGGTGCTAAAGTTGCTGTGGAAGTTTTGGTTCACTTTTTATGAATGTGTGTTTTAGGTTTTACTCGATGGTTTTGGATAGCGTTTGGTGTGGACAGAGAAGCCCAATTAAACTGGATATCAGTGACTCGAACTAGGTTTAACTGGCACTCGTGTATGCTTAACTAGCGCTTCCTCGACAACCCATGAAACAACATCTGTTTCAAACAGTGATTTCTTACCCATACAGAAGCCTCATTTAGGCAAAAGGCGAAGTTACCTAAAATCCTACGTTCTGGAACATTACGTTCTAATCATTGGAACAACCTCAGGGGATTCTTCCTCAAAGAGAACAGGGGAATCTATAGGTGAAAATAGTTGCTCGGTGTGCGCTACATACTGGCGTAAATGGTTTGAATTCGTTTTTGCTTACCGTGTTTCTTATTTAGTGCGCTTTGAATAAGGGAACGCGCGTAAGTGATAACATGTTCGTGGATACTCATGCTCATCTTCAGTGGACAAGCTTCGACAACGACCGAGAAAACGTCTTAGCAAGGGCTAAAGAGAAACGTGTAACGCGCATAGTGAACATCGGCTTTGACCTTGCCGGCAGCGTGAAAGGCGTAGCACTTGCAGAACAGCACAATGGTCTTTACGCTGCAGTGGGCATTCACCCTCACAGCGCCAGTACGCTAAACAATAAAATCGTGGATACGTTAAGAGCGCTCGCAGCCAACCCGAAAGTTTTAGCCATAGGCGAAATCGGATTAGACTACTACAGGAAGCTGTCTCCGAAAGAAGTTCAACAACAAGCCTTTGAAACACAACTTGCCCTAGCGCAAGAGTTGAAGTTGCCCGTTGTGATTCACGACCGAGAAGCACACAACGACATCATCCAAACTCTCAGCAAATTCAAAGGAGAAATCACTGGCATAATGCACTGCTTCTCAGGCAACAAAGACTTTGCCCAGCAATGCATAGATTTAGGCTTCTTAATCTCGTTCGCTGGAAACGTCACATACCCCAAAGCGCATGAACTACACGCAGTCGCCGAATGGATAGACCCTGAGTATGTGCTTCTGGAAACTGACTGCCCATGGCTCACACCACAAGAAATGCGGGGAAAACGCAACGAACCCAGCTACCTTCCATTGACCGCCCAAAAAATCGCAGCCTTGAGGCACATGAGCTTGGCTGACTTGGCAGAAATCACAGCGAAGAACGCGGAGAAAATCCTGAAACTGCCTGAAACGCCTTGAGCGCGTTGGCGTTTTTGGGCTGTGTTTTATAGTCCCCAGCTTTGTATAGCAGTTTGGTGGCGCGCGTTATTCTTGTGTTTTTCTTTTTTCTTGGCAGTGTGCTTGAACCTGTTGATTTTGACTGTTGTGCCGTCAACGGAAATCCAGTAAGTGGTGTTCAAGTTTCGGTGGTAAACAAACTTGGTTACTGCTCGCTGTAAATCCTGTACAGATAGCTTTTTTGAATTCACGGTCAGTTTGTTCCTATCTGAGATAACGGAAACTTTGAGGTTTGACTGCAGAAAACTGGACAGGTGTTCTTTTTCGTTCTCCAGATCGCCTAAATCCACTTGAAGCTCCATTTTGTTCTTATTTTTGTGTCTGAAGAGCAAAGTGCTTCCCATGTAAGAGTAGGCTGTTCACATATTAAAAAACTGTGCAGGGAAATAAATCTTGGTCACAAACCTAAAATGATTCCTAAGTGACTTCGCGTTTTTGACTGCCAAGCATCTTTCTGCGCACTACCTGCCGCTCAAGCCGCTCTTTAGCGAACTAACAGGATAATGTCAATCACTTGCTCGTGAAAGCTTCTGAGCAGAAATAGATTATAGTATGCTATCAAAGGTTTCTACTTTGGCTGTTTAATCCACACTTTGACTCTGCTTTCCACCCTTATTCTCGCCTCAGTTTGCATCAAATTAATTTCTGATTGAACAAATCGGTCGTCTCTGCAGTTGAACGCTTTTTTTATGGCGTCTTCTAACATGGGCAACGAAATATGCTCAGTAGAGCCAACTTGATTCCAAAAATGCCTCTGTATCTTTTCCCTTTTCCTTAGAGACGCTACCTCTGAATGTTTAGCCATTGTAAAATTCCCTTACACAATATGGTTCTTCATTCTTTTCCTTGTGATGCCTAACGCACTCTTCACAATTGCCATGACGCGGGCAATCTTTTTTGGGACAAGGACAATTAGGCGCAGTCATTGCACAACAGTGTATGCCTTAAACAGATAAATTCTTTTTTTGTTCCCCAATATATTACCCACAGCAAAAAAGCAGAGTTACCCTATTTTTTAGTAACTTCTGCGAATATGTTACGCATTTTCATGGCGTCAACATCCAAAAGAGGCGTCTCACATATCACAACTGGACGCAAACCGAATTCCGCAATCACCTCGGCGAGCATTCGAAAGTCCGGACCATACGCGGCTTCATCCAAAACGTGATGGCGCCTTTCGCCAGTTTTATAAGTGAACTCAATTTTACTGAAATGGCAATGCATGTTCCGGACAGCCTCAGTGCCCAGCTTCTCCTCGGTCTTCACAATTACCTCGCGAAAATCCTCAGCGCTTCTGAAAGCCCCACCACTGCGAGCATGCAAGTGCGACCAATCAATTACAAGCTGCGTTTGCTCGATTTGCTGACATATGGCTAAAACTTCATCCAGCGTGCCGAGTTGAAAGTGTCTGCCCATGGTTTCTGGACCCAGCTTCACACTGCTGATGCCCAAGGAACGCATAGTTTCGGCTACGTCGTTTAACGCGCTGACGCAGTTTCGTAAGGCGACTTTTTTATCGACGTTTCCGTAAAATCCCGCGTGAAAAACCACAACATAGGCGCCCATCCACTGCGCCGCGGTCGCACATGCAATTAAGCGTCTTTTGCTTGCTTCAACGACTTCTTTTTTGCCACAGAGATTGATGAAGTAGGAGCCATGGAGACTGAGTAAAACATCGTTTTTTTCAGCTTCAGCTTTCAAGCGCTCAGCGTCTTGCTGTTTCATCTGTGGTTTTTGACCCCATCTGACCGCTTGGTACTCGAACGCGTCAAGTCCCTCTTCCCGCAAGAGAACTGGAACATCAGCTATCTGCGCGCTGATGACCCGGAATAAGGGGGGCACTCCAGCTGGACCAAAACGCGGACGATCTGCCATTTAGTTTCCTCTGTTTAATAAAGGCTTACAGGTGAATACGGTTTTCTCATTAAAAAAGTCTCGCTGTACGTTAGAGAGGCTTTTCACTTGCAGATTCGCAGGCTCGGGCTTTGTTGCCTGCTAAGTGAATTTGCTTTTTTGCAATGCAGATTTTGTGTTGTATCTAGATTTCAAAATGTAATCTTTTGATAATGCTACGGTTGATAAATTTCAATAACACACGTTTTTGTTTATTGTTTTTTTTAAGTCAATGCGTAAACTCGAAATACTTAAACATCTCTTTGAGGAAATATTAGCAACATTAATCTCTATGTACCATAGTAAACATTAATTAAAAAGTATGCTTTGCCTATACGGAGGCGACGCAATGCAGAAGGCAAACCCAAAAGAGCCACTTGAACTTTACAGGGATTCGGATACGCAGGTGCTTCTAAGCAAATTCTTAAGTGGTGAAATCAAAACGCTGGAACCCGTTTACGACCAGCAGAGTGGCTATCGTTATCCCACAGTTGAAGGTATAGTTGGCGATGCTTCGCAGGTGGTGCCTTTCTTGAACAAACTTAGCCGCGAAGGCGTCTTGGAAAAGAAGCTTTACGATAAAACTGTTTCTTGCCCAAACTGTGGCTCTACAGATGTCGCTTTCCGTTACTGCTGTCCCTTCTGCAAATCCTTTGATATCCAGAAAAGCGCGTTGATCGAGCACGTTAAATGCGGCTACATGGATATAGAGGAGAACTTCCGCGACGGCGACAAGTACGTCTGCCCGAAATGCCACATGGAACTGAAGAAACTTGATTTTGACTACAGAAAAGCTGGAGTTTGGTGCACCTGCAACGACTGCAAAAAAAACTTTGACATACCCGTGCCTGAACATTTCTGCCGAAACTGCAGTACAATTTCCACTTTTGAGGGCGCCGTGATAAAAGATGTTTACTCTTACACTGTGAAGGACAGCGTCAGGGAACAAGCCTCTGTAAACTGGTTCTTAATCGCACCCATACGCGATTTTCTCATGAACGAAGGGTTAACGGTTGAAAGCCCGGCCTTTCTCAAAGGCAAATCTGGAACTAACCACTCGTTTGATATCGTAGCCTACAAAGGCACTGCACGGCAGAATACTATGGTGGTTGACTTAGCTAAGGCGACAGAAAACGCGGTGTCTGAACAACCAGTCATCGCTTTGTTCGCAAAAGTCTTTGATGTGTCTCCAGATAAAGCGTATTTAATTGCGATTCCGCAGCTCAACGAGAACGGAAGAAAAATGGCGCAGCTATACAACATAACCGCCATAGAAGCTAAAAACCAGAAAGAAGCAGTAAAAGCATTCAAAGAAAAACTCCGATAGTTGCCAAGAAAATTGGGGTAATCTAACGGTTTAATCAGTTGCAGACACTGCTGTGTTTCCTCTTTCCGTAATGACCTTAACGTCATACGGCTCACTTGGCAAAATTACGCTGCTGTAAGCAATTGATGATGTTTCTCCAGAATTGATGAACATGTCAACGTCGTATCTGTGATGTTGCGTGGAATTGGTTATCCACAGCGCAACTAAATGCACAGTTAACGCGCCTTCATTTTTAAAGGTAAACCGTGTTCCCTCCTCACCCGTAGTTGAATGGAACTCAATGAGGTCAACGTTTAAATCAAATGGCGTAGCATCAGCTTTAACTCCCTTAATCTTGACCTTCCAGTAACCTTCAGAGTCTCTGAAATCTGTTGGATTAACATTTATTGTCTGACTTTTGCTGTCTTCAGTGCTTGGTGTGCTGTCTGACGTGTACGCCATGTAGCCACTTCCACTTGTTGGATAACGATTCAGCGCAAAATTGTAAAGTTGCAGTGTGACGCCCACCGAACTAGTCGTCCACGCACTGTTAACAGCCCAACTCAGGTGGCTCCAAGTTTCCGTGTTACTTGAGCCTACGAATTCAACTTCGGCTATGTATTCGTCAGACCACATATACAACAGTGAAACATCGATATTCCAAGAGTTCTGAACACTGTCGCTGGTCTGTATGCTGTCTTTAAATCTGATTGTGAACGTTGAAGATGTCAAATATGAGGAAATGGACATGTTATTCCATCCGCTCGCCAGGTCTGTAAACAAATTCTGCCACGCTTCGCCGTTCCAAAAATCAACTTGAAGATTCTCGGCGCTCATTGTGCCCCCAAAAATGCAGAGTTCTACGTTGGGCAAATCTTGCGGAACGCTGATCCATTGAGCTTCCAAATCTAACTCGTAGTTCGGAGGAACCCCGAGATGGAGCAAGACTGCATCTATGTTCCAATTGTCTTGGTTTGCATCAGAGGATTCTGACGCGCCTCTGAATCTTATTGTGAAGGTTGTGCTCGTTAAGGAGACAGTTATATTGTTCCAACCAGGGCTAAGGTTGGTGAAAAGGTTGACCCAACTGGAACCAGACCAATAATCAACCATGAGGTTTTCGTAACCCATGTTCCCTGCGTATATGCATAGCTCTTCAATGGGACGACTGTAATCGACGTTTGTGAACTGGACTTCAACGTCAAGCTGGTAGTTGGGGGTCCAGATATGGAGTAGACTGCAGTCTATGTTCCAGCTACTTTGTGTTGCGTCCCCTGTTTCTATGGTTCCCTTAAACCTTATCGTTAAGTCACCACTTGTCAAGTAACTTGAGACTGATACGTTGTTCCACTGGTTTGGTTGCAGCGCAGAGATTAAGGGTACCCATGTTGAATAGTATCGGACATCTACTTGCAGGTTCTCTGAGTCAAGCGCTCCAGCATAAATGCACAGATATTCGTTAGCTTCGTTAGGACTTACATTTGTAAACTGAACTTCCTGATCAAGTTCATAATTGGCGGATGAATAATCAACTACAATCCAAACTTGAGTACATCTTGCACTATACCAGGAAGTGGTTCTTAAAGCAACTCCGCACTCTAGGGCGTCGACTTCCGCCCAAGTCCAAGCTGCCTCTGTCTTTGGATTAGTTAAGTAGGTAGTTGAGTAGGTATCATAGCTAGTTGTTAGAGAGATATCGCTACTTTCGTAGTTTGTGTTATGTGTTCTGATTATTGTCCTTGCATATCCACCGTAAAAATAAGACGTTTCACGTGTTTGAATATAAACTGTGACACTGTTAATCGTGCCAGAGCCTGAGGCATGATCATTTGTGGCATAGGTATCTCTAAGAAAACTCGTTGAAGTGGTATAGACATAAGTAGAATCTCCATCAGAAAAAAACTCATCGACACAGTCCCAATTCGCAAAAGCTCCGTTGCGACTTAGTTGAGTGCTATCTCCAGCCCCATTTGGGCGGAGTGTTTCTGTTGACGGTTGACCAGTATTCGTTTCTGTTAGGGTGTCGTAGTTGCCGTCTTTATTTTTCTGGTTGTCAAAGTTGCTGTGAGTGCCCCTATCAGCAGAACCATCCACATTACTCACTTGGTCAACATAATCCTCTATGTTTGTTCCATAGTTTCCTTCTGTTAGGGTGTCATAGTTTCCGTCTTTATTTTTCTGGTTGTCAAAGTTGCTGTGAGTGCCCCTATCAGCAGAAC
>CAZWDU010000002.1:0-9708 GCA_964632845.1 uncultured Candidatus Bathyarchaeia archaeon | reverse complement strand
CATCCACATTACTCACTTGGTCAACATAATCCTCTATGCGTAAGGCCGCCTGGTCGCCTTCAGTCAGACTGTCAAACATTGAGTCTGGTCCAGCTTGCTGTGCCGAAAAGTTGCTGTGAGTACCGATATCTGCCGAGGAGTCCACGTCTGCCAAGTTGTTGACGAAAACTGACGTGTCTGTTTTTGAGCGGTAACTTCTGAAACTCATGTAGACACCGTCATCTGACACCAGATTTGCCAAGTCTCCAGACAGGAAACTTGTTGACCCTTTCAAATTGTATTGAGAGGGATTATTATGCCAACTTTCGCTGGTTGAAGCAGCGTTGACTATGGCTATATGCTCTTGCATTTTTTCCCAATCAAGCTGGTTCATTTGGTAACTCCAGAGCACTACGTTGCTGACTATGATGACTATTAGAACTAGGCTTAGCATTACGACTATTACGGTGCTTATGCCTCGTTTGCCGCGTTTAAGGCGCCGTGTAATAGCTTGCAACATGCGTCCCCCTGTTAGTTACAATATCTATGTAGTAAAGCTCGCCAGAACTCCAAGCATAGTTGATGTTAAGCCAGCTGTGCTTGTCCAGTTCCAAACGGAAAGGCGAGTTAAAACTTTGACTTGTGTGATTAACGTAAACGGCGGAAACGCGAATAGCCACTTTTCCAATATTATGCACATAAACATCCACCGTGCCCGTGGCATTGTTGAACCACACGTCTTCCGCTATGACGCGTTCGCTCATGTTATCCTTCAAGTTAGCGGTTATCAGGTACGTGGCGGAAGTGGCAATAGCCATAGCCGCAACCGCTACGACAGTCAGCAACAGGCTGCTGAGCACTGGCGTAATAGCCCGCTTGTCACGCATCAACCGCTTAAATACATGAGTCACTTTCCCTTTTTCACCTCACAAGAAGAACCTTAACGCCACATAGCCTAACATCATCATAACCACGCTGTGCTTTAGCCCCGCGCTTAAGGAGCCTTCACCCATTTTCCCCGCAACTAACCCGCCGAAAAAGCCCTGAACCAGCGACAAATGGAAGAAAAGCCGTTGCATGTTCTCAGGCGCCATTGTCGGTGTTGAAAGCAGTGGTACGCCTTCGGCGCTGGTGAAGAACGTTTTGAACAGCAGCACTATGGTGAACAGGAACACAAAGAGCGCTACGTAAATTATGGCTATGTACGGGCGCGTTTGGGTTTTGCGTTCCTTTTCAAGCATGTTGGTTGTCTGTATGAACTTGCCCATGGGATCGAATACTTTTTCTACGCGTCCTCCTGCGCGGCTGGCTTCAATTATCATGGGTACGGTTCTCTGTGTTAACACTGTGCCGACGCGTTTCCCAAACGCCAAAAGTGCATCTTCGAAGCTGTCGCCCCAAGAAATCTGCACCGTCATCTTCTTAAGCTCAGAAGTCAACGGGCCATAATCGCGTTTAGCTGCTTCCTCCAACGCGTTCGGCAGCGTCATGCCCACTTCTTGGGCTTGCACTATGCTTCGGAAAAGGTCGGGCAAATGCTCGTCAACGCCTTTTCGCCACTTGTAATCAACGTAATCCAGAATTGCTGGCGGCGTGATGGCTATGAGGAAAGCGAAGAACACGTAGTCGTCTAAGGCTACGGTGAAGCCGACGGTGATGTACCCGAAGAAGCATATGCCGAAGGCTACTAAAACGGAGATGCAAGCGGCGATTTGTTTGCTTTTTCTCGTTATCTTCGGCATTTCAATTACCATTTTGGCGTGGATGAATCTACGATTATCAGGAAGATTATGGCGGCGACTGGTATGGCAATGTAAGTCATGAGGTTCAGCAGTAAATCGGAGCTGAACCCGCCTATGGTGCCTCCGCCCAGCATCGACATGACCGACAGCATTATAACCAGAAGTAGCGGAGCAGTCAAAAGCAGCGCTACGTAAACTTCTGACAGCACGGACAGGCTGTCCGCGTACTTTTTAAGGTTTACCCGTTTCAGCCTCATGTGTGTTTTGAATTTTTCGCGCAGATAAGCGCCCAAGTTGCCGCCTGTGTGGATTGTGGAAATCATTCCTTCCACAGTATCTTGCAGTTTTTCTGAAGGCGTTAAGGTTGAAACTTTTTCTAGGGCAGAAATTATGTCTAAGCCGAACAGGTTGATGTTCTTGATTGTTTCTTTAGCTTCTCTGGACGCTGCTAAAGGCGCGCTTAAATTTGCAAGCGACTGGAAAATTTTTTCAGGCGAAACTCCTGCGCTCGCGAGAATCGCCATGTAACCCGTGGTGAATGGTAATTCGTCTTCCAGTTCCCGTCTGTGCTTGTCCGCTCGGTAAACGGGATACAGGTAGAAGCCGCCGATGGAGAGCGCCCACGTGAACAAGGCGATGCCAACGCCGAACAAGAGCACGGTCATGAAGGGCATGTTGAAGATGAAAAACAGCATCAGCGATACGCCAACTGCAACGGGCACTGCTATGGCGGCTGAGGCTACAAGGGCTAAACTCACGTACGCTTTAAAGTTGGCTTTCAAGCCTGATTTCAGCAGGGCTTGGTCTAAGTCTTTGAAAAGGGGCAGATAGCTTCTGTTTTGACCGCCCATTACACGGTATGCTGTGGCTAAAGGTTTTTCCAGCCCTGTCTGCGCGTCTTTTTTCTGCGGCGTTTCTGTTTTCGGCTTTGGTTTTTCTGCTGGTGGCGCTTTTGGAGGGGATTCTTTGTGTTTTTTATCTGTCATTTCAATCCCACTCTTGCCTTTTGGAAGACGCGAGCGGGATTAGCGTAGTATTCTCTGATGACTTTAGCTACGTCGCCGTGGCTGCGGATGCCTTGCTGCACCATCCACTCTAAAACCGTCTTTCGATACTGCAGTTCACGCTGTATATCCCCGTCTTCCAGCCCCATCCTCAGCATGTGCTTCTCCAAAAGCGAACTGCGACCTGAAAAACTGAACCTGTCAAACTTGGGGTTCCAGCGAAACACTTCCTCTGTTACAATCTCTTTTGTTTTCGTGTCAAGCTCCTTGATTTCAGTTGCAACTTTCACGCGTCTTGCAGGTTTACCATTAATCTCTGTTCGTTCCATCACGAGGATAACGTTTGTCATGGCGATAAGCGGCTTAGGAATATTCATAGGCTCAGACTCCAGCCTGTTAATAACCGCGTCAGCAGATTCAGCATGAATCGTACACATGCCCAAATGCCCGGTAGCCATAGCTTGGAACAGCGTGTAAGCTTCTTCACCGCGGACTTCGCCTACGATAATGTAGTCTGGTCGCTGCCTCACCGCCGCGCGCAGAAGGTCAAAAAGCGTTATAGTGCCGCTGTGCCGCTCATCGCCCTTAAAGCCTGAACGCACAACTGAAGGAATCCAGTTCTCATGGGGAAGATTAATCTCCTGAGTATCTTCAACGCTTACAATCTTCATTTCAGGCTTAATGAACATGGATAAGCAGTTCAGTATGGTTGTTTTTCCAGAAGCAACGCCTCCAGCCACCATCACTGACGCACGGTTCTCTATAAGATACCACAGGTAAGCCGCCATCTCTGAAGAAATCGTGTTAAATGTTAACAAGTCAGAAATGGTTAACGGATCAGCCTTGAAGCGCCTAATAGTGAATGTTGAACCGCGTCTCGTCACCTCTTTGCCATAAGTTAACTGTATACGGCTTCCGTCTGGAAGCGACGCGTCCAGAATAGGCGCGGCTACGGAAATGTTTTTTCCAGCAAGATACGCAAGGCGAATAACGAAGGAGTCCAGTTCAGCCTCGTCTGCGAACGTGATGTTCGTCGGCAAAGACTCGTAAAGACGATGCCACACGTAAATGGGAATGTTTACGCCATCCGCGGATATGTCTTCAATCAAGTGGTCTTTCATTAAAGAGTCAATTTTCCCGTAGCCCACAAAATCGCGTATTATGAAGTATGCCAGCTTGTCAACTGCTTCTGGCGGAATTTTCAGCCGGTACTTTTTCACTGTTTCTCGGACTTTCTTGTTCAGGTATTCTTCGGCTTTTTCTTTGCTTTCTATTTCTTTCAAGCTTACGTCTAATTCATCCATCAAAAAACTCTTTATTTCGCGGAGAAGCTTCTCTTCGTCTGGCTGCAGAGTAGGCTCAATAATCTCGTAGCGGGTTTTCTGAGTTTCTGGCTCTTTAACTATCGCCGCGTAAACGTATGGTTCTTGCAGAGGGTAAACTTCTTGGAAAACAGCAGGTTTTTTCGCTTCGCTGCTTATTACCGCCGCTGGTTGTGGCTGTTCAAGAACGTCTGCTGCTTTTGCGTCTTGCTTCTTCTTCGTTGAAGTTTTCCTCCTTGGTTTTAGGGTGTCGAGTAGCGCCTTCGAAAATATAGAGCGTCGCAAGTCTTAATAAGCTATATGTATGCCTAATCCATTAGCGAAATCCATACAAAACCCGCCACCCAACCAACCGCTTTTCTCAACTGCAGAAACAGCCACTTCAAGCTTTAGCTTTCAAACCCATCCCTGCAGAAGCTGAGTCAAAGTTGGCACATACACGTACAAGCGAACATAAATTGACGCTGTCAAAACCACGAGAGTTATCGCCAACAGCGCTACATCGCCTCTGCGGAGCTTCAACGCATACAAGTTAGTGCGTTTTTTAGTTGCGCCCCAAGCGCGGGATTCCATGGCTTCCGCCAGTTCAAGACTTCGGCGAATAGCACTCACTATAAGCGGTATCAGCACTGGAATGTAATTCCTAATGCGCTTCATAAAATTGCCTTTCTCCAACTCTAAACCTCGGGCTTTTTGAGCATCCATTATTGTTTGGGCTTCTTCCGCTAACACGGGGACAAAGCGCACGGCGGTTGTGAAGGCAAAAGCGAATTCATAAGGTACGCGAGTCAGCTCCAGAGCTAAGCCTAGATGGTCAGGTGATGTTGTTAGGAAGAAAACGGAGAATGATTCAACGAGCACTACGAAGCGTAAGGTCATGGAAGCTGCCCATTCAACGTTGGTGGCTAAAATTACGTATCCTGCGCTGAAAAACGAGAAAAGAAAGTTGGTGAAAAATATTATCGCCGCTAAGAAGGCTGCGCCGCGGAGAGAACGTAGCCATTCTTTTTGCACGCCTGCTAATAGCACAAACGGAATCTGTATTAAGAGCAAAGCTAACAAGGGCAAGATTTCGCCGAAAATTATCGCTGCCACGAACACGGAGCAAACATAAAGGAATTTTACCCTAGGGTCTAAATTGTGAATAGGCGAGTAAACTTTGCGGAATTTTAATCCGTCAAAAACGCTCATTTTCGCCGTCCCCACGTTCTAAGCAGCACTTCTTTTGCTTCGTAAATGTCGATGACGTCATTCGGAAAACCCAACGGTTCCAGTTGCTTGAAGATTTGCGCTATCTGCGGCAGAACGATTGATGACTGAGCTAAAACGTCTGTGTTTGTGAGAATGCTTTTTCCTTCGCCGTCAGCCACGATTTGCCCTTCCTTCATCAAAACAACCCTAGGGTTACATTCAGCCACGAATTCCACGTCATGAGTGACTATGACAACTGTTTTTCGCTGCGTCTGCATTTGAATAATGAACTGGCGCAATTTCTCTTTCTGCTGATAATCTTGACCTATGGTAGGTTCATCCAAAATTAGTATCTGCGGATCCCATGCGAGAACAGAAGCCAAAGCTACGCGTTTTCTTTCGCCTCCGCTGAGCATAAAAGGCGACGTTTTCCGGTACTGCGTTAAATTTAACAGGTTCAAAGCCCAAGTAATCCGTTTTTCTATGGCGGCCTCTTCGAACTTGAAGTTTTTCAGCGCAAACGCTATTTCTTCTTCAACAGTTTCGCTGAAAAGCTGATGGTCAGGATTTTGAAAAACGAAACCCACAGTTCTCGCCATGGCGGCAACGCTGGTCTTAGTTGTTTCTACTCCGTCAACTCGGATTTCCCCTTTTGTGGGCTTCAGCAAACCATTGAAGTGTTTAACCAGCGTTGTTTTTCCAGCGCCGTTTTGCCCCATTATAGCCACAAAATCGCCGTCGTTGACGGTTAATGAAACGTTTCTTAGAGCCTCCACACCGCTTGGATAGGAGAAACTGACCGCGTCCACTTCAATCATGCAGGCTTCAACGCCTCCTGCAGCAGGGCAGCTAGTTCTTCTGAGGACAACGGCGTGGCATCGCCCAAGTCAACTCCCTCTCTTCGAAGCATCTGATAAAGCAGCGTTGCCTTGGGAATCCCAATGCCTATTAGACGAGATTCTTCCCTGCTTAAAATTTCATGGGGCTCGCCATCGAAACAGACTTTTCCCTCGTCCATAACTATTATGTGATTGGCGTATTTTGCGGTTAAATCCAGCCTGTGCTCCACAAGCACAACTGTTATCCCAAGCTTCTTGTTAAACTCATAAATCACTTCAAAGATTTTTTCTGCACTTAACGGGTCAAGAAATGACGTTGGTTCGTCCAGCACTATTATTTCAGGCTGCATGGCAAGGACAGCGGCTATGGCAACGCGTTGCTGTTGTCCTCCCGAAACTTCATGCGGCGACCGTTCCCGCAAGTCGTAAATTCCCGTGAGGTCCAGTGCCCACTCTACACGTTTTTGCATTTCTTGTCTTGGGAAGCCTAGGTTTTCCAGCCCGAAAGCCACATCTTTCTCGATAGATAGGGCGAAGAGCTGGTTTTCTGGGTTTTGAAAAACCAAGCCCACGTGCTTTGCCATTTCGTACGTGTGGTGTTTGGTTGCGTCCATCGCGGCTACGGAGATTTCGCCTTTCAGTTCGCCTTGATAGAAATGCGGTATCAGTCCGTTGAAGCATCGGCACAGGGTTGTTTTTCCGCATCCGCTTGGTCCTGTGATTAGGACGAATTCGCCTTTTTCCACTTTTATGGAAACATCGCTGATTGATGGCTTTGCCCCGTTTGGGTAAGTGTAAGTGAGGTTTTTTGTTTCTATTACCGCCATGTTTGTTGTGCCTGCCTATGCTAAGCGCACTGTTTTCCCATTTAAGAGTAACTACTCATTAATGTTTAGACAGTTCTTCCTTCAACAGCCGCAAACAACGCTTAAGTCCTGCGTCCACATCGCCTGCGCCGTTCACTCCTGCCGCAGTAGCGTGTCCACCGCCCATCCCTTGCAGAAGCACACCTAACGGCTTAGCAATGTCTTTTCCTAAATGTATACCAGTTTTCTGGTTAAACTCGCGAGTGCAACGTAGGCTAATCTCGATGCTCTCATTTCTCTGTCCAGCAACCGCAGCCATGTGAGCACCCAAATCAATCAGCGCTCTCGCCGCAGAAGCTTGATACGCACTGACATGCGACAAGGCAATTATCCACTCTCCGACTTTCAGCAAGTTAGCTCTTCGGCAAGCCTTCATTCTTGCAACGCGCTCAGAAAAATCCATAGGCAAAGAAAGCAGTGCCACTACTTCTTGTGCGTTTACGCCTGTGTCGCAGAGTTCCGCGATTGTTTTAAACGTTGAAGAGTTAGCTAAAACAAAATGGCGAGTGTCGAAAGCTATACCCAGAAACAACGCTTTAGCCGCATCCAAATCAGGTTTCATGTTAAGTTGTTCATATAATCCGTAGACCATTTCGCAGGTTGATGCAGCTTCCTCGTTGGTTACGCAAAGCTTTGCTATCTGCTCTGTTTCTGGGTGAGCCGCGTGGTGGTCAATCACTATTATCGGTACTGCAGTGTGGGCTATTCTTTCAGCTAATCTACCTAGTTGCTGGATTGTATTGGTATCCAGCAAAATTATGACTTGCGCGTTCTCCACGTTTGGATATATGCTTACGTTGATGGGGAGGTAGTTGAGAAGGTGTTTTGAGAGTCTACTTATTCCTTGTCCAGTTCCGATTTCCGTGACAATACTTGGTCTAAGCTTTTTCAGTAAGCATTGAAACGCGTAAGCTGAGCATAAAGCGTCAGGGTCTGCGTTATGGTGACATAGCAAAAGAGCAAAATTTGCTCGAGTTTCGTCTATTATCTTGAGGATCTCTGTGGCTGTCATTTTAGTTTTCTCAAATAGTTTTCGCTAACTTTCAAAGCTTCTCGGGCTGCCTCAGCTACAAGCTTACTTAAGTCTACATTTTTCGTTTGCGGTGACAGCGCGAGGTCTATTTCAACCGTCAAGTTTACGGGTTTTGTTCCGTTAGCCTCTGCGCTCACGTTCAATCTCTCCACCGTTTTTTGTGGAACTTTGGCGAGAATGTATTTTCTGGCGGCGTTTTCCGCGGTTAAGCATAACGCTTCGATTTGCTCGGCGGTTAACTCGGGTAAGCCCAGCTCTTCCACGAGTTTCACCCAGCCTGTGTTTACTGCGAGGGCGGCGAAACTTGGTTGAGGTCTTCTTGAAGTTTTGTTTGAACTTCTTTCACTTGGCTACGTAGCCGCTCTTCTTGCTTCGCCAAAACTGTGTTGCGCGTAGTTAAAAGTTCCTTTCGTTCAACCAGTTCCTCGGTTACCTTGGCTTTCTCCGCTTTCACCAAAAGCGAGCCTATTCCCTTGTAAATTACAGCATCGTCAGCCGTCTTCTGTAACTCGGACAAGGTCTGCTCGACTTCAGTTTGTTCCATGTCCACTTGCTGTTTCTGCGCTAAGACTGACTGCAACGTTTGCTGCAGTTGCTGAAATCTCAGAAAGCGTTCTTGAACTTGAGGCGGCAATTTTGAAATTTCGTCACTCATTTTAAGATTCCTTCCGTCTGCACAGCAATAAGCGCAACCCTTAATTAAGCGTTTTCCAAACCAAAAAGCTAAACGTGTACTTCATTAAAAAGTCTCATCCTTGCAAAGCGGCTAGATAGGGTTTTCTTCTCATGTGTTAATTTTTTTTCTTGCTGGATTACCGCAAAGTTGAAAAAGCACAAAAAGGCATACACACGGCTAACGAGGTTGCTGAACAGGATGGTAAAGCTGAACAAAACAGATGAACGTGTAATGGCTACCCTAAAAGAAGGTGGAGAGTTAACTCTTCAGGAACTAAGCGAGAAAACAGGCGAAACATCCAAGAAAATCTTCAAATCCCTCCGTAAACTCTTCGAAAACGAGCTTATTGAAACCAACGCACGCAAATATAAACTCTCATCCAAATCCTCAGCATAATCCAGAGAAGACGAAACTGAACTGCCAGAATAATGCAGTTAAAGGAGCCTCGAGCGGGCCTTGATCCCGCGGCCTGCTGCTTACGAGGCAGCCGCTCTACCTGGCTGAGCTATCGAGGCACAGCACTAAGCACTTCGCAAACAACAAATAAAAACTTTCACCATGCAAATTTCATTCGAAATGAATTCCTGCCTCGTTTCCGACGACGAACTCTATTCCACCTGTACTTCCAACATCCAACTCGCAACGCATAGAAAAAACAGCAATAACAAAAAATTACCAAAAATGCCCAACTTATTTCTGCAAACTACGCCATGGCAGTTATCCATGCACAGGCCATCAACAACGCGCACGCAACACAATCGTAAGGTTTCTCACGCAAATATCGCTCAGACACCACCGGCCCAACACCTCAGGCGATTGGGGACCGCAGGCTGAACTGGTCGACCAAAGTCTTCCAGCTTACACCCCGGTTCCATCAAACCCATCTTCTATGGGAGCCTTCGTCCCGACAAGCGGGACGGCTGCCTCTTTTCAGGAGAGGCTTCGGGCTTAGATGCTTTCAGCCCTTATCCTCAGCGGCGTGGCTGCCCGGCAACTGCCTTGTCAGACAACCGGTTAACTAGAGGCCACAGCGTCCCGTTCCTCTCGTACTAGGGA
>CAZWDU010000001.1:0-237037 GCA_964632845.1 uncultured Candidatus Bathyarchaeia archaeon | reverse complement strand
AGTGAAGGCACAATCCACACGTTAACCAGCAAAGGCTGACCAAGACCAATCGGGTTAGGATTAAAGCTAAGCACGGCTTTAGTTTCAATCGTCGCGTCAGGAGTAACGCCGGATGGCAACAGTATCGAACCACTGTCCCGCATATTCGTATACTCAGGCTCAGCTTGAGCCGGCATAGACACCGATGCAAAAGAAGCCACCAAAAGAACAATAATGATCACAAAAGCCATCTTCGTTTTATTTATTGTCAAACGCATTCTTTTTTATCTCCTTTTATTTTTTTCGCAAACTACCAATTCTACGTCACATCTATTTAAGTTTAGTGTGTGCCATGTCGGTTAATCCAAGTTATCAAAAACAAAATAGTCGCCAATGGTTTTCTATTTTGCCTCATATTTATAAGCATAGATTGGAAATTGCTTCAGTTTTACGTCAATATACTGGCAAGATTACTCTTTGAGGTTATTGCTCTGCTAGAACTTTTCAAAGCAGAGTCTTTTTCCATAAATTTAACATCGTATGCCACAAAGAAAGTGCATAATTTTAATTTTCTCAACTCAACAGCGATACCTATCTTAGCATCTATCTCAACCAAAGTTCCTATGCGTAACGCTTCTATAAACATAAACAAAAAAAGAAAAGGAATTTGAAGAGTTTATTGTCGTTTTCTGAGCACTAATAGGACAGCTACTATACCTATGATGATAGCCGCGATGACAGCCACTAAGATGCCATAAAGCGTTGGCATATAGTCTACTGGTGGTTCTACTGTAGGTGGTACTGTTTCTTCAGGCGCTGGACCCACTAAAACAGCTGTCGTTGACGACGAACTGCCGTAAGACTCATCAGGTCCGAACGAAGCGATTATCTCGTATTTGCCTTCAGCCGGCGGAGTCCACGCAAGACTGAAAACGCCACTGTAACCGTTGCTCACAGTTGTACCTAAGTCATAATATGTGCCATCTTCGTCTATAGCAGACAATGACACTGGAACACCAGTAATCGTCTCGTTATTCCAGATGCCGCCAATTGGGAACTGGAAGTGCAAGTACTCCATCTGCGTACGCATAGATTCTTGGGATACACACGGAGTGCCTGGTTGAGCAGGAGACATGTCTAACACTGTGCCTCTTATCAACACATCGGTTCCGAGTGGTACAGCAACGTCTGGTGCAGTAACTGTAGTAGCGCTTTTACCCCTGCCAATAACATACTGAATGCCAAGAGTGGACGGAAATACCAAGTAGCCGTCAACGATAGGACCAGTGCTTGGTTCCTGTCCGAACGCGGTGCTGCCAACCATTGCAATGTCCCATAGGTACTCGCCAGTAGTAGCATTAATACACCAGAGACCCCATCCGCGGTCTCGAGGCTGATCTACACTGTGCTCACCGTCGTAGATGTAGACTTTGCCGTCGGCAATGCGAACGTTAGTCATGCCAGGATTAACTTCAGCGCCGCCTATGACGTCAGTGTAGGGACTTTCAAAAGCTGCTCGCGTATACCGACTGAACTTCCAGGCAAGTTCGCCTGTTTCCCAGTCAATAGCGTAGAGCCCATCGTAAGCTGGTCGGAAGAACAGACCGTAAGCTGAAGCTACACCGTAAACGCCGAAGCCAGTTGCACTCCAAGGAAAGTCCATTGCGAAATCCCATGCTAGTTGTCCTGTTCGCAGGTCCCAAGCCTTCACATGTCCGTCTTGCGTAACTACGGCGACTTTGCCGTGGTCAACGCATGTGCACAGCATGCTGAAGGATGTGTCTGGGTGATTGCTGGTTATGTTGCGTATCAGTTCGCCTGTGTACAAATCGTAGATTGGCAGTTGTAATCCGTACCATGCGCCTATTCCGTCAGGAGTAGGATTGGTCGTAGCAACAAAATAGCCTTCGCCCCAATCGGAATAGCCACCAATGCTGTTCCGTGCATAGGACGTGTTGCTGATTATTCTGCCAGCTAACGTGCTGCTGCTTCCAGATGTGGTCCAGTTAATCAAACGATATTCGGGGTTCGAACTGTTGCCAATGTTCTGTATTGACGCGACGTAGCCATCCAACTGATTGTGGAATGTGCCTCCCGAACCCGTCAACGGACTAATTGAGTAGTTTCCAGTGACAGCGCCAGTGTATGGATGAACCTTGTACAGCCTTCCGCCGCTAATAGTTACGAGCTCTACGTTGTGCGTTCCGCCTGCCAACACCTCACTGTACCTCGTAGATACAGAGGGCGTGACGTATACAACGTACGAGGGTGTTACTCCGCCTTGAGCCGTAGGAATTTCGTAGAATATTTCTCCAGTTCGCAAGTCATAGCACGCAGCAACGCTTCCGACGCCAGGCTTTGTGTATGTCTGATAACATCTTCCGTTATAGACTACACTTGGCACGCCGGGGTCAATGTACTGTCCTTCTTGGGTACCATATGCTCCGATGATGCCACCTTGACGTGAGCCACCTCTCTCTATTTTCCATACTATGTGTGGACTCTCAGGCCCTTGCACAAAGGGATGAAACAGATAGTTGGGGCTCCACCCTGGGCTGGTATCAGGATACATCTGGTCCCATAGAACGCCGAAGTAATCGCCTTGATAGCCAGTGGTTGGCCAGTTGCCTAGAATCGGCCACCACTCTCTATGAGCGTAATGCACAGGCCGCGTCCAGTAGTCAGTGGGCAACGGTGACGGAGGCCAAGAAAGCACCATTTCGTTCTGCACAGTAAACGTGTACTCAGCAGTAGAACTAGGCTTATAGTAAGCTGACTTAAGGTAGCTGCCTGAACTGTTTTCCACGCGATAGCCGTTATAGTATTGGCCTTCTGGGAAGTACGTTCCGAGAAACTCGAACTTGATCTTCCACTCGCCAACCTGATCCACAGTGTACTCAACATATGAAGCTGCGTCAGAGAAGGTGCTTCGCATCTCAAGAATCTCCTGAGTCCCACCCGGCTTCGTTAAAGTCACCTTGTAACATCCCGTTTGACCGCTTAAGAAGCCTCGGTTCGTGTTAAGCGCAGGATTAATCCAAACGTTAATCAGCAAGGCCTGACCGAGACCAATCGGATTAGGCCTAAAGCTAATCACTGCCTTTGTATCAGTTGTGACGTAAGGAACTTCGCCAGTTGGCACAGTTAATGACTGCTGAACAGTAGAAAGCTGACCCTCAACAGGCTGAACCGGTACTGCAATCAACATTACAGAAGACATCAAAAGAATTATCGCGATTATACTAGCTGCCTTTGCCTTTTCTATTGACAATTTCATTTTGCTTTTTTCTCCTCTAAGTTTACTTAAACTTAACACAGTGTCTCTGTTTATAAGTTTTTCGCGAGTTTCATAATCAGTGCTTTTTAGGGAAAGCTGGTTACTCCACGTTTTAGTTAGGCAAAATATGGTCACGAAAAAAACTTTTTTTGGGAAACATCATGTGAGCCACTCGACTTTACCACCCATTTTGTACGCACAAAACAAGTGTAGCGTTGTTGCAACTTTTAAAGAACGAAAACCTAAATCAAAAACATATATTAATTAAACCGTCTTCATCTACTCTGTCGAAAAATAAACGTTTAGGAGAAAACCATGAGAACCCATGCGACCCTTGTGAACCCACCTTACCCGCAGGGAGCTCATCAGCACCCACCGTTCATCCCGTTGGGTTTAGGGTATTTGGCGGCTGTTTTAGAAAAAAACCAGTATCCAGTGGACATAATTGATTGCCAAGCACTCAAACTCACACACGAAGACCTCAAAAACGAAATCAGCAAACGCAAACCCGACATAGTCGGAATGACATCAACCACGCTCACGTACAAGTCGGCGTTGCAGATAGCGAGAATAGTTAAGGAAGTTAATCCGGGTTGTGTGACTGTTCTTGGTGGTCCGCATGTTACGTTTTGGGATGAAAACGCTTTGCAGGAGTGCCCAGAGCTGGATGTTGTTGTGCGGAAGGAGGGTGAGAACACGTTGTTGGAGCTTGTGCAGAGGCTGGAGGCGGGCAAAAGCTACAGCGACGTGATAGGCACAACCTGCAGGAAAGGCAAAGAAACAGTGCGAAACCCCGACAGACCGTACATTGAGGATTTGGATGAACTTCCCTTCCCAGCGCATCATTTATTCCCACTGGAACACTTACGGAAATACGGCAAAATCATATTTCCGCTGTCCACAAGCCGCGGTTGTACTTTCTGGTGCAACTTCTGCTCAGCGGTCAGAATGTTTGGCAGAAGGTACAGATGGAGAAACCCGCAAAGCGTTGTAGATGAGCTGGAATTTCTTACCAAAAACTTTGATGCCGAGCAATTCACTTTTTATGATGATGCATTCACTGTGGATCAGGATAGAGCTAAAGAAATCTGCGACGGAATCCAGAAGCGGCAACTGAAGATAGCGTGGGACTGCGAGACTCGCGTGGACATGGTTACAAAAGAGTTACTTATGGATATGAAAAAAGCCGGGTGCCTCGCCGTGTGGTTCGGTGTCGAGGCAGGTTCCCAGCGCGTCTTAGACGCTATGAGCAAGGGACTCACCCTTGGAAAAATCAAGAATTCTTTTAAAATGGCGAAGGACACTGGTTTGATGACAGTTGCAAGCGTAATCTTAGGGTTTCCTGATGAAACACCTGAAAGCGCTTGGCAAACCATCAAATTTGTTGAAGAAATCAAGCCGGATGACGTGGGCTATTACATTGCCACTCCGTATCCGGGAACGCCGATGTATGATTACGTGAAGAAGATGGGTTGGCTAAAAATCGATGATTTCGACAGGTACGACACTGCAACACCAACTTTTGAAACTCCGACGATGAACATGACAGAGCTAAGAAAAATCCGAGAAAAGGCTTTGCAAAGATTTTATGTCCACCCTGGCTATGTTTTGCGCATGTTCGGCAAAGGCGGAGTTTATGGTTACTCGGCGACCCGTACAGCGCTGGCGCATTTTCGAAGAGCCGTAAAGTCAAAACTGAAGGGCGAGTAGTAACAGCGGCTATATCCTGAATATTGGATTGAACACGAGAGTCACGAAGAGAATGAGCAAGATAGCGAAGATAGCTTTAGTGAACCCGCCGACCATGAAAGGCGTCTATCACCACCAGCTTTTCTTACCAATCGGCTTAGCTTATCTGGCGGCTGTCCTCAAAGAAAAGGGACATGAAGTAACTGTTGTAGATTGCCCAGCGTTAGAAATCGACCATGAAAAGTTAAAGGCGAAACTATCGTCTTTTGAGCCAGATGTGGTTGGCATCACATCGATGACGCCAACTATACAATCCACGCTGTTGTCAGCGCGCGTTGCAAAAGAAACATGTCCAGACTCCATAGTAACGCTAGGAGGTCCGCATGCCACGTTCATGGACAAGCAAATTCTGGAGCAAGAGGCAACGGTAGATGTGGTGGTGAGAGGTGAAGGCGAACAGGCTTTGCTGGAGATGGTGCAGAATGTGGCTGACTCAAAGAGCCTTCACAAGGTAGATGGGATAACGCTTAGGCATGGCGGTCAGATAGTTCAAACGCCTAACCGACCGTTCATTCAGAACCTTGACGAGTTGCCGTATCCAGCATATGATTATTTCAAGTTAGATAGGTACTTGCTTTTCGGGAAGCTGTTTCTTCCAATAATAACCAGCAGAGGCTGCCCGTTCCAATGCGCATTCTGCACGACATCACGCATACTGGGGAAAGAGTATAGGGCGAGAAGCCCGAAAAACATCGTCGACGAACTGGAGTTTTTGAAGAACACTTATGGAGCTGATGCGTTCACATTTTACGATGACACCTTGACACTGGATAGAAACAGGATATTCAAGATTTGCGAAGGGATCAAAACACGGAACATTGACCTGCCGTGGGACTGCCAAACACGGGTTGACCAGATTTCCAAGGAAATTTTAGCTGAAATGCGGGAGACACGATGCCAGCAGGTTTTCTTCGGTGTTGAGTCAGGATGCCAAGAGATTTTGGATGCGGTGAAAAAGCGAACCACGGTTGAGCAGAACGCAAAGGCTATTAAATTAGCGAAGGAGGCAGGTTTGTTCGTTGCTATATCAATTATAATTGGTTATCCCGGCGAAAACAGGGACATGCTGCAGCAGACGCTGGATTTCATTCGGAGAACAGAACCTGATGACGTTTACTTGTGCGTGGCAACGCCTTATCCGGGCACTGAGCTTCGCCATGTCGTGGAGGAGATGGGGCTGAAGATGTCGGCGGATTGGGGGCTCTACGACACGGTAACGCCAGTGTTTGAGAATCCTCTGTTGGCGGCTGAGGACATTGTGAAGTTGCGGAAAGAGTTCTATGACAGCTTTTACTCTCCGAAGTATGTTCTTAGGCACTTGTTTAAGGGTAATTTTTACAGTCGAATAATGGCAAGGACCGCGTTGAATCATATTATTTGGAGAGTTAAGTCTCATTTCTAAGCGCATCGAAGTGCGAAATTCAGGTTGCTCCTTAAAATTGTCTGAAATGAGATATTTTAGCAAAAGTATTTCAGAAAGATAATGAACATAGATTCACGTTGCAGAAATTAACGGTGGCAAATATGCGTGTTTGTCTGATTAATCCGCCGCGTATCCAACCGAAATCATGGGGGAAGCCAAACGTATTTCAACCTTTGGATATAGCGTACGTCGCAGCGCTACTCGAGAAGGAGCATGAAATAAGCATTATAGATGCTCCTACAGAAGGTTGGAGAAATCTTGAAGAAATAGATGGAAAGCGGTATCGGTTAGGTTTAACAAACAAGGAGATAGCAACCAAGATTGAACAGCGGTCTCCAGACCTTGTTGTGATAACCGTTCCATTCTCGGGTTGGTGGAAAACCGCTTTTGATGTCGCTTCTGCAGTAAAAATTATTGACGAAAACATCACCACCGTGTTGATTGGGCTGCACCCCTCTGCAAGACCTGCAGAGTGCCTTATGCATCCGAACATCGATTTTGTTGTAATTGGCGAACCAGAACAAACAGTGCTAGAGTTAGCAAGCGTGCTAGAGCAAAAAAATGCAGAGAACCTAAAAAAAGTAAAAGGAATAGCCTTTGTCAAAGATGGGAAAACGATCATTACTCCTCCAAGACCGTTTATTCAAGACTTGGATTCGTTGCCGTTTCCTGCGAGACACCTGCTTCCGATGGACAAGCTCTTTGCCGCTGCCAAAAAAAGACCTATAAGAGGAGAGTTATACAAGCCATGCGCAAGGATTCTTACGAGTAGAGGTTGCCCCTACAAATGCATTTTTTGCTCTAACCACGTTGTTATGGGAAGAGAGTGGCGTGCCAGAAGCCCTGAGAATGTAATTGAGGAGATAGAACAACTAGTTCGCACATACAACATTAAACAGTTAGATTTCGATGATGACAATCTGACGCTAGACAAGAAAAGGATGGCAACTATCTGTGACCTAATAGTTGAAAGAGGGATAGACATCGAATGGTATACTCCAAACGGTGTTAGGGCAGATTGCCTTGACGAAAATCTCTTATCAAAAATGAAGGCATCAGGCTGCAAGAGAATATTGATCGCTCCCGAGTCTGGCGTTCAACGTGTTGTAGATCAAATCATCAAAAAGAAACAAGACCTTAAAAAAGTGGAAAGTACCGTGATTTCAGCCAGAAAAGTGGGAATTGCAGTTGGCTGCTTCTTTATATTAGGATTGATAGGGGAAACAAAAGAGGACGTAAAAGCCACTATAAAATATGCTTATAAACTGCGGCAACTAGGTGCAGACCGTTTCTACTTCAGCTATGCTACACCGTTATATGGAACCGAACTGTATGAACAGGCGAAGCACGGCGGTTTCTTGAGTGCAGAGTTCAGTGACGAAACTTTAGCGGATGTTAAACCACTAATTGAAACTCCAGAGTTCAATTCAGAAAGCTTGCGTGAATTATGTGCTGAAGCTAATTTGGTGAATCCAACTTTCACGCGTGATAGACTTGCCAGAGCAATGCGAGACCCAAGGAAAGCAATAAAAATTTTATTCGAAAAAAGAAAAACGACTTGGAAGCCAAAACAATCCAGTAACACATAAACCGTTTACTGAATTGCTATGAAAATCGCAAAGTTTTCAGTTTCAATTAGGTATTGCTTTTTCAGCATGAACTTGAGATGTTAATATAGATGTTTGCTTAAATTTCAACAGCGGTTAATCTTTATTTAAATCACGGAAAATTTTTCTGCTATAACTCCGTTGATCCTTTTTTCGTAAAATACTGAAATCGGCAATTGATAATTATGGCATCATGGTTTCCATTTGCCGCATTCTGTGCCAGTAGCTCCTGAAAAGTTCTGCCGAACGAAAACAAGGATGACTATGTGGAGGTAACCACTAGATGCAGGAAGTGGTTAATCCAAAATCACAGTTCTAAACTTGCGATAATTGACTGAGTCTTGTCTTATGTCTCATGGAATGCGCGTACGCGTTGTACGTGGGTTATAGGGATTAAATTTATTAACATGCCCAAACGATAATAGTTCAACCAATAACTTGAAAAAAGGGATAAAAAATTGGAACCTGAAAAATTCAAGTTGTCTGACATATTTAACGCTATAGTCATTCCGATAATACTGGTGCTGCTCATCGCTGTTCTAGCAATCTATGTAAACCCTAATGGGCAATTCCATGTATTTGGAGTAGATGGTACAGGCGGCACTATTGCTATCATTCTAACCCAAGGTTTTGCTCAGATGATTGTTCTAGGCATTCCACTGATACTAGGCTTGCTCTGGAGTAAATGGGCTGGAGGTGCAGCAGGCTTCATAATGGGCGGCATGTATTACGTAGCAAGCGCAGGAGTTTACAATGGATATTACGCAAGTTACGGAGCTGAATTCTACCACAACTTCTTCGGCGACATAAGCATGCTCTTTTACCTAGTTAACGCTGTTATCATCGGCTACATGGGTGGAGCATTGAACAACGGATCAACAAACTTTAAACGAATGCTAGGCGCAGGCTTAACATCTGCAATAATAACTGCAGTGATCCAAGTATTCATGAACTACAACTTTACACTTGACTTCGCAGGTGCAACTGAACAGTGGATTCTTGATTATTCACCGCGAGCGATGGCTCATGGACTTTGGACAGACCCAGTATATGGATTCGTACTAGCATTCGTGCCAAGCATCGCTTTAGGCGTCATAGTGCCTATTCTCGCGAAAGTAATGACTTGGTATGGAATCCAGCCGAAACGCCAATAAATCCCCATTCTTTTCTTTTTTGCCCCAAAAATAGTAAGCTCGTTTGAAAATTTAAAGTAGGCTAATATGCGGATTTATTTGCGGTTAAATTTGGATTTTATCGCTTTTTTAAGGTAGAAGAAATAGTTTTTTGTTGCACTGTAGCCCTCTGCTCTTCCTTTTCGCCACATCCGAAACACGTAGCTGGGTCTCAAGTAAAAACTTTGAAAAGCCTTATCATACAACGCAGTCAAGTCCTTGAGGCTTAGTGTTGGCGTCTCAAAAATCGGCGTGGTAGCATCGTACAAGTCAAAGTTGGTTACTCTCAGCCAACCATTCTTTATGACGGTATCGTACATTGGGGTTCCAGGGTAAGGCGTGGCAATATTGTACATAGCTATGTTGTAGGGACTCACTTTCTCAGCGAACTTTATCGTTTTCCAAGCCGTCTCCTTTGTCTCGCCTGGGAATCCAAGCAGCACGTTCGGAACAGGCGTCAGCCCCAACTCAATCACCCACCCAATGGTTCTCAGCGTCTGTTCAATGGAAATGCCCTTTTTCATTTCATCCAAAACCTGCTGTGTGCCCGATTCAACGCCGAACCACACGGAAGCACAACCAGCATTCTTCATTTTAACCAAGAGGTCTTTCGTCATCATGTCCACGCGGGTTCCGCAGTTCCACTTAATCTTTAAGCCTCGTTTGTTGATTTCGTTGCATAGCTCTTCAGTTCTAGTTTGGTCAACTGTGAACGCGTCATCGTTGAACGTGAACACTGTGGCACCATATGTTTTGTTAAGAAACTCCAGCTCGTCTACCACGTTTTTTATGCTGCGCATACGGTATTTCCGCCCAAACATCCTAACCGTTGCGCAGAATTCACACCAGTAAACGCAGCCGCGAGTTGTAATCAAATAGAATATGTCCTCAGCTTTTCTAAGGCTGCCTAAATCCCACAGGTGACGCGCGGGAAACGGAATCGCATCCAAATCCTCAATGTACGGCCTATCGGGGTTCCGCACGAAGCCCTTGCCTTTCCTGCACGTTGTCCCAACCACATCATAGTAGCTCTTGCCCGCCTCCAACCTTTGCACAAGCTCTAAAAGTGTGTTCTCTCCTTCGCGCCTCACCACAACATCAAGCTGCGGACACTCTTTCAGCGCGTTTTCATCCCAAAACGTAACATGCGGACCACCAATAAGCGTCAAACAATCAGGGTGTACTTCCTTGGCTATTTGTATAAGTTCTAACGCGGAATTGTACAAGCGAGTGGTTGCTGTTGCTCCAACTACAGTGGGTTGCCGCTTGCTGATTTCACGTTTAAACTCTTCAGGCGAAAGCTTAGACGCTTGGCAATCTATCACTTCCACCGTATAGTGATTCTTTTCCAAGACCGCAGCTAAATAGCCTAATCCTAGGGGTGGAGAAGGTAAGTGCTGATGACGCTTATTTCGATAAGGTGGATTAACAAGAACGACGTGTGGCTTCATTTCTCTTCCCTAACGGTATATCCTTTCGCAAATACACGGAGTCTATTGTTTAAATGTTTCGCAAACCGAGTGTTAACATGTGAGAAAAAAGAAAGCTGATAAAAAGGCGTTAAAACTGTCTCAAATTGCCAATTAGGGAAATTGGCAGAGCCCTAGAAGAGTATTGGCAGCATGAAAGTACGTATAGAGTATGGTCCTCTTTCGGATTGTTAATACATGCATTATGTTGTTCGGAGTAAGCAGCTTAGATTAGTCACCAAGCAAAAATTGTGGCAGAAAAAATTCTACGGTGATAGCTATAAAGTTGCCTATGTCAGAGCCAGTTCACTTTCGCAAAAGTCACGAACTCGCGCTTTTACAGGCATCACATCAAGTGATTCGCAGGTGCGCGTCTGAGTAGGATCTATCTTGGGGCAAATCATTGCGCGAAAGTTTAGATCTGATAGCTATAAGGAGGTATGCAAACGCGGTTTTTGTTGCTGAAAGACCATAAATACCACCCTTAGCGAACATTCGGAGAATGTAGATTGGGCGAAAATAAAAACTTTGAGGAACCTTATCGTAAATTTCCCTCAGTTCTTTAATGCTCAACGTTGGCGTTTCAAAGATAGGAGTAGCGTTGTCATACTTGTCAAAGTCAGTTACTCTTAGCCAACCATTTTCCTTGACAAAATCGTACATAGGCGTTCCTGGATAAGGCGTAGCCAAAGTATAACAACCCATGTGATCAGGAATTAGTCTCTCAACAAACTTTATGGTTTCCCAAGCAGTTTTCTTAGTCTCACCAGGGGCACCGAGAATCACGTTTGGATTTGGTTTTATCCCAACTTCTTTTGCCCATTTAAAAGCGCGGATTATTTGCGCCAAGGAAATCCCTTTTTTCATCGAATCTAAAACTTGCTGCGAACCTGACTCAATTCCAAACCATATGTCCGCGCAACCTGCTTCCTTCATTTTAAGAAGTAGTTCTTTTGTAACACTGTCCACGCGAGTTTCACATGCCCATTTTATTTTCAATTTTCGATTTTTAATCTCCTCGCATATTTTCACAGCTCTGCGTTGATCGATAGTGAAGGCATCATCAAGGAACGCAAAGTATCTCGCGTTGTAGGTCTTGTAAAGAAACTCAAGCTCGTCCACAACGTTTTTGGGACTTCTCACTCGATATTTTCGCCCATGCGCTCTGACCTCTATGCAAAAGCTACACCACTGGACGCAACCACGGCTCGTCACCACATCGAATATCATGGTTCCATATTTTTGGAGACACTCAATTGGCCAGAAATGACGGGCTGGAAAGGGGAGCTCGTCCAAGTTTTCTATAAAGGGTCTGTCGGGGTTTCGCACTGTTTCTTTGCCTTTCCTGCAGGTTGTGCCTATCACGTCGCTGTAGCTTTTGCCCGCCTCCAGCCTCTGCACAAGCTCCAACAACGTGTTCTCACCCTCCTTCCGCACAACAACATCCAGCTCTGGGCACTCCTGCAAAGCGTTTTCATCCCAAAACGTAACATGCGGACCACCAAGAACAGTCACACAACCCGGATTAACTTCCTTAACTATTCTCGCTATCTGCAACGCCGACTTGTACGTGAGCGTGGTTGATGTCATTCCGACTATGTCGGGTTTGCGTTTGCTGATTTCGTTTTTGAGGTCTTCGTGTGTGAGTTTGAGTGCTTGGCAATCAATTATGTCCACTGGATACTGGTTTTTTTCTAAAACAGCCGCCAAATACCCTAAACCCAATGATGGAAAAGGGGGATGCAAGAAATTTCCAGAAGGGTAGGGTGGGTTAACGAGGGTTACATGCGTTCTCAAGTTTCTTCCCTAAAGGTTATCCTTTCACAAAAATGCGAAGCCTATTGTTTAAATGTTTCGCAAAACGAGTGTTAGCACACGTTAAGAAAGAAATTGATGAAAAAAGGGTTAAAACAGCCTTCAGAAGTGCCTAATAAGGGAATATGTAAAGTCTAATTAGCAAGAGTATAGGTAGAATTATAAGTATACATAGGATTATCGCTACGTTTCTGATTTTTAACGCACGTATTATTTTGACTGGAGTCAACTCTTCTGTTTGGTCGCCAACGATGTATTGACCAGGTTTTTCTAATTGCACGCGGAGAGCTCCAGCAATAGCTGCCATTTGCCAGCCGTGATTTCTACTAGGGACTCGAGCGTGATCTCTCTTGGCAATTGCCCAAGCGTTCTTGTGGTCTTCACCCAATATAGCTGAGGCTAACACTATAAGAACTGCTGTTAATCGAGCTGGAACATAGTTTACTATGGTATCGAGAGTTGCGGAAAACCAGCCAATGTTAATGTGAGCAGGGTCTTTAAATCCCACCATGCCGTCAAGCGTATTGATGGCTCGAAGCGCGATGGCACCTGAAACACCGAAAAAGGCGTAGTATAAAATTGGGGATAGTTTAAAATCTGTTAGGTTTTCGGCCATTGATTCGATTACAGATGAGGCTATTTGTGAACCAGTTAAGTCTCTCGGGTCTCTTCGCGAGAAATGAGAGTACTTTCTGGCTTCTGTCAGGTCACCAGATTCGATTGCTTTCGCGACAGCTATACTCCAGTCGGTTTCAAGTTTTATGCAAATGGTTATTTTAAAGATTAAGGCGGCAACTAAAATATAAATGAGAAAGCCAAGTAGGTCGTAGATGATTTTCAACCCGAAATAAACCGGTAACGTAAATGTAATTATTACTATCAAGGCTAAAAAAACGCCATTTAATTTTTCTATTTTGGGAGTAGGGTTCTTGAAATGCGGCTCTAACGCTTTAGTTAACGTGCCCATCCAGACAGTTGGATGCAGTTTGTAGTAAGCCTTCCAAGGTTTCCATGGAGAAGGGTCGCCCAAAAGCAAATCTATTGCTATAGCTAAGACGAGAACGCAAACAGCGACTAACATAACTAAGATGCAAATCACCACTGGAGACAGCTACATTGTCAAAAGAAAGGAAAAAATGTATTTATATCGATTACGGTTGGGTGCTTGTAGTCGCGAAATGTATAAACTTATATGTTGCATCATAAAAGGTTTAAGCAAATCGGCAAAAACAGCGGAACACTAGGTGCAACAAAATGTCTAATGTTGTTGTTTCTTTATCTGGAGGAAAAGATTCGACGTATGCGTTGTATGAGGCGCTAAAAGAAGGATTAAACGTAAAGCATCTGCTATTCATAAACACTGGAAGCAAGGCGCATTTGGTGAACAGGTGGGTGCTGAAACTTGTGTCTGAAGCTGTGGAAATACCGTCGGTTACTGTTAACAAAGAGTTGCCCGCAATACGGAAAACTCTGAAGAAGTTGAAGGCTGATATGCTTGTTTCAGGAGTTATGACGACACCAGAGCACATGGACTGGTATCAAGAAGTATGCAGCCCAATCCAAGTAAAGCATTATGCGCCGCTGTGGGGAAAGAACCCCCTTGCAGCGCTTGATGAGATGAAGCAGTTAGGGTTTCACATGTTAGTTATCGAAGTGGACACGGCTATGGGTTCCAGCGAGGATTGGCTGGGAAAAGAGATAGGCGACAACATGCTTAACGAACTTAAGCAGTTGGAGAGGAAACGGAAAATTAACCCCATCGGCGAATGGGGTGAATACCACACGATAGTTCTCGACTGCCCCGTCTACAAGAAGAAAGTAAACATCATTGAATCAGAAATTACATGGAAGAATTCGAAAGGCTACGTAACTATTAAAAAGGCAGACCTGCAACCGAAAAACTCCAAAACCTGAACATCCGCCTGTACTCTGTTAATCAAGACGACTTTTGATAAGCTACTCTTCCGCCCACGATGGTTAACTCCACCGCGATATCTGCAATTTTGTTCGGTGGGACTACTCGCGGGTCATTGGAAAGCACGGTAAGGTCAGCTAACTTGCCTACCACAATTGATCCCTTAAGCTCTTCTTCAAAGGACGCATATGCCGCGTTAACCGTGTACATGCGCAAAGCCTCATCGACGGTAATGCGTTCTTCAGGAAAGAACTCTCTTGTAACAGCCGCCTGAATTCCAGACAGAGGGCTTAAAGGTTCCATTGGACAGTCTGAACCGCCGACCACTCTTATGCGCTCTTTGAATAGTGTCTTGAGAGGAAAAAGCCATCTTGCCCGTTCAACGCCTAAGCGATTAGTGGCTGACCACACCGAAAACTCGGAATCAATAACGTTAGGTTGCACCGACACGAGCACTTGCTGCTTTTCTATTCGCGCTATTAATTCCTCATTAAGAACCGCAGCTTGCTCTATGCGATTGCGGTGGCTTTTTTCAGGTGCCCCAGTTGAAGTTGCCTCAATAGCAGTTAAAGCAGCATCAACTGCCTTGTCGCCCACAGCGTGAATAATCAATTGTAAATTTGCGTTATGTACTTTGGCTGCCAGCGTGTTCAACTGCTTTTGCTTGCAAAGCAAACCAGCGCTTGACGCGTGGTTATCGCTGTAAGGCTGAGACAACGCCGCTGTTCTTGCAGCTAAGTAGCCGTCTGCGAAAATCACCACGCCGCCAAGCTGGAACGTTTCATCAGTGAAGGCACAACTCAACTCAGAGCTTAACGGCGTATCCAAAAGATTTGCTGGAATTATCACGTAAACTCTCAGGCTTAGCCTCTGCTGATCGTGAAGTTTCCGAATGATCGAAATCTCTGCGGGTGATATAACTATCCAGTGAATGCTTGTCACCCCTGCCTCCGCAGTTTTTCTGCACGCCAAGCCAGCAGCGTCCAAAAGTTCTTCCTCGCTGGGTTCAGGAACCACGCGCCACACGCAGTTCATAGCGTCATCTCGCAAAATCCCCGTAAACTCTCCTGTTTCTTCACTTCTGGCAATGCCACTGGCTGAAATAGCGCTTGCCTGCTGGGTAACTCCAGTCAACTCTAACGCTTTGCTGTTCGCGACGCACAGTTTTCCAGACTTATGGTAGAAAACCACAGGGTTATCTGGCGAAACAATGTCTAAATCAAAACGGTTGGGAAGACGCTTCTCAGGAAAACGGTTGTGGTTCCAGCCTTTGCCCAGTATCCATTTTCCTTTCGGTGTTTCCTTGGCGCGTTTGCTAAGGCAGTCTTGCATATCCCTGATGGATGTTGCATTCTCCAAGTTAATCCACATTAGAACCTTACCGAAGTCGGCAACATGGATGTGTGTGTCGATTAAGCCTGGAACCACCGTTTTTCCTCTCAAGCGTATTACTCGCGTGTTTCCTCCAATCAGCTTGCTAACTTCATCATCTGTGCCTATTTGGATTATTCTGTCGCCTTTGATGGCCACTGCATCCGCATGAGGCTGAGACGGATTCATGGTTAAAACTTTCCCATTTATTAAAACCAAATCCGCCGACACCACAACATCACCCTTGCCGCTTAGCTTTTATGATGGATACTTTGTTAAAATTTTTGCTAAGTTAACTCTTTTTCTTGGCTCGTTTCTTATAGAAGAACGTACCCGAAGCAACAACTATAGCTATTGCAATGGCTATCGTGATTATATATTCCGCAGGTAAACCTTCAGGAGGAGGCGGAGTCGGTGTGGGCGTAGGCGTCGGAGCCAACTCAACTTCCACAAATACATGTTCACTGTAGGCGGGACTGTAATATCCCTTGGTTGACGCCCATTGAGCAGTAATAGTCCAATTACCGACGACGTCAGGCGTGTATTTAAAGTTGAAAAGCCCCTTTTCAGCCGTTGTAACTTGCATATCGTCCACAGTTCCGTCAGGCCGAACAAAGAACAGTGATACGGACGCGTTAGCCATTCCTGGAACAAGACAACCAGACACATTCACCGAATCCCCAAGAAAAATCGTGGAGTTGTTGACTTCAAGGGCCACGCTACTGTTTAACGTTTGATACTCGGATAGACAGTAGACGTTCCAGTCATTACAGCCTATGTACAACTTTCCCTCGTAAAGGGTAGCGGAAGACCAGCTGTTGGAACTAGTTCCAAACCACGAGATCTTTTCGCCATTTGTAGCGTTTAGAACATAGATGCCACGTTGGTCGGATGTAACATACAGCTTGCCGTCAGCATAAGTCGGTGAAACGTAAATCTCGGTTAAGAAAGTTTGCCAGAGAACTGTTCCATTGAAAGCATCAACAGCTACCACGAAGAATTGATCAATTATGAAAACTTTTCCGTCATTATAGACTGGAGAACATATTATATATTCATCCGTACTATCATCTCTAAACGTCCATGTTATGTTGCCAGTTGTCGCGTTTATTCCGTAATACGCCTTCTTGTTTGATGCTGCGAAGATCATTCCATCCGCCACTGCTGGCGAAGAATGCATGTCTGTGCCTCTGCTTGCCATGAAATAAGGAAGCGTTATTCTCCGAATTAACTCTCCAGTGGTGGCGTTCAGACAATAAAGTCCTGCAGAAGTAGGTTCTTGGGCTACAACATAGACAACACCGTCAACGACGGCTGGAGAGGAAACAATGTAACCTTGAGTCGGGTAAGTCCATTTGACGGCTCCGTTGTCGGCGTCAAAACAATAGGTCTTGTTATCCAGCGAACCCACGTACACACTGCTTCCAACCACGGTTGGGGAGGAGCGCAACATTACGACAGAGGAAAAGTGGACTTGAAGGTAACCGCCAGCGTCCTTCGACCAGATAAGGCTACCATTGTAGGCGTTGAGGCAGTAAACGTGGCCGTCGTCAGGACCTATGTAGACTTTGCCGTTAGCCACAGCAGGGGAAGATAAAATTCGAGCGCTGGTATTAAACTTCCAGAGCAAGTTACCTTTTTGTGCGTCAAGGCAGTAAAGATTTTTGTCTTCTGAGCCGACGTAGACCCTGCCTTCGGCGACGCTTGGCGAAGAAACGATTGCGCCATTAGTGGTGAAGTTCCATCTAAGAGTTAGATTTGCGGGACCAGACTGACCTGAAGCAGTGTGGGCTGAGTCGTGGCGCCACATGGGCCAATCCTCGGTTCCTATAGCCCAAACTTGATCAATGGTTGTGTACTTGTCCATTTCCTGTTCTTTGATGTAGCCTGGAATTAAGTATAGATTTCCATACGCTATGGCAATGGATTCTCTTGGAGAAAAAGCCTCTACGGGGAGTGTCCATATGACTTGACCTGTATATGCGTCGAGACACGCAAATTCAGATTGGCTATGGTTACCAGTGGATGGATCAACTGATGCTGCTTGGCCAGTGGTAGCGTAAATCTTGCCGTCAGCGATTGCGGCGTGCCCAGGGAAGAAAAGGGGACCTGGCCCTTTGTATTTCCATACTAGTTCGCCTGTGTTAACGTCAACTGCATATAGGTAACCGTCCTTGTTGGTCTCGTAGACCATGCCATATGCGACGGAAGTACCAGAGCAGAAGTATCCATCGTAAGTGCCGGGATTGAACGTCCAGAGGATATCGCCATTGGTTGCGTTAAAGCAGTAAAGTGCGTTATCGAATGGGCATCCTCTAAAGAATTTGCCTTCATAATAAGAACCCGCAAAAACCATTCCTCCTTTTGTTTCCACATCCCACAAAATGTCGCCTGTTTTTGCGTCAAGAGCCATTTGATGTTGCTCAAAAGAGCCTGGAAACACCTTGCCATCGCCATATTGTACGCCAGACCCGACTGGACCGAAGCCAGAAACATAAGTTGACCATTCCAGTGTAGGTGGTTGTGAGGGATTAGAAAAATCCCAACCTTGAACGTAGGACGATGCTTTAACATAAAACATTTTTTCTTCTGTACTGTAAACGCAAGAAACGAAATTTGCTGTGTTTGCGGTGAAATCGGTGCTGGTCCAAAGGATGCTCCCAGTGTCTGGGTCAAGACAGCTACTGCCAATAATCATGTGCGCATCATCGACTTTGTATACTGTTGGCCAACGTCCAGGCGCAGGCACCGTGGTGGTCCAAATGATGCTGCCTGTGTCTTTATCGAGAGCGAAAACTGTCGTGCTGTTTGTGACAAAAATCTTGCCGTTGAAAGCTGAGAGGTAACTCTGTATACCTGTTATGTTTGTTTTCCACATAATGTCGGGTGCTTCTGGACCAGGCCCTTGAGAAAAACGCGTAAAAGATTCATCGCATTGTAACGCTGGCCACTCATACTGGAGCAAATCGCCATAGTCGGTAGTTCCAGCCACATTCGCAGACGCACTTGAAGCGTTAACTGCGGGTCCTCGGAGATTTGAGAGCACAACAGCCTCTGATAAGATTAGCAATACAACCAACACTGCAGCAGGCAAAAGAGTCCCTTTCATTTTTTTAGCCTCAAAAAATAGAAGTTAATAGGTAGGGAGTTTGAAGTTGCGTTGATTCTATTCGCCCCATGACTGGGGTAGCTGTAGTTCACTATAAACTTTGCGGAGAACAGTTTGTTTATAGCATAACGACTCAATCCAAGGCTGCGAAAAACTCCTGAAGCATATCAAAGAAAGGAAATACTAGGATGTCGCATAATCTTTTTTAGGGCGCATTTAACCTAAGTTAGAAATGTAAAGTGCTGAAGCAAGTTTAAAGGGTGATTCTAGTTTGGCAAATAAAGGACCTTTGCTGATGACTTCTTGGAGAGCCACAGGCGCCTGCAACGCCCGCTGCCGATACTGCAATGTCGACGCGTCGGGCGCCGCAGCCCCACGGGAATTAACCACGAAAGAAGCGTTGAATTTGGTTGATCAAGTTCACGATTTCGGAGTCAAATGGTTCGGCATAAAGGGCGGCGAGCCTCTGCTACGGAAAGACATATTCGAGATAGTTAGTTACGCCAAAAGCCTAGGTCTCAACGTGTGTTTGTTAACTAATGGATGTTTTGTTGATGGACAAATCTATGATAATCTGGTTAAGAATGAAGTTTGGACGTCTGTTAGCATTGATGGACCAGAGGAAATCAATGACATCTTGCGAGGTAAAGGCTCGTACAAGAAGGCTTTGGCAGCTATCCAAAAATTGTCACAGGGAAAAATCCTTAATGGTTTAGCCGTAGCGATAACCTCTGTAAACTATCAGCATTTGGACCATGTCGCAGAGTTGGCTGAGGAGTACCATGCGAAGTTCGTGTGGTTTAACCATCTGGTTCCCAGCGGAAGAGCAAAAGAGACTATGGAATTGACGCCGACTCCTGAACAGTACGAGTGGGCTTTGAATCACATTTGGGACTTAATTGTGAAATATGAGGACAAGTTTAACATTCATGTGCATTGCCCGCATTTTGCGCGTGTCGTTAAGCAGAAGAACCCGCCGAACTTTCAGGAATGGTATGACAAAAAGTTTGGTGGGAAATGCACTTACTTTGCTTTCGGCGGATACATCAGCGTGACTGAGAACGGGGATTTGATACCGTGCTTCTACACGGATTTGCAGCCTATGGAACCGATGATGCTGGGAGATATAAGAACCAAAAGCCTGAAGCAGGTTTGGGAGGAGATGAAGAAGTCGCCCTATTACAGCAGCTTCAGGGACAGAAGCGTGCTTAAAGGCAAGTGTGGAGTCTGCGAGTACCGCGACATCTGCGGTGGATGCAGAAACAGAGCGTATGCTTATACTGGCGACATATACGAATCAGACCCAGCATGCGCTTACATACCAGAAAGCCTGCGGAAGAAATAGACTCCGCCTGATTCTGCCCCTTAAGGGTGGCAACCCCTTCAATTTGCCGTTATAGCTTTCTATTCTGATTTTTATTGAATACGAAATGCTGTTACAACAAGCTGCTATTGTTCAGCTTGTGCGTAACTTACGGTAAATCTTGCCCTTAGTGCAGCATGAGGTTAAAAAGGGGAAAAATGGAATGGAAATATAAAACAGTTACCTATTTACCAGATTATCGAGCAGAAATAACAGTTTTTGGCAAAACCGAATTGCCAGCTATTAAAAAAGAGTCAAGTTACTGCTTGGCTCTATCTCGTCTCGTTTTTGAGGCAACTATCGAAAAGGATTTTATTTGAAAGCCTGCCTATTGATTGTGAACTGGAATGAAAGGCAAGTGGATTTTATACATTTTTCTGGGCGCGCTTCTTATCTTGCTGCTTCTTTCAGGGATTCATTCTTACCTGAACAGCGGCTTTGATTCGGGACAAGTGGATGTTTTTGTAGGCGTCGACGCTGCTTATGACAACGTCGAAAGCATAAAAAGTCTCGTTGACGAAGTAAAAGCATACACGAATTTTTTTGTAGTAGGAAGTATTGGCATCACACTTAACGCCACCAAGTCCAACGATGTTTGCCAGTATCTCAATGACAGCGGGCTTTACTTCGCAACTTACATGCGCACAGCCAACAACACCATAGAGTTTAACCAGTCGCAGTGGATTAGCGACGCTAAACAGAAATGGAGTAACTATTTCTCAGTGATATATACCTACGATGAGGCAGGAGGACACCAAATAGACCACGATGAGCCATACATGGTGGTAAACGAAGCAAGCAACTATTCGGACGCAGCTAACAAATATGTCGCTAGCTTAAACTCGCTTCTAGTAGAGTATCAACTTCACGATTTACCCTTAATTGCCTCGGACTATGTGCTTTATGAGTACGATTACAGAGCCGGCTACGATGTAATGTTAGTTGAATACGCGTGGAATCACAGTCGCTCTTTGAACACGGCACTTTGCCGAGGCGCAGCCACCATGCACGGCAAAGAATGGGGCGCGATGATAACGTACACGTACGATACACCACCATATCTCGCTTCTGGACCAGAAATCTACCAAGACATGGTCACTGCCTACCAGAACGGGGCAAAATACATCCTTGTGTTTGATTATGCAAGAGACCCAATCACCAAAGTTACGCACGGCATACTTCAGTCAGAGCATTTAGACGCTCTGAAGCAGTTCTGGCAATACGTCAAAGAGCATCCTAGAACAAGCAGCAAAGTTAGCGATAGGATAGCGTACGTGCTTCCAAAAGACTACGGATACGGATTCCGCGGACCAAACGACTGGATTTGGGGACTCTTTGAGGCAGACGACCTTTCAAGCAAAATATGGAACGACACAAACACATGGGTAGAACAAAACAAACCAAAGATAGACATAATCTACGAAGACACACTGCAACAGAACACACCAAATTACAGCAAACTCGTATTCTGGAACGGAACAATCCTAACAAAATAAACCGCTTTAACTAGGCGGTAGCCACCTTCCCGGAACGCAATATTTCGCACAACGCTTACACTTTTTGGCAAACACCGAAACCAAAGCCACACTCCAACCTCTATGTAGTAGGGGCTATAGAAGAAAATGCACATCAGACAGCAAAAGCACAATCCAGAATAATGTTTTCGCAACACACTAAACGTGCTCTCTTCGAGAATCGGCTAATTGTTTATATACCAAGAAACCGCGACTAGTAACCCTGCAATTTACACGTGGTAACCCCCAAATGAAAGCCTTGATTCTCGCAGGTGGACTTGGTACGAGACTAAGACCTCTAAGCTGCACCAGACCCAAAACTCTATTCCCAATACTCAACAAGCCACTGCTTCAATGGATATTCGAAAAACTCGCCCAAAACAACGTCACCGAAGTCATACTCGCCGTCAACCAGCAAACCGCACTGCATATAAAACAACAACGAATCCCAAAACACGGTTTACACGTAAAATACTCCCACGACCCACACAAAACGCCGCTGGGAACAGCAGGACCAATAAAAAAAGCCGAAAAACTAATCGGACACGATGAGTCTTTCCTAGTCATAAACGGCGATATACTTACAAACCTAAACTACCACGAATTACTGGAAACCCATAAAAAAACACACGCCACAGCAACCATCGCCCTCCACCAAGTCGAAGACCCAACACGATACGGCGTAGCACGAATCGCAAAAGACAACCGCATAACACGATTCATAGAGAAACCGCCAAAAGATACTGCCCCAAGCAGCCTCATAAACGCAGGAGTTTATGCTCTAAGCCCCAGAATTTTCCAATACATCCCAAAAGGCAGAGCAGTCTCGATTGAACGTGAAATCTTCCCCAAACTAGTCCAACGAGGCACACTCTACGGACACGTAACCACAGATATGTGGATAGACATAGGCAAACCCGAAGAATACCTCCAAACAAACAAACTCCTCCTCGACACCATTAACACCACACAAAAACACAAAAACACACGCAAATACACTCTAAAACTCCCAGTCGCACTAGACAAACACGTTATAATAGGCGAAAAAACAATCATAGGTCCATACGTTGTCTTGGGAAGAAACGTGACCACGGGCAAAAACGTGCAAATAAACAACTCAGTAATTTTTCCAGACACAAAAATAGGCGATTCATCATCGATAACTGGAACAATAATAGGCGAAGCCGTGACAATCGGAAAAAACGTTAAAATAAACAACGGCTGCATCATCGCTGACCAAGCAAAAATCAAAGACAACATCACACTCACCGAAGACACAGCAGTCTGCCCAGCGAAAGAAGTTTCTGAAAACATATTAAAAACCACGATTATCTGTTAAAACACAAAAAGGGAAAAACCATGAACACACACAAGCTTTTCGGAACAAACGGCATCCGCGGACTCACCAACAAAGAACTAACCCCCGAAATGGCAATAAAAGTAGGCTCAGCAATCGGCACCTTTTTTGCACGAAAAAACCTACTAATAGGCTACGACGCCAGAACCAGCGGACCAATGTTCGCGAAAGCAGTCACCGCAGGCTTAACAGCCACAGGATGCAACGTGTTCTTCGCAGGAATGGCCCCTACACCATCACTACAGTACGCTGTGAAAAATCACAAGATGGACGGCGGAGTAATCATAACCGCGTCTCACAATCCGCCAGAATATAACGGAATAAAAGTCATTTGGAACGACGGCATAGAAATTTCACACGAGCAAGAAACAGAAATAGAAAAAATCTACTTCGAAAATACAGCAGTATTTGCGGAGTGGGACAAGCTTGGAACAAGCCGTGAACTGCTCGGCGTGAATGACGAGTACGTGGAATCGATAAAAAAACAAGTGGACGTTACCAAGATAGCTGCAAAACAGTATCATGTTGTTGTGGATGCGGCTAACAGCGTAGGCGGCTTAACAGCGCCTCATCTTCTGCGTGAACTCGGCTGTAAAGTTACAAGTATAAACGCGAACATAGATGGCACGTTTCCTGGAAGGCTGCCGGAACCGCGACCAGAAAACCTTCAAGAAATAGCTGTAACCGTGAAAGCTATAGGCGCAGATTTAGGTGTAGCTTTCGACGGCGACGCTGACCGTTCAATATTTGTTGATGAAAATGGCGAGATTTACTGGGGAGATAAAACTTTTGCTTTAATTGAGAAGCGTTTCTTGGAGGAAAACCCATATGCAAAAATAGTTACGCCTGTAAGCTCTTCAACGCTTGTTCAAGATGTTGCTGACGCGTATAAGGGCGAAATCGTGTGGACTAAAGTAGGCAGCGTGACTGTTTCGCAGAAAATGAAGGAAATGAACGCTAAATTGGGCGGAGAGGAAAACGGTGGGGTTTTTTATGGTCCACATCAGGCTGTTCGTGATGGAGCAATGACAACTGCTTTAATTTTGGAAGTGATGGCTGAAACTGGCGAAAAGCTTTCAGAGTTAATCGCGGAGCAACCGCAATATTTTATTGAAAAAGGCAAAGTGGAGTGCCCTGAGGACAAAAAAGGAAAGGTGCTGGAAAAACTGGTTACAGATGTGAAAGGTGCAAACATGAGTACTATTGATGGCGTGAAAATTTGGTTTGAGGACAAAAGCGCCATTTTAGTGCGTCCTAGTGGAACTGAGCCTGTTTACAGGTTGTATGCGGAAGCGAAAAGTCACGAAAAAGCCTTAAAGTTGGTCGCTGATTATAGTTTGAGGCTTAAGGAAATTCTTGAAGTTGTCTGATGATAGGAAGCGCGCTGGAGAATATTGTGTATGCCTGCTGTTTTGCGCTTAATGCCTGAAGAAGTAGACACGGTTGAGAAACGTGGAACATACACGGTAAGTGTTATTGGTTGTGGAGAAAAAGGTGTTCTTTATGCTGTTGCCTTTGCTGAGGCTGGTTACCAAGTCATTTGCACTGATGCAGATCAGAGCTTAGTTAGGCGGTTGGCAAGAGGGAAAACTCCTTTCTTTGAACGCGAAGTAGAGGTCAAGTTGAAGCGTTTTGTGCGGACTGGAAAATTAAGCACTGCGAGCGAGGTTAAGACCTCAGTTTCGCAAAGCGACATCGTGATTTTGGCAATTACTGCGAAAATTGATGATAAGAAAAACCCTGATTATTCGGAAGTAGAGAGCAGTTGCAAGCAGGTTGGAGCGGCACTTCGCCGAGGTGCATTGGTTGTTTATGGCGGCGTAGCGGGCTTCGGTTTCACTGAAGGTGTTCTTAAGGAAATTTTGGAGAACACATCAGGGTTCAGAGTGGGTGACGATTTTGGTTTAGTCTACAGCCCTTTTCAGGTTTTAAGTGGGCAAGTTATTGAAATTAGTAATCGAGAATTAACGGTTGCTGCTAATGATAAGAGCAGCTTAGAAGCAGCTTCGATTGTTCTGGGAACGGTGACTAAGAAAGGCGTTAAACAAGTGTTGAATGCAAAAACTGCGGAGTTAGCTACGCTTTTTGCTGTTGCTAGGCGAGATGCGAACGTGGCTTTAGCGAATGAATTGGCTGTTCTCTGCGAAAATGCGGGTGTAGACTATTTTGAAGCGTTTAAGCTCTTGGTTCCTGATGCAGGTGAAGGTTTTGCGCCAACGATTACGGCGGAAGAGGGCGTAGACGAAGCGTACCTGTTGCTTGAAAATGCGGAAAATTTGGGCACTAAACTTAGGCTTACGGCGCTTGCTAGGCAAATAAATGAGAACATGGTTAGGCATGTTGTTAATACGGTGCAGGGTGTGTTACGAAGTTGCGGGAAAACGTTGCGGCGAGCTAGGGTTGCTGTGCTGGGCGCAGTGTGGTCAAAGTCAACAGCAGAGACGTTTGTTAAACTGTTAGAGGCGAAAGGTGCCAAAGTCAGCGTTTATGACCCTTTGGTTGCCAGAAGCGACGTTTTAGAAATGTCGCGTGTATTCAAAAGAAACTTAAATGAAGCTGTAGAGAGCACAGATTGCACAGTGATATTGGCTGAACACGACCAGTTTAAGCGGTTAAACTTGAAGAAGCTACGCACTGTGATGAGGATGCCAGCGGCAATAGTTGATTTAACAGGGACAATTGAACCTCAAAAAGTTGAAAAAGAAGGTTTCGTATATCGTGGTTTAGGACGAGGAGTTGAGAAGAAATGAAGAAATTAGGTGTAGCAGTCGTAGGCACTGGATTTTGGGGAAAAAACCATGCGAGAGTTTACAAAGAACTGGCATCAACTGAGCTTGTGGCTATTTGCGACGCGAGCGCTGAGCGAGCAAAAAGTATAGCCAACCAGTTTAGCGTGAAAGCCTACACGAATAGCGCTCAAATGTTGAGGAATGAGGCAATTGAAGCGGTGAGTATATGCACGTGGTCAACTAGCCTTGCTAAAGAAGCTCTTAAAGCGTTGAATGCTGGAAAACATGTTCTTGTGGAAAAGCCAATGGCTACTAACGTTAAGCAGGCAGAGCGGCTTGTGGATGCGGCTGAGAAAAACGGTTTGCATTTGACGGTGGGTTTTTTGATGCGGTTTATTCCTGGGTTGCAGCATATTCGAGAGGCGGTTGCGAACAAGAAGCTTGGGGAGCTTGTGTGCGTTACTGCGAAGAGGGTTTCTCAGTGGCCTGAACGGATTGGTGATGTGGGCGTGGTTAAGGACACTGCGATTCACGACATAGACATCATGCGTTACATATCTAGTAAAGATCCAATTACGGTTTACGCGAAGACGGGAAGTATGCGGCATAAGAAGTTTGAGGATTACGCGCAGATAATGCTCACGTACGAGGATGGTAAAACTGCGTTTATTGAGTCTAACTGGTTGACGCCGTATAAGACAAGGACTTTAACGGTGACTGGCAGTGAGGCTATAATGCGGTTGGATTATATCACGCAGGAATTGTGGATTGAGGATGCGAAGGAAAGTTGGCAGCCGAGGTATCCCTGGCAGGAGCCGTTGAAACTTGAGCTGCAGCATTTTGCAGATTGCGTAGCCGTAAAGAAGGAACCTTTGGTTACGGCTACTGACGGTGTGAAAGCTCTGCAGATAGCTGAAGCTGCATTGCAGTCGTCGGCGAAAAACAGGGCGATAAAACTGAGGTAGTGTTCTGCGTACCTGTTTAGTGTTTTAAGTTGAAGGGGTTGCCTTCAGCGACTATTTTTTCTGGTATTTTGTTTTTCCATTTTTTTAGAAATGGCAGGTCTTCAGTTGCTTTTCGCAGTTCGTCAGGCAGCATTTCGGGGATTTCGTCGCGGATTGGGTACCAGCGTAAGCATTTGGGGCAAACGATTAAGCCTTCTACTATTTCGTCTTTTTCTTCGAAAATGTGAAGCTCAAGTGGGTGGTATTTATCGATTGGGCAAGCGAGGATATCCATGAGTTTTCGTTTCATCTCATTCCCTTAGAGAAGGGTAAGGGTGTATCAACCTATTAAAATTTGCTTAGTGTTCGGAAGTCGTTGTCTCTGTTGTTTGGGGAAAAGCTATAGCCCCTCTATTTAAAGGCGCATGTTTGCTGTGGCGGTTTTTTGCAGTGTGTTTGCGGTGCAGGTCATGTTGTTTATCTTGGTGCTTGTTGAGTGTGTGCCTTTTTTGCGGGTCATTTTGTTGCTGTTGGTGGTGTTTAGAGTTAGTGAGGAAAAAAGTTCTTTCATGTGCGCGCCATGTGACAATAAGTGAAACGTCTCGTTTTATTTAGGTAAAGTCTTAAATAACGCGATAATTGTAAACCTTTGGTTTAACAAACTGGTAGAAAGTGAGTAGTTTGGAGCCTCTTACAAAACGGTCAGTTAAACTTCTGAAAATGCTCTACGAAAAGGGCAGGTCTGCAAGTACGTATACTCTGCGCGTTAAGCAGGACGAGTTGTCGGAGCAGTTAGGCATAAGCAGGCAAGCGTTGAATGGGCATTTGAGGAAGCTTAAGAACGCAGGGTACATCCGCACGGGACGCGGGTTTATAGATGTTACGGAGAAAGGGTTAAGCGCTCTCGGTGTGTCCACAACTCCAGCGTTTATTCTCCTCAAGGTTTCGCCTATAAAGCGTATTCAGGTGTATAATCAGATAAAGGAGATTGCGGTTACTAGGGCTTTCAGGATAGCTGGGGAAGTGGATGCGTTGATTATTGTTGAGAGGGAAAACTTGGATGAAATTCTCAAGAAACTGTATGCTATAGATGGCATTCAGGATACGCGGTCTTATGTTACCATTGAAGTCATCAAGTAAAACGAAAAAGTATATTTGACAGATAACCATCTGAGTCTTAGCCAAAAACGAGGAAACGCTAAATGCCAATATTAGACCCAATTAAAAAGTCCATAGCACAGAAGCACAGATTGTACATGAAAATCTGCAGGGATTGCGGAGTTAGAAACGCTGCAACCGCCACGAAATGCAGAAAATGCCGAAGCAAGAACCTCAGATGGAAGAAACGTGAACTCGTAAAGTAAAATCGCTTACACTATAAAGTTTTAACCAAAGTTTCCAGATTAAAAACCGTGTTAGCGCACCCATTCTTTATTAAGGGAATAGCTTGCGTAGCCACATCCGACTCGCCCAAAATAGCCTCAGAAATCTTTATCTCTTCCCCGCATGCCACTCCGACAATGCCCTCATACTGTGCGGTCTTCAAAATTTTTGGAACACACGAACCGCCAGGCAACACGTAAACGTCATACCCCTTTTTCTTAGCTAGGGCATCTGCCTTGTTAACTAGGCAGTCTTGAGAACAATGCGCACACGTGTAAGAGGGAACACTTGGCTCGAAAGCAGCTTTGCAGCGGCTATCCATGTATTTTCTGGAACAATGCGGAAGTAGAAGTGCACGTTTTTTCGTTTTCAAAAACTTTTTTCTTTCCGTAAGGTTAACAGCTTGCACATCAATTAAGTCATGAATAAGCACGATAGCATCTGAAAGGTTAAGCCCAGTGGCTTCCTGGATCCTAAACTTCGTAATAATCCGCTGCAGGGTTTCAAGCAGCGACTTATGCATGCCCTTTTGATAGCTGATTCTGGCGATTTCGGTGAAGAAGAATCGCGGAACCTGAGAAAGATCAAAGGTGAACCTGTAGGGCATATCCTAAAAATGATTTGTTCACTCTTAAAAAAATTCCGCTAAATTACTTTCAAATCTCTTCAACAAAAACTAAGCTGACCGCTCAGCCGACCCCAAAAGTTCTTTCAGAGACCTTATCTCTTCGTGCAACTGACTCACCTCATCCTCAAGTGCATCAACCCTCAACTCCGCAGCTTTCTTCAATTCTTCAATTTCAACCATCAAACATGCCCGCTCCGGCTCCAAAATGCGCATCCTCTCCCGCAACGTCTTCAAACTCTGCAATAGCCCTGCGCGTATAATCTCAATTTTTTCAACAGCGTTCTTAACGCTTATTGTTCCCGCAGTTTTCACTGTGGGCTCCACTTTTGACCTGAATCGTGACTTGCATTTAGGGCACTCAAAAACTCCAACATAAAACAGAGGCGCTATCCCACGTGCTGTTTGTTTCTTGAAAAATACAGGCCAACTTTTGGCAGCAACAGCTACCTCTGCCCCACAACTTGGACAAACAACCAAGCTGAACTTCCTCCTCTAACTCCTCATTATAAGATTCAGCGAGTTTACACTTAAAACTTACCATGCACTGCCCAGTTCACGAGGAAAAAAAGAATTACCAACGCTTATTGCACAAAAAATAAAGAGGGAGAAAGTTGTTAAATGCTTATCTGAAACATTAACCTTTCAACAAGTTCCTTGTACCTGTTGCGGATAGTAACCTCAGTCACCTGCGCTATCTCAGCTATTTCCCTTTGCGTCTTCCGTTCCCCAGTCAAAACCGAAGCAATGTAGCTTGCAGCCGCTGCAATGCCTGTTGGACCACGACCCGAAGTAAGCTTAAGCTCCTTTGCAGCCGCCAAAATCTTATGCGCAATCTCCTCCACTTTCCCCTGCATCGTAAGCTGGTTGGAGAACTTGGTGATGTACTGGCTGGGTTTAAGCGGCGGAATAGAATAATTCAACTCCTTAATCAGAAAACGGTAACTACGCCCCACCTCTTTCTTGTTCACCGTAGACGACTGAGCAATCTCATCCAACGTTCTCGGCAACGCACACTGCCTGCACGCCAAATAAATCGCCGCTGAGGTCACGCCTTGAATCGACCGCCCACGTATCAGTCGCTCCTTCACAGCCTTTCGGTAAATCACCGACGCAGTCTCCAAAATGCTCTTCGGAAGGTTCAGGTTGTTAGAGATTTTCGTGATTTCAGACAAAGCAAAAGCCAAGTTACGTTCCGTAGCGTCGGAAACTCTTATGCGCCGTTGCCACTTCCTAAGCCTATACACCTGTGCCTTCTGCCCTGGCGAAAGACTTTTGCCGTAGATGTCCCGGTCATGCCAATCAATCGTCGTCGATAAGCCCTTATCATGAATAGTATATGTCAAAGGCGCTCCAACCCGCGTCCGCTTCGACCGCTGCTCGTCGTCAAAAGCTCGCCATTCAGGTCCCCTATCCGCTATTTTGGCTGCCACCACGAAGCCGCAGTCCATGCAAACTATTTCGGCGCACTCGTAATCACGCATAATCCTGGTGCTGCCGCATTCAGGACAAGATTGAACCTTAAACGATTCAACACGTTGCGTTGACGATTGGGATTTTGTGTCTCCGCGCAATTCGCTATTTCCACTCATGCTTTTTTGCTCCATTCCTTTTCGAGAGAAGCAGATACAACTGCTTATTGACCAGCTTCGCAGGCTCCTTAATTGTCGGTTTTACCACGGCGTAAGGCGCAGATACTGGGCCTATAATGTCGAAGACTTTGCCGACAACTTTCAGCTTCTCATCAATGACGGCTGCACCGATTTGCGGGGTTTTGTCGATTTTTACAACAACGTTCTGGGACGGCGTCATATTAAGAGCCTTGCCTAATCTTTGCAAACGCATACCCCTCTCGAAAAACAAGAACGTGAACGTAAATCATTATTTAAAGCTTTCTACATTCAACGATATATGAAATTCTGTACAACTGTTTCTCAGCCACTCACGGGACGCTTTTCTGCTTCTACTTTTTGAACCATCAAACTATCCGTGTATTTCAGTAGAAACGTTCATAAATGAGAAGTGCGGATAAGACTGTGCCTTAAAAGGGTGAGGCTAATGTCCAAACCATTCTATGTAAAATATGAAGTACCGACAGAAATCGTAGACGCAGCCTATGAAGCCCTACAGATTGCTTCAAAATCAGGCTTAGTCCGAAAAGGCACAAACGAAGCCACAAAAGCCGTTGAACGCTCGCAAGCGAAACTCGTAGTTATAGCTGAAGACGTTGACCCGCCAGAAGTTATTGCTCATCTGCCGCTTCTCTGCGACGAACGAAAAATTCCCTATGTGTTCGTGCCAAACAAAGACAAAATAGGTAGCGCCGTAGGCATAGATGTACCTTGCGCCGCAGTCTGCATACTCAGAGAAGGAGAAGCTGCGGGATTAATCAAAGAAATCATCACACGGATTGAGCAAGTGAAAAGAGGAGCTCAGTAATGAGCAAAGACGCGAAAGCAGCAACAGAGCTTATACCTTCAGAAGTCATCCAAGTAATCGGTCGCACGGGCGTGACTGGCGAAATCACACAGGTGCGCGTACGCATAATGGAAGGAAAAGATAGAGGGCGCATCATAACTCGAAACGTCAAAGGTCCAGTGCGGGCGCAAGACATCTTGATGCTCAGAGAAACAGAGAGAGAAGCAAAGAAAATCTCCCGAAGATAAAAAAAAGCCATTAACAGAGGAAAACGCTATGCCTAAACCACGAAAGTGTTCATTCTGCGGCAACGAATTCGCAGGCGGAACTGGTATGATGTACATCAAAAACGATGGAACCATCCTGTGGTTCTGTTCAAGCAAATGCAAAAAGAGCTCGTTGCAGTTCAAACGAGACGCGCGCAAACTCAAATGGACCACGTACTTCGGCAAAGAAGAGAAAGGAAAAGCCTAAACCGCAAGCAACGCTTGCTGCGTTCTGTCCCCTTCAACCATTTTTCTTTAAGTTAACCCAGCCACAATTTTAGTTGCGCCCAGCACAAGCCATACAAAGAGTAAAATTTAGAAAGTGAATGGTAGCGGGGAGTAGATTTGAACTACTGATCTCTGGGTATCTCACAGCCATTTTGGCGGTTATGAGCCCAGCGGGTTAATCCTGGCTACCCCACCCCGCTAAACTTACGGCGTTTAGTAGTGTCTCCGTCAAATATTAATAGTTTCTTTTTCTCAGTCAGCAAAAACATTTTAGTGCCGAGCGTTACTGTGTACACGGTGGAGCCTAAGCCATATGGACAAGCCGTACTTGCGCGAGATATTCAAGCCAAACCTTGAAAACCCGATTTTTGTACAGGGACTCCCAGGCTTCGGCAACGTTGGAAGAATAGCAGCACATCTTCTGGTAAAATTTTGCAGTGCAAAGCTTTTTGCAGAGTTGTATTCGCCTTCTTTTCCAGATTACGTGTCCATAAGCTCAAAGGGAATATGCCACTTGCCGCGGTACGAGTTCTATTCCGCGCCAATTGAGAACACCAACATCATTATAATGACAGGCGAAACCCAGCCTTCATTCGATGATGTCGTGGCGCACTACCAAGTTTGCAGCGACATACTTGATTTTATTGAACAGCAGGGGTGCCACTTCATCGTAACCATGGGCGGAGTGCCCATAACCGAGGAGAAAGCCCACGTGTACGTAGCTGCTACTTCGCCGAAACTTGCAGCAGAATTTATGGAAAAAGGCGCGGTCATCTACAGCAAAGGCAGAATAGTCGGCGGCACAGGGCTTACGTTGGCGCTTGCGAAAGAACGAGACCTTGAAGGCGTCTGTTTGCTGGGCGCTACGCTGGGGTTCAAGGCAGACCGCGGCGCTGGTTTCCATGTTTTCAAGTTTTTGATGAAAACTTTAGGAAAAGAGATAAAAGAAGGATTACCTGAAAAACATTAACCCTGAAAGAATAATAGGACTGTGTGAGCATGAAATCAAGCAGTGAAAGCACAAGTGTTGGCGGATTCGATTTAAGTTCCAAATTCATGAGAGTTTTCTTAGTACTCGTGGCGGCCTTGCTAGTTTTCGCGGGCCCAACATACGTACCCTACGTACTCACAGAGGTTCTTAAGGTGAGTCAGGCTGCTTCCATGGTTTTCGGTTTTGCCCTGCTGATCGTCGGTTTAGCGCTGATATGGTATCTCATCCGGAAAAAAATCATCGAGTAAACCGTGGGGAAAGTGCCTCAGATACCCCAGGGCGCATCATAACTTCAGCTATTTGGATTCTTCATCGGCATTTTCTACAATCCATACGGACGGTTATAAAGCCTTCTTCGAATTTTCACGGCTAGAAAGGCATATAAAATATGCTCCGAGATATAACAAACATGCAAGATGCTGACAAGAAAAGACTCAAAGAAATGATAGACAAGGATGAGGAGACAACAAAAAGAACAACTATCATTCTGGAAAAAGACGAACGAGACTTCATAGACTCGCTCATAAAAGAAGGCAAAGAGCCAGGCATTAAACCGCTTATCTCTAAAATGCTTGACGTTTACAGAAGCATGATGATTTATGATTGGCGTTTCCCAGGCGAATACTACTGCGGCATAAGCCGAATCGCCTTCGTCAACGTGGAGTTGCTGAATATTCTGATTAAACAAATTCCAAGAGACGAATGGCGCGAAATCGGGAAAAAAATGGGTGACGCCCTCAAAGTTTCCATGGAAACAACCCTAGGCATCAAAACCGCCCAACAAGAGAACTGGGAAAACGTGTTTAAGAGGCTAAGGGTGCAAGGATTCGGAGATTTTTACTTAAAAGACAAGTACCTCCTGATAAAGACGCCCTTTATCGGCGACGCTGAAATTTTAATGGGTATCCTAGAAGGATTATTTGAAATAGAATTAGACATGAAAACCAGTGTGCCACCGTTGGTTTTCGAGATAAAAACAAAACAAAATGTCCCAGCAGTGCAATAAACAAGGCAAAGCGTTTCCTTCGCAAGTTTTATAAATTTTATAGCAGAGATGTTTGGTGTTGAGCTTATGGTGAGAAAAGCCGGAATAGCAGCAATAGTTCTTGTTGTCGTATTTGCCTTGGTGCTGTTTGGCATTTTAAGCAGCAGTGTAACGCAAAAGCCAAGCACGGTCCCGCATGAGGGAACATACGGGGTCTATGCACTGGATCTTGCAACAAATGAAGTGACGCTGGTCTACAGTACGAACAATGAAGTTTTCACGTCTGCGCTACGGCTGAACACTGCTGGTGATACTTTGGTTTTTGCTCAGAAAATCGACGGTTCAAACGACAACAACACAGAAATCTTTACTGTTGGCGTAGACGGAGAAAACCTCAAGCGAATTACCAGCAACAGCTTCTGGGACCTTTACCCAACTTGGTCTCCAGATGGCACCCAAATCGCTTTCTTATCCAAACGAGAGAAAGACCTTGACATTTACGTGATGGACACGGATGGCAGCAACCAGCATAAGTTGTATGATTCAGGGTCACACGATGCAGATGTAGACTGGGCCGGCGGCACCATTGTGTTTACATCAATGTTCCAGATATGGCGCATAAAAGATGACGGCACAGCACCCACACAGATAACTAACCTGCCAAACGCGGGGCAATGGGGGACAGCAAACCTTCCAGTGGGAGACTACGACCCGCGACTAAACTCAGATGGCACGAAAATCGTTTTCGAGTGCCTTGAAGACCCGAATAGCACGCACGGCAACTACAACATTTTCACCATCAACGTTGACGGCACCGGAGAAAACCGTCTAACAAACACAGGTTACGCTCAAGGTCTGGCAAACTGGTCCCATGACGGCGACAGAATCGTCTACGTTGTAGCAGCCATCAACAACGAAGGAAAATACGATATATACGTTATGAACGCTGACGGAACCAACAACCACAACGCAACTCCAAGCTACTTCCCAGCAAACTTTTTGTGTCACTCACCAGTTTTTTCAAAGGATGACTCAAAGATATACTTCATCGGACAATGGAGTTAACGATCTAAAACCAGTTCCCCCAGATTGCCTAATTCACCTATCTCCCCCACGGCTTTTTCAGCTAAAACTCAAGCGGCGGAATATGACCTGCAGTTTTGGCGTTATCACCTTGTGTAATAAGAAAAGGCAGTATAATGCCTGCTTCCTTTAACGTCAGCATTTATATTACGCGAATAGAGTAATCTCGTGCTGTGGGCCCGTCGTCTAGTACGGATTAGGGCACCGGCCTGCGGAGCCGGACGTCTTGGGTTCAAATCCCAACGGGCCCGCCACCTCCACACTATGGTTCTTCAGTTCTTTCAGTTACACAAAGAGTATTGGATGAACTATAACTAAACAGAAGCAACAAGCTGGTAAAAAGACTAAAAAAAGTTCCTAAAAAAGGAGAAATGGGTATGGATGTTTATTCTAGGATTTTTTCTATGGCGTCTTTTTCCACTTCATCAGCCATCGGAATGCCTGTGACTCTTGTTGCTCTTTCAGACAAGCTCATCAGGTCGTTTCTGCTGAGGAGGTCTAGTTTCCATCTTCTTGCGCCTGCCATGAGCTGCTTCAGCCCCACGCCTACTCTATCCGTTAAATACGTGTACAAGCCTACAGCTTCTAAGGGGATTTCGCTGAAGCGTTCGCCGTATTTCTCTTTCAGGTCGGGCGTGGCTATGAAGAACTTGTCAGGTGTCGTGCCGTAGTGATCTGCGAACGCTTTGGGCAGTTTACCTTCTTGCGCTAGTTTTTTGAAGTAGCTTGATTTCATAACTGCCGTTATCGGCGAACGCCCCATGAGCACTGCCTTCACGAAAGGTTCTTTTCCGAAATTGCTTAACGCGATGGTTTTGAAAATTGAAGTTTCCTCGATGAAGCCGCCTGCCATCACCAAGTCTGGAACGTGGCGTCCTTTCTTTTTCAGTATTTGCGCGCACCGTAGCACTATGGCTTCCAAGTAAACTGTTGGAATGCTCATTTCATCCATCATTGGCACGGGGCTCATACCTGTTCCACCGCCGGCACCGTCGAAAGATAACGCGTCAATTTTGGCTTCTGAAGCAAACTTCATGGTGTAAGCCACTGCTGACGGGCGGTACGCACCTGTTTTCAGGAATACGCGCTTGGCACCTTGTTTCCGTAGCCACTCGATGTCTTCGATAAAGGGTTTTTCTTTGGGTATGCCCACTCTGCTGTGTCGTTCAAAAGTGTTGAATACACCTTCTTTGAACGCTTGCTGCACTGTTGGGTCTTCAGGGTCTGGGATTACAACGTAGCCTCTTTTCTTCAGCAAAATGGCTTTTTCAAGATTTCTTATACGCACTTCGCCGCCTATGGCTTTGGCGCCTTGCCCCCATTTACGTTCAATCACGTTAACCTCTAATTTGGACAGGGCGTAGACGTCGATGCCTAATTTCTGGTCTTCAACGTTGGTTTGAACTATGATGTCGCCGTATTTTCCATCCCAGAACTTCCTAAAAGCGTCAACTCGGCGCTTCAACTCTTTTGAGTATGTTACTTTGCAGTTGTTGTCCAGTTTGGTTTCTGTATCCATCCCAACGACGTTTTCGCCAATCGTTATCGTCACGCCTGAAAGAGCTGCGCCTATGGCTAAGCCGTCCCATTGTATGCGGGCAACGTCTGTTGAGCCGAAAGCGCCTGTGAGTATAGGCAGCTTCAGCGGGATACCGCCTATGTTGGTTTCTAAGTTTACATTGGGAAATATGGCTACGTCTGAACTTTCTTGAATGCCTTGTGCCTCGAGGAGTCCTGCTTGGATGTTAAAGTGGGACCAGTCTAAGCCGTAGTCTTTAAGCGCTGCCGCTGTGCTTGTTCCGAACTGTGCTGGCTCTGGGTAAAGCGCTTCGCGTCCTCTGAACGCTGAGAGGCTGATTTCGCATAGGACGGGGCAGTCGTGGATGCATATTGGGCACATGCCGCTTACGGTGCTTGTGTCTTTGACTCGCGTCATTGTGCCCACGGTTGATTTTCCATTTAGGTAAGAACTGTTTTTGTGTACACGTTCGCTCAATTTCAACATCTCCTAATCTACATTTGCATATTTTTTATGGTGGATTGTGCGGGGAATTTGTGCATTTGTCTATTTAATGCTATCCACAAGCATTCATATACTAAAAACCATAAATTATGCGAAATAAATGAAGCATTTATAAAAACTGTAGTGTAACGTGAAAAACCATTCTGAAAAACAGCATTACCCGTTGAGTGCTTAGCCGAACAAGTCCAAAGTTCCCTGCCCCACCACCTTGGGCTTTTTCTGCAAATCCTTTTCTTCTTTCAAGCACCGCGGGCACACACAGTGAAAAGGCAGGTCTTTCGTAGTGCATAGCTCATAGTACTTGCAGTTTTCGCATGGAAAATCACTGCCGCAGACGATACAACTTTGGAGAAACGCAACCTTATCCACGTTTAGAATGCCCGCGATTGTGTCCACCAGTTTCTCAACATTGTTGTAGTTGCTGATGGAGAATACGCCTTGCTCACGGCTATACTCTAAACCAAGCCTCAGCAGAAGAATGAACTTGTCTCTTTCAACACGGGGAAGCTTGAAAGCTTTCTTGTTCAGAACAACCACTCATAATCACTCCGCGGCTATAACTTCCTCATTTTTATCAGGTAATCAACCTCTTGCGGCTCCAGCTTAAGCCACGCGACTACAGGGTTTGACCTGCGCTGCTCCAACATTATCTTTATAAAGGGAACAAAATCGTTTTTAGCAGTTGGTCGCGAAACGTGACAGCGAAGTGCTATTTTGGCGCATATAGCTTCCAACGTCGCCCGTTTGCCTTTCGTCCAGAACAAAGTGATTATCCTGATCGGCGGCGAGATAAACTCGAACGGCTTGTACGATTCAGGCGAAACCGCTGCAGCTTCAGCCAAAAAATTATAAAAATACCTCAAAAGATGCCAATTTTCCGTGCCAACCCTGCCGCGGAACATGTCTGCCCGTGAAACAAAGTCATAAGCCTCAGCCAGTTCAGCTAGTTCAAGGTACCGCCGCGGAAGATTATCGCTAACGGACATCAGAAACTCATCGTGATCAACGCTAGAGCGCCTCAGCAGGTTCTCGGCGTCTGTGAGAGATTTAACCGCGAAGAAGCTTCTAAGCGTTTCTTCCATGCCAATGTTCTTGTTTCTGGCGCTGAGCACCATGGTATCTTGAAGCGTAAGCACTTTGCCCGCTTCTGATAGGCTTTGGAGGTCGTTTATGGCTGACCGCACATCGCCCTTGCTGTTTTGGGCAATTCTTTCCAGCGCTTCAAACTCTGCTTCAACGTGTTCCATGCGGCAAATCCTACGCAACGTTTCAATTATGAGCGGGATGCGCACTTGGTGGAACCTTATCAGCACGCAAACTTTCTTTAGCGGTCGGATTTTCTGCAGGTCAGGGTCGTTCGCAGCCATTATAACTGGGATACGCGACGCCTCAACTATTTTCACTATGGCGCCTATTCCGCCGCGGTCTTCTCTGCCTGCGACGCCGTCAACCTCGTCGAGAAACAGCAGATTACCCTTGCCGCCAGTAGCAAAAGTATCTAACCCTGCAAAGGACGTTGCGGGTTGGGCGATTTTGTTTATCGCTTTTTCTGTTCGCGTGTCACTCGCGTTCATCTCGATGATTCGGAAGCCGTACTCTTTTGCAGCCGCGTTGGCTAAAGCGGTTTTCCCCACGCCTGGCGGTCCATAAAACAGCACTGCTTTTTTCTTGCGGCGTTTGCTTTTGAGCCATTCGACAAAAACGGCTTTGGCTTCTTCGTTTCCAATCACGTCGTCTATTTTCTGGGGGCGGTACTTTTCAACCCATAACGCGTCATTTCTCAATTAGTTTCCCCTTTTTTCTTGCCAACTTTTGCGAATTGCGCCAGCAACGCGCTTAGTTGTATGTCGCTGTTTGCGCCTTGGGTGAGGCGGTAATCGTACTCGCCGATTATGTTTGATAGCTCCGCTTTTTCCTCAGGGGACACATACGAAAGCTTAAGCAGTTCCCGCTGCATCTGGCGGATTATTTCTGAACCCGAAAAACCATAGGAGCCAATCAGATCGTACATCATTTTTCTTGCTTCAATGAAGTCGCCGTTCAACGCTTTGTTCAGCATCATCTGAACCTGCTGTGGGCTAGCTTCGCCAACCACTTGTAGAACCGTTTTCTCATCCACCACGCCGTTCCTGAATACAGCAGCGGTCTGCAAAGAGTTTATCGCGTGTCTGAGGTCGCCTTCAGAATACTCAACAAGCATTTCCGCGGCTTTAGGTGACAGGGTTACTTTCTCGTTTTTAGCGATAAATTCCAGATGCTCTACCATGGCTTTTTTGTCAAGTTTTGAGAAGCGGAATATGGCGCAACGGCTTTGAATGGGTTCGATGATTTTGGCTGAGTAGTTGCATATGAGTATGAATCGGCTTGTTCGGGAACTGGTTTCCATTATTCGCCTCAGCGCCGTTTGTGCGGGTCCAGTCATCTGGTCGCTCTCATCAAGAATTATGAGCGCAAAGGGTACGTCGCCGAACGCTGCTCTACTGTAACGTGAGAAATCCTTGATTCTTTCACGCACAGTGTCAATGCCCCTTTCGTCAGACGCGTTCAGCTCTAACGTGAAGGTTCTCCAGTTTTCGCCAAACAGTTCGCGGGCGATGCACAGTGCGACTGTGGTTTTTCCAGTGCCAGGTATGCCCGCCAAGAGTAAGTGTGGCATTGTCTTTGGGTTTTTCATAAACGCTTTGAGGCTGTCCACGATGTCGCGTAAGTCCACTATTTCATCCAAGTTCTTCGGGCGGTACTTTTCAACCCACATTAATGTTTCTTCGGTTGCTGCCATAAGTATCCCTTCGTTGCAAAGGTCACAGTTAACGTGTGATGCATTCCTAATTTACTTTTTGCATGATGGTTCGCGGATGTTTGACGCCGCAAAAAGAAAACTGAAAACTAGAGGAGGTTAATCAGAACAGAAAATAACGTCAGGTGGGTTCAGAATCAGCGAATTCTGCTGCCTTCAGCGATGTCCTTCTCAGGCTGCACCACCACCACGTTGCCCGCCTCGTCTTCAGCAGCAAAAATCATGCACTGAGACTCCACGCCCATCATCTTGCGCCTCTGAAGATTAAGTATGAACACGCATTTTTTGCCCACTAAATCCTCAGGCTTGTACCACTGCAAGAGCCCAGCCACTGCCTGCCTTTGCTCTGTTCCGAAATCCACCATCATCCGTATAAGGTTTCTTGAATTTGGAATCTGGTTTGCCTCGGTTATCTTGCCTACGCGCAAATCCAACTTTTGAAAGTCCTCAAAGGGAATCTCCATTTCTCCAGCACCATCCACTGAGCTTTCACGCGGATAAAACTATTAAATTTTCTGCAACTGCACATGTTGACCGAACCGTTGTCTTTCCGCCGTGGCTATCTTGTGCGCTTGCAGAATCGGTTCAGGTATTCGACTGTGGAGCACGCAGTGCTTCACGATTTTCACAGCGGTCTCCAGCGACACCAAATGACCGACGCTGACGTAGACAGGTTTGACGTTTTCTTTCGTTGTGACCACTGCGCCTATGATTTGGTCGTTGTCAACCAAAAACACATCGCCGTCAATCACCGTAGGCTTGCCAGTCAACCTGCTTTTTGCCACGCCAATTGTCGGTTTGCCCAGCACCACTCCCAGATGGCTTGCAAAGCCGCATCTGTACGGGTGTGCTAAGCCTTGTCCGTCGACGAGGAAAACGTCAGGCTGCCGCTTCAGCTTTTTAACGCATGCCACTGCGGGCGGGATTTCTCTGAAGGAAAACAAAGTGGACACGTACGGAAACCGCACGTGGCATGTGGCTATTTGCTGTTCCACCAGCTTAAGTGATGTGTAGTCTAAAACTGCGGCTGCGCCTATGGCTGATTCGCCAGCATACGCTGCGTCCACGCCTGCGACAAGGCGGACTTTCTGGGGTAACCTGTCTTCTTGAATTATCTTCTTGGACAAACATACTTGCGCGTTATGGGCTTTTGTTATTGAAAAATTGCGTAGCGTGGTGGAAGTCGTGGTCATTAGTGTGGACCTTTGCGAGGCTGTCGCTTCTTCGCTTGCGCGTGTTCAAAACGCTTCAAGTAATCTTCCAGTGCTTTTCTGCGTACTTCTTGAGTGATGTCGCCTCGGGTGATTTCGATGATTTTTCGTGCAACATCACATTTTCTTCTAAGCCCCGGCACAAGCACGTATGCCTCATCCATGCCCATCAACTCAACGTATATTTCATCCATGAGTTCCAAGCATTTTTCGCCTTTCGTCACGTTTCCTTCGCGCAGGGCATCTAAAGTCAACCGTCTGTACTCGCCTATGGCGTCGGCTAAACCCAATACGTAGTCAACCGCGGGCACGTTAATTTCCTTGGGCGAGACAAACCGTGATTCCTCAATCAGCTTCAGGAATATGTTGGCTTCTGCGTACTCTTGAAGTGCCGCGCTGAACATGCCGCCGTAAACAATCTCAGGGTAAGCTTCCGCTGAGTTTTGAAGCTGCGAGATGGCTGCAGTGGCGTTTTCAAGCAGTTTTTTGGCTTCGTCGAACTTTTTTTGGTGAATGCGCAGTATCGCCTGTTTAGAAAGGCTTGTGGCTTTCCGCATTTTTTCATGGGTGTTTTCCCGCACCTTGTCCTTCTGCATGAGCTCTTTTTTCACTTTGTTCAGAACAGGTTTCAGAGACGCCAAACTTCTTTCACCGCACATTATCATAAGACGCGGAGTGATTATTTATTGTCTTCTTAAAAATGCCGTCGGCATGTGGCTTTAAGGAGCAGTGAAGCGTATAGGTTTCTCGCGTCTGCTTAACAATACCACTCGACTCTCAGGAGCCTCATCAATAACCCTGTAGCCCGTCAGCTCAGCTAAACTCGCCGCAAACCCGTGCACTTCCTTATGAGAAGGCATCGCTTCATAACCCAACCGCAACGTCGAAAAACCAATATGCATGTACGCTTTCGCCTCAATGTACGTTGGATTCGCCTTTTCAACAAGCTTCGCATAGCCCTCTACGTTTATCATGTTGCGGTCTTTAACCAGCGTAATGCGGGTTACAGTGGGACAGCGGAAACTCTGCAGAAAACCAAGCGTCTCATTCAACTTGGCCCACGCACTGGGAACTTGAGGACGGCAAACACGCTTAAACACCTCCTCATCGGGCGCACAAACAGAAATGTACAACTGCGTCGGCTCTTCACCTAACTCGGCAAGTTTACTGGGCAATGTGCCATTGGACACGAGAAACGTGGTAAACCCTTTGGCGCGAAATGCGCGGAGCAGTTCACCAAGTGGCGCGTAAAGCGTCGGTTCTCCCGTTAAGCTTATGGCAACGTGCCTCGGCGTTAAAGCTTCTCTAAGCTTTTGCGGGTTCGCTTGCGAGTTGCCTTTGTACCCGCTTAAGATTCTGTCCTGTGCCTTCAGGCTGCCCTGCACGATGTCTCCCGGAGAATCCCAATCGGGCAGTTTCAGTTCGTCCCACGTGATTTGTAAGTCGCCGTTCTGTGCTCTCCAGCAAAACAGGCATTGTTGCGTGCAGTAAAAAAGCGAGGGAGACATTTGGATGCACTGATGCGATTTTATTCCATAAAACTTCTGCTTGTAACAGGTTCTGCCGTGGACTATCGCTTCGTAGAGCCACTTGCACCGTTTAACCGCTGAATGCCTGCCCACAAGATGGTATCTTTGCTTCCTTAACGCTTGTAACAGCGAAGGTGGCACTAACTCTTCCAAGACACTTTCACGCGTCCATGCCCATTTTTTAAGCATAGAACTAGTGGAAACCATTTTATAAACAGCATCTCCTTAACAACCAAAAGAGCAAAAACGTTATCTTGAGCATAGGCATTACTGAATAGCGGGAAAGCGATGCCGTACTTTTCACTTACTCAACGGCTTAAAATAGCCATAGGCGGATTCGTTTTTTTCACAGGGGTACTGCTGTTAATCCTCGCGTTGCTAACAACCACCAAAACAGCAAACCTTGAAAGCATAATACCAAACGAGCTGATAATTGCCACCACAGCAATCGTGGGCATCTTAGATGTTATTTGTGGTTTTCTCTTATTTCGAAAAAAGTAACAGCGTTTTAACTTTCGTTTCCAATCAGAAGGAAACCGCCGATGATGTTTAACAGCCCTACAAAAAGCCACAGGAACATGCTGAACATTGTAGAGTTAGACGACAAAACAAGCAGTCCTGCTTGACCACTGAGGCTTACGTAGGCAAAAATTATCAACAACAAAATTCCGACAGCGACAACGGCAACGCCAAAATATGCTCCAAACTCATTTGAACCCTTAAGGAGGTCAAACCTCTCTTCTTCTAAAGATTTCTCAAGGGTCCTTTCTGCCTTTTTCTCTGGAGAAACCACTGGTTTGGAAGGCGCTTTAACTATAATCTCCTCTTTTTCTTTATTCTCTGCCACTCAGTACACCTACCAAACTGACTTCAAAATAGCATAGGCGTTATGCCCAGTTAAATTTTTTCTTAATACAGGCATTTTTTTACTTTCTGGAATATTCGGAAGTTATAAATCGCCCTTTAAAATAGAATAAATCTAGTAAGACTGGTTGAAGACCGTGCAGCGAAAAAACGAAAAATCTCTTCTTCCCTTTGCGACTCTCACTCAAGCAAGCGAGGAGCCTTTTACAAAGGATGCTGAACGAGCCGCGGTTTACTGTTTAGCCGAGTTGGATAGAGATAAAGGTGGAGGATTTTTCAAGAAGCGACCTCCAGAAAAGTTGGTTTTCATAGCAGAGGTGTATTATCCTTTTTGGGTAGCTTCCTTTGAAAATTTAGTCCTTCTTGTGGACGGGTTGAACATTGCTTCGCACTCTATACCCTACTCAGTTTTGCCTGACTTCAAAGTTTTCAGGGATGAACTGAAAGTCCGCTCCGAAACCCGTCAGGCATATGCAACTTTCCTCTCAAACAACCTCAATTACTTCCAAGTTACAGGTAGCGAAGAAACAGAAGTTATTGATGGGCTCATAACAGACGCAGACTTCCTGAAAGAATTCATGCCGTATTCAAATGAAGCCGCAACGACTGAGCCTCCTGTAGTTGACAGCGTACTAGTTTCCCCAGCTAAAGATGAAGCCGCAATTCTGTCGATGACGAAAAAACTGGGAGACTTGCAGTCAAAATTCCTCGGGGACGTAACAGAACTGAACGGACTAATTAAGCTCCTGAACCTTAAAACCAAAGACTTTTTGGACGCGCTTCGCAAAGAAGCGAAGGAAACCGAAGAAAAATTCAGCAAACCAATCAAAGCTGCCAAAGCTGCCTTGGAAAAACTAACTGCCAAAATAAACAAGGAATACACAGAAAAAATTACAGATGCTTCAAACCAGTTTGAACAGGAAAATTTGGCTGCGCAAAAAGAGATTATTACATTAGAAAAAACAAAAGAGCAACTTACCGCTGAAATCGAACATTGCGAGGCGGAAATAAAAACCGCTGAAATCAACAAAGATGATGTTAGCGAGCAAAAATGGAAAGAAAAACGAAACGAACTGAAAAAAGAAATTCCGGACATTAGCAAGAAAACTAAGGAGCTTACAGAAAAAATCAAGGAAATTGAAGAAAACAAAAAACAGGCAATTTTTAAACTGAAGTCAGAAAACGATGCGAAAATCAAGGAAGCTTCAAAGGACTTGATGGCAATCGAGTCTTCACGTGACGCTGAAATAAGCATTTTCCAGAAAGAAATGGAGAAGCTTGAGGAACTAACTGCCAACATTATCAAACAGATTGACCAGCTGGCAAAAATGAGGGAAGCAACCATTGCAGAATTTGACAATTTGGGCGTTCAACAGAAAAAGGATACGCCAGCCCTAATTCACATGCCTTTCTACTTGGTTCGCTATCAGGCTGGAGCAAATATGCGGTACACGTTTTTTGCTCCTGCATTCGTGGGCAGTGTAGGCGTCAGCACAAAATTGAAAAGCGCAATGGGCAAGGTGAAAATTAGCCAGCTATTTCAGCCGCGTTCCAAGCAAATAATTTTCACTCTAAACAAGTTTGTCGTTCTATTGGGGGAAGATGTTGTGTTTGGCCGCGAAATTAATGACGCTTGCCGCAAGGCTGACCTGTTAGATGTTGAAAACTTGAAGCAGTCTATTGCATCAGGTTTGGACAAGCTGCAAGCAGATGGCTGGTTATCGGAGCAGGAATGGAAATCCTTCAACCAAACTATGAAGTAGTGGTTTTCTCCTGCTCACTTTGCTGCTCAGTTGCCTTCTTTTCTTTTGGTTTAGTACCCGCATTAAAATTTAAAAAGCCACTTATGATGAGCACAATGCTGAGCACAAGCAGGATGTAGTTTGATATGAAGGGCAATATGGACGTTATTAAGCCTGCTTCTGATATTATGGCGAGTACGGCTGTTAAAATGCCTGTACCTAAGCCGATGCCGCCTGCTGCTATCTGAAGACGGGAACGCCCTGCCATTCTGAGGTAATATGTTCCAATCACTATTGCGGTTAACCCGATGCCTGATATTAACGCGTCTGCTGCGTTAGCGTCGCCAATTAAGGAGGGAACAATCAGCAGCGCGACTGAAAGAACTACGCCCAATATGGGTGTAAGCGGGTAAAGTGGAGTTTTGAACGGTCTGTCCAAATAGGGTTTTGTCTTCCTTAACTTGATTAAGGAAAGATTGACTAATGCGAAAACAATGAGTGACCCGAAGCTTGCGGCGTATCCAAGAAAGGGTACGGCGCCTACTGTGCTCAGCAGTGTGATGAAAAGTGCCCCTACGATAACTGCAATGTAGTGCGTTCTGAAGCGTGAATGTACTGCGAGCAGAATCTTGGGAAAGTAACCGTCTCTGCTCATTCCCCGCGCTATGCTTGATTGAACGGTGAGGGCTGTTCCTAACCCTGATAAGCATGCTGCCATTCCAGCAATTGCGAACAGTATTCCTCCAGCGGTGCCGAATATTGTTTCAGCTGTGTATCCTAAAAGCGGGATTGACAGCGTTGTCCCTGCAGGTGGGGCTGCTGCTACTGTTACGTAGGCAATTAAAACGTAGAGTGGAATTATCAGCAATCCAGTTATCAGTAAGCCTCGGGGGATGTCTTTTGCAGGTCGTTTTGCTGTGGCAGCAACTGCTATGATTGCTCTCATTCCAAAGAACATCGGGAAAACGTAAACTGCTGCCGCGAAAACTCCTGAGAAACTTTCAAGTAAAGGTTTCGTGAGGGCTTCTGTTTGTCCCAATCCATGAACTAAGCCGCCGGTTATTAAACTTAAAAACAGAATTATCAATGCGTAAACTATGATGTTTCCAAGTTGTTTCACTCCTTTAACTTCTAAAGCTCCGTAGGCTATAACGACGAGCGCCGCTATTAGTGATGCTTGTGCTAGAATCAGGTTTTGGGCATCTGGGGAGATGAATGAGAAGAGATATGCAAGTTGTATAACGAAAGTCACCGCAGCTAGCGCAGCGCCAAAGACGCTTGCAAGCCATCTGAAACAGCCGGCTATGAAGGCAACGTATTTTCCGTAGGCGGTTTTTATGTAGGTGTATTCTCCGCCAACTTCGGGTATAGCCGCGCCAAGTTCACAGTAGCTAAGCATGATTACGAGGTTTACAACTCCAGCCAGTAAAACGGCAAGGATTAAGTCGGGTCCTGCCAAGTGAAAATAGGCATAATTCATTAACACGAAAATTTCAAAGCCTATAGCGCCGCTGAGTCCCGTCATCACAATGCCGCGTAATCCCAAGTTTCTTTTTTTCACAGGCTTTTGCTCCTTGTTAACGTATTTCCCGCCATTCGTTTATGAGGAATAGTCCACTGGCGAATAGGAAGACGCCGAATGTGAGAAGAATAGCTAAATGAAAATTTACGGCTTCTTGAGGTATATTCCACAGAGATTGCACATCAAAAACATTAAGGTAGAGAACGCCCGCCAGAGTCATCGCTGAAAAAGCTAGTGAAATCTGAATGACCCCAAACAGCAGGGTAAGCGTTACTCTTGTCCTCATTGACTCGAACGCCAATTAGACTTTTTAGTGTCTTTAGGTATTTAATTGATACGGCGCGCCCACATGTTGCAAAGTGTTTTAGCTCATTGCGCCTTTTTTCATAGAAATTCACCGCAGAAAGAGGGACCCAAACTCGGTAAAAGCGAAAGTTGCATGTGTAATCAGTTGTCTGGCGTAAAAAAGTTTATATGGCTTCTGAAAGAATACTACGTACGGAAATGCGTAGAAACATTTGAATTTTGACAACAACTAAACAATAGAGGTGTATCTATTGGCTCAAGTAAAAACTTGTTCTCCCACGTGCCCTGCTTTCAAGTGTACCCAAAATTCTGCGTTCTACCGCGGCGGTACTGTATGGTGTAGATGGACCGAAGAGATGTGTAACATTGCAAATTGCACATACGCCATTTGCGTCAAGAGACGTTTGTTGCCGAGAGGAATCTGTGGAGAAACGGTTAAACGCAAAACCGTTGACACGGCTCCTGAAGAGGACACTGGGCAATCGATAAAGTTGCGTGGAAAGACACTGCGCAAGATAGGCGAAAGAGAACTCTTCTAAACTATTCACAAAACAGAGACGCATGCTGCGCTATTCTTGAATCTCGAAGATTCACTCAATCTTTTTTTATTTAGCTTGGATGCGTTTAACTACTGGCGGTTTTATCTTCTTCAGAATTCTGTAACCGCAGATTATACATTTCGTGTCTCCGCCACGGAGCTCCAGTTCGTCAGATGGAACTCTGGCACCGCACCTTACACACTCGTAGACTATACTTGTTTTCTCCATCGAAGTAGCCTCTCCCTAAAAGGAAAAGTATTTTGCTTTTAAACGTTTCCAGACATTCTTAGCTTTAACGAAGTGTGTCGCTTGAGGAAACGGCTGAAAGCAACATTTACGAAGGGAATTCCAGAAGACTCAGTGGGCGTTTACAACGCCTTTGACATCATAGGCGACCTCGCGATTATCAAACTGCCCGACTCTTCTACGGTGAAGGGGGAGAACATTGCGGAGGCAATACTGAACCGGCACAAAAACGTGAAAACCGTTTTAGTTCAAGTAAGCGCTGTTGCCGGAGACTTCAGGCTTCGGCGCTTGGCGCACGTAGCGGGTGAAAATAGAACATGCACGATTCATAAGGAATCAGGCTGCTCTTTCGCTGTTGACGCAGAATCCTGTTATTTTTCTCCTCGGCTCTTGCACGAAAGAATGCGCATTGCCAGCCTCGTGCAACCAGACGAAGTTGTGATTAACATGTTCGCGGGAGTAGGCTGCTTCTCCATAATAATCGCTCGCTACGCGCAGGCGGCAAAAGTGTTTTCGATAGACATGAATCCAGTGGCAGTGAATTTCATGGAGGAGAACATTAGGCGTAACAGGGTTTACGGTAAAGTGGTTCCCATTCTAGGCGACGCCGAGTCAATTATTGACACCCGTCTACAGCATCGCGCTGACCGTGTTCTGATGCCTTTGCCTGAAAAAGCTTTTGAGTATTTTCCCTGCGCTTTGTCTGCGCTCAAAGCTTCTGGCGGCTGGGTTCACGTCCACACTTTTGAACATGCCCTCAAGACTGAAAGTGTTGTGGAAAAAGTTAAACAGAAAGCGGCAGAGACGCTTGGTGCTTTAGGCGTAGATTTTGAGGTTCCCTGTGTTCGCGTTGTGAGAAGTACTGGTCCAAACTGGTTCCAAGTTGTCGCTGATGTGTACGTTAAGTGACGCTCTCTGCGGTGTTACTTCGTTGATTTTGCGTTTTATCCATTTTTGTGGATGAACACAAAGACTGCAACGACAATACATTCTATCCGAAAAAATGTAACATGAATATTAGGCTTGCTTGTTAAGAGTGGCAAATTTTGTCGAGCACGATAAACGTACAAGGGTACACACCAAAGCTTAAACAAAGCGGCAACCCTAAAAAGCAAATCGCGAGGTTATACCACAATGTATTTATTCGTGGACCAAAAAACTTAAGACGCCATATTAAAAATGGAACTAGGAGCGAAACGCAACATGTCAGAAAACAATGCAGTGTTGATCGGAAAAAAGCCAGTGATGAACTACGTGCTAGCCTGCATAACACTCTTCCATAGCGGAGCAAAAGAGGTAAGCATCAAAGCACGTGGAAAAGCCATAAGCCGTGCAATCGATGTAGCAGAGGTAATCAGGCGCCGATTCTTACCCGACGTAAAAGTCACAAAAATCGGCATCGGAACAGACCAAATCGCGCCTCAGCAAGAAGGCAACACGCTGACCAACGTCAGCACGATAGAAATAACACTACAACGATAAACCGCCAGTTCAAATCCGAAAGCAAACGCCTCCGCCGCTTCTCCATTATCCACAGGAGGGTGTCTTCCAGATGAAGACCGAACTATGTAGCTTCTGTTTAAAAAGCGGTATACTATGTCAAAAGTGTTCAGCTAAAGTAAAGGCTGGAGAAATCAGCGACATAGACCTGAAAATCGCCCGCTTGCTGCTGTCTCTGGAAGAAAAATACCCTGCGCTTCAAAATGTTTGCTTCTACAAAGCAGTTGAGGCGGATAGGACGTTAGCAATAATTGTTGGACACGGTGACGTGCCTAGATTGTTAGGTTACAGCGGCAAAATCATGAAAGCCTTAAGCGAGGAGACAGGCAAATCCGTTCGTATTTTAGAGCACGGGGTTGACGACCGCAAATTTTTAGAGGACCTGTTCACGCCCCTGAGCATACTCACAATAAACACGATTTGGCTGCCTGATGGGACAACTGAAACCAGAGTTATCTTGAGGAAGAGGCGTGGTGCCCCGATACCCTTTGACTCGAAGGCTTTAAAAGAGATTGCCCGCAAAGTACGGAAAATGTCGTTACGTGTCGAGTTTGCTGATTAAGGAGTGCTGTTAACTCATGAAGTTGGACTCCATAGGTGATTGGGTTAGAACAGGCTATTCTGCGAATATAACACCTGAAATGGACAGCGAAGAAGTTACTCTTTTCGGCTGGGTTCAGGAAATACGCGATTTAGGTGGCATTCGCTTCATCATCTTGCAAGACCGCGAAGGCACAATTCAAGTTACCGTTCTGCGGAAAAAAGCAGCCCCTGAAGTTTTGTCGAAGTCTGATGCGGTGCAGAAACGGTTCAGCATCGGCGTGAAAGGTACAGTGAAAAAAACCACTATGACGCCAAGAGGCATCGAAGTAATCCCGAAGGAAATCAAAATTTTCAGCACAGCCACAGCGCAACTACCGCTGGACATCACAGGCAAAACACCCGCCAACATCGAAGCCCGTTTGGACGCGAGAGCCTTAGACTTGTGCCAAGAACAAAGTATTGCCGCATTCAAGATTCAGCACTGCGCTTTGGAGGCAATACGGGGGTTTCTCTTCGAAAAAGGCTTCTTGGAGGTTCACACGCCCAGAATAATTGCCTCAGCAACCGAAGGCGGTGCAGAATTATTCGCTGTAGACTACTTCGGCGAAAAAGCGTTCCTCGCTCAGAGCCCACAATTGTACAAAGAACAGTTAGTGATGAGTCTAGAACGGGTTTTCGAGGTTGGGCCTTTCTTCAGAGCTGAAGAATCGCACACGCGCAGGCACTTAAGCGAATTCATATCCGTGGATGTGGAGCAGGCGTTCGCCGATGCTAACGATGTCATGCGCCTTCTTGAGCAAGTGGTGCAGCACACTTGCAAAACCGTGAAGGAAAACTGCGTCAAAGAGCTGTCAACTTTAAAGCATAAACTCGCGGTTCCAGAAGTCCCGTTTAAACGTTTAACTTACGATGAAGTTCTCGCTGCGTTGAAGAAAGAGGGCATTGTGATTCCGTGGGGCGAAGACATACCCACCGAAGCCTTTCGAGCTTTGGGCAAATTGTACCCGTGTTTCTACTTCATAACTGATTGGCCCACGCACTCCAAAGCTTTCTACATAAAACCGCGTGAAGATAAGCCTGAACTGTGCGAAGGGTTCGATTTGATGTGGCGTTGGGTAGAGTTGGTGTCAGGTGGAACACGCATAGCCGACAAAAACCTGTTGGTGGAGCGATTGAAGGAAAAAGGGTTAAAGCCTGACGCTTTTAAGTATCATCTTCAGGCTTTTGACTATGGGATGCCGCCTCACGCTGGCTGGGCAATAGGCTTAGAAAGGCTTACTATGATGCTGACTGGGAAAAAGAACATACGTGAAGTAACTTTCTACCCAAGAGACCGACTGCGATTGACGCCGTAAAGCTTTGAGTGCTAAACAGGACATGCCTCTATTCCTGAGTTATCTCATTTCGGTAATGTGAACTTCCAAACTACTGCCAAATGAATTCCCTGCACGAGAGTTCAATCGCTCTATAGCTCTCGGAGAAGCTATCCCCTCCCCTTTAAATAGCGAATTCTACGTTGCCTGTTTTTCGCTTCAACCTCCATCGACAGAAGTACCTGCGCACGTTACCAGTAGTTTCCACTGGGAGCTTGGAAAACTTTCCATGCTTTTTATGCAAAAATGTGCTAAAAGCTGATAAGCCTCTTTTTTCTCTACTTGAACCATCGACTGAGAAGGGACCTAAAATAGGCTGCGGTGTCTTTGGCGCAATAAACTTCGAAAAACAACCTGTGTTTCCATACGTGTACTGGGGTCTCCGCGCCCAAAACCACAGAGGCCACCAATCACACGGTTTCCTCACGTACAACACGGAGCAGTTTTACGTTTACAAAAACCTTGATTTAGTTCCCAAGTTAAAATCCAGCGCACTGCAAGAATGGTTCGGCCGTCTGCCTGGACACATAGGCATCGGTAATGTTCGATATACCACTTCAGGCAAATGCGACGATGCATCGTTGATACAGGGCACTCAACCCGTTACCGCCTCGATGGACGGCTTAAAACTTGCGCTTTCATTCAACGGTAACATCGCCAACACTCTCCAACTGAAAAAAGAATTGAACAAGCAAATCTCAGGTTTCACGTGCACTTGCGACTCGGACTTAGTCTGCCATAAAATGCTACTAGAGCTTGCAAGGAGCAAAGACTTAGCGGCCGCAGTTGGCGCGTGTATGCAAAGTTTTGACGGCGCATTCTCTGTGGCTGGGATAACTGGCAACGGTGACTTTTTCGCGTTTAAAGACCCGCATGGTATAAAACCGCTATGTGCTGGACATGACCCAAATGGGGCAACTTTTGCGTTTTCGTCAGAAACCGTCAGCTTGGACATGAACGGTTTTGTAAGAGACTTCGAACTGGAACCAGGAGAACTCGTGAAAGTTTCCAAAGACGGCTTTGAACGGGAACAGATTATTAAAAATCCGCGTAAGGCGTTTTGTGCTTTTGAGTTTGCTTATTTTGCGAGACCGGACTCGCGGTTTGACGGCAAATACGTTTACGAAATCCGTGAAGAATTCGGGAGAAACATCGTGCGTGAGTTTCCTGAAATTGTGAAGGATGCAGATGTTATCTTGTCGGTGCCTGAGACTGGGGATGACCCAGCTATGGGCGTTCATGAAGAGTCTGGGTTGAGGTGGGAACGAGCGTCGCGCAGGCACCGTTACGTAACTGAAAGAGCGTTTATTTTGTTGAGTAACGAGCGTTTCTCGACTATAGACCGTAAAGTGAACATTCTCGGTTCAAAGGTTGATGGGAAACGGGTTATAATAACGGAAGATAGCATCGTGCGCGGGGACACCACGAAAGTTATAATAGGAAAGCTACGCAATGCAGGCGCCAAGAAGGTTTACATGTTTGTGACTTTTCCGCGCATAATTGGACCGTGCTTTTACGGGATAGATATGTCCACTTATGGGCAGTTGATAGGCTCAAATCACAACGCGGAGAAAATCGCGAAAATCATCGGCGCAGACGCCGTGTGCTACCAGTCCATTGAAAACTTGGTGCGCGCTACGGGCTTAACGCGTGAGCAGCTTTGTTTAGGCTGCATAACAGGCAAGTATCCGACGCCTTTAGCGCAGAAAATGGCTGACGAAATGAAAAAGCGATTTCTCAACGGTTACAAAGAGAAAGGCAGAATCTACGAGACAGATGAAGTCTCAACTGTGACGGAGCAATAAAGCAAATTAAGCGTTACGAGCTTATCTCATCATCAAGGTGTCATTCATGGAGAAAGTAGGCGTATTAGTTGTCTCGTACGGGGCAAGAGAAACCGCGATGGTGGACGCCTTCGCCAGAAGCCAAAACCACAAAGTGGAACTCTACATTGCGGACAAGCAGCGCAACCCGTTTAACGTTGAAAAAGCCGCAAAACACGTAGTCATCCCTGATTTAAACATTGAGAAAATCTGTGCTTTCGCAGAGGCAAACAAGGACAAAATCAACTTCGCGTTGGTTGGTCCTGAAAAACCGATAATTGAGGGCGTACGCGACCTTGTGGAAAAACGCACAGGGATACCAGTAATCTGCCCCACGCAGGAATGCGCCATAGAAATCAGCAAAGTGCAACAACGCTTGCTTTTCCAAGAGATAGTGCCTGAAGCGAACCCACGCTTCCACATTTTCAACCCAAACGACTACCAGAGCACAGCAGAAGTTAAGAAAGCAGTTTACAGCTGGCTGGACGAACTTGAGAATCAGGCGGTAGTGAAGCCTGACAAACCAGCAGCGGGAAAAGGCGTAGGCGTCTGGGGCGACCACTTCACCACACGAGAACAACTCTTCGAGCATTTCTTATCGAACTTCCAGTACAGCTCAGTCATCATTGAAGAGAAAGTGGACGGGGAAGAATCCAGCTTTCAAGCCTTCTGCGACGGCAAACACCTTGTACCGCTGCCTGACGCGCGAGACTACAAACGCGCATTTAACGACGACAAAGGACCAAACACGGGCGGCATGGGCTCGTACAAAACCGCTGAAGACAAGTTGCCCTTCATGACTGCGGCTGAGCGAGAATGTGAAATCGCAGTAGCCACGAAAATCTTTGAAAAATGGCGGAGAAAACTTGACGACGCTACAGCTTTGCGGGGCGTGCCCTTGTACTTGGCTTTTATGCACACGGGCGATGGACTTAAGATTTTGGAAAACAACAGTCGCCCCGGCGACCCTGAGATTATTACTATTCTTCCTGTTTTGAAAGAGGATTTTGTTGACATTTGCTTCAAGATGTTGGATGGCAGTTTAACGCGAGTGGAAATGGAAAAAGCGGCAGCCGTGCTTACCTACAAGGTTCCGCCTAACTATGGCGGTTACGCAGACACTTTCCCGAACATGGTGAATAAAGCAGCGGCGGACACTCCAGTTGACCTCTCAGAGGCTTACGCGTTAACCCGCAAGTACGACGGCAGAATCCGCGTGTACCCTGCATCCATGGAAACTCGAAATGGCAACGTTTACGCGTTGAAATCACGTGTAGTCGGCGTTTTAGGTGTCGGCGAAAACCTTGAGGAAGCACGTCAAGTCTCGCTGGAAGGCACTAGAGCCATTAAGGGCGGCGGTTTGTGGAGTAGAACGGACATAGCTTCGGAACAGCACATAGCAAAAAGCGTAAGCCACATGGAGAAGTTGAGGCGTAAGCCGTGAAGCGCGTCTTCATCTCAGACTGTGAGGGACCCATAAGCAAAAACGACAACGCGTTTGAGGTGACAGCGCATTTTGTTCCAAACGGCGACAGGCTGTTTGCGTTAGTAAGCAAGTACGATGACGTGTTAGCTGATGTCGTGAAATGGCAGGGCTATTCTGCGGGTGGCACGCTGAAGCTGATTTTGCCCTTCCTGAAAGCTTACGGCGTTACAGACAAGCAAATAAACGATTTTTCTGCCCAAAACTTGCTCTTAATCGCGGGCAGCCAACCCACCCTGCAGCATGTGCAAGCAATAGCCTACGCGTTCATCGTCAGCACAAGCTACGAGCATTACATACGGGCGCTCTGCAACGCCTTAGCGTTTCCATTCGAAAACACGTATTGCACCAAAGTAAGCATCGACAAGTACCAGCTTGCCCAGCAAGAGAAGACGCAGCTACGGGAAATAGCATGCGAAATCGCGAATATGTCTATGGTTACCATCCCGCCAACGGCAAAGAGCGTAAAGGACTTTTCAAGCGCAGACCAAGAAACACTAAGCCGCCTAGACGACATATTCTGGAAAGAAATAGCAAGCATGCCCATCGGCAAAATCTTCTCCGAGGTTACAACAGTTGGCGGAGAACAAAAGGCCGAAGCCATACGCGATGTAGCGAAAAAATTGGGTGCGCCGCTGGAGGATGTGATGTACGTGGGCGACAGCATAACCGACGCGGAAGCCTTCAAACTCGTAAAAGACAACGGCGGCTTAACCGTCGCGTTCAACGGCAACCAGTACGCAGTGAAAAACGCTGAAGTCGCAGTGCTGTCAGAAAACAACACGGCAACCGCTGTAATAGCTGACCTCTTCTGCAAGCTTGGCAAACGCGAAACCCTACAGGCACTGCGGAACTGGAACCGCGACGCTCTCAGCAAAAGCGCAGTGAACCCACAGCTGCTGAACAGGCTTTTCACGTTGCACTCTGCAGTTTTGCCTAAAATTCAAATAGTAACACCCGAAAATATGGACACGTTAGTAAAAGAAAGCAGCGAGTTTAGAAAGAAAGTTAGAGGGGAAGCCATCGGGAGACTCGGATAAATGGCTGCAAAAGCTGAAATCCAAGACACTTACGCTGAAGCTTTCAAGGGCATCTTTTGCCGAATAATAGTCACGGCTGACGACGCGCGTACACTGCACAGTGCAGCACATGATGCCACAGCCACGCCCGCCGTGGTCATAGGCAGAGTCGAAGGCGGAGTTGAAAAATGGCTCAGCCCAAAAGAAACCCCAGACCACCGCAAAGGCGCACTGCTGCAGTTCTGGGGCACTGTTGATAGCAAGGTACCGCTTGCTGATTGCTTGAAAAAGTTTGAAGCGGAATTTTCGTACAGAATCCGCCAAGACATACTCGTCAAGCCGTTCACCGCAGTTTTCGACGCGTTGCCCAATGCTGAGGGAAAAATGGACATGATGACGCGGGTGGGTCACTGCGGCGACGGCTATGAGTGGGTGGAAAAGCGCCATGGCAGAGAAGTCATAGTTGTACCCATTATGGTTCCAGACTTCATCATCGAACGTTACTTGGGCTATGCCAACGGCGTTATGGGCGCAAACTTCTGGATAATGTGCAAAACGAAAAAGGCGTTGAAGACTGCTGGTGCAAGAGCCTTAAAGGCGATACACAGCGTAAGCGGCGTGGTTACACCGTTTGACGTGTGCTCCGCAGGCTCCAAAACTGAAACCCAGTTTCCACTGATAGGCCCAACCACGAATCACCCGTACTGCCCGTCGCTCAAGCAGCGCTTAGCCAAAGCTTCGATGGTTCCCTTAGGCGTGCGTTACATTCCAGAGATAGTGATTAACGGCGTTTCCATGCAGGCGGTTAAAGCTGCCGTGAAAGCGGGAATTGAAGCTGCCGTTAAGGTTGACAGCGTAGTGCGCGTTTCCGCTGGCAACTACGGCGGAAAACTAGGAGAGTATAAAATTCACTTGCGTGAGCTGTTTCCATGAAGCAGTTTGATGTTGTCGGTTTTGGCGCGCTTAACGTGGATAAACTCTTCAAAGTGCAAAAGATAGCCGCGGCTGAAGAAGAAAGCTTCATAGAAAACTGCTTGGAAGCCTGCGGTGGTTCAGCCGCAAACACCATCGTTGGTTTGGCGCGGCTCGGCTGCAAAGTTGGCTTCATCGGTAAAGTTGGCTGTGACAGAGAAGGCAACATGTTACTCAAAGATTTCCGCAAGGAAGGCGTTGATATTAACGGCGTGATCCGCGCGAAACGTGGCAAAAGCGGTTCAGTTATGGGTTTCGTGGATAAAGACGGTTCGCGAGCGTTGTGCATTGACTCTGGCGTCAACGACACAATGAAGCTTAGTGAGGTAGACGCGGGGTATGTTTTGCAGGCGCTGTTCCTGCATTTAACCTCGTTTGTAGGCGAAAAATCTTTTCAAACACAGCAAAAACTCATAGGAGCTCTTCCAGAAAGCGTCAAGATTAGCTTTGACCCTGGCGCACTGTACGCCCGAAGAGGTTTGGCTCAGCTGGAGCCGATTATTAGGAGGACGTATGTTTTGATGCCTAACGTTGTTGAGCTTGAGCTTTTAACTGGAGAAAAAGACTACTGCAAAGGCGCGGATGTGTTGATTGGAAGGGGCGCGAGAATAGCGGCTGTTAAGCTCGGCGGCGACGGCTGCTACGTTACCGATGGACGCGAACGGCACTTGATTGAAGCGTTTAAGGTGAAAGTGGTGGATACAACTGGCGCTGGAGACGCGTTCTGCGCAGGATTTCTCTACGGTTTGCTAAAAGGAAAAAGCCTCTACGATTGTGGCAGACTGGGCAATTTTGTGGCGTCGCGGTGCGCCATGAAAATGGGTGCAAGAACAGGATTGCCGTTCGCCAAAGACTTAGAGGCGCTTCACTAAATTCTCAATCAGGCTTTGGAAGACTAGTTTTCCGTCGCCATACTGCGTCATCTGCTTTTGCCGTGTCCAGTCGGGCTGTTGCCACCAGTAAAACGCGCGTTCAGGATGTGGCATCATGCCGAATACTGTGCCTTCGCGGTTGCAGATTCCCGCTATGTCGTAGAAAGCGCCGTTCGGGTTGGCTGGGTAATTTCCTTCTGCAGCGTTGCCTTTCGCGTCGCAGTAGCGGAAGACCAACATGTCGTCTTCACAGAGTTTCGCAAGCAGTTCCTTTTCCTTTTCTTTCGGAAGCACAAAGCGTCCTTCGCCGTGCGCGATGGGCATGCGAAGCACTTTGCCTTTGGGGATTTTGCTGGTGAAGATACAGTTGCCGCGGTTTTCATGTTTCAAGTACACCCAGCGGCACTTGTAGCCGCGGCTGTTCGGCGCAAGAGAAGCCTCAGGATACGCGCTGACGCCTTTGAAGCCAGGCAGCAAGCCTTCCTCAACCAAAACTTGGAAGCCGTTGCATATGCCCAGTATCGGTCGGTTGTCCGCCATGAACGCTTTCAGTTCTTTGCCCAGCTTGGCCATCAGCAGCCGCGCCCATATTGCGCCTGAACGCACATAATCGCCGTAAGCAAACCCGCCTGGAAAAACCAGAATATGATAATCCATGAGGTTTCGGCGCTTTATCATCTCGTTTAAGTGCAGTGTTTCAGCTTGGACGCCTAACTCGCGGAAAGCCCGCTGGGTTTCTGCGTCGCAGTTTGTGCCGCCGACACGCATAATGCAGGCTTTAATGTTTTCGGGCTTCATGTTTTACGCCTCGCTGCTCAAGGTTCGTTTCCAACTTGCACGCAAATCCGCAACCTGCGCGTCAACCGCCAAAGCGCCTTTGAGTCCGCGGATGGTTAAGCGCGGGGTTTTGGTGACTCTGCCGATTGCCGCGTACGCTTTGCCCTTCATTAACTTTTCAAACGCTTCACGGTCTTGCTTTGCGACTTCTACGAGAAAGCGGCTGTTAGACTCCGAGAACAACGCAAAATCGTCGCGTTTCAGCGTTTCAGAAGGGAGTTTTCTTAGGTCTATTTCTACGCCGTAGCTGCTTGCCAGTGCCATCTCTGCTGCCGCTACGGCTAAGCCGCCTTCGGATAGGTCGTGGCACGCTTTCACTGTGCCTGCGCCGATGGCTTTGGTTAGCGCGTAGTAGGTTTTTCGGGCTTGGACGGCGCGAAGTTTCGGCACTGTTTTGCCTAAGAAGCCCTTAAGCTTGTAGTATTCGGAGCCTCCGAGTTCCATGTAGGTTTTACCCACGATGTACAGCAGGTTGCCTAGTGCTTTCGCGTCCATGGAGACGGCGGAGCGCACGTCGGGGACTATGCCTACTGCCGTGATTAACAGTGTGGGCGTTACTGGTCCGAGCGGGGACTCGTTGTAGAGGCTGTCTTTGCCTGAGATGAACGGGGTTTTGAACGTGGTGGCAATGTCGTAGCAGGCTTTGCATGCTTGCACGAGGGAGCCGAGGCGTTCGGGTTTTTCAGGGTTGCCCCACACAAAGTTGTCGAGCAAAGCGATTCTGCGTCCGCCTGCTGCTACGTTGTTGCGTACTGCTTCGTCTATGGCGGCGGCTGCCATCCAGTAAGCGTCGATTTTACCGTAGTTTGGGTTCATGCCGCATGATATGGCGATGCCTTTCCACGAGTTGTCTAATGGCTTTATGATTGCAGCGTCGTTGGGTCCAGCGTACTCGCCGTGTAATGGTTTAAGCGCGGTGTTGCCCTTCACTTCATGATCATAACTGCGCACTACGCTTTCTTTGCTGGCTATGTTCGGCGCCGCCATTAACTGCACCAGCGTTTCGGTGAGATTTGCAGGTTCAGGAAAGCTGGGGTCTTCAAGGTTGGCGGTTTCGCAAGTGGCGGTTTTCATGCTTTTCGGCGGCGTGAAAAGGAACTGCATGTCCATGTCCGCTACTACAACGTTCTCAAAGCGGAGTTGCAGCCGTTTTTCACTGGTGAGTTTTCCCACTACAGTAGCTTCAACCTCTTCTTTTGTGAATACTGCCATGACTTTTGTTAGGTTTTCTGATGGGATAGTTATGAGCATGCGTTCTTGTGATTCTGAAATGTAAATTTCCCAAGGCGCCAACCCAGCGTATTTGAGGGGCACCTTGTCTAAGTCGACGGAGGCTCCGCAGTTGAAACGTTCTGCGGTTTCGCCGATAGCTGAGGACATGCCGCCTCCGCCTAAGTCCGTGGTTGCTGAAGCAAGTTCGCGGTCGCGGATTTCCATAAGCGCCCGCTTCAGCTTTTCCTCCTCAATGGGATCAGCAATTTGCACGGCTGGCCGCGAAACTTCTTCTGATTTCTCGGTGAGTTCTGCCGAGGCGAAGGTGACGCCGTGGATGCCGTCGCGTCCTGTTTTTCCACCCGCAACAATGATTAGATGTTCGGGCTTGGCGCTTTTCGTGAATTTTTTAAGCGGCAACAGTCCAATGCAGCCGCAGTAAACGACGACGTTTCCCGTGTAGGTTTCGTCGAAGTATATGGCGCCGTTGACTGTGGGGATGCCCATGTTGTTGCCGTAGCTTGCTATGCCTGCGGTGACGCCCATGTACACGTATTTTGGGTGTTTCACGCCTGCTGGCAGCTTGGCGTAATCGTAGTTTAAGGGTCCAAATCCTAAGACATCTGTGCATGCGATGGGGTCTGCCCAGACGCCGAGGACGTCGCGGATTACGCCGCCTACGCCTGTGGCTGCACCGCCGAAAGGCTCTACTGCTGAGGGGTGGTTGTGGGTTTCAACTTTGGCGGCTATGCCGTAGCCTTTGTCGAAGGTGATTATGCCTGCGTTGTCTTCGAAGACTGAGATGCACCAGTCTGGCTTGATTTTTTCGGTGGCTTTTGCTATGTAGGTGCGGAAGAGGCTGCTGATTTGCTTGCCGTCTATGCGGATTTTGCCTTTGAACGTCTTGTGGAAGCAGTGTTCTGACCATGTTTGGGCTATGGTTTGGAGTTCCGCGTCTGTGGGGTTTCTTTTTTTCGTTTTGAAGTAAGTTTGGATAGCTTTCATTTCTTTCAGGCTTAGGCTTAAGCCTAGTTCACTGCTTATCTCCTGCAGTTGTGCGGCGTTTGCTTTGAGCAGGTTGATTTCGACGAGGGGGAAGGGCGTGTTTTTGGGGCAGTAGATGTTAGGGCTCATTTTTGCTCCTCGATGGTGATGGTGTAGTTGTCTTTTGTTGGGTTTGCCAAAAGTTTTCTGCACATTTCTTCTGCTTTCGCTTTGGCTTCTTTCCGTGTTTCAGCTTCGAGGTTGACTGCGTAGGCTTTGCTTACGTTTACAGCTTGGACTGCGTAGCCGAGTTCTTTTAGTAAACGTGCTGTGGTCTCGCCTTCGGGGTCGCTGTGTCCCGGTTTAAGGCTGACTTCTATTTTGGCACGGTATTTCATGCGTCTAAATGGTAAGCGCAGTGGATTTAAACGCTTTCATCACTATTTTAGCAAAAAATTATGCCAAAACCAGCTTCAGGCGGTTGTGGCGGATGGTTACCTGCGGGGTGCCTGTTACTTTGCCTATTACTTCAGCTTCCGCACCAGCTTTCTCGAGTACATCTAAAGCGTTGGCTGTGTCGGTTTTGTCTACGATTATGGCGAAGCCCCAGCCCATGTTGAAGGTTTTGAACATCTCCTCATCCGTCACGGTCAAGCCGAGCTCCTGCGCGGTTTTCTGGATTAAGCCGAAGATGGGTTGAGGCTTGAAATTAGTGAATTCGAAGCCTATGCCCGGTGAGAAACGTGTAAGATTATTGAATTTCAGGTAGGCGTCGCCTGTTATGTGCACGGCGGCTTTCACTTTCACCGCTTTTGCCACTTCAAGCAGAGGTTTCACATAGATTCGCGTAGGCTCCAAAGCTTCTAAGCCTATTTCCCTGCTCCACCCCTCTGGAACTGTGCGCGACTCGTATTTTCCGCCCCACTGTTTGAATAGGATTTTTCGTGCGAGGCTTATGCCGTTGCTGTGCAAGCCGTTGCTTCGGAATCCTATTATCGCGTCACCAGCCACGATGCCTTTTCCCGTGATTACGTCAGCCTCAGCAACTTGTCCTATTGCGGCGACAACCATGTCGAAGCCTGCGCCTGCCGTTAAGCCGTTTATTATTTCGGCTACGTCGCCTATTTCGCCGCTGACGACTGGGCATTCTGAGTCTTCTGCGCCTTTGGCTATGCCGTTCAGCCATGCTTTGACAAGTTTGGGGTTGCTGGCTTGTGCGTGAATGTTGTCCGAGATAGCGAGCGGGGTGGCGCCTGAGCGGATTACGTCGTTGACTGCCATGGCTACGGCGTCCACACCTATGCTATCGTATTTTCCTGCCAGTTGCGCCAATAGAACTTTGGTGCCGACGCCCTCGATGGTCAAGTCCAAGTAGGTGTTTTTGGTGAAGGGAAAGATATTGCTGTACGGCAGATGCACGACTGCGCCGTAGCGGCTGTGCTTGTACGTTTGCTCCAGCGTTTTCAGTGCTTTTTTGGATTCGTGGCGTTGTTCGCGGTTTACTCCCGCGTTTGCGTAAGTGAAGTTCTTGGGCATAGTCGTGTGCTTCTCCTGTCTGTGTGCTATTTTTCGTGTTTGTGGGAAATAACAATTTTGCTATTAATTAATGGCTTTGTGGATAAAAGTTTAAGTTAGTTTGTGCGGGTGATATGTGCATGTTGCGCGGTCTTAGTCTAGCTTGGCTAGGACATCAGCCTCCCACGCTGACGACCCGGGTTCAAATCCCGGAGACCGCACCACAAACAACCCCGCTTCCACAGTAAAATTTCGCGTCATATATAGTATATAAAAAGGAGGCTATAGTTTTTTCTACGCGCTAGTTTTTGCACTTCCAAAAGCAACACGGCACTGAAGTCAAATTACCAAAAGACTGCTTGCACCCAAAAAGTCTAAATCATCTTCTTGCAGAAAGTTGGTTGCGTTTACTCTGGCTTCAGAGCTTTTTGTCTTGCTCGTTTCAAAGAGAAAACCGCAAACGCACCCACTACCGCTACGACAACAGCCACAGCTATCAATGCAACCAGAAAGAACGGCATAACCACCGCGTTTTTCATTGGACTTATCGTGCTCCTGTACGAATCATCACCTGCCCAGCTTGCGCGAACAGCATATATGCCTGCTGCGTCAGTCTTCCAAACATATTCAAAACGTCCATCCGATTGCGTTACTGCTGTACCCACCACTTGCCATGTGGAACCAACTGCTCCAACGTAAATCGTAACGTTCTCGTCCTGCTTAGCTGGGGTAAGTTGACCGCTGAATGCTAGGGTATTCTCTGGAAAAGTGATAGACGGCGAAATCTCCAACGCAATCGTGCTGGGTTCCAGCACAGCGAAACTTGCAGAAACCTGTCCTGGCGACACTTCTTCGCTGTTTTCCAACGTAACTACCTGTGCAGTGGCGTTTTTCAAGCTGCTGGGACATTCCCCGACTCTCCAACCGTACGTCCAGTTTCCACCCGTACACTCCGCAACATAATATGCAACATCATCAAGCGTCACAGAATAAACGCTTTCTCTAGCATCCCTTGGAGCTTCAGAGAGATGAACACCAACATTCATGTGCTCTTCTTCTTCATAATACAAAAGCACAACAGTTAAGCCTCCAGCGCTCATTATTGACGCAGCTACATAGGCAAAAAGGTCGCAGTCACCCTTGTTGTCCGCCATAGTTTCCAACGGGTATTTTGCGGGTACAATTTCCTCATAAGGTATTTGGTGAACAATCATCAATGCGCCATTAGCGAAATCTTCATCATCGGCATAAAGTTCACGGAGATTATCCGCTACGGGTTCCAAAGCGTAAGGCGTCACAAACTTCGCAAAATCCCTGTCTGAAGCTGACCTGTGGCTTCGCGTAGAATAATATTCCAGCAGCGACTGCGGGATCACCACGTTCAACTTGTAAGCTGCTGTGCCGCCCAGTTTATCTAAAAGCTGATACGCCACAGCGTAGTCATCTGCTAGGCAAACTGAAACCGTGGAAAGCACCGCAGAAACAACCAGTATTGCCGCTGCCGCTTGTGTATATTTAATCTTCATTTTTCTCAACAATTTAACTGGCAACCAGTTTATTGGTCTTGTGGACAGTTAATTATTAGCGCGAATATTCAAGCGTTACTAACGATTTTGCCATTGCTGTTTTCTATCAAGTTTGAAAGCTGAGCTATAGCTTTCTGCAGTTTGCCTTCTGAGTCCTCCGCTTCTTTACCGCTAATGGAAAAATGAATCTCAATACGCGGTTTATCCTCCTCCCCTTTCGGATGCGACTTCACGTAAACCCCAACGTTATCACGCATCACTTTGTCAATCAACGGCGCCAACGTCGACTCCATTATACCTTCAGCGTACACGCTCTTTTCATAAAAACCATTACCGCCTGACGACTGCTTAAGCAACGGCACTATAGTTTCTTCAAAGATAGCTTCCATCTCCGCAGGAACACCTGGCAACGCAAACAAAACTGTTCCGTTCAAGTCTGCCTGAACCGCAGGTGCAGTGCCCACAGGGTTGCGAATGGGCTCCGTTTTTTCCGGGATAGTCGCCATCTTGATTCTTGGCTGCGTCAACTCCACTTTTCCAGCGCCTCTTTCCCGACTGTAGGCTTCATATTTTTCCTTAACCATCTGCAGCGCTTTCGCGTTGACTTCCAGCTTACAGCGTAACGCTTCTGCTATGCCTTCTAACGTCTTATCGTCAAAGGTTGGTCCAAGCCCCCCAGTGGTTACGATAAACTGAGGCATTCTCTGCAGTGCTTCACGAACTGCGCTTGCGATTTCCTGCACTTCGTCAGCTACCACTGTTACCCGTTTAACCGCGACTCCAACCGCAGTTGCGCGTTTAGCTAGCCACTGCGCATTAGTGTTCAACGTTTTGCCTATCAGCAACTCGTTGCCCACACAGATTACTTCCATGTTCAAAGTCATTGTCATCACGCTTAACTGTGGCAGTACGCCTGCAAGTAGTAGTTGGCTTTTCTTTTATTATCGTTTGCTTCAGCCAACCTGCAAAGAACACAATGCCTGCGGGGCGTGAATAAAAATGGGAAGGGAAAACTTGCGGTGTTTCCCGTTGCTTAATGTGTTGTTAATGTTTTCTGTCAGTAAGCGGATGCGTTATCAGCTGTGGTAGGATATAAGCTCCATCGTCGATGTCACGGCGCCGTCAGCTATGGATTCTGTTTTCACCAAAGCGGTAATTGGCACTTCCGCGCTGGCCCATGTGCTTGTCGTACGTGTCACTCCTGAAACGCTGGTTGTAATGCTCATTTTACCGCAGTTGAATGTGCCAGCGGGAACTGTTATCGTTTCATAGATAGCGGCGGTGTTCACGTCGATTTGTTCAGGCATATCTCCAGAATCACCAGGCTCTATGTCTTCTTCAGTCTCATATAACAATTCACCGTTTACGTACATCTGCATTTTCATGTGAATTTCCTGAAGAGTGTTTTTGTTCATCCAGTAAGTCGTCACACTCTTTGTTTCGCTTTCTTGACTCTCCGTTTCAATGGTCATCAGCCAGCAGGCAGTTCCACTGTAAGTTCCCTCGTCAACAGCATACTTCAGAGTGCTTTCTGAAACTAGTTCTCCCTCGTCATAGGCTTTCAGGGCGTATTGAACCCATGTCCCAGCTTTATAGCCCCCAGTTTCCGTATTTCCGGATGGAGTGGCGGTCGGCGTGGGCGTAGCCCCTGTGCCTGTAGGCGTAGGAGTAGCCGTGCCTGTAGGAGTTGGCGTGGGGTTGCCGTTTGAAGAAGACTGGTTTGTTGCCAAGTAAAAGAGGACTCCAGCGGATACAATTATGATAACAAGGAGAAGTACAATAACAAGCATTTTGCGAGAATCCATTTTGGATGACGACGGCGGTGGTGGCGGCGGCGGTGGCGGATAATCTGCAGTAGCTAACATTCTTCTTTTCATTTTTTCATCCTTTCTCTTCTAGGCTGTATTGGAGTTTGATGTTTTGATAAGACTTTCGGTTAAGCTCAAAAATGCAGGTGCATATGGGAATAGAGTCCACGCTAACAAAAATACCATGTCGTCTTTTTAAACGACTATTTTTTCTTGCTAAGCCACCATTTTAGATATTCTTTTCTTCGGTTTTCCTTTTCTTCTTCAACTGTTTCCGATCTGGGTCGCAGCTTTTCTCGTAGTTCCATGAGTTCTTGTTGTGTCACTGATAACCCGCAGCTTTTGCAGACATAGTGTTTGGTGGCTATCGCATAATGCATTTCTCCACCGCATTCTGGGCAATAGGTCATTTCGTTCACTTGCCAAAATAAGCATGATCGGAGAGATATTAGTCTTCGCTTGCTTTTCAGCCTCTTCGAAGAGTTTCCTTAATAAGTTCTGCTTGGGCTTTCGATTAGTTCCTTAACTGTTACCGTTTTGATTGCAAATCCATAATGCAGTCTCGCTCTCACCACTCCTTCATATGTACCGTTGCCAAAACTGAACGCAACAATCACCCCAGTCCGTGCTTTGCTCCGCCCCATCGCAGATGCGAAACTGTCAACTACATTCCTGCCAACATCCTCTAACTGCTTAATCTGAATGGGATAGCCTTCAACCGTGTATCCGTCTATTCCCATATTGGCGTCTTTCTGTGAAGACTCCCTGCCAGAAAACCTCTGGAGAACCCAACTTTGAAATTCAGAAGGCAACATCCTCCGAAGGCTTGCTTCTGACACTCTCTTTCGCCTTACTACGACAACTGCCGATATCAGCACCGCGGCGGCAACACCTACTGCAGCTCCTCCAAGAATCAAGGAATTAGTTGCGTCCTGTGGAAGCGCGTCTACAAACCCAGTTCCACCACAGTCTGGGCACTCTACTGTGACATTCACTACTCCTGTTCCGCCGCATTCTGGGCAATCGATGCTTCCAACTTCAGACAAGGTAATAGTACAGCTCAACTGTTGTGCATATGCGATTCCTTCAACAATAACTGTTACGGTAATGTCTTCGTTGGGCGGAAAATAGGTTCTATCTGAAGTGTTTGTGTACGTTTCTGTTGGGGTTCTTACCTGTGCGGTGGCAACTCCATAAGCCCCAAACTCTTCGTCATTATGGAACACTCCTGAAATAGATGTTGCTGGTCGCGCAGCGGATCCACTTGCCCCAGCTAGCGTTCTCTTCAAAGTAATTCTGGCATCCGTGACGTATTCACCGCCGCAGATTGGGCACGTCTCGGTTATAGTTATTGTACCAGTGCCGTTGCATCGCGGGCATGGAACACGTGCTGACGCAAAGTTTAAGGTTGAAAAGAGAAAGATCGCAATTAACAAAACTATTAACGCCTTATTCTTCATGTTATTCTCTTCCTTTGACTTTGTTGAAGGAACGGGTTTTTGGCTTCACAGGCGTCATTTTTAGAACGCCAACTCCTTCCACGCATATACTTTCCAGTTAGCTACTTATGCCTTATTATACTTAATATTAACGGAATTCAGTGCTGCTAGAATTGCCAGTAATGCACCAAAGCATTGACTAAGAAAATAAGGTTAGACGTGAGCGTAAACGCGGTCGCTTGTGTATCTGCCATTGTCCATTTCGTTTTCTATTTCTCGCAGCAGTAGTATTCGCTTGAATGTTGGCGGATGCGTAGCAAACCAACTGTTCATAGTTGCCCATGTGTCTTTGGATTCTTTTTCCATAGCTAGTTCCAGTTCGCGCTCGTCCAAAACGCCGTCCCTGTCCAAATCGTAATCCTGTTTGCTGTTCATTATCTGCTGGATTTCCCTCTTCGCCGCGGCTGGGTCTTCAATGTAGAACGCTCGGGCGCCTTCTGTGGGTTTAGGCGAGATTGACAGCCCATAAGTGATTTTTGCCAAGGCACTTCCTAGGCTTCGCGGAGAGCCAGTCACGTAAGCGGAGTAAGCGTCAGCGTAGTGCTCGCGCAGTCGGCTCAGCCTCATCACGCTTAGAAAGGTAATCATGTACACTATAAAGGAAATTACGCCTATGGCTAATAGCGCTGCGCCTACGTTTTCTTCTTTGTTTCTTCCTCTAGAGCGCGAGCTCAGCATGCCTGCGCGCAGAGTGGTCTGAGCTATTATGTAAGCGATTAAAGGCAGTGCCGAAAGCACGGTCATCACAATGTAGTCCTTATGTTTAATGTGGCCTAGTTCGTGCGCTATTACGCTTTTGACTTCGTTCTTGTTTAGATTCACCAGCAGTCCCTCATGTAAAGCTAGAACAGCGCTTTTGGAGGTCCTGCCGAAGGTGAATGCGTTCGGCGTGTTGTTGGGGACTATTGCTAGTTTCGGCATGGGTAAACCGCTTTTATCGCAGAGTTCTTTGACTGCGGATTCCAACCACGGATTCTCGTTTGGCTTAAGGTAGTGTAGTCGCGTTGCGCTGGCGACTATGGCTGGTCCTATTAGGTACTGGAGCAGTATGAAGAGGCTTACACCTGCTAAGCCGATGATTAGGCTGGTTATCCAGTCGAATTGTAGAAGGTAGATTATTGCGAACAAGAAGAGGCTGAATATGAAGGTGGCTATGAATATTGACATGCCCATTGCCAGTTTCAATTCGGATAGCCTAGCCAAGCGTAACGCGCCTCCCGTTATTTCAGTGAAAAAGCAATTGCAGAATTAAATCTTTCTAAACAAACCACCGGAAGCTCCGCTAACCTTTTCCACTTGCCTTCAGACAAAAAATAAGGAGATTTAGATTGGGTATGCTCCGCATACGTTGCAGAACTGGATTCTCGTTTTCACGTAGCTTTTGCAGTACGGGCACTGCGTTCCACCGTTGTCAGGGTAAACATCTGAAGGCTTTCCGAAGCGTTTCCTGAAAAGTTCATAGTATAACAGCTGCTCTTTGTCTCGGATTTTCACGTCGTCCTCTTCAAGGATGACTTTCGTTTTCTCAGCGAATTCTGCGTCTGTGACTTCTTTATCGAAGAAGGTTCGCAGAACCGCGGTCCCCGTTCCCTCTTCTAAAGGTGCTTTCGGTCTCCAGATGACATCTTTAGATATCAGGTCTTCGTATGCTTTGCGAAGTATCCATTTACTGTATTTTACGCCTTCATGCATGTTTATTTTGAATTTGATTGGCAATTTCTTAGCCCAATCCATGAAAAGCGGGTCCAGATACGGCGCTTTGATATTCATTCCGAGCGATTCTGCCATGGGTATCGACGAGAAGCCCATTCCCGCCCACATTTCCTCTTGTTTCTTTTGGAATTCTGTTTCAGATAAGTGGAATTGCCACGGATAGCCGAACAGTTCGTCTAATGCATCGCCTGTGAAGACGCTTTTAACGCCTTTCTTTTTCAGGAGTGTTAAGCCTATGTAGACGGGCATGCTGTTTCTTATTTCCATGGGGTCGAATTTTTTCAGTGCTGCTACGACTTTTGGGGCGTTGCTGAGGACTTCGTCGCGGTCGAACACGTGAGTTTCGTGGTTGAGCTTTAGGAAAGCCACCATTTTCTTCACGTATTCGGTGTCTTTGGGGTTTCCATGTTTGAACGCCATGGTTAGGCAGGGGATTTGGGGTTTGTATTTTACTGCTTCGTAGGCTATTATTGTGGTGTCGGTGCCTGCTGAGAATAAGAAGCCGTCAGCCATGTTTTTCTGTACAACTTTGTTCACTAAATTTCGAGTTTCAGGTAAAAGGTTAGTGTATTCTTGTGGGTTCAGCGTCATTTTGTTTTCCTCACAATAACAAAGTTTGTCATCTCTAAGGTATTTAAGTTTATCCGTATGCGTATAAAGCCCTTGAAATAGTAAACATCTGTATGAAATGTTGCGTAAATAATGAACATGCATACCTGTTATTCTGTTGAAAACAGCAGAACTCCTGAATTTTAGCTGTGCACTTTGGAGGATGCGCCTTGCTCACATGTGAACCCGCAAGTGTTCCTGAGAATGGCATCTTGAACCGTCTCGCTGGATGGTTCTCAAGGTTATCACGCAAAAGTTATATTCAACAGGCTTTGTTACAGTTGTTGACTCGCTATGAACAGGCGCACATCAGCTACTCTGCTTGACCGTTGTGGAGGTTTTACGTGTTCGAGGATCATCCGAGTCGGCACTTGTTGTAGACAGGTTATGATGAACGTATGAAACAGTTTGATCTTGTAGGCAAAAGCATTAAACTGGTCTTGAAGGATAACGTGTTGGCGGTGCTTTCTGAGGCTCCGCTTAGCGTTGTAAGCTCCGCATTTCATAATGGCGGCGGTTTAAGGAAGACCAAAGTGATACTTAACGTGGAGGTACCTAGATCGTATGGCGACCGCAACCTCCACGATGACCCTGACGCCTTCATCGTGAACACCGCAAAAAAATTCGGCGTTAACGAGAACTTCGTCGGCGTAGTTACTGCCGCAGCGGTTGAGAATTACGCGCTAGTTTCCAAGAGCAACGGAGAATTTGCCGTGAGCGTTGCGGCTACTGCAGCGGATAACGAGGGCAACACTTGCAATTTTTCTGAGTCCTCAGGCGAGCCGATAGAGCTTAGGCACGTCGAAGGGACGATAAACATCATTGTCGTCGTGGATGGGAACCCGACTGAAGGCTGCTTGGTGGGTTTGATAATTACTGCGACTGAAGCTAAGACGGCGGCGCTGAGGGAACTTGACATCCGAAGCAGGTTTTCTGGTGATGAAGCCACGGGGACAGTGACGGACGCGATTATTGTGGCGGAGACAAACCGCGGTGCTCCAATAATTTACGGTGGACCAGCATCGCCGCTGGGGCAGCTTGTTGGGTACTGCACGAGGAAAGCGGTGAAAGAGGCAGTGATGAAAGCGAACGAGTGTATGCCCTGTAGGTCACTGTTTGTGCGGCTTAAAGAGCGGCATTTGCCGGTGGAGAAGATGGCTGCTGAACTGGCAAAAGCCAAAAGCTTAGGCGTGGACGAGAAGACGCTGACTGATAGCTTAACTAAGCTGTTAGGAACTAACCCGTTTTACGCGTCTGCTGTGCTGGCGGCTGTAAAAATGGATGAGGACATGGCGAACGGGCTGGCTCCGCCCGAGCTTGGCAACACAAAAGCAGTCAGCAAAAACTTTGGCGATGCCCTGCTTTCAAAACAAGCGCCAAGCAACATTGAGCCTTCAAGCGATTACGACACGGTCAATTTGCCGCCCTTCTTGAAACAAGCCCTGATTAACATAGTAAAAAACTGCTAAAGAAAGCTCTTGTCCTTCGCGTCTTTCCTTAGGCGCACCAATTAGAAGGAGGTATATTATCTGTTTTCCTATGAGAGCAATCTTGCTGTTGGCATCGCTTCCATGATTCAAACAGTCCTTTGCCACAGGACTCGACTAACAACAAGTTCCAAAGATGTAAAAATGAATACGACATCAACTCTGATTAATTGGGGAAAAACGGATTGAACAAAATTGAACGGGCTGCAGAATGTTTTATTGTTGGGCATATGCATTTTTTGCTTTCAGCACACTTCATCTTTGCTTACGGATATAATTCTTCACGTGTAGCTAGTCTGGGCGCTGGTTGTGTCTGTCTATAGTTGCTTTATACAGAGGGGCTATAGAAAAATTTTGCACGTCAGTTCAGCCAAGTGTGCTTTAGCTTTCTGTTTGTTCTGGCTTTATGCCTGCAAGTTTTTCTTGTTTTAGTTTTCTTATGAAAGCCACTGCAGCCAAAACCAAAACTATCCCGCTTAGCGAAACCGTAATCGGTTCAAACGTTATCCCAATAGGCGACAAACCCAAAAACAAACCCGCTATCCCAGCAATCCCAAAACTCAGCGCAACCGACAACACTGTCGCCTCAATCAGGTCCAGCTTGTTCTTCCCCGAGAACAACACGTTAACCAAACAGTAACCGGGCATGCTCACGACAAACGCGAAGCCAAACACCCATCGAACAACAGCAAACGCAGAGTCAACAGGCACAACGTAAACAACAAGCATGGTTAAAACTGTAAACAAAACGATAATTCCAAACCACCGCTGAGCCTTCACCATTAAGCCTTCAGTACATTCTTTTTTCATCAAGAACTAAAAAAAATAAAGGATGGGAAATTTAGAGGAAGACCTTGTAAATCGGGTGCGTTTCCTCTAATGGTCTAATGTCTAACTCAGACATCGCAGATGACACGTAAGTATCCACAATCGCAACTGCCGGAAACACCCAATCTGCCTGTTCTGCAGGCCCGAACATAAGCCAGTCCGCGCCCATCACCTGCATTATCGTGTTAGTAGCGGTAACACAGCCTTTTCTGAACTGCTTCTCAAAATTAGCCTTCACCCAGCCCATAGTAGTAACAACATTTCCAGTGCCTAATCCTGTGGGATGACCAAACTTCCCTTTAATCAGCGGTATTGCCCTGACTGCAGTGCCCATATCTGGAGCAAACGCGGGAATAGCCGTGTCAATCAATGGCTTCGTAATTCCAGCCTTGTCAGCCATAGCTAAAGCTTCTTCCAGAACCATCATCTTTCCATCCATACTGTTGTCCTTAGGATTATCAGCAAGCACTATGGACATTTTGATTCCGCTTTCTTTCAGCTTCGCCAACTCCATGTCCGTAACGCCCTTGTAAACTGAATTGTACAAGCAATTGTCCTGAAGTCCCATCTTGTTTACCATCTCTGAAGCGGCCATACGCGTCTTTGGACTCATTGCATCCAACATCATCGGAGCATCGCTGTGCGTGGAAACGAAATCAATGTACTTCGCGAAAGCCTCGTCTGTGGTTCCAACAATGTCAAAAGCAAACGGAACACCAGTGATGTCGCTTAAAGTCTGCATTTTGTTGATTATGTTTTCTGCTTCTTTCGCGTCAAAAATCCCCTTATTTGCATCTTGAACCATCTTCTGACCAAGCCAGAATATTGACCCAATCAGAACAGTAGGCAATTCTCCCGGCTGACCGCCGATTTTCACTTTTCCCACTTGGTATACTTGTTGTGGCGTATTGAATTTTTGCATTTTGCCTCATCTAGATTAAGAGTTTATTTCTATTTTGCGACCATTGCTTTCTTGGCGAGTTCAACACTTTCTTCCTTGTTCTTGCCGAAAAGCGCGCCAATAGCATCAGCATCTTCCTTCTTTACTGCAGCACCGCCCATTATCAAACCAATTTTTCCCTTCAGCCCTGCCGCCTTCAACGCTTCATCTAGTTTTGCAAGGTTATTTTTTGCAGGTACCGTGTTAACTGAAAGCGCAATTACGTCAGCATTGCTTTCTTTTGCCTTGTCCACGAAAACTTGTGGAGCAACACTTTTGCCCACGTCAACCGTCTTGAATCCCCCTCGCTTCAACGCCTTCCTCACTTGCTCTTTAGCTGTATCATGCATGTCCGGTTCAATGTTGCCGATAACAACTGTGCCTATCGGATTCGCTGGTTCAGGAGGCTCTTTTTCCATCATAGCTTTAAGGAATGACATTTCAACACCTGTTTTTTACTTTTGAGTTTTTTACCCTGCGCTTTTTATACTCGAATTTCATATTTAAACTTTAACTCTGACAATTCACTATTCAAAAATGAAGGCTCAGGAAGGCAAGAAATGTCCAAAACGCCCAACAAACACCTTGCGCTGTTCATCATTTTGATTTTTGCTTTCGCATACCGCATGGTACTGATGACCCTGCAGACTTTCCCGCCGGGAGCAGATATTGGACTGCATGAAAGCGTCATCCACTCAATCACCATGTCTGGAAACACGGATTTCCTGTGGAACTATTACCAGATGGGTGGTGGTGTCTCACTGACGTTCCCAGGATACCATATTTTCGTTTCCTACATAATGATGATGAGTGGTATACCAGACTACTTGGTTCATCCGCTGGTTGTGTCGCTTTTCTCCTCGCTTATCGTGCTATGCGCGTTTCTGATAACGAGAACTGTGTGGAAGGAATCTGCCGCGTTAATAGTCGCTTTCTTAGTGGCTATTTCCCGCTTTGACATTGAAATGCTGTTGTGGGGTGGTTACCCTAACGTGATCACGTTGCTGTTGATTCCGTTAACTTTCTATATGCTCCTGCAGAAGCCCAAGTTTTCTTGGGTACCGTTTCTTGTCACGACTACGTTCTTGTCTGGCTCAATATTCTTGACGCACTCGCTCAGTTCAGCCATGTTTGTCGGCATAACATTTGCAACCGTGTTTTTCGTAACAATTTTCGCTAAAAAAATCGGTGTGACTAGAACGCATCTGCTCTTTTGGCTTGTGCCCGTTTTTCTAGGGATAGCCCTTGTGTCTCCGTTTCTGTTGAAGATTGTGCCCGCGTATTTTAGTGCCAGCGGAGAAATAGTCACTGGCAGCATGTCGGCGATTCAGCAGGCGTTGCTTTCGACCAGAGTGCTTCCTCTGGAGCTCATATTGCCGCTTCTTGTGTTGTTTCCTCTGTTCTTTCTGTTCTCCAAGAAGCACAACGGCAAGTTTTTCACTGTTCCAGCTTTTCTGCTGGCCATGTGGATTCTGGTTCCGACGGTGCTAACGCAAGGATTCTTGATTGGGTTGTATATAGATTACAATCGTTTTCTGTACTTTGTTGTTTTTCCCGTCGTACTGCTTATTGGAATAGCGATTGACCATGGTTCAGGTTTCTTCTCGCGGATAATTGACACTTACCGTTCTCTTACGAGGGGGAATTCGCCTAAAAACGGCGGTAATCGTGTATCGCGTTTAATAACTCGCGTAAAGCGTAAAACCGTGTATTCAGCGTTTGTCGTGGGCTTCTTGGTGTTTTCGTTTTTAGCCGTGCCAGTTTTCTTGACTCCTGGGCGAGGCGGTGAAATCTCGAAGTTTTATCAAGCTATGACTGAGCAGGGCTATGAGGCAGTAGAGTGGATTCGGCAGCAAACTCCAGTTGGCTCGGTTTTAGTTTCTGATGCTTATTATGGGTGGTGGCTTTCAGGTTTTGCGCAACGACCAACTTTGAGCGCGGTTGACCCGCAGTATTTGACGTTGACCCGCGAGTTTGAGCCTGCGCAAATCGCCAAGAGCCTGTTGGACACAGACTACTTGGTTGATAACGGTTTAATTCAGGTCCGAGAAGACGGCGGATATATTGGAAGACACAACCCGGTTTTCCTAGCTAAGCTTAACTGGACCTATTTCCCCTACGCGTTTTTGAACTTTAACAATAGTAAAACTATAATTCAGTATCGTGTAGGCGGTGATCTGCAGTTTGTGTATTTAGATCAGCTTTTGGTTAGAGAGATGCGATTGGAAAATGACACGGAGCATGCCACTATCGTGGTTAAGAAAGGCAACGACTTCTTCAATTACACGCAGTTAACCACGGTTACCAAGGGGTCACGTTTTGTTAACATGACCGTAACGTTGGAAAGTGCAGTTTCAGGTGTTACTTTAGATTGGATTCACTATTTTGTTGATAGCAAGGGCTATGTGATACAACAAAGAGACAACACGATTGGCATAGTTGACGAAGGCGTTAAAGCTTTCGCTCAATTAATATTCGATGAAAATCAGCCAGAAGTTCCCAGTCTCCTTGAGTCTAATCCACTTATCTTAGACTTGTTCTATAACTTGCAAGGCAAATCAAAAGCGGGTTTAGCGCTTTCGGTAACCGTTTACTCAGTCTCAGATAACCTGAGCCTTTACCAAGACCAAGCGACGAAGGAACACTACTTTGACCAGTTAATAACGGACAACTTGAACTCGTATGGAGACCAGATTTCTGATTCACCTATTGAGTGCTTTGATTATCAAGTTGCATTAAAAAGTAACAATATTTCCTATATTGCCAGTCGGGATTCTGAACTAACTGCGAAGATGGTGTGTGATCCTACTTTTGATCTTGTGTTTATTAATGATGCAGTAGCGGTATTTATGGTGAAGCGTAACTTCAATTAACTTGGGAGCCCGTCATGATCTTGATGCGTATACATGTGAACGAAAAAACTTTGGAAGTAGTTTTTGCAGTTGTTTTCTCGGTACTGGTGTTTACGCTTTTTTTTGCTCTTTTGTCAATGAACGATTTGGTTTTGGGGAATGATCCCTCTTTTCATCTGCGGCGCGCGGAGTTGTTTTTGTCAAGTGGCCAAATTCCAATGGGTGATTTCGCGTGGTATCCTCCGCTGTACCATATTTTGTTGTCGGCGCTTATTGCCTTCACGGGCGCAACAAGCGTTGAGCAGATGCTGTTTCTGATTAAGGCTTTGACGGCGCTGGTTGATTGGCTGCTGGTGTTTTCTGTTTACTTGATGGGGGCCAAGTTTTTCGGTAAAAAATACGGAGTCCTCGCTTCTGCGCTGTTGCTGCTTTGTTTGCCGTTATACGAGATTAATTTTTGGGGCGGTTATACGGGCATACTTAGCGTGGCGTTTATGTTTTTGCTGTTTTTGTACTTGTCTTTGTCTTGGACGGGAAAAGGGTTTGAGCTTATTCTGATAACTTTCATAGCGGCTTTTTCGGTGGTTTCGTCTCATCCGCTGGCTACGTTTTTAACGGTTGCGATTTTGCCGCCGTTTATCATCATCTTGCTTTTGAAGTCTAGGGGCAAGTATTCTAGGGCGTGGATTGCAGCGATTTTAGGCGGAGCCATAGCGTTTGCGCTCTATTACACGCAACCTATATTGGCGCGGCTGGACATGATAATCGCGCATGTTTTCTTCGAAATAAAAACAATGTCATATCAGATTCCGTTTGTTAGTTTCTCCTCGTTCCTGTTGAATTTTGGGTTTGTGCTCTTTTTTGCTTTGTTCGGCGTCATCTTCGCCTTTTTCAAGCTTAGGAGAGAAAAGAAGCTGAGCTTTTACTTGCTGTTAGCGTTAAGCCTGTTTGTTCCGTTGGTTTTGTCGCAGTCTTATCTTTTTGGGTTGTATCTGCCTTATCAGTGGTTCCTTTACTATTTGGTGCCGCCGCTGGCGATTTTTGCGGCTGTGTCCTTTTCCTTTGTGATTGACGTGTTTTTTGCTTCTTATCGTAAAATCAAGAATGAGCGGAAGTTGTTGATGAAAGTGATTTCGGTGTCTATTGTGGTTTTGATGGTTACGTTGGTGCTTTTCCGTTTTCACACGGTCACAGCTAAAATCAACGAGAGCGCATATTTCTATTCTACTTCTGACGTGAACGGGTATGACGCAGCTGTGTGGCTTAAGGAGAATTTTCCTGATTCAAACTACAATGTGACGGTAACGGAGAAGCCAGGTTCATGGTTTGCCGTCTATTCAGGCATGCCAGTTATAGCGGAAACTAATCCTGTTGTTGAGTGGAATTTGATTGCCGAGTCTATTTTGGATTTGTCGTATGAGATTGAGCACCCGTTGACTTTGGTTAGGGGATACGTGGCGAAAGGCTACACTTCTGATGACGCGTATATTTCCATGAGCGGTGTGTGGCAACGGGTTTCACATCTGGATGAGCAAGGTGTTTTCTTGTCTTTCACTGAGAACGGCGTCGCGCAACGATTTGACCTCGCCAGCTTGGACAGGAAAATCGTTTTTGACGTCCAAAGTTACCCCAAGAAACTTGTAATGACGTATTACAATGATAAGGTAGCGTTAACTGAGAGTTTAATTGTTCATAATGATAGTTACCCAGTAGATGTTGTTTGGGCAGTTTCGCCTTTGAGGAGCGGGATTGAGAACGTGACCTTGTACGTGACCCATAACTTTGACCTTTCCTTCTCTTTTGGGCAAGCGTACATTGCTGGTGTACTGGATTGGGAGAATCCTTGGAGTAACCCTTCTGCTTCTGAGGGGACTAATTGGGCGGTTACGAATTTTTCAAGCGCTGACGTGGCGGATGAATACGTCGGTGTTTACGACGAGGAAAACGAAGTTGTGTTTGCCCTGAAGTTCGCTGATTTGCCTGCTTGGGGTAACGTGGGGGCTTTAGCCAGCATGCAGATAGATGCAGTTCGTTTTGAGTATCACCTTGACGAAGTTGAGGTTAACCAAACAGCGTCGCTGTCCTATCAAATGCTTACTTTTTCAAGAACGAACTTGCCTGAACTGCAGCAACTGGACGAGTTGAACGAACTGTTTGATTCCAAAGTTGTTTCGGGCTTCAGTGTTAGTTCCCGAAGTTACGCTGATTATATGCAGGAGTTAGGCGTGAAGTTTTTGGTGTACGATAAGAGCAGGTTTGACGGCAAGCTTCTCAACTGTGAACTGTTGCAACTGGTGTACTCCAATGACGGGTACGTAATCTGCATGGTTAAGGGTAATCCGTAACGCAGTGATTCTCGATAAACAGGCCAAGTTTAGCTCGAAACTTGTAGCTTTTCAGCTCAAGAAAATGGAGCAGAAAAAGGAATTAAGGAAACAGGAAAAGGAGAGGTTTATTGTTTTTTCTTTAATTCGTCTCTCATTCTCTCAAGGTACTGGGGGTCTTCCCTTAGCACCTTAGGAATGTAGCTACATGCTGGGTCACTTTCGAACAGGTCACCAGTGTAGTATTCGGCGCGTGTTCTGCAACCGCCGCAGATTTCTCTGTACTCGCAAACGCCGCACCTGCCTTTCAGGTTGGTTCCGTCTCTAAGCTTCAGGTGAAACTCGGATTTTTGAAGCGAGTCCCATGTTTCTTTCAGCCCTTGGTCTTTCACGTTTCCGATTCTGTAGCCTTCGTGGAAGCCGCATGGTCTGTAATCGCCGTTCTCGGTTAAGCCGATGTATTTTCCGCCGATTGTGCATTTGCCCAAGAATTGGTTGGTGTACCAGTCCCAAAAGTTCGCTGGGTTTCTCTGTTTCACGATACGCGCGTAAAACGGCGAGTAAACGTTCACCTTGAAGTCTTTGCGGTCGTACTTCACTTGTAAATCGTAAATTTCGTTGAACGCCCACTCGTAAGCTTCAGGTGAAGGCGCAAGATCAGGCATGTTGGAACCTGCTCTGCCCACGGGCACGATGTTGTGGAAAACCGCCATTTTAGCGCCGTTTTCTGACGCCAACTTAACTGTGTGCTCCGCATCTTTGATGTTGTACTTTGTCATCGTTGTTACTACGCAGTCCAGTAGACCGTTCTCTGATAGTTTCTTCATGGCGAAAAGTGCCTTGTCGTAGGCTCCTTTGCCTCTGATTATGTCGTTTGATTCTCTGGTGCCGTCTATGCTGACAGCGGTGTGAACTTCGTTTCTGACGAGGTTGTTGAGGCGTTTCTCGTCAAATGCGAATCCGCTAGTGATTAGACTTACTTCCATGTTATACGTTTTTTTGGCGTATTCTATAACGTCGAAAATGTCTGCGCGAACTAGCGGTTCTCCGCCGCTTATGCCGAACCACGGTGCACCAAAATTGTGAATTTCATCCACTATTTTGCACGCTGTTTTCGTGTCTACTTCTTCGTCCTTCGCGTATTCACGCGTGTAACTGCAGTACAAACAGTTGCCAACGCATCTTCGGGTACACCGCCAAGTCACCATGTACAATGGTGGTTTAGTCGTAGCCATCATGGTCACAGAGAAAGTTAGATAGAACCTTAACGATATAAAATTTCCTATAAAAAACCCAAACTTCCCAAATACACGCATATTACCTGTACAAATTTTGGCAAAAACAACATTGTTCAATGTTTACGTTTCTTGACAAACACGGCACTTCAGCCGATTATACACATGTAGGAAGTCTGTTTCGAACACAATAATTCACATTCTTTGTATTTGTCGTCTAATAGCGAATCTACGCAGAAAACAGTAAAAGGGGTTATTCCCGCACTGCCATTTTCCGCATTATATAAAGAAGGGATTATAAACTGTTCCAAACAACTGGTAACACCTATCTCAAACAAACGTAACAGTTGATAGTTTTCTAAGATTTACTCGTTTTTCGCTGTTTCTCTACAAACATGCGCAAACAAAAACACATCCAACAAAGCAAAGTTCGCTTTTCGAAAGTCTTATTAACTAATTAAAGGGTGATAAATTACGCAAACGACAATCAAGGAGTTTGTATCTCAAAATGTCTAAACCAAAAGAATATGCATCAATGACCAAAGACAAACTGATGACGTACACTTTCATCGCGCTTGTGGTGCTAACCGTAATATCATTTTTCGCATTCGGTTTCGACTCACTCATCGTAGCACTAGTCGCAGTCGGCGTTGCAGTAGGCATAGACTTGCTGCTCCACAAAGTAGCCGCAGACAGCCCACTAAATATAATGTCAGCTGCAGTTTTTGGATTAATCGTCACCCTCTCGTACACTCTAGGGCTGCCAACAATGGGCTTTGACAGCAGTTATCCCTTGAACGTGACAATGCAAGGCGCTGGATTATACATGTACCCAGCGTTGATATCTATGGTTGGCATGGTTCTGTTCAAGAAGGTCCAAAAGAGAAAGCACGTAAATCCAGCAGCCGCTGCCAAACTATTGGTTTTAGTATTTCTTTTCTCTATTGCTTTGCTACCTATTGAACACACTAACATGTTTCCAAGCCTAGCATCACCGTTGTCCCTCAATACCTTCGCTGAAGGTTCGATGGTTCCTCCGTTTGGAGGCGCTTTGCAACAATGCTTTGCACACGACTTCGCCATATACGACTCTTCAGGCAGTTATATCCCTGTTGCATCAAACGATGTGCTCTACACAATGTCAGTTCTGAAATATCACGGTTGGGCAGGTGGAATCTCAAGCATCGCGGTGATTGCCGTTGGCTTGGCCTTGTTCGTAATCTGCCGGAGATACATAAAATGGCGAATTACAGTGGCTTACCTCGCGTCAGTAGCCTTATTTGCGTTAGCCTTAAGTTTTGTATACGCTGATGCCGATCCAATGTTGAGGGTTGTTTTCCACCTATTCATTGGAAGCTCAATTTTCCTAGCGTTCTTCATGGCAACTGACCCAGCGAGCACGCCTCTGACGTACAACGGACAAATAATATTCGGCGTAGGCTTAGCCGTACTGACAGTGCTAATCCAGACGTACATGAACTTTCTCGGTGGCTCGATTCTCGCATTGGTCATCATGAACTTGATGTCACCGTTGCTGGACAGATTTGGCAAACTGCGCCCTATAACGGAAACGAAAGAACCGAAGCTGCCCAAAGCTAAACAATTCACAAAGGTGAAAACCTACGACTGCATACGCTGCGGAGCATGCATGCGCGCTTGCTGCCACAAACTAAGTCCCATACTGATCAAAGAAGCATTCGACAAGCAAAAAATAGAAAAACTAATTCAACTTCACGCAGACTACTGCACAGGTTGCGGACACTGCAGCTTTGTATGCCCATCAAGAATCGACTTGAAAGGCAGCGTGCTCAGAGCAAAAGCCATGTTGCGCACAGAGTAACAGAGGCTAAACCAACCTCCTAATTTTTTTCTTACAAACCCCGCCACAACCAACTCTAAACTGCTACTGCTGCAACAAGTAGAATACAGCTTAGACTCCCAACCCATATGCGTACAGGTTCACCGAATGAAAAACTAAACTTGGTCATGCTTCAACAGGGTGGTTTCTGCGTGAACTCCCACGCAATGTTCCCTTTCCAGATATCGCCGAGCTTTGTTATCCTAATCTCCGCATCATCCATTTCGATCAGCCCTTTCTCTTTCAGTCTCTGTAATTGCGGCGCAAAAACGTCTTCCGGCAGTTTTCCGAACTTCTGAATAAACTCCTGCTTGTTCACAGGTAACCGCAAGTAAAGCCTGCTCATTACTTTCCGCATCATGTCCTCAGTGGTGGATTCTGCAAGTTTTTTAATCGGAAATCTTCCCGCGTTCACAGCCGCCATGTACTCGTTTATGTCTTCGATGTTAGAGTACGAAAAGCGCTGGAAATACCCCATGAAACAGCCAGCGCCAGTGGTAAGTTGCCCTGACCATGGCCAACCGTTTAGGCATGATTCTTTGAAGTGCCAAGGTACTCTGGAAAAGCGGTCGTGCCCTACTGCTTTGTAGCCTGCATTAGTTAAGAGTTTGTAGGCGGTTAGGTACATTTGTTTTTCGTGTTCCATGTCGCCTGTTGGTGGAATTAGCCCTGATTTAATTTGTTTTTCAAGCACTGTCTCAGGGTATACTTGTAGTGCGTAGCAGTCAATTTCTATGTCTAGTTCTATGGCTTTTTTGAGTGTGTTTATCCAGCTTTCCATTGTTTGACCTGGGAGGTTGTACATGATGTCTACGCATACGCAGACGCCTAGTTTCCGTGCCGTGCGTATGGCTTTCTCCAGATTTGCTGTTGGGTCTGGTAGGCAGAGCATTTTTCGGAGTTTGTCGTCGAAAGTTTGCGCGCCCATATCGATTTGGTAGACGCCGTAGTTTGCGAGTTTGGTTATTTTGTCGGTGTCGAAGCTTTTGGATGAGGCTGTGATTTTGATGAAGTATTCTTTGCTTGTGGTGAATCTTTGTTTGCAGAAGTCTACGAGGTCGATTATTTGTTCGGCTGTTAGGATGCTTGGTGTTCCGCCACCTAGAACTATTTCGTCAAAAACGCTTGTTTGCACATATTTTAGTTTGGCGTACATTTCCAGCTCTTTTTTGAGGACTTTAAGGTATGTTTCTATCTGAGCTTTACTCGTGGGTGTTGTTGGGAAGTAACAAAAAGTGCATCTCGAGTCGCAAATGGATATCCAAGGTTGAAGCTCCATAAGCTTGTTTGATGTGTTTTCAGTTGATAGGAACTCCATAAATTCTTTGTAGGTCTCTGGGTTTATGTCTGGGTAGTCTCTGTAAGTGTAGGGTGGCCAATTTGCTCTTGAAAGGTAAACGTCTGATTTGTTTGGCTCAGGAGCAGCGTTTTCCATTGTTGCTTCCTCGATTTCAGTTTTAAAAGAAGTTTGATAACATAATAAAGGTTCCGTTGAAAGGTTCTGTTAACTCTTTGAGAGATACCGTATTCATGTTAACTGTCGTGGGATAAAGTCCATGCCTCAGTTTTTTGTTGAGTGAGGCTGTTAAGAGTCGTGGGATATGTGGGGCAGCCAAAGTGATTTCTGAGTATTGCATAGAGTTTTTTGTTAAAAATAAAGAAACTACGCAGTTGACAAAACATTTTAAAATGAAAAAGTTGCTTTTACTGCATCCCAGATTAAATTAGTTGACGCCTCTTTCAAGTCTTCAATTTGTTGTTTTTTGGTTGCAATCAATGACATGTTAGATTTCAGATTTGGCGTTATTTTTAGTTGCTCTTTTATTGGAATGTCAATGATTGGAAAATTTCTAATGTATACTTTGGAAAGATTCTGCTGTAATTTACCAGCTTCAATGGCTCTAAAGTAAGTTTTGATTCTAGGATGATTGAGGTAATAAACTAAGAAGTCTGGGTCATACAAGTCAGAGTTAACTTGAACACGAACAATGTAATGGGATATAGTGTAATTCTTTCCAGCAACAGGTGGCATAAAAAATGCTGTATCGCCACAATTTGAGGAAATTGCAATTAATATGTCCCCTTCCATTAATCTATAAGATTCCAGTTCTTCGCCTTTCTGTGAATTTAAATATATAGGGTCTCTGACATCTAAAGAACCGTTTTTAATGTCTCTAGGCACTAAGTGGATAAAATCTGATTCAGTGTTTGCGTAATCTGTTCTTTCTACCGCTGCCCCTGTTTCTAATAGAGTGACAATATCTCTTAGCTTTTTAAATTTGGTACCTTTTGGAAATTGAGCGATAAAGTTATCAGAATAAAAGTAAAACCCAAAATCCATTCTTGCGAATGCATCTTTTGAGAAATCAGATAATGTCTTCTTGTAATAAGGCAGATTGTTTATTCCCATACTACTTCTCTCCTTAATAAGTCCAGAACTGTTTTAGGGTTAATGGTGTCTATGCTAATATCACCATTTGGGGGTCTCGAAAATAACTGATTCTCCAATACATCTTCTCGACGTCTTGTCCGCTTATATCCAATACCATCCGTATGAGTTATGAAAGTGGTTGTTTTTGTTGTTGGAAAAGTTTTCATAATTTCTGCTGATACCCTTTTGAATATCCATGCATCTTTTTCGAGAGACCAAATGTCCTCTGAATATTTATCGATAAGCTGAGAAACAGTTAATACCGAATCATACTCAGAAAATTGCTCTCCCAAAAAATCTCTTAAAAGGCACAGAAAAGCCTCTTTATCAATCTGGAACTGAGTAACTGTTGAAGCGCCTGATTTATTTGAGCGGGAACGCCTTTTCCCAAAATATTTGTCAATTTCTTTCTTGATTTTCAAGAAAGCAAAATAGTTTGTTTGCCATGCTAAATTGAACTGTTTTACTTCTGATTTCTCTTTCTTTTGGCAAAGTAGTAAACTGGTCTTTGTATCAGTGTAAGGGGCAAATGCGCCCCACTTCATTGTGCCCGGAATGGACACAATCGCCTTTATCCAGAAGTATCTATAGAGAAAAATTCTGACATCAAGATTGTCAGTAGTATCGAAAATGCTCTCAGGTAAAACAACAGCCAGTCTGCCTTTTGGTTTTAATAGTTGATACCATCTCTCAATGAAAAGTATTTCAGAGCCTTTTCCCCTTCCCAATGCTGGAAAAGTTTCTTGATAACGTTCCTTTGACCTTTCTTCAATTATCATGCTAAAGGGAGGATTGGATAAAATCAGGTCAAACCGTTGATTTACCCTTCCATCGTACTCTTCAATGTTTTTTTGCTCTGAGAAAATTCCCATTTCAGAATATTGGTCAAAATCGTTCAAGGCATCGTCTGGGTAAACATGTATGTGGCCGTCTCCATGCATAATCATGTTAACCTTGGTTGTCAAAAGTAAGTGTGGGTTTCTGTCAATACCGTACAAATATTCCTTCGCCCAAGGGTGAACTTTTAAGGAATCATCAAATTGCGATTGAATAAATCTTCTGATTGTTTCATTGACAGCAATATTTTTTTTATTCTTTACAATAGCTTTAGTAATTGTCCTCATTGCTTCTATCAGAAAAGTTCCTGAGCCCGCACATGTATCGGCTACATAAGGGAGCGTTTCTTCGAAACGCAATTTTTTCTTCGCAAGTTCATCAAGCTCAACAGCGTACACAAGAAAAGTAACTAAATTTGAATGCGTAAAGTAGGAACCGACACTTTGCTTATAACCCTCGCGAAGAATCATTTCAAAAAATATTGCTAATGCATCATAATCAGTTATTGTGAGTGAATATCTTTGAAATTCCGTGACAACATATGCAATCTCTTCTTCGGTTAATTCTATAACCTCGACACCTTTCTCAACTTTCGCTAAATCTTCAAGTTTTTCTGTACTAAAATCTAAATAATGCTTATTTTTAAGTGTTTTAAGATACAAATTCTGTATCGCTTTTGAAGTAGCGTCATAATCTATCTTATCACCTGAATATATTAGTTGAAATGAATAAGGAGAATCCAAATTTGTTTCTTGCTCGTCATACACTTTACAAATAATCATTTTTAAAAGATTAAAAAATACCTTGTTATCGCCTCGCGTACCCCCTCTCCAAAGTGTATTATGTAATCGGCGTTTTAATTTTATTATTGATTGCTTGTAAAGTGGTTTAAGCTCAATCCGCCCTTTTACCAAGTTTTCTGCGAATCTGCTTGATGAATCGGGGATTTGTTGAAAACTTGGTTCGTTGCTCTTTTTCCATTTTTCATAGGAGTTATAAAGCTTGTAATCTATGGCTACAACGTCTTCTTCTATTTGCGTATCTGCCTGAACCGTAGCGTACACCAACCAATTCATTTGGTCTGTGTCGGTAATGTTCCCGCTTACTGCATAAAGTTGACTTTTTATTGCTCTATATCTTTCCGAATCAAATTTTGAAGGAGCTTTAAGCTCAAAAATTATGAATGGTTTGTGCTGTTTGTAGACCACTATATCCAGTGATACATCTTTTTTTCCTCGACCTATCTGAAAAGACCGTTCTTCCTCTACAACTATGTCCTCTTTCTTGAAACCATTAACGGCAATTAATTTTGTTATATAGTAAGCCCTGACAAACTCTTCTTCATCAAAACAAGCTGTGAACTGGTTTTTTAATTTATATGTGATAGATTTTCGCGCAGTGTCAATATCCATAAAAACGTTTTTTGGGTCATGAAGAGTGTGATAATCCATCAATAGTGCAGTTTTCAATCGGTTTCCCTCTTGTTTTGTGCTTTTATGAGCTTTTCAACTATCAGCTTGTTTTCTTGTACTTCAACATTAAGCTCTTGCCCGCCAGACCAACCTAACTCTGAGACAGCTTCATCTGGAATTACTATTACATGTTTGTAATGAGGTTTGCCTTTGTACTTGTATGCTTGTTGTTTTTGCAGTTTAGCTTTCAATGGTATTTTCCCTCGGTTCTTTTAGCATTTTTTCTAATTTCTCTTTACAGTCAAAAAGGTAATTTATGGCGTCATTGACCACATGGTTTTCTCCATCGTGCATTAGCTCACCTATTGTAATATTTAGTCGTTTTCGATTTGTTTCTGTAACTTTTATGGTCTTATCAATTGGTTCTTTTTTATACACTGTATCTACCCTGTATACTGTAGAGCCTAAAGCTACCTTTTCTCTCTGGGGTAAGTGGTACCATAAACTATTTAACACTTACTGTTTTTGTGGTACCATAATGCTTATATGGTTGTGGTACCATAATTGTATTTGTGTGTGGTACCATATGACCGCTCAAATATCTAACCAAAGAGAAAGTCGGGGCTTACTAATTGCCCAAGCAAAAAAGAGTCAAGTAAGTAAAGTCGAAGAGAACTTTTACACAATTAAATCTCAAAGCGGAAACGGTGAATATGCTCTTTATCAGGTTGATGGTGAATGGCACTGTGAATGCCCCGACCACACATATCGCCATGTCAAATGCAAACACCTTTACGCTTTAGAGTTCAGCCTAAAACTTAAAGAAAAAGTCAAAGCCAACGTAACAATTCAGCCGTTAAGCACTTCACAATGCATCTACTGTAACTCTGAACAAATAGTGAAAGACGGTTTACGCCACAACAAGAAAGGCGATTTACAAGTTTACCTATGCAGAACATGCGGCAAACACTTCACATTAAACATGGGATTTGAAGGAATGAAGGCTAGCCCACAAATCATAACCTCAGCCATGCAACTTTACTTCACAGGCGAGAGCCTCAGAAACGTTCAGAAATTCCTTAAACTGCAAGGCGTAAACATCAGCCACGTAACCATTCTAAAATGGATAAACAAATACACCAAACTAATGACACAATACTTAGAGAAGATTAAGCCCAATGTCGGCAACACTTGGAGAGCTGATGAGATTTGGGTAAAAATCAATGGTGACATGAAATACCTTTTCGCTATGATGGATGATGAAACCCGTTTCTGGATTGCTCAAGAAGTAGCAGATAGTAAATTCAAGCATGACGCAAGAAACCTATTACGCATGTCTAAAGAATTAATGGGTAAGAAACCCGAAGTTTTTGTTACTGATGGGCTAGCGTCTTACCATGATGCTTACAAAAAAGAGTTTTTCACTCTAAAGAATCCAAGAACAAAACACATCTGCCACATCAAACTAAGAGGCGATATTCACAATAACAAAATGGAAAGAATGAACGGAGAAATCAGAGACAGAGAAAAAACCATGCGTGGACTAAAAAGGAAAGATACTCAAATCCTCAAAGGCTACCAAATTTATCACAATTATGTACGACCACATGAAGCATTAAATGGACAAACTCCAGCTAGCGCATGTGGCATTGATATTCAAGGGCAAAACAAATGGCAAACCATAATAGAAAACGCAAGCAAAAATATTCAAAAGTCATAATCATTTGAACGGTGGATAACATCAAAAAATACTATGGCATCATCGCTTTTTGTACTGCACCCATAACACATGTTGTAAATTTAGTGTTTATGTTTTTTGCAATCCTCACAATAAGCGTAGATAAGTCGGTAATCTCCCACTCGCATTTTCCATTTACCTTTTAGTTCACCGATATACCCTATTTGGCTGTGAGGTTTTTCGTTTGACATTTCTTTTATTCGTTCAAGCAATCTGCTTTTTAAGTTACCGTCTTTTTTGGTGAGTTTATCCAAGTGCTTCTTAAAATCATCGCCAAAAAAGGGTGTAAACAAACTTAGAACACTTCGTCTAAACGTAACAATGGTTTTCTTTGAGCAAAATAACAAGCATTAGTGACTGATTTGTAAATCTCTTCATCCAAGTAGATTTCTAAAGTTGCTAACTCTTCAGGTGTTATGGTAAATTCAAGTTTTACCGAGTTATCTGGGAGTGAACATAAAATCCAATCATTTAATGGTGCTTCATCGATTGTCATGTTTTTGTATGGATGTTTTTGTCTATGAACTACTTCAACAAGGTCATAGGTTGAGTATGAAGCGTATTTGCAGTTGGTGGCAAAGATTTTTCTTGTAAATTCACTGTTTCTTGCATACATTCCGCAAAAGTCGGATAGCAGTTTAAGGCCGAATTTTGAGTCAGAATAAATTTTGCCGTCTCCAAATGATTTTGATTTGATTAATTGTTGCTCTTCTAGCCAGTTGACGTCAGCCTGTAAATCATCACTGAACGGGCCAAAAGGTAGTTTTTTGAAGTTATAACTCAAGCCTTTTTCTTGTTGTTTTGTCATTTCTAATTGTGATAAATAGGCTAGCTTGTGCGCCTTAGTATCTCCTGCCGCCTTAAATCTCATGGCGTCGTGTAGCAACCATAAAAGCAGTAAGCGATTAGAAAGCATTGTTTTGGAACTTTCCACTATTATCCCGTGTACTATGCTTATGCTAAAATTGAGATAAACTTTGTGTATATTCAATAAGCAAAAGAACCAAACAATTAAGCTATAAAAAACATTTTTGTTGAGAATATGACTGTTAAGATTTACGACAAAACCCCGATAGCCAGCCCAACATGCTTTTTTTATTCAGAACTCAGATGCGTGGCCCGACATCCCACGACTGTTAACATGAACAATTTCCATCCCACAAAACTTAACAGAAAAAGCCATCTCTCAAAGAGTTAACAGAACCCGTTGAAAAGCCTCGTTTCTCAAAAACTGTGATAGCGCTGTGTTGTACGTTTTTGACTTATATCTCTGGCTGTGTATAATGCTAAAATCCTATGGGCATCATGATTCTGTGCCAAAAAGCGCAAGCACACCGTGCAGTGATTTCATGCCAAGGGTTATTCCCATTCTATGGTTGCTGGTGGCTTGTGCGTTATATCATAAACCACCCGTGTAACCTCAGGTACCTCATTAGTTATCCTCGTTGAAATCTTCTCCAAAATCTCATAAGGAATCTTGGCGAAGCTAGCAGTCATGGCTTCACGGCTCTCTGCAGCGCGAACAGCGACCACGTAGCCATATGCCCTTGCGTCACCCTTAACGCCTGTAGCTTTTGTGTCTGTTAACACAGCGAAGTATTGCCACAAGTTCTCCGCCAAACCGTTCCGTTCAATCTCCTCAGTCACTATGCGGTCAGCTCTCTTCGCGACTCTAACCTTGTCTTCGGTTAATTCGCCGATTATTCTGACCGACAATCCCGGACCTGGAAATGGTTGCCTATTAACTATTGCCTGTGGCAAACCCAGCATTTTAGCGACTTTTCGCACTTCATCCTTGTATAAGTCACGAAGCGGCTCCAAAATTTTCTTAAACTTGATTTTTGCAGGCAACCCAGCGACGTTGTGATGCGTCTTAATCTTATCCGAATGCTTCCTGAATCCCGACTCAATTCTATCAGGGTAAATAGTCCCCTGAATCAGGTACGCTGCGCCTGAGTTTTCGGCTATTTCCTCAAAGACCCGTATGAACTCTTCACCAATAATCTTCCGTTTCCTTTCAGGCTCAATTACGCCCTTGAGTTTCGCCATAAACCTGTTTTGTGCATTTGCAATCACAAGGTTGATTTCGAATTTTTCAAATGCATGCCTAATCGCGTCAGGTTCGCCTTCTCGCATGAAACCATGATCAACAAAAACCGCCGTCAACCTGTCACCTAACGCTTGCGCCGCAAGGGCAGTGGCAACGCTGGAGTCTATGCCTCCGCTTAAGCCTATTATTGCTTTAGCGTCACCCACTTCTGCCTTAATTTCCGCGACCATCTTGCCGATTAAATCTTCCATCTGCCAATTAGCGCTGCATCTGCAAACTTCAAAAATAAAGTTGCGAAGCATCTGCACACCGTGTTCCGTGTGTATGACTTCTGGGTGCCACTGCAAACCGTAAATAGGCTGGTCCTTGTGCCTAAACGCAGCGACGGGGCAGTTCTCCGTGTGCGCCAAAACCTCAAAACCCCGCGGCAGGGCAAAAACTGTGTCGCCGTGGCTCATCCAAACTTTCTCTCTCGCACCTAAGCCTTTCAGCACAGCCACAGGTTTGTCAATCGCCACGTAAGCAATGCCATATTCCTTGCAGGTGGCAGTTTCAACTTTCCCCTTGATTACTTGAGCTATAAGCTGGTGACCGTAGCATAAACCTAAAACGGGCAAGTTCAACTCCAAAATCCGCGGGTCAATTTTCGGCGCGTTTTGTTCGTAAACGCTTGCGGGACCACCTGAAAGAATCAAGCCTTTAACGTTAAATTTCTCGTTTAAAACTTTGATTTCTTCGGGTGCGATGTCGTGGGGAACAATCTCAGAGTAAACCCCGTGTTCTCTAACTCTTCGCCCTATAAGGTGACAGTACTGCCCCCCGAAATCCAGCACCAGTATAGTGTCATACTTCATCGGCTTTTCGCCACAACTCGCAATTACTGGTTTTTTCGCTCTACTAATTTAACATTGCTAACTAATTCCTGTCAATTACAATGGTGCTCTTCCGCTCTCCGCAGCCAGCTTGCCCATAGGCTATCACCGTTCGGTTAGACCTGCTCGCCATTCCAGCAAGAGAAGCTAAACTTATATAAACACAAATGGGTGCTTATTAGAAGTATGTCTCGGAAAAACCGATTTGACTGCAAAAATGCACAAGGAGTAAAATAAAGATGGAGCTAAATGAAACAGACATCAAAATTCTGCAAGGGCTGCTAGAAGACGCCAGGTTCTCAAGCAGACAAATAGCCAAAAAGGTAGGTGTCTCAGTTGGCACTGTGCTTGCAAGAATCAAAAAAATGGAACGCGAAGGCATCATAAAAAGCTACTCTGCGCTATTAGACCACGAAAAACTCGGCTACGAACTAACAGTTGTCACCGAAATAACCGTCTCAAAAGGCAGACTGGTTGAAACAGAAAAAGAAATAGCCAAAATCCCAAACGTATGCAGCGTCTACGACGTGACAGGCTTAACAGACGCGGTCATCATCGCAAAATTCAAAGGTCGCGAAGAACTCGGGCAATTCACTAAAAAACTCCTAGCCTTACCGTACATTGAACGCACGAACACGCATGTCGTACTGACAACAGTAAAAGAAGACTATCGCCTGCTCTAGACAAAAACAACCAACACGCAACTATGCGTTGCCTCTGCATCATTTTTCAGACGCTTATCAGCCGCAAAGAGCAACGGCTATGCGTGTGATGCCTGTCAGAAAAACGTTGAAACAAACGTGAACGTTCAGGCTATTTTCGCGGTTGCTTCTTCTTTTCGTATTTAAGCTCTGGGGCAGCAATAGTTATCGTAGTGCCTGAAGCAACATGAGAAGTTATCCAAACGTTTCCGCCTATAACCACGTTATCGCCTATTACCGCGTCAGCACCGAGAAGCGTGGCTCCCGAATAAATCACCACGTTATTTCCAACCGTAGGATGTCTCTTTCTTCCCCTGATTAAGCGGCCTTTTTCATCTTTGGGAAAACTTAGCGCGCCCAATGTGACGCCTTGATAGATTTTTACGTTGTCGCCGATTTCTGTGGTTTCGCCGATAACCACTCCTGTTCCATGGTCGATGAAGAAGTTCTTGCCTATTTTCGCTCCAGGGTGAATGTCAATGCCTGTTTGGGAGTGAACATGCTCGCTCATTATTCTAGGAATCAGCGGGACTCCACTGAGGTAGAGTTCATGAGCTATCCTGTAAGTTGTTATAGCCAGCACACAGGGGTAACTGAGGATTACTTCTTCAGTGCTAACAGCAGCTGGGTCCCCGTCGTAGGCTGCTTCTATGTCGCCGCTGATAAGCGACCTTAATTGAGGGATTTTCTCCAGCAGCTCTTTGACAACCACTTGGGCGCGTGTTTGGCAAATGTCTTCTGGGCACTCCTTGATTTTTCGGCAAATGTACTTGAGGCTTTTCTCCACCTCTTCAGTTAGCCGAGTGTAAACTGAAGTTAAAGTAGTGCCGAGAAAATATTTGATGTTAGATTTTGTAATTCCTGTTTTTCCTAAATATCCTGGAAAGAATATTGTTAACAAATCTTCAAGAACTTCGATGACAACTTTTTTTGACGGAAGGTCTTTTCCTTCAAGATGGTCCATGCTTCCGAAAGTTTCATAGTTTCGTATGATATCATCAACAAGTGAAGGCAAATCTTGTTCACCCCACTTGCTCTCGAAACTTGGACCTTTCAGTATCGTGCCACGCAGTTTTTCTGGATTCCAGCGGTCTGAGTCTGCATCTTGGTTTTTGAAGTTCTCTTTCTTTTCTGGCTGCGTTTTATCTGACTTGGTTTTCAATTGGTTTCTCCTCTTTATAGTGCAAAAGAGTTGGATATAAAGGGATGATGCACCCTCACAAATGTGGATCGCACGCATAACGTTATGAGGACAGCAAGTTCTCTTGGAACAACGGGGTGCTGAGGTATCGTTCGCCCGTATCGGGCAGAAGGGCAACTATGAGTTTGCCTTTGTTTTCGGGTCTTTCTGCGATTTTTAATGCTGCCCATGCCGCTGCGCCGGAAGATATGCCTACGAGCAAGCCTTCTCTCTTGGCAAGTAACCTTGCGGTTTGCATTGCATCCTCATCTTTGACTTGAATAATTTCGTCTACTAAATTGAGCTGTAACACGTCAGGGATGAAGCCTGCGCCTATACCTTGAATTTTGTGAGCTCCGGGTTTGCCGCCGCTTAGGACAGGCGAGCCAGCGGGTTCTACAGCTATGGCTTTGAACTGGGGCTTAAGCGGTTTGATGTACTGGGCTATGCCGGTGATGGTGCCGCCTGTTCCCACGCCTGCAACTATCATGTCAACTTTGCCTTTTGTAGCGTTCCATATTTCTGGTCCTGTGGTTTCTCGGTGAATTTTCGGGTTCGCCAAGTTCTTGAATTGCTGAGGCAGAAAGGAATTTGGCGTTTTTGCAGCGAGTTCTTCGGCTTTTTTGATTGCGCCCGCCATGCCTTCTGCGCCTGATGTGAGAACCAATTCGGCTCCGTAGGCTTCCAACAGCTTGCGGCGTTCAATGCTCATTGTTTCAGGCATCGTGAGGATAAGGCGGTAGCCTTTCACTGCAGCGACCATGGCTAAGCCTATGCCTGTGTTGCCGCTTGTGGGCTCGATAATCACCGTGTCAGGCTTTATCAATCCGTTTTTTTCAGCTTCGGTGACCATGCTTAGGCATGTGCGGTCTTTGATGCTTCCGCCTGGGTTCCGAGATTCCAGCTTTGCTACTACCGTGCATTTTAAGGTTGCAGTTAACTTGTTTAGGCGTATTAACGGTGTTTTTCCAATGGCTTCGAGGACGTTGTTGCAGATTTTTTTCATGCCAGTTCACTAACCACCTTATAACGTCGTTATAACTACGTAGAGCACTAATAAACGTTTACTGCCCTCGCACTCAAGTTAAGACAACAGTCTTACAAGCGTGCTACAGTCTAGTCCACAGCGAAAACGCAACTCTGCAAATGTTTTTACGGCAGACAACGAAGTAAAGCCTTTTAATATGTTGCCTGTTTCTATTATCTGCCACGCAAGTACGCCTATCAGAAACGACACGGCAAAAGCGGGGGTTGCCAAGCATGGCCAAAGGCGTAGGCCTGAGGCGCCTATCCTGTAGAGGTTCGTGGGTTCAAATCCCACCCCCCGCACCACTAAACTTTCTCGATACGCCTCAATAAAAACAAAACGAAACCATACAAAGCCACAACAGCAAACTAACACAAACTATCCAAGGCAAGACTGTTTTTCTGCACAAGACAGCCAAACAGGAGCCGTACGTATTTAAAGGGGAGGGTGTAGCACTTCAGAGCACTAGCTTGTTTTCACTAAACTCGCCACTAGAGTAGTGCAAAATGAGGAGCGTAACTTGGCGTAGAACGCAAAAGGAAGGAAAGGAAAAGCAAGGGTTTACTTCAGCGGTACGTACATTGAAGACCTTGAAGCGCCAATGCCTGGAGTGCCATGCCTAACAGGCTTATTCGTAATCGCGAACTCGCCAAGATAATGTCCAATCATCTCAGCCTTAATATCCAGAGGCACAAACTCTTTGCCGTTGTGCACTAAGATTTTTACGCCAACCATCTCAGGTAGAATAATCAAGTCTCGCACGTGAGTCTTGAGGGTGACATCCTTACCCGCTTTAACGGCTTCTCGTGCTTCACGTAGTTTCTCCAGCAGTATCCGCTGCTCAGGCGTCAACCCGCGCTGCAAGCTGCGCCTTTGCCTGGAAGGAAGCAGATTAATGAACTCATCCATGGACATCGCTAACAAACTTTCAAGAGCGTAACCACGATACGCAAAGTCTTTCGGCATTTTCTATCTCACCTTAACGCTAAATCTCCAGCACGCTATAAAGCTTCTGTCACCTTATCGCCCGTTTCTTCTTCTGCCCAGGACCACGAGCCGCAATCAACCCGACTTTTTGACCTGGCGGTGCACCGTGCGAAGTCGTAGTGCACTTGCGCGCGCTGCGTTTGCTGCTGCCATACGGATGCACAGCCGCAACCATGGCTCTTCCACGTGTTCTCGGATACTTGTGCCCTTTTGCTTTCATCAAATGGAATTTTTCGCCAGCCTTCAAGAAAGGCTTCTCTGTACGTCCAGCACCTGCAACCACGCCTATGGTTGCCATGCAGTAATCGTTAACGTATCTTGTGCGCCCAGACGGCAGCCTAATCATTGTACCTTGAGGTGTATGACCTACAACTGTGGCGGAGGCACCTGAAGATTTTGCGAGTTTACCACCGTCGCCTGGTTTGAGTTCAAGGCTACAGACTATGGTGCCTTCGGGGATTTTTCCCAGCGGGATAATGTTGCCTACGTCTATTGGGGATTTCCCGCCTAGACTGATTTGTTGTCCTTTGAATGTGCCTTCGGGTGTTATTGTGTAGCAGGTTTCACCGTTTTCGAATCTGATGAAAGCCAGTGGCGCTCCGCGTCCAGGGTCGTGCAGAAGGGCTTCTATGGTGCCGTTGATTGAAGTTTCAAAACGTTCTTTAGGTGATAGCGCGGGTGGATATTGGGCAGGTGCAACTCTCTTGTGTGTTGATGCCGTGAAAGTTGAGGTGCCGCGTCCGCGTCTTTGTACTCGTATTCGTCTTCCCATTTTTCTGTCTCCATAAATTTTTAGAGTATTCCAAGTTTGATGGCGACATCTGAGGCTTTGTATTCTGGTTTGAGTTTAACGAATGCCTTTTTTGTGCCTTGAGGCGTTATTAAAACGGTGATTTTGGCTACTTTGACTTCGTAGAGCTGTTCGACTGCTTGTTTGATGTCGGTTTTGCCAGCGTCCATGTTGACTGCGAAGAGGAGTTTGTTGTCTTTTTCTACCATGAGGCTGGCTGATTCGGTCATGAGCGGGTAGAGGATTACGTCGTTGGGTTCCATTAGGCGTTTTCTCCTTTGCTGTATAGTTTATCTAAACGCTCAAGCGCACTGTTTGTCCAGAGTGTTAATCTACCTGGGTGCGTGCCTGGAGCGAGAATTTCGGGGTTGAGGTCGTTGACTTTGCTGACTTGTACGCCTGGGATGTTATTTGCAGCTTCGGTTAAACCGTGGTTTTCAGCTATGACTATTAGTGGCCCTACAGCTTGTTTGATTTTTCTACCGCGGCGTTTGCCTTTGCCTGCGCGGATTTTTTTGCTTGCTTTTACGCGTTGGATATCGGGTAGAACACCTAAATGTGTAAGGGCTTCTGTAACTTGTTTAGTTTGAGTTAATTCTTGGATTTGGTCGGTTACTATAAGTGGAATTTGGGGAACAGTTTCAATTGCGTGCCCTCTTTGGGCTACGGTTTCTTTTGAGGCTGTAGCGGCTATAGCTGAGAGTAATGCAAGGCGGTTTTCTTTTTCAGGTATGTTTTTTGTGATTTTTTTAGCGGATGTTGGAGGTTGGGGTTGTCTTCCGCCAACGGTGCTTGGGGCGAATGCCGCTCTTCCGCTTCCACCTTTGATGCGAGGTACGCGTGATATTCCCATGCCTGTACCACGGGATTCTGCGGTGGTTCTTTTGCCTGCCATTGGATCTCTACCTTGGGGTTGGCGTTTGTGGGATTGAATTGCAAGTACAGCGCGTTTTATGACGTCGGGACGCAGTGGCGTTGTGAAAACTGTTGGGAGGGCGGTTTTTGCTGTGGAATTTCCTTGGAGGTCATAGATGGCTACGGTTTTTTTGGCGGGTGGCATTAGTGTTTTTTCTCCTGTGTTATTTTCCTTGTGATGATTCTAGTGAAGTGTAGGTTATTTGTGGGGGTTCTTCGGGTGCTTCTTTGGGTGGTCGTGCTGCGTAACGTAAGCGTATTGTGCGTTTTTCTGTGCCAGGTACGCTGCCTTCGATTATGATGTAGGAGCCTTTGATTGCTCCGTAGCGTGTGTATCCGCCTTTGACGGTGACTTCTTTGCCGTCTTTGCCTATTTTCAAAATGCGTTTATTATACTCTATACGTTGGTGATAACCCATTTGTCCTGCTCTTGCGACCGAGTACATGACGTGGTGTGGATTCCATGGACCTAGGGTGGCGATGCCGCGTTTGGTTTTACGGCCTTTGTGTTGGAGTTTGGTTACTCCCCAGCGTTTGACTGGCCCTTGGAAGCCTTTGCCTGTGGTGACTGCGGCGATGTCGATGTATTGCCCATTCTTGAAGATTTCTTCAGGTGTTACGGTTTTGCCTAGAAGCTGTTTAGCGTATTCTAGTTGTTGCGGGATTGTTGCGCCGCCGATTTGGATTTCTGTGATGTCGGGTTTTTTCTTGGCGATGCTGGCTTGTTTGGGTTGTGTTGCTGCGATGACGCGGATGATGGCTGTGTTGTCGAGGTGGTCTGTGATTTTCTGGAGCATTTGTTCGGTGTAAAAGTTTTCTGGCAGGACGAGTGCGCGTTCCAGTTCTGCTGGCGGGTCTTTCATCCATGCCTCAGTTAAATGTTCAAGCCCATACGGGGTTTTGGCGTATGTGCGTATGCCACATATGAGGAGTGGAGGTGTTTCTATTACTGTGGCTGCGCGCATGACTTCTTTGCCGAAGTTCGGGCTGCGTTTTCGGTCTTCTATCGTGAAAACGTATGTCATGCCCGCTTTGTAACCTGTAAAGCCCAAGAGCCTAGGCGTTTCAGAGGTGATTTGCGGCCAGTAGCGAATTCGAGCCACTGGTTTTTTAGCGCGGTGTCTAGGCAGATAAGCTAGTGAACCATGCCTTGGGGCGTGTGTTTTTCTATGTCCCATTGTCTAATCGCTTCGCGTCTTTAGGGAATGAGTATTTATGGTTATAAACGTTGCCGTTTATTTTGGCAGTAGCGTTGTGGCACTAGTGCTCTACTGTGCTCTGAACTGCTACCCCCTCCCCTTTAAATAGTTTAAATAAAGCGGGGAAACCGCCACTGCAGGGGTAGACTCCTTACAGGTTTCTGCATAGAACTGCCATTAGGCTCCAAATATGTTTGTGTTGGTGACGGCTTTTTAACATGGTTTTGTGATGGAAAATGATTGAGGGCAAGGCGTTATTCAAAAAGGCACTATTGAATGTAACTCGCACACATGCGTGTTTTTTGTGTTTATGTTGTGTATTCTTTGCCGCCTTCAGGTTTTGCAGTGGGCTGCTTCGCTGAGGGTATTTGCGGCAGCGGAATCGGCGGCGGAATACTCAAAGTTCTCGAAAGCAGCACCGACTCGATAAACACCACGTTGGATATGGACTGCACCACTACGGGTGGTGGCGGCTTCTTATCCTCATAATCCTTAACCACCTTATCTAACTCGGCTTTGTCTCCTGTAACGTAGGCGGTTCCTTTCAGGCTAATCTGTGCAATAGCTGGGTTATAGTTAATCGTCAACACAAACGGCACTTCTAACGAGCCGTCCCCTTTCTTGTCCACGCTCACCATGTTAATGTTCGTGCCAATCTGAATCGGCGGAACAGGCTTACGGAAATCCCAGAATCTCTCCGCAGAAATGCTCGCAACCGCTACGTTAACCCTAATCATACGTAACCACAACCACACTAAACGCGCAACAGCAATTTAAAACTGCTTATCCGCTCAACGTGCTTTGTACCGCGTGAACCCGCAGTGCCCACACGTGTAACGGTCATGATGGTCAGCCATGAAATAGCCAATACCGCAACGCTCGCAGGTCGGGCGCAAACGCGTAACCTTGTCGTCTTCAATCTTGTACAAGCCGTGCGCGCCTGTCTCCGCCTTGTGCGCTTTTCCAGCCTTAGGCTTCTCCGCCTTCGCAGGCTTTTTAGCTTCAACCACTTTCTTTTCTTCAGCCTTATCAGACATAACTACTCACTCGCCTCCTCCTTTGGCTTCTCAGGCAAATTCCGCTTCACAATATACTCAGGCTCAACCAACCGCGCCTGCTCCATAGACACATAAGCATTCGCAACGCCGACTGCAGTGCCAGTCCCAGTCAAAGTCGACATCTTCTCAACAAAAACCAACTCCTCACCAACCTTCAAGCCCGCGGCCAAAGCCTTCTTAACCTCTAACCGCGTCGGAGTCCTACCACTCGGACCATGCTCCACCCTAAAAGCCACTTCCTTACGCTTCAAAAGCGGATTATCCTTAACCGAAACTAACTTAACTTCCATACCACATCCACTTGCCTAAAGTGTTCACCACATACATTAACCTTCTTATTTAGTTTTTCGAACAACTTCCATCGCTTTCAAAAACCCCGCAGCCTCAGCCCGCTTCGCATCCGTCACTCGCACCACCACAACGCCCTCACTAGGCTGCCCATAAACCACCAACGCACCCAAAGGCGCATACAAAACAGCAACAAGCACCAACAAATCCTCCTCCCCATCTACAACCAAATGCACCCGCCCATCGCCCGCCAGTGCCGCCTGAACAGCAGCAACAGCCTCCTCAGTAATCACACCCGCAGGATTCACAACATGAACCACACAGCTACCTAGAAAAACCACAGGTGCTACATGCTTCCGCCTAAGCAAGCTATCAGTAATCAACAACCGCGCAGGCACACCATGCTTGTTAATGTTCCGCGAAACCCTGTCCCCAACAGCCACAACCACAGGCGGCTTCTCCTCAGCAACGATATCGCCTAGTGCATGCATGGTTTCAGAAAACGTCCCTCGAAGCAACAAGCCAAAAGGCTCCTTAAACTTCGCTCGCAACTCAGGTGTAACACTATAGACAACACCCATCGCAGCCATCAACCCTTAAACCCGAACAACAGCAACCCTAAACCACGCGCCTCAAAAGCGCATAGAACTTACCTGACCTTTAAAGCGTAACGCCCTTTCTCCTTAATCTTCATCGACTTCGCAATAGCCGACTCCGCAGGGTCAAACACGATAACTAAACCACCAAAATCCTCACTTAAACTCGTCGACCTACACTTAGGACAAACGTTCCCTTTAGCCATAAAATGACAGTTAGCACACGCTTTCTCACTCATCCAAATCACTTCTGCTCCGCGCTTTCAGGCGCTTCCACAGGCTGCGCCACATCCTGCCTAATCCACTCTAACTTGCCCAAAAAAGGCTGCCGCGCCGTAACGCCAATCTTCCCAGAACTACCAGCCCTACCAAGCGAAACAGCCGTAATCCTAACACGCACTTGGTCGCCAGCAGCCAACTTCCGCTTAGTCTCCTTCCCAAGCAAAACACCCTGCTTCTCATCATACGAAATATAATCATCCATCAACTGAGAAACATGCAACAACGCATCCACAGGACCAATCCGCACGAAAGCACCAAAATCCGCAATCTCCACCACATCACCCTCCACAACCTCCTGAATCACAGGATAAAAAGTCAACAACGAAAAAGCCACCTTATGAAAAGTCGCCCCATCACCTGGAATAATCTTCCCAATAGGACTCACTTCAACACGAGTAACAGCTATAACGTAGCCTAACTCCTCGTCCACAACGCCCTCGTACTTCGCCTTAACCTGATCGCGACCCACCTGCTCAAGCGGGTTACCGAAGGTTTCAGGCGGAATGCGGATAGTATCCTGCAGCTCTATTAGCTTAAACATAGATTACACTATTCCGTCAATCTCAAGACGCGATTTTTGTCTCACATAAATCACTGGCACACTTATATCTCTTAGCCTCTTCCTAAGCACTTTATCATTCGTAAAAACCGCCGCACCCCACTCACGGGCGACGCCCACTATAACGTCATCAGTCAACGCTGAAACCGAAGCATCAACCTCGACAAGCCTCAAACGTTCAGCAAACTTCAACACGCAACAGGCGTCTCTGCGCATTTTAGGTGTGCCCTTTTCAGCAAGAAGCTCCAACTCACGCTTAACCACGGAAAGCAGAACCAACTCAAAGCGCCTATTCAACAGTCGCTCCAACTCGCTGAAAACATCAAGCCTAAATTGAAGAGGAACAAACAGCGCGTTCGAATCCAAAATAATTTTTAAGGGTTCTTTCGGCGCTGGCTTGAGAGGCATCCTACAGTCAACTCCACAAGTTCTCTAAAACGGCGCGGCACATTTAAGTTCTCTGTAGTCTAAACTTGCGCGATTAGTTTTTAAAATTTAATGTCCGTTTTTAATTTCACCTTGCTTCGGCGGCGCATGGTTAGAAGCGTAACGGAAACCCACCTGAATTTGCCAAAAATTGCACAAGCCTGCGTGGTGTGCCCTGTGAAACGAGGAATTCATTTTTAAGTAAAAGTTGCCTAAATTAGGAGGAATAAGAAATGAGCGGGTGAAGGGGTAATGTTCGACGAAAAATCTTGTGGCGCTGTGGTGTTTATGAAAAACGCTGAAGTTAATTATCTTCTTCTACGTTATGAAGCAGGACATTGGGATTTTGTAAAAGGCAATGTTGAACCAAACGAAAGCGAAAAAGACACGGTTATCCGAGAACTCAAAGAGGAAACCAGCATCGTTGATGCACAATTCATAGATGGCTTCAGGAAAAAAATATCATACTTCTACAGAAGGCAGGGCAACACAATCCACAAAGAAGTTATCTTCTTTCTAATCGAAGCACACACGGAAAAAGTCGAGCTATCCTACGAGCACGTGGGATATGACTGGGTGGATTACTCCCGCGCCATGGAAAAGCTCACGTTCAAAAACGCCAGAGATGTGCTGCAAAACGCACATGAATTCTTGAAGAAAGAGGGAATAATAAAACAGTCTGACTGAACGCTTAAAGCTTAATTGGCTCATGCTGGCTTGTCGACTATTATGCCGTAGCCTATTAATCGCCATCTAGCGGTGATTTTTCTGCTTATTGCGACCCGCGTGTTAGGCTGCGCACAAATCGGTCTAGTAAGCTTGATTTTAATAACGTTGCTTTTCGTTGAGGTGACTTTGCCAAGGTTTACGGCTGCGCCCACATGAAGCAGCAAAGTTTCGTCAATGTTGATTCTTTCAACTTTCAAAAGCTCTTTTGTGCCTACAGCGCGTTCTAGAACGTGCGTTTCTAAGGTTAATTCTGTCAGTATAGGCGGAAGCAAACCTGTTTTTCCAGCAATGTTGCCTGTTAAGCCGTCTGCCTTTGAGTATGAAGGATCTAACATGGTGCCCACGCCGACTAATCCTCCACAGTGTGCTTCTTTCACGTTCTTTTCGCCTGCGCGTAGGCTGACGATTTCGCTAATCAGCGGGTTATAGACGGTTTTTCCTTCTCTTTCGCCGCTAATGCCTGGTCGGATTTCTATTTCGTCGCCTACTTTGAATTTGCCTTGGGCTATTGTTCCGCCGATTATACCACCTTCCAAATCTTCAATTGTTGTTCCAGGGTTGTTGGTGTCGAAGGAGCGGATTATGTACATCAAGGGCGGTTTTGTTTCGTCTCTTTCAGGCGTAGGTATGATTTCCTCTACTGCGTTGAGGAGGACGTCTGTGTTTAGCCCTCGTTGCGCCGAGATGGGAATTATAGGCGCGTTTTCTGCGATTGTGCCTTTAACGAAAGCTTTGATTTCGCCGTAGCTTTTGCGTGCTCTTTTTTCGTCAACGATGTCGATTTTGCTTTGGACTATGATGAGGTTTTTTATGCCGATGACTTCCGCTGCTGCCAAGTGTTCGCGTGTTTGCGGTTGCGGGCATGGTTCGTCCGCAGCTATTACAAGAATGGCGCCGTCCATTATGGCTGCTCCTGAAAGCATTGTTGCCATCAATGCTTCATGCCCAGGTGCGTCTACGAAACTTACGGCTCGGATGAATTCTGCTTTTGCTTTACAGTTTGGGCAGGTTGGCGTGGTGGAGTAGCCTTGTGGTGTTGCGCATTTGGGGCATTTGTAGATTGGCATGTCTGCGTAGCCTAGTTTTATTGTGATGCCGCGTTTGAGTTCTTCGCTGTGCCGCGAAGCCCAGACGCCTGTTAACGCCTGTACTAACGTGGTTTTGCCGTGGTCAACGTGACCTATGGTGCCGATGTTTACTTCTGGCTGTTTAGGCAAGGCTTTGCTTTCTTTGCTCATGCTCTTTTGTTCCACAAATATTTGTTGAGTTAGTGAAGGATTAAATGGTTGGAGTTAATAAGTCTTAACGCTCCGGGCAGCAGCAGTTTTATTCGTACCTTTAAGTGCGCGGTAAAACTTGATGCACGGTTTACTTCAAAAAGCGTAATCAGCCATTCGAAAAACAGTAAAATACGCGCAACAAGCGGTCTAACTGCTTGTGCGATTATGCCGTTTGTTTGGGTTGTTCTGTTTTGCTTTCCGCAGGCTTTTTCGGTTTTTGAACGATTTTGGTGTTAACTTGAACAATTTCATCAGTTATCATGTTGCCCCGCACTGTTTTCCGTTTTCTTTCGCCTTTGTTGCTCGGGTTAAACCCTACGCCGCCGCTTAGGACAACTCTTCTGCGTACGCCGCCGTGAACGCTTGGGCGCATTGGTACACCGTCTTTGTCTGAACCACCCACTATTTTCAGTTTGTGCGCCGGTAAATCTACTATGGCGCCTTCTATTGTTTCTCCGATTTTTCTTCCGATGAGCGGGGTGGCGCGTGATTCTTCAAGCTCAACGACTTTTGAAGTTCCTGTTTCAGGATCGGACACTATTACCTTGAACTTAGCCATTTAACAGTTAACTCTCCAGCGCACTATGAAGTTGAGCATCTCTCTATTAAGGATTTATGAATAAACAGCATCATCCAAGCAAAAACACGGAATTTCTCAGATAAACGTTTTAATTCAACTTTAAACTCGCTTTCGGGACTATGTGGCGACTGGGGTTTTTCTTCCACGAAACCGCATTCGGACTGCTATCCGTCTTTATCCCATTGTACGTGGTAACGCTCGGCGGTTCACTAGTGGACATAGGAATAATGGCTTCCGTAGCCCTGTTCGCTGCGATACCCGCATCCCTCTTCTGGGGTTACATCTGCGACCGAACTCGACGCTACAAACGCTACATTCTCCTCTCGTTCGTGTCCGTAGCAATCTTGCTCTACCTCTTCACCCTAACCACGAACGTAAGCCTATTCATCATTCTTTACGCAGTTATGTCCGCGTTTCATGTGGCTCACGAAGCACCAAAAAACGTGCTGATAGCTGAACATTACAGTCGCGAAGAGTGGGAAAAATCCTACGCCTTCTACGAGGGCTTCACAGAAATCGGCTGGCTCCTCGGCTTACTCTTAGGATTTCTAGTTTCAACTCTTAGTTTCAGCTCAAACTCGATACTGCTTTTGTGCAGCGGCTTAAACTTAACCGCGTTTATCCTGTCAATTTTTCTAGTAGCCGATCCCATGCTGATTTTTGAACGACGCTTAGTCAGTATAGAAAAGAAAATAGACCGCGTCTCCCGAGACGTGTGGGCTGCCTCAAAAGTTTTAGACGGTTTACCTTTACGCGAGAAACTAAAAGGCGAAAGCTTCCTCGCCCTCAGCGTTGGCTTGCTGCTCTTCTCGTTAGCCGCAAGCATATTCTTCACGCCGCTGCCAATATTTTTCTCTCAACAACTGGCTTTGCCCGCAAGCATGGTTTTCGTGATTTACATGTTAAACTCAGGCGGCGCAGTTGCAGGCTACTTCTCCGCAGGAAAAGGCACACGTACAAACGAAAAAGCACGCGTGCGACAGATAGTGCTTTTCAGGGGCATCCTTGTCTTTTTGCTGGTTGCGCTCGTCCAGTTCGCCGTGTACCCAACAGTAGCCGCCGCTGTAACTTTGGTTTTGATGGGATTCGCCTACGCTGTTTACTATGTTCTCACGTTGTCTCTTTCAATGGAACTTATACCTGCAGGGAGAACAGGCTTGTTTGACGTGTTGGTAAGCGTCGGTGGCGCATGTGGCTCTTTTCTAGGACCGTTTCTCGCGCAAATGCTCGGCTTTCTGCCTCAGTTCTTGATCGCAGGCGCAATTTTCTGCGTAACCTACGTGGTTTTCAAGGTTTTCGCTTGACAAAAAAGGCAATACTGCAGAGAAAACTAGAGAAATGCTCAGATACACTGAATCGAGTGCATTAAAGAAGAAAAGATAGAAAGAGCAAAAAAAGGGTAGAGTTATGCTTTACCAGCGGATTTTAACGCTTCCCTAAGTTCGTCTGCTTTATCGGTCATTTCCCACTTGAAGTCAGGGTCATCTCTGCCAAAGTGCCCAAACACCGCTGCCTTCCTGTAAATCGGTCTGAGCAACTGCAAATGCTCAATAACCGCTTTAGGCCGCATGTCAAAATGCTTCTTCACCAACTCCAAAATCGCGTCATCAGACAATTTACCTGTGCCAAAAGTGTTCACGAACACGGAGACTGGGTGCGCCACGCCAATAGCATAGGACAATTGAATCTCGCATTCATCCGCTAACCCCGCAGCAACAATATTCTTGGCAATGTACCTTGCCATGTAACAGCCTGAGCGATCAACTTTCGACGGGTCTTTCCCTGAAAAACATCCGCCGCCGTGGCTGCCAACGCCGCCGTAAGTGTCAACTATGATTTTGCGCCCTGTCAAACCTGAATCCGCCAAAGTTCCGCCGACCACGAACCTTCCCGTGCCATTAACAATGTACTTTGTCTTCGCATCCAGCATGTCTGCAGGAATTACTTGCTTAATGACGTGTTTGATTACGTCTTCTCTGATAGTCTCCAACTTGACGCTTGCAGTGTGCTGCGCAGCAATAACCACCGCGTCCACTCTTTTCGGTTTTCCATGCAAGTACTCCACGGTAACCTGAGATTTGCAGTCAGGTCGCAGATAAGGCAAGAGCTTCGTTTTTCTGCATTCAGCTAATCGTTTCACAAGCTTTTGCGCGAGCATTATCGGCAGGGGCATCAGCTCTTTTGTTTCGGTTGTAGCGTAACCGAACATCATGCCTTGGTCTCCAGCGCCCTGTTCATGTGTTTCAGTTTCGTTCACGCCGCGCGCGATGTCAGGCGACTGCTCCTCCAGCGAAACGAGAATGCCACAGGTTTCCCAGTCCAGCCCGTCCTTAGCGTTGTCAAACCCGATTTCCCGCAGTGTTTCCCTAACAATTTTAGGTATGGACACATAACAGGTGGTTGTGATTTGCCCAGTGATTATAACGTTGCCTTGCATTACTAAAGTTTCGCAGTCAACTCGCGCCTCCGGATCTTGCCGCAAAATTGCGTCTAAAACACTATCGGATATTTGATCGGCGACTTTGTCTGGGTGACCTTCGCCCACGGATTCCGAAGTGAACAAATACTTTCCGTTTTTTCTCATAGGCTGTCCTTCAATTCAGCTTTTGATAAGGGGTTTAATAACCATACATTTTTCTTAAAAGGCTTTCTCCGTAATCCGAACACATACAATAATAGTTTAAAGTGCAAGCTGAAAACTTATCACCGCCGCTAGCCAAATAAATGCAGACTCAAAAAGTCACAGAAGGACAAACCATGAAAAAAGTCATACAAACTGAAAACGCGCCTACGCCAGTGGGACCATACAGCCAAGCCATAAGAGTTGACAAGTTCCTGTTCGTTTCAGGACAAGTGGCAATAGACCCAAAACAAGGCAAAATAATCGCCAACGACATAAGAGGACAAACCGTCAGAGCCATGGAAAACATCAAAGCAATACTACAAGCCGCAGGCTACAGCTTCAGTGATGTTACCCAAGTTAACGTGTATCTTGCTTCGATGAAGCTGTTCAGCGAATTCAACAATGAATACGCGAAATACTTCAGCAAGAAGTTTCCAGCCCGCGCCACCGTAGGAGTAGAACTTATGCCTAATGCGCTTGTGGAGATTTCGGTGATAGCGTACAAGGAATGAAACAGAGCGGGCACCAACATGGAATGCTTAAATGCTTGAAAAAGTACCCTTTTAAGTGCAGGTGAAAAAGAGCATGACTGAATCAACGGAGAAACTGCCCATATCCGAATTCTACAAGGTCATTGATTACGTTACGGTTTTTAAAAGCGGCAAATGGTGGGAAGCAATCGTAGTTTACGAAGCCGCGGGAAAACGCTCAATAGGGCTGTACCTATGGGAAAACAGGAACAGCATGTGGAAACGAAAGAACAAGTTCAGCGTGAGAAACATTGACGAGTGGAACAAAGTTAAAACCGCTGTAGAACAGCTTGCACCGAAACTTGCTCCAAAATGAGACCTCAAAGCCCAAACTTGCTACCTACTCGGTTTTCTCTGTCATAAATTATAATAGTCAGCCACATCAAAATAGGACTGGGATCGAATTATGGCTTCCATGTTTAAACAGTTTATCGAAGGGGTTGCAGGCGAAAAAGCACCTGGTCCGTCTACAACGTTTTCCGCCGCGCACATCTTCTACGCTCTGGAATTAGTAGCTGAGAAACCTATTGGACGAAATAAACTGGCTGAAAAGCTAAGCGTGGGAGACGGTGCAATCCGCACGATAATCAACCACTTGAAAGACGCTGAATTGATTGAAACCTCAAAAGCGGGATGCACCCTTACCGCTAAAGGCGTAGGCATTTGGAAGAAATTCAAAGAGTTTTTCCCGAAAAGAGGCGAAATCGAAAAAACAGAGCTAACCAACGCAGAACACAATTACGGGTTCCTAGTGAAAGACAGCGGACACAAAATCAAATCAGGCATAGAACAACGAGACACAGCTATAGTGGCAGGTGCAAAACGCGCCGTCGTCATAGTATCCAAAGGCGGACATTTAAGCATCGAGTCGGTAAGCACTGATATAGCAAAAGAGTTTCCCAAGGCAACTAACCAGATTCTCAAAGTTATCCAGCCAGAAGACAACGACGTAATAGTAATTGCTGGCGCAGATATACTGCAGAAAGCCAAACATGCAGCATTTGCGGCAAGCTGGGCGCTCATCAACAATAACGAGAAAAAATAAGTCTACAGCGTGCTATGTTGTGTATTTTTCTCCGCCTGTTAGAATTCGCTCCAGTGTAGTGTTAAAGTTTACCAAGCCCTCATTTGTTTTGGCTGAAACAGGGATTAGCATGAATTTTAAGCCAATCTGGCGGATGGCGTTCATGATGTTTCTGCTGAAAAGCCGCTTTGCGTCTTCTAACTGTTCAATGGCGTTTTCTAAGGCTCGCGGGTTGGCAGCCCAATCAGTGATTCGCTCCACTTCTTTTCTCGGAAGCAAATCGCATTTTGAAAGCAGATGCACCTGAGGCTGGAAAAACCGATTATAAACAGCAGCGGAGAGAAACATGTTTGAAACGTAATTAAGCGGATTAATCGAGAAAACCGTGTCAAACAGGTAAACCATAGCTTTAGGCTCCTTTGTCAGCTCGCTCACTATGTAGGGACCGCTGGCTCTAAACGCGAACAACTCCATCTGCCCCGGCGTGTCTACCAGAACAATATCTGCGTCTGCAGCCTCTATGTCCCGCGTGACATTTTCAATTTCGTCCGCTATGAGGTCAGCAGCCATAATCAAAGCGCCATTTGGTCCCAAACCGTATTTCTCCATTAAATTGCCAACATCCACGTAGTTTCGAATATCCACATCAGGCGAGTATGGAAGCTTCAATGCGCCAGGGTCCAAATTTACAACGGCTACGTCTTGCTTAGACATTTTTAACCATTCGCTGAAGGCGGCGGCAAACAGGGACTTGCCAGAACCCGCGGTTCCTATTACGAAAACAACAGGCATCCTTTTGTTTACTCCTTTTTCCTGTGCGGTTGTGTTGGTTTAAACGTAATAACTTTTCTGTTGCTGGCACAGGGCCAATTTAAGAAAAAAAAGAAAAAGGAGAATTTGAGCGGTTTATTCTATGTGGACTCTAAAGAGGTCAACGTCTTCGCGCATGCTCGGTGTTAATTCAAGGAAGTCTCGCACTGCACGCTCGATGTCTCTGGACTGGGTCACGTACCTGCCAACTATGAGCACGTCAGCGCCTTTCTCTAAAGCTTCTTTCGCGGTTTCCGGCACTATTCCGCCTGCAACTGCAATCAGAAACCGTTTGCCCTTAAAGGTTTGGCGCAGCTCTTGTATGCGTTCTAGCCCCATGCTTTTTCCAGTTTCTTGGTCTATGCCTCTGTGCAGTATAACCATTTCTGGGAACTCTTTCAGTTGCTTGAGCTTTGCAACAGGGTTTTCAACATTCAGCATGTCTACAACGCCGTATATGCCCAACCGTTTTGCCTCATGCACGAAAGCGTCTAGTGTTTCAGGCGGCGCTAATCCTGCGGCAACCACCGCGTCTGCTGTGTCCTCGTAAGCTATGTCAACTTCCACTTTACCCACATCCAGCGTTTTCAAGTCCGCGATCATGAAAGCGTCTTTGGCAGTTTGCCTCAGCTCGTTTATGACGCGTGTTCCGTAGCGTTTAATCAGCGGTGTGCCCACTTCTATGATTAGTCTGTCGCTTCCAGGCAACTGTGCAATTACTTTCTTGCTTCCTTCAAGACTTGGCGCGTCAAGCGAAATCTGCAGGTAAGGTGGTCTCCATAAACGCGGCACTTTAAAGCCCATTATTGGATGCTTCGCGCGGTCTTTATCGTAAAGCATTTTCTCTACAGATGGATAGTTGCTTAAGGCTCTTCGCAGCGCCAGTTTCGTTGCGCCGTAGTTGTACTGGTATATCCTGCGGTAATCGCTTGCTTGAGGGTGAATAAACACGCTGCACACGATAACCCAGTCATCCACTTTGTCTCGTGGGATAACGTCTTCTTCCACTGCGTCCGCAACAGCTTTCGCGACCGCTGCTTGTGCGGGGCCAAAAATTTTTCCAGTATCCGCCATGTTCTTCACAGTTACCTTCGGCACCAGCAATGTGTGAGGCTTAGGCGGAAGATTCGGCCGGATAACTGCCAGCAAAGGCGTGTGCCCAGCTGAAAGGCTTGTCAAGCCTGTGGCAAAGGCGTTCCCAACAGGTCCGCTTTTGTCACCTATCATCAAGTCTATATGTGCAACTTCGTTGCCTTCGCCCAAAAGAGCCTCACCGATCAGGTAAACGCATCCTGTATCAGCTGCAGCTTTAGCTGTGGGAGGTGTCGGCATTTGATCCAAAACCTCTTTGAAATCGACATTAAACTCTTTTAACCACGTGTAAAGTGTGTCTCTGTGAATGTTCAGTATCTTTGCTATGCCTGATATTGTCGGTTTTGTCGGTTTACGCTTTGAAGATGCTTGTGCTTCGGCTGCTTTTTGTGTAGTTTCAGCTAATATTTTTATGAATTCTTCTCGCGTTTCAGGTTTTTTAGTGTCTCTACCCGACATTCTGTCGCCTCTGCGTTCTCTGTGTAGCAGCTTGTATATAAGAATGTCGGAGAAGTTTGGTTTTCTCACCGCGGCAACGGATGATTTTCAAGGCGAAGTGTCGGTGAACTGTCTCGCCGTATTTTCTGGAAAGACGCGGTGACGGTTTGTTAGCAGTAATCGCGTTCGTTTGTTTTCAAGCGGTAGCCCTATATATTTTAAGCGCGTAAGAAGTGAGTATTCAACGTTACGTGGGTATCTAAATGTCGTGGATTAACTGGGCGTGTTTAGGCACAATAATCGTAGGTGTTATACTTTTCTTGTACGGTGCCAACTACTATGACGCCACTGTTGGCTGGACCGGCGTGTTTTTAGGCATCGCTGGGATTCTGGTTTTCCTACTTTACTACATTTACAGTGAATTAACCAAAAAGTGAAAACTCAAAACCCGTAGAGTGAACGGTATTTTTCTTCAAGATACTCTAAGTAGGGTTTAGCGTTCAGTGGCTTGCCGGTTATTTTCTTGATTAGTTCCGCTGGGTCGTACAAGTAGCCTTGCCTGTGGACGTTTGCGGTAAGCCATTGCTGTATGTTTCGCAGGTTGCCTTCTACGAGTTGACTACGCCACTCAGATGTGTCCGCGGTGATTCGGGCGAGCATTTGTCCGCTGTAGATGTTGCCAAGCGCGTAGCTTGGAAAATACCCGTACAAGCCGCTTGCCCAATGCGTGTCCTGCATTACGCCTTCAGAGTCGTCTGCGATGTTTACGCCTAATAACTCCTTGTATTTCTGGTTCCATATTTCTGGCAGCTGGTTAACTTCGATTTTGTTTGCGAACAGGTCGCTCTCGATTTGAAAGCGTATCATTATGTGGGTGCAGTAGGTGACTTCGTCGGCTTCTATTCGGATTTTCGAGGGCTTAACCTTGTTTATGGCGTGCACAAACGGCGCCAGTTTGAGGTTTGATAGGCTTGGGCTTGCAGCTTCTTTGAGTTTGGAAAGGAAGCCAGCCCAGAATTCTCGAGAGCGCCCAATTATGTTTTCTATGAAACGAGATTGGGATTCGTGTATGCCGTAGGAGCATGGTGAGCCGATGGGTTGGTATTTCCATTCCTGTGGTAAGCCTTGCTCATATAACGCGTGTCCTGCTTCGTGGAGTGTTGAGAAAATGGCGCTTGTGAAATTGTTTGGGTAATAGTGTGTTGTGATGCGTACGTCATCGTAGTATCCTGTGGTGAACGGGTGCTCAGTCTCGTCGATTCTTCCCGCCGCGTTCGGTGAGGCAACATCGTAACCGAGGGCATCTGCAAGAGCTTTTGCGATTTGGCGTTGTGTTTCCACGGGCACGTTAAGGTTGAGTACAGCGGTATCTGGTTGGTTGGATGCGGCTTGAATTTTCTCCAACAGCGCTGTTAATCCTTTTTGGAGTTGGCTAAAGACCTCAGTGATGGCGGCAGCAGTCATTTTCGGCTCGAAAAGATCGATAAGCGCATCGTAAGGCGTAGCTGTCTCCTTGACTTTCATCAGGATTTCAGCTGTTTTTCGGTTGAGGCCCACGAGTTTTTCAAGTTCAGGCCTGAGCAAGGTATACTTTCGTGCAGCCTTTGCTTTTTTCCAAGTGTTCACAGTCACCGCTTGCTGTTTAGCGGTTTCAGCAACAAGTTTTTCCGGCAACGCGGTTTGTTCATCATAGTCTTTTTTGATGAGGTGCACGTTGCGTTTTTCTATGCTGCTCAGCTTGTCGTATTTGGGGCTTGAAAGTATCGCGTTTAAGAGTTTTCCTGTTTCTCGGGCAGTGCTCATTTTATGATGGATGCGGCTTAACAGTGCAAGCTGCAGGCTGCGTTGTTCTACCGCTCTTGGTGGCATCATGGTTTCCATGTCCCAGTGGATTAAGCCTTCAGCGGATTGGAAAATAATCAGGTCTTTAGTTCTATCCAGAAGCTTCTTGTAAACTGAGTGTATACTGGTTGACATAAACGACGCCTTGCACTTTGTTCAATTGTTGTAGTTTTCATTTTTATGGTTTTGCGACGGAGGTACACGACTTGGAACGGCAACAACTGAAACAGCAGTTCATTTTGGAATTCAGTCTGCATGTGAAGGGGCTATAGTCTCCGCAGAACACAAAAGTGCGGTCGCCGGGATTCGAACCCGGGATCGCAAGCTTGGAAGGCTTGTGTCCTAAACCAACTAGACGACGACCGCCACTCGGACACAATAGTTTTAGAAACAAAAAAAGCTATCGCATCAACCCTAACCATGCTGACCAACGACGGGCAAAAACCCAGCACAGTCAGCCACACAAATGCCTCTCTTTCAAAAAGATGAGGACGCCCCTTGCAGTAAGCAAAGAGTAAACTAACAATGGAACGCGTGTGCATCCAGAGACTGGACGAGTGGATGTACTTTTTCCAAATCTGAAGGAAATGAAATATAGTGCCAGAACATTTATTAGTTAGAAATAAATAACTTTATGTTACATAAATAGAATAAAATGTTAGATATAATTAAGTGGAGGCCGAGAAACACGAAAGAATATAGAAAGATATTATTCGTTTTAGGAATTTCTATTTGTATAGCCGAAGCGGGACTGATGTTTAACGGAGCAATTCTGAGCGAAACAGCAACAAACGTCGCGACTGTACTCGGAATAACAGGAATAGGGCTAATCGCAACCCAAAGAAGAGCAATGAATAACGAAAGGTGAATAGCTATAGCTACATTCATATGGCCAACAATTCTGATTCTAAACGCCGCAGTAATTATTCTACTGGCAATATTTATGATCTGGACGGTGCAAAAAAACAAGAAAGCAGGATACCCAATGCAAGATGAACGAACAGCAAAGATTCAAGGTAAAGCAGCACTCGGCACCTATTATATTACCTTAGCCTTCATGGTATCAATAATGCTGTGGAACATTTTCGGAAACGAGTTTCTACACTTCTTGCCTGAACTGGAAACAGGATGGACTGTGATCGCCATAATGCTAGTATCTGGATTCTCGTTCGGCTTACTGAGCTGGTACTACGCCAAAAAAGGAGAACTCTGATGAAATTCAAAACCCGAATCAAAGAGTTAAGAGCGCGATACGATTTGACCCAAGACGACCTTGCAAAAAGCGTAGGTGTAAGGAGAGAAACCATCCTTTACCTAGAAAAGGGCAAATACAATCCATCCCTAATGCTAGCTCACCAGATAGCTCAAACTCTAAAAACCACAATAGACGGTCTATTCATTTTCGAAGATGAAAAAACCCGAAAATAAACGCGCGCCAAAGAAAAAACATCAGAAACCTGAAATCTAGAACTAACAACACCACTATAGAGGATATCAAAAATGAAGAACAAGCCAAGAAGAGAGAGTAAGAAATTACTTTGCCCTAAGGCGTGTGTCCTAAATCAACTAGACGACGACAACGTAACATTACTTTTCACGGAAAAGGCTATTTTAAGCTTCTCTAGCACTGCGCTTGATTAAGTGGCCAAAGTTACCTCTGCGCAAACATAATCTAGTTATGGATTGCCTATTTTCTGGAGCTTTTTTAATGTGAATAATAAAAAAAATGCAGAGCATTGACAGCGATGAATTTTTAACCGACAAAAACGTAACGTAGATTGGGAACTTGAGGGGTTGTTGAGGAGTTGTACAAAAATCGATGCCCCAGATGTGAAAGTGAAACTGTTGAACTGGACACTCCGATAATGGAGGTTGGAAGGAGAAAACAGATACGCGTTAGTCTGAGACAATGCCCAAAATGCCAATTAGTATTCTATGAAGCCACCACGTGAACTGTTACGTGAATTTAACGGCAAAATAGACATCTAACCTAAAAAAGTTAACTCACAGTTATCGCTGCAGCTTGCCGCCTACAGCATGTGTATCTCTTCGATTATAAGCCCATTTCTAACAGTGACAACGCCAGCAGTAACCTCTAAACCCCACCTTTGAAAGCCTGTTCAATAACCCGCAACTCACAGTTATCCTGCAGAGAAGGCTGTTCAAAGTTGAAAAAACCGAATTATTAGTTAGCTATACACGTGCATGTTAAAAAACCATATTAGCTAATTAAGTTAAAAGGAAAATCATGCATAAACGAAACAAAATAGCTCTGCTTCTAACAATCCCTAGCGCAATTTTCACGTGGTTTATCGGATGGAGCCTCTATTGGATAGGCTCCAAAGGAAAAGCAACCAAACCGAGTAAAATCCTCGATAAGAAGCTAACGTTCACTGTGCTAACGCCAGAACAAAAATGCACAATATAACTGCAGAGCGTTAAACCACAAGTCACTCAACACAGGTCTCTATCACACTCTATCTATATTGACCGTTAAGAAAAGACTATTCAAAAACGCATGTTTCCTGCTTTAGGCTACCGCGGTTTTTCGTCAGGCTTAAACAGCTTCTTCTCATACTGAGACCTAGGCTTAAACCCTCTAACGTAGCCACGCGCAGTTCGCTGACGCTCCACATTCTTAATCCGCGCATAAAGCTTCGACACTTTCGTCTTAGACGGCACCTTAGGCTTCGATGAACGAACACGAACAGGCGTAAAAGGCTTCTTAATCTCGCTCTTACGCTTTCTGCGCTTAAAAGGCACATCACGCACCTTCTTGAACACCACGTAGCCTTCTTTCAAGTTCACTTCCTGCACTTCCCAACCAGAATCCAACCAAGCCTTCGCGTGAGCAGTCGAAGACGAACTGCGCCACCACGACTCCTCCCTGTACGCGCTCATCGGAAGATTACTGCCAATTAACCCGTCCATCCTAGCAAAAGAGAGCTTCACAAGCCTCGTGAAAGCACCTCTGAACTTCAAATGATTCGCGAGCCCAGCGTACTTCGAGCGTTGCCGCGGCGAAACAACACGGCTAGCGCAGTTCAGACACAGCAGATGCGTCGGGTCACCAGTGGCAACATCCGCCACCATGCAGTCACGGCAGAACAACTTTTTGCATCGCTCGCATTTTTTTAAGCGGTAAGCTCTTAACACTCTGCCGCAGATGCCGCATTCGTCTTTATATGACACGGAGAAACGCCTTCAACAATCAAAATGCAGAACGCAGAGTATTAACTTTCACTCTTAACGCTTAGCAACAAAAGGGAAAAGAATGGATATGCATCCGCAGAGGCAAGCGCTGTTTATTCAAATTCTATCGTTGCAGGCGGTTTATCAGTTATATCATATAGGCAGCGGACAACACTCGGGATTTCGTCTGTTATCCTCGCCGAGATGCACATGAGAATCTCATAAGGAACTTGCCGAGCTTTAGCGGTTACAGCGTCCTCCGAGTCCACAATGCGCACCGTGATGATATCTCCGTAGACTCGTTTACCCGCTTTAATGCCTGTTGCTTTATCGTTGTGAAGCACCGCGAAGTTCTGGAAAGTGCCCAATTTCCGCGTTTCCTCCTCCACAATCTCCGTGGCTTTCCGCACCACTGCAACTCGTTCTGGAGTGACTTCGCCGAGAACTCTCAGCGACAAAGCAGGACCTGGAAACGGCATGCGTTCAGACACTTCTTTCGGCAACCCCAATTCACGAGCCACTTTTCTAACGTCTGGCTTAAACAGTTCCTTCAATGGCTCAAGGATTTTGTAGCCGTAAATCGCAGGGTCAATACCTATCTGCTCCAGAACATTGTGCTGAGATTTTATTCCGCCCACTGTTTCGATAACATCAGCTTTTATTGTTCCCTGTGCGATGAACGCGATTTTCTCTTCCTTAGCAGCTTTGCCCAGTGTCTTGTAGAACTTGTCTCTGAAAGCCTTCCGCTTCTCCTCAGCGTCCGTTTTACCTTTGAAAACCTCGAAGAACTCCTTTTGTGCAGCAACATACTTGGTTCGGATGCCTAAGCTCTTGAGCGTTTCAACCACAAATTCAGGTTCGCCTTCTCTGCGAAGACCATCATCTATGAAAACCGCAACTAAACTGTCACCTACTGCCCTGTGAACTAAAGCGGTTGTAACTGTGCTGTCAACACCGCCCGAACAAGCAGAGATTACGCGGCTTTCTCCAACGGTCTTTCTGATTTCCTCCAACGAAATTTCAATAAACTCTTTCGCATTAAACATTTGTCCAGTTTCCCCCTAAATCTGAAAAGCTATTCTGGTCTTCTCGCCTTTTTAGCTTTGCCATAATCAACATTTGTCCAAGCAGCACGAACGGCGTTACGTATGGAACCTTAGCCTTTGATAACCGCTATTGGCACGAGCCTTGCAACCTTCGTGGCGATGCCCAGCTTGTCGCTCACGTCAGCCACAGCATCCACATCCTTATACGCAGCATCCGCTTCCTCAGCCAAAACCTGAGCGCTCGCAGCCCTCACAACTATCCCGCGCTTCTCCAAAGCAGTTTTCACGTCGCCACCCCAGTAACGCCGTTTAGCAGCGGAACGACTCATCATTCGCCCTGCACCATGCGCTGTTGAACCAAAAGACAACTCCATAGCCTGCTCAGCGCCAACAAGCACCCACGAACTCGTCCCCATGCTCCCCGGAATAAGCACGGGCTGCCCCTCACTGCGGTAATCGGCTGGAACCTCCATGTGCCCCGCTGGAAACGCCCGGGTAGCGCCTTTCCTGTGAACCCAAACCTTCTTCTGCCCGTCGTCAATCTTGTGTGTCTCCACTTTCGCAATGTTGTGCGCCACGTCGTAAACGAGTTTCAACCCGAAATTTTCCGCGTCTTCATGGTAAACCTGCTGGAAACTCTGCCTGACCCAGTGCATTATGGCTTGCCTGTTCGAAAACGCGTAGTTAACCGCGCACGCCATTGCTTGGAAGTAATCTTCAGCCTCGCTACTGTGTCCAGGCGCACATGATAGTTCCCTGTCAGGCAAAGCTATCTTGTACTTCTGCACTGCGTGCTCCATGACCCGCAGGTAGTCGGAGCAAACTTGATGCCCATAACCCCGGGAGCCACAATGAATCATAACCGTAACTTGCCCTTCCTCTTCAATGCCGAACGTTTTGGCGGTTCGCGGATTGAAAATTCTATCAACTTTCTGGATTTCAAGAAAATGATTACCAGAGCCCAACGTGCCAATTTGGGTTAAGCCCCTGTTTTTAGCTGTGGCGGAAACCTTGCTGGGATTCGCGTTCTTCATGCATCCGCCTTCTTCACAGTGCCCCGCGTCACCAGCCCAGCCTAAGCCTCGGTCAATAATCCACTGCACACCCTCAACAACCAGCCTATCCAAGTCGCCAGAGGTTATCTTGAAGTCTTTGCGGCGGCTCCCAAGTCCCGAAGGTACATTCTCAAAAATGGCACTTGCTAACTGCGCAAGCTTCGGTCTTAACGCCTGCTCTGAAAGGTTTGTGGTTAAGAGGCGAACGCCGCAGTTGATGTCGTAGCCGACGCCGCCTGGGCTGATTACGCCTTCATCGTAGTCTGTCGCGGCAACGCCGCCTATAGGAAAACCGTAGCCCTCGTGCCCGTCAGGCAACGTCACGGCGTACTTGTAGATGCCTGGTAAATGTGTTACGTTAGCGCATTGCCAAAGCGTGCGGTCCGTCTGCATCTTCTCCATGAGGCTTTCGTTGGCGAAAACCATGCCTGGAACACGCATTTCCGACTTGTATTGGGCTATGCGCCATGTGTAATTGTTTAGTTTTTCAAGTGGAACGTTTTCTGTCGGGTAGTGACCTTTACCGTAACCCATTTTGTTGTGCCCTCACACAAAAAAGGTAAAGCTAGGTATAAAATGGTTTTGAACGCGGCACTTCAAAGCTCAGGTTTCGCTGCAAAATCAATAAAGCCCTGCACGCTGTTTTCAACAGCAGTTTTCATGAAAATCGGGTGCGACTTGAGAAAAGAGCTGATTCTGCGCATAGTTGGGTCTTCCAGTAGTATTCGCTCCCGTATCGCTTCTGCGCTCTGCCCCTTCTTCACACCTTCCGTTGCTATGGTTGCCCACAACCTAAGCTGCAACGCATAAGTGTTGAGGCGCTGCACAGCATCGCCTGCTTTTCCGAAGTGGCTATAGTACAGGAACGCGGGGTTAAGGTTGATGAGCTTGGTTAGCGAAACTAAAGCAATGTCCAGACGGAAAGGAGGCGGAGTTGTGGGAATAACCACGTCAAACTCGTGGAGGTAAATACCCGCGGCGTCTCCCGTGAATACACCATTGCTTGAAAGTTCAACGTAGCTTAGGTTGTGCGCGGCGTGCCCAAGCGTTTCCACAACCTTCAGCCGCACGTTGTTGCCTGCGTCAAACGTCATGCCTTCAGCTGCGGCGATTACCTTGTTCTCGGGAACGGGTTCAGGCTTGCCGTAAATCTCCGCCACTTGCCCTAAAACCTTTTGAGATTGCAACCAAAGCTTCTCAGGGTTGAGCAGATGCGGTACACCTCTGGGGTGAACGATTATTTTGGCGTTCGGCAAACTCTTCAGCAAAGCGCCAACTCCGCCGCCGTGGTCCAAGTGCACATGAGAAAGAGCCACGTACGCCACATCTTCCGCTTCGACGCCTATTTCTCTTAAGCCAGCCAGCAGGGTGCCAATTGAAGATGTGGGACCAGTTTCGATGATTATTACGTGCGCTGCTTTGAGGACGTAGCTGGCGATGAGGCTCTTGAACCCGCCAGTTCCAAGGTCTATCAGAAACAAGTTTTCTCCGATTTGTTTCGTGTGCAACCGTTACCACCGTAACCGAGCTTGGATGAGGCTAAAACCGCGTTTAACCGCCATAAACGTTTCCATTCAACAGCCTTCGAAGAGCACAAAAAGTTAATTAGTGCACTTCTTTTCTTAAGGAGAGCGTTTAGGAGCAATGGGAAGTTGAACGCGATTATCTTTGGAGCGCCAGGCGCTGGTAAAGGCACGTACGCGTCGCGGCTGCAAGCAAAGCTGGGCGTTGACGTGGTTGCCATGGGCGATATTTTCCGAGAAATCATGAAAGAAGACTCTGAGTTGGGTAGGAAGGTTAAGGGTTACGTGGAGCAGGGTCTGCTTGTGCCCGACGAGGTTGTTGTGGAAGTGCTGAAACAGCGCTTAGGCAAAATCCCCAAGGGGAAAGGTTTCATTTTGGATGGTTACCCGCGCACTGTGGAGCAGGCGAAAACGTTGGAGAAAATTGTCAAAATCGGCGTTATTATCCTGTTGTTGGTTCCAGACTGGATAATTGTCGAGCGGTTGTCCACGCGGAGAATCTGCAAAAAATGCGGCGCGGTCTACAATACGCGGTTTCTTAAGCCTAAGGTGGAAGGGGTATGCGACAAGTGTGGCGGTGCGTTGTATCAGCGTTCAGACGATAACCCCGAAGTCATAAAGAAGAGAATTCAAGTTTACGATGTGCAGACCAAGCCGATTCTAGAACTGTTCAAGGCGGAGAATGTGCCTTTTGTGGAGGCTAACTGTGAAACGTTGGATACGCCGCCAGAAAAGGTAGTGGAAGTAATCTTGGCAGAGCTGAAAAAGCTGAAGCTGGCTTTAGATGTCCAGAATGAACTCTAGGGTTACGTGGTTTAGGGCTTTGATTATTTCCATGCGATGATATGTGACTGCTTTCACGGCGACTTTCTGCGCGTGTTTTGCAGCGTTGAATTTTTCGCCCCACAAGTTTGCCGTGAGCTTGAAGCCGTCAGCAGTCTCCTCTAACTTGGAGATATTGAACTTTGAGTAAAGCATGCCGTTAACTTCAGCCTTCACCAGCAACGCTTCCAGCCAACTGTAGAGCAACGCGTATTCGTCTTCAGCCTCCACAGCCAGCGAGTCCTTCGCAGTAGCCGCGACTTTCGCGGTGTCAGTCATAACCTCAAACATTGCGAGCGCCGCGTTTTCAAAAGCTTCAGCTGAATCCGCTCCGTGTGCTGCCACGTACACGTCAGCGGTATGCTCTAGAAACTCAAATTTTACAGTTTTATCCATTGCCACAGCCACATAAGCGGGTTAGAAGTACTTTGGGATTTTCTGGATTGCCGCTGCCGTCAGCTTCGCCGAGTTCTCCGCGTCTTTCAGGCTGATCATGCCCACGGGGCTGTGAATGTAACGCGCTGGAACAGAAATTGTTCCGCTTGGAACGCCCTGCCGCGTCAGGGATATGCGCGCTGCATCCGTGGAACCCATCAAGCCCGTTTCCAACTGGTAGGCGATTTTGTTTTCTTCAGCCACATCAAGAAGCAAGCGCAAGACTTTCGGGTGCGTTATCAAGCCTGAGTCGGACACGCTCAACGTTGGACCCTTGCCCATAGCCACTGTAGTGTCGAATTCTCTTACACCTGGCACATCGCCCGCTATCGTTACGTCCAACGCTATGCCCACATCAGGGTCTACGCCGAAAGCTGCCGTCGCCGCGCCTCTTAAGCCTACTTCTTCTTGAACCGTGCCCACAGCGTAAACTGTGCACTCCGTTTTCGCCAGTAGCTTAAGCGCCTCTATCATCACTGCGCAGCCAGCGCGGTCGTCAAATGCCTTGCCTATAACCAAGTCCTTGCCTATCTGGGCGTATTTCACGTCGAAGCCCACGATGTCGCCGACTTTGACGCCCATCTTGGCGGCGGCTTCGCGGTTTTCAGCGCCGATATCGATGAACAGATCGTCATACTTCACGATTTTTTTGCGTTCTTCCTCTTTCTGTATGTGCGGCGGTTTTGAGCCTACTATGCCGTGTAAGGTGCCTTTCGCGGTGTAGACTGTTACTTTTTGTGCTAGGAGTATGCGGTCGTCTATTCCGCCCATTTTTGCGAATTGTAGGAATCCGTCTTTGGAGATGGTTTTCACCATTAAGCCGACTTCGTCCATGTGGGCGGCGAGCATGATTTTCGGAGCGTTTTTTTCGCCTTTTTTGACGGCGATTACGTTTTCAAGCTTGTCCACGCAAATTTCATCCACATGTGGCTTGAGCAGTTTGATCATTAGGTTTCTGACTTCTTCTTCTCTGCCAGCTACACCGCAGGCGTTGGAGAGCTTTTCCAAATTTTCAGCTAACGACATGCTATTGCCTTCTTGAACTTTTTCTGGTTACAACTCTATGCGCCGAATTATTAAAGATATTCAAATAGGCGTTGCCATGTGATAATTCTTAAATGGGTAAACCGCATTCAAAAACAGGTAGGTGCGAAATTTGACGGAGAAAGAGTTTAAGACAGTTTTTATTTTCTTGGACACCGACAAGTACGCAAGCCCCTTCGACATGCTGGTAACAACCGATGCTTTTCCAGATTCAATGATATTCAAGTACGAGAATGTGAATAGTGAAGACGCTGCGAGAATCGTTTACGACACGGTTTTTCCAAGAGGACCTGAAGGCGCAAAACACACAAAAATATTTGTTAACGGCAGCAACTTTGACATGGTCAACGAGGTCGTGGCTGCCACGCAGAAGTGCATGAAGGCGGCTCCGTGGGGAACCAGCATAATTGTTGACCCCCGAGGCGGATACTCAACAGCCGCGGCTGCGGTAGCGAAAACATTCGGGGCATCAGTTGAGAAGAACTTTGGAACTTTGGAAGGCAAAAACGTGACTGTGCTTGCGGGCACAGGGCCAGTCGGGCAGACAGCCGCACGAATTTACGCTGCAGAAAAAGCCAATGTGACTATTACATCTCGTTCTTCAGCAAAGGGACAGGCTGTAGCTGACAAGATAAACACTGAAGTCGGCGCGGAAAGAGTCAAAGTTGTTGAGGTAAAAAGTTCTGAACAGACGGGCGAAGCCATCAAAGACGCTGAAATTATCCTCGCTGCAGGCGCAGGCGGAATCCAACTGCTCGCGCTAGCTGAACTAGACAAGTACGGCGCAAAATGCAAGATAGTTGCTGACATTAACGCTATTAAGCCGTTGGGTGTGGAAGGCTTAGGCGTAACTGACGACGGAAAAGAGGTTAAAGCTGGCGTTTTCGGCATCGGCGCGTTAGCCATTGGTAAGTTGAAGATTAAGACTGAGACGGAAATGATTAAGCGCGCAACGGCTGAGCCGCAGGGGCTGTTTGACTACGCAATAGCGTACACTATCGCTAAAGAAGCCATAATGAAGAAACTGGCAAAAGCAGCTGCTAAATAATTAACAGCTCATCTTTCATTTTTTTGTTTGCTTTCTATTCATAAATGTAATAACCACGAGTAATGCAGCTATAACGCCTAACGCGGCGATTAAGCTGATTTCTGTCCAGTTAAAGCCTTGTTGATCCGCCTCACTTTGCGCATTGGGCATTGACGTGGGGCTCTGAGAAGACGATGGACTTGAAGATGGAGGTGGCGATGAAGACGAAGAAGACGACATTGGCGTAGGTTCTGATATCGCGGGTGCGTTGGGGTCTGGTTCTGTTAAGACTGGAGTGTAATTGACTTTGCCCAAGTTAAAGTCGTTCTTATAGTCGAAGATTGATTGGCTGATTAGGATTTCGTTCGTTGTTCCCCACCAATTGTTGGTTGCGTCTATGTCGTTTGCAGTTGACTTTAGGTAAATGCTCTGACTGTAGTTTTGAATGTTATTGTGGTTGATTGCAGTTTGATGGGCTTTAAACAGCGTGATTGCAGTGATACTGTGTGCAACGGTATTTTTCTGGATTGCAACTTGTTTCCCAAGATTACCGTTGCCCCCTGTTTCTGTACCCACGTTCATTCCCTCAGTACATTTGTAAATCAGGTTCCTTTCAATTGTTGCATTACCGGCGGCAATGCAAATTCCTACGGTACAGTTTGTTATTGTGTTGTTGATAATTGAGGCAGTACCACCGTCAAAAAAAATTCCATAGTTTGCAGAGTAGACACCGTACATTTCCCCGAAATAGCCTTGTCTTGAACCGAAATCTTTTGACAGACCAACTATAGTATTACTTGAGACTATGGCGGAGCATCCACACAACTTGATAAGAACATCCCAAGAACTGATGTAGTTGTTTGTAATCACGGGAGTATCGGCGAGGTTTGGAATATCGGAGGAGCTGTAGTTCTTGAAGGTGATCCCATTGCTAATAATATTTTGTGAAATAACAGGTGAACCAGAAACAATGGATACTGGACCTCTAATGTTGTTATTAATTATGAAGGGTGACCCGCTGTAAATTGTGAGCCCAAGGTTGCTATTTGAAATTGAGGGTGATGCTCCTTCGATAACAAGCTGACCGCCTATGTTATCTCTAATCTTTGGAGAAGCGTTTCTGAGGGTTATTTTACCGCTGAATCGTACGTTTTCGATTATGGAACCCGAACTGGTTTGTTCGTTCCAACCATTACTATCTTCCATAAAGATGATTTCACCATCATTCAGGTCAATCTTTTCCGCGTTGGTACCTCTAGCGACTAGGGTGCCGTTCACTTGTATGTAGTAGCTCGTTAAATTCACCTGGACCCCAGCTTCAATGGTTAAGGTTACGCCACCGTTTACCGCAACTGGACCTTTCAATATGTATGGGCTATCTGCTTTTGTCCATGTGGTATCTGAAAAGATAATTCCCGTTACATCTGTGGAAGCTTGAACTGTTCCAAGATGCAAAGTGCCAACTAACGCTAAAAGTAAAAATGCCACGATGAACGTTGTTGCTAACTTTGTTTTTTGCATAAACATCGTTTTCTCCGTTTTCTAAAATAGACTATCAAGTCAGCAATCACCAAAATAACTGCCAAAACACACAACACGGCAAGGGCGGTCTGTTCCCAGCTGAGCCCAAACAAAACACCTAACTGCGTATCCAACGACGAGGTTGCTGTTAAGTTCTGAGAAGGCGAAGCAGATTCATTTGGAGTTGACGTTGATTGAGAAGGCAACGGGGTTGGAGTCGTTGCGGAAGCACTTTCGCCGATGGTTATTGTCTGTGTGCTGCTCCAACCGCTTGTTATGTCAAAAGCAACAGCTTGTTCATTATGTCCAATAGGATAGGGAGCTAGGGGATGGTCATTAACATAAACTTGCGCATAGTGCCCAACTGAAGCCTCTACTTGAAAATCAAGCTGACCGCGATCTGGAATAGCGCTTAAGAATGCAAAATAGTCACCTTCTTGAGTGCCATCTCCAGAATAATATTTTTGAATATCATAGCCTGAAGCTAAGTAAAGCTCCGTTGGCACAACAGGGAAAGTAATACTGGTGAAGCTTGACTCTGATTGGGGCGCATCATCATTTATGTACTGGGAATATGAAAAAGTACCATCTTCGTTATATGAACTGGTTCTGTTTCTAAGAGGATAAACTTCAATCCAATCGCCTTCAAAGTGAGGCTTGACGCGAATATTATAGTATATTTGAAAGTCTGAGTGGTCAAAAGGCTGATTATTGATTGTGATTTCAATCGTGTTATTGTTTATTAGTTCAGTTTCTTCTAACCCAGTATAAGGATTTGTTGTGGTTACGCTATAGGAAGCATTCACAAACTTAACGGTGAATTCTGGAACAGACGGCTTAGGTATGGATGCTTCAGCAATAACTGACACTGATTCAAACTGCAAAAGAGACATAAGTGGAGCCAATAGCGCAAGAAATAAACAGAGTGCTAACGCTGCTCTCTTCATGCGCGTTGACCTCCACTGCGTTTCTTGAAGAGTAATGCGCTTAGTAATACCATCCCAAGCAAAGCAGGAAGAACTATGAAAGATGGAAACTCTGGAACACTAGGCGTTGGCGTCTCACTCTCGCCAAAAACTACTGTTTGTGTGTCACTCCAATCGCTCGTTGTACCTTCGAAACGGAAATCATACGTCGGACCACCCACATCAATGAAATGCCCATAAGGAGTTGCATCAAAATTCCCGAATAACGCTTGCACTTGGACGTCAATCAGACCGCCTGCAGTGACAGAGTTGAAGAGAATAGAAGGCAAAGTTGCTACAGTATGACTTGAATTTGAAGCTTGATAGGGAACGGAACCAAAATCACCAAGGAAGTAGCCACGGTCAGGGTCGAATGGCTCGTAACTCCACTCATCCGCATAGTGCCCTTTGTATCTGAAATTATAGTATGAGGCACCTATGTTGTTCTTGATTGTAGCTTGTATTGTCTTGCTTTCGACATGGTAACTAGGAGTCGTTGTAGTTGTTGTTTTTCCGGTGTAGGGGTCTGTCGAGGAAGTTGTTTTTGGCGGTACGTCATACGAATTGTCTACATACTTTAACGTGAATTGTGGAACAGACGGCTCAAGAATAGACGATTCAGCAATAGCCGACACTACACCAGACTGCAGGAGAGAAAACAGCGGAGACAACAACGCAATTAACAAACAAACTGCTAACGCTTCTCTCTTCACGCAGGTTGGCCTCCTTTGCGCTTTTTGAAGTAAACCAGAATAACTATTCCTATAATGACTACTGAACCAGTGATAACGGCTGCAATTGTTGGCGCTGGAGCCCCAAAAGTATCTGTAGTTGCTGCAGTAGAAATGTCGACTTGTTGGGCAAGCGGATAATGGTCAACATTGTCGTTGTCAATTACGTAGGTGCCCTGACCATTGTAATCGCTCCAATAGTTTCCAATGGCATCATTATCCCATGATACGGTGTCTGTTCCGTTTCCGATGACGTAAGCAATAGTCCTCGTGATGTTGTATGGGCAAGCAGTTTGTATAAGGGCATTCTGGCTGTTGTCCAAGTTGTTTCGGTAGACTTTGTTGCCTGTCCCGATGCCGATGCCTTCAGAGTTGTTTGTTAGAATGAAATTTGATAACTCAACGCCCACGCTGTTGCCTTTGATGTTGTTGTCATGAACCGAAGAGTTGCTGCATCCTTCGCCAAATTGGACGCCGTAACCGTTATTGTTAGTTATGTTGTTTGCGTAGATTTCAAAGTTGCCATGCCATCTTTGCATAATACCGCCTTGGTATTCTTGGATTGTTCCCTGATTCCCATTATCTGAAATGTTGTTATTGCTCACAGTTACTTTTTCACATGAATCGATAACTATCCCTGACCAACCATTTTCGGTTATGTCGTTTTCAAAGATATTAGTTTGCGAAGTGGATACATAGACACCATAGTCTCTGTTGTTTGAGATGCGGTTGTTTGAAATGGTTAAGTCTTTTCCGTCATATGTGCTAATGCCGTCACTGTTGTTTATTATGTTGTTTCCAGTGATTACGCAGCCAGTTGGCTGAATATCTAAGCTTACGGTTTCTACTCTTATTCCGCCAAGAGAGCCGTTGGTTATTGTGAAGCCAGAAACCTTAACGGCGTCAGCAGAAATTTGGATAACGTAAGGTGGCGAGTATTTGATATTATTTATTCCTACGAGAATTGTGTTTGCTGCGTCTTCACCAACCAAGGACAAGGACTTGTCAATTGTTATATGTTGTTCAGTGTAAACGCCAGTTCTTACAAAAATTGTTTGCCCTGCAACGGCGTTGTCAACCGCCTCCTGAATGTTGGGAAAATCGTCAGGAACAATAATAGTTATTGAACTTGACTTAACAGATTGAACGCCAATTAGTAAAGAGACGAAAAGCGTTAGAATGAAGATTAGGGCTAACGCCGTTCCCTTCACGAAGGATGAGCCACCCGTTTGTGTTTCTTGAAATAAACCAGCAATCCAGCGCACACAACAACTACCACAATAACTGTAGCGATAGCAGCAACTTCAACAGGAACAGTCGGGAAAAACTCAATTTTCAAGTCTAACTGCAGCGTTTGTTGAGTTTCTTTGGGTGTTGTCTCTGTTGTCTGGTCTGTGGTGGATGTTGATGAGGACGAATTTGAAGGGGAGGACGAACCAAGGGGCGGGATGGTTACTGTTTGTGTTGCGCTCCAGTCACTCTCTTCTCCCGAAAAAATCGTGGGAAAGTAAATATTTCCTTCAGAGGGGTGGCCTACTAATGCTTTTACTTGAAAATCTACTTCTCCATTAGGAGAGACTTCTAATGTTCTAGAAACTGAGGTTAAATCGAAAGAATATCTGCCAGTGCTGGATGAATTGTACGATATTACCGTGTACTCGGAATTTGACTGCCTTGGCATTTGTCCATAATTATAAATAACAGCAACACTCCCCCACTCTTCATAATGTCCTTTGATGCGAATGTTGTAGTAAAACTTGATTTCATGACCATCACTGTCGGTAAAAGGTGTAAACAGCTGGTTCTTGATTTTCACTTCAATAGCTCTTCTGGCTACATGATAACCTCCATGTGCCACTTGCTTTCCCGTGTAAGGGTCTATAGAATAAGTTGTAGGCACATCATAAGAAGCATCGACAAGCGCAACAGTGAACTCTGGAACAGACGGCTTAGGTACGGTGGCTGATGCAAGTTCAACCCTAACCATAATCAAGCTTGATAATGCCAAGACGAGAACAAACACTAACGTAAAGCGTTTGTTCATGGTTAACCAATAAACACTGGATTGTTTCCATGATTAAAGCCTTCTTGTCAACGTTTCTTGACTAAACAGAAGGAGGCTTTAGTCAAACTTTCTTGACTAACCAACCCATCACATTTAGAGCCTAACAGCCAATCAATGCAGAAAACAGTAAAGTGCCTATTTTTGCTGTTGGCGGTTTTTCACGACGTCAGCATCGCTGAAAATCACTAGGAGAATAGGGTTAGATGAAAAGTAGAAAGGCCCGTCGCTCTCAAAAAAAAGAAAGCCGCGCTAGAAGGCGCTGGCGGTTCCATACAAACCTCGCAAATGCGGCTATCGACCACGTTTTTTCTTTTTCCGCAATTCACCCAAATTATCAACTTGCTCGGTTGGATAATAATAAGGAAGCGCGTTGTATGCACTCGAAGTGCTCACTCGCGATTTTGTTCCCTTCCTTTTTTTGGAACGAGTAAACTTGCGCCATAAACGCTTCAGCCTAAGCAACACTCAACACTCTGATAATAGACTACCGCCAGACAGTTATACAGAGTACTCAAACCCTTTCTCAGGACAAACTGAAAAAGTTATTATATGCCAACATGCAACAAAAGCCAAGAAGCGAACACTGAAACGTTAAGGATTTAGTGATGCTTGTTGACAAAGTCATCAAATAAAAACGGAAAGTTGTTTTCTGTTAAGTTCTGTCCGAAATGTGGTTCCACAGATGTCTTTTGGCTTCAGGGCATGCCTCAATTCTGGTCGTTATGGGAGTGCAAAAACTGCGGCTACCGCGGAGCATTAATTCTTGAAGACGGCAATCTTGCAGAGAAGCTTCAAGAAAAATGGAAAAACAAGCAAAGCCACGGTTAGAAGGCACCGGCGATTCTGTCGCAAGCTTCAATTATGCGCTCTTTCGGCTGAGTTAACGCAACACGCACGTAGTTCTCGCCGTGTTCACCGAAGCCTACGCCTGGCGTCACCACCACACCAACGCTGAGCAACTTATTTGCAAACTCCATGGAACTGGACTTGCAGTTTAGCCAAACGTAGAAAGTAGCTTTAGGCTTTTCACACTTGAAACCCATTTCCCGCAAACGGTTAACCAGCAAATCGCGCCTTTCCGAATATACACTATTGTTTTTCTTCAAGAAGTCAGGCTGCTCACTGCCCGTGTAGCTTGCTAAAGCCTCAGCGGCTACTTTCTGAATGTAAACAGGCGGACCTGAATCAACCTGCGACTTAACCTTCGTAAGCCCGCTGATTAGCTGCTTGTTGCCAACAGCAAACGCTATGCGGTCACCCGTCATGTTAAACGTTTTTGAGCATGAGTTGAACTCCACAGCCACATCCATGGCGCCGTCAACTTCCAGTATGCTAGGAGCCTTATACCCGCCGAAAGTTGTCTCCGAATACGCGTTATCATAACAGAGGATAATGTTGTTGTCCCTCGCGAAATCCACTGCCTCCTCAAGAAAGCGCTTGTCAACCGTGGCGCTTGTCGGGTTGTTCGGGTAATTCAGAAACATCATCTTCACTTTTTCAGGGTGCACCGAGCCAAAGTCTGGTTTAAACCCGTTCTCTTGGAGCAGCGGCACAGCCACGGGAATACCGTCGTTAAGTATTGCAGCACCATTGTTGTAAACTGGGTAGCTCGGGTCAGGCACAAGCACATGGTCGCCTGCATTCACAAACGCCCGTGCAACATTAGCTAAACCTTCTTTGGAACCCATTAACGCGATAACTTCGTCTGGAGTTAAATCCACGCGGAACCGCTTCTTGTACCAGTCTGCCACTGCCTGCCGAAAGCCATGTTCGCCGTGGCTGAAGGAATAATTATGATTCTTCAAATTCGCCACTTCCTTTTTGAGGGCAGCAACGACAAAAGACGGCGGCGGAAGATCAGGGTCACCTATGCTTAAAGAAATCAAATCAACGCCCTGCGCCTTTTTCTCCTTCATAACCTTCTCAATTTCAGCGAACAAGTAAGGCGGAAGCCTTTTCAATCTATCAGCAAACTCAACGTTCATACGCTTTCCACATCCTCAAAACAGTTTCCCCTCATAAACCTTCTCAGCCGCACCACTCAGGAACAAGCGTTCAGAGTATTCCACTTCCAAACAGCCTCCAAGCAATTGCACCTTAACCTTGCTGTCTGTCTTTTCAAGCAGGTTTGCAGCGGCTACGGTTGCGCAGGCTCCAGTGCCACAAGCCAACGTTTCGCCGCAGCCACGTTCCCACACGCGAAGCCTCAGCTCACGCTTGTTCACGACCTGCGCGAACTCTACGTTTGTTCTTTTTGGGAAGAGCTTGTGGTTTTCAATTTTCGGGCCAAGCTGTTGCACGGGAAAATCATCCACGCGGTCAACGAATATTACGCAGTGCGGGTTACCCACTGAAAGGCAAGTAGCCTTGTACTGTTCGCCGTCAACCTGCAAAGGCTCATTCACGAATTTGCCAGTGCCAGTCATTGGGATTTTGCTTCTCTCCAGCGTCGGAGTGCCCATGTCCACCTTCACAGAAGCAACCGCGCCGCCCTCCACTGTCAACCATAGCTGTTTTATGCCCGCCAGAGTTTCCACGATTAACTCTGTTTTTTCTGTGATGTTGTTTTCGTAGCAGTATTTTGCGAAGCAGCGTATGCCGTTGCCGCACATTTCCGCCTCGCTTCCGTCAGCGTTGAAAATCCGCATCTTCACATCAGCAACTGAGGAGTTGCCAACTAACAGCAGTCCGTCTGCGCCAACCGAAAACCGTCTCGCGCAGAGACGCCGCGCTAAACCAGCCGCTTCCGCTTCGGCGACTTGCAGGTTCCTGTTGTCAACTACCACGTAATCGTTGCCTAAGCCATGCATCTTCCAAAATTTCACTGCTACCACTCTGCCTCACGTTGACCCGCCAGCAAATCCTCAAACGATTCGCGTTCTCTGACCAGAGCGTATTTGCCGTCTTTGACTAGGACTTCTGCAGCGCGTGGTCTCGCGTTGTACTGTGAACTCATGGCGAAGCCGTATGCGCCAGCGTTCAGCACCGCCAGCAAATCGCCCTCCGCAATCTTGGGCAAACGCCTGTCCCGCGCCAACGCGTCACCTGACTCACAAATCGGGCCCACAACATCAACCGCTTCTTCTTCCGCACAACTCAACTTGTTTGCAACTACGATGGGATGATAAGACCCGTACATGGTAGGCCTGACCAGCGTGTTGAAGCCAGCGTCCACGCCGATGAACTTTTTGAAAGGCGTATTTTTCACCGTATTCACGCTGGTTAAGAGGACAGCGGCGTCACAAACCAAGTATCTGCCGGGTTCTACGCAGAAAAACGGCGTGCCCAGCCGGTACTCGTTGATTCTGTGCTTGAACAATGTAAGGACAGCGGCAAAGAATTGTGTGAGGTCTAAAGCGTTGTCCTCTGGCTTGTACGGCACGCCAAGCCCTCCGCCCACGTCAATGAACTCGAATTCCACTCCAACTTGTTCGTGAACGCGTTTGGCTATGCCTAGGAGCTTTTCAAGTGCCAAAACGAAAGGCTCCTTGTCAAGCACGCCTGAGCCTACGTGCATGTGTATGCCGAAGCGTTCAACGCCCGCTTTTTTTGCTGTTGCGTAGGCTTCTAGCGCGTTTTCTTCCCATACGCCGAATTTGGAGTTTTTGCCTGCGGTGATTACGTGGCTGTGGTGCCCCGCACCTATTTCAGGGTTAATTCGCACGGAGAGGAGATTGGGCACTGTGATGCGGAGTAGCCTGTTTAGCTGTGACAGTGAATCCACGTTTATGGTTATGTTAGAGTCTGTGAGGAATTGCAGTTCGCCGTTTCTGACGCTTGTTCCCGTGAACATTATGCGCTCAGCGGGAAACCCAGCTTTCAAGGCTAGGGATACTTCACCTGGGCTGACCGCGTCTATGTACGCGTTTTCTGATTCTAAGATTTTCAGCACGGACAAGTTCGCGTTTGCTTTTGCAGCGTAGTAAATGCGTGTTTGCGGGTAATTGCGGGTTAAAGCGTTGCGGAGGCGGTTGTAGTTGTCTCTGATGCGCTGCTCGCTAATGACGTAGAGTGGCGTGTCGAACCGGGCAGCTAGCTCTACCGCGGAGACGCCGTCAATGTAGAGTTCGCCGTCTCGGTTTTCTAAGGGTTCTCTGAGTGTTTGCACTTGCTTTCACCATTATCCTGCACATCTAAGGCACACACGCGCAGTGTTGCCTTAAACTAAATTTTTCGCCGCAAAGAGTTCCGCGCTTAGAATTCCTGCGCCTGCTGCGCCTCTGATGGTGTTGTGCCCCAAGCACATGTACTTCATGGTCATTATGGGGTCTTTGCGGAGCCTGCCAACCACTACGCTCATGCCTTTGCCTGCGTCACGATCATATCGTGGCTGTGGCCTGTTCGGCTCCTTCCGCACGATTATGGGGTTTTCTGGCGCTGAGGGTAGTTTCAGCCTTTGCGGTTCGCCTTGGAAGTTTCTGAACGCCTCCTCAACCTCAGCTACTGTAGGGTTGTTGTCTAACTTGACGAAGACGGATTCCAAGTGCCCGTCTTTAACGTGGACGCGGTTACAGCTTGCGCTGAGCGCGAAGCCCGCGTTTTGCACTTGTTTGCCGTTGAAGGTGCCGAGGATTTTGTGGTTTTCTTCTTCCATTTTTTCTTCTTCTTTGGAAATAAAGGGGATGACGTTGTCTATGATGTCCAGTGAAGCTACACCGGGGTAGCCAGCGCCGCTTAAAGCTTGCATGGTTGAAACGATAACCTGCTTTAGCCCGAACTGCATGAGGGGTTTCAGCGTCATGGCTAACTGAATCGTGCTGCAGTTGGGGTCTGTGGTTATGAAGCCTTTCCAGCCTCTTGCCTTCTGCTGAATTGGAATCAAAGCTACATGTTCAGGGTTAACTTCAGGCACAAGCAAAGGCACGTCCTTGTCCATTCTGTGTGCGCTTGCCTTGCTGAAGACAGGATAAACAGTAGCGAATTCTGCTTCAACTGGACCTGCCAAGTCGCCGGGCAGAGATGAGAAGACTAAATCCACTTTACCGGCTTTGCTTACGGATTCTACGTCGCTGTGTACAACGGGCATATCCGCAATTTCTTGTGGCAGGTCTGATTCCATGAGCCAGTTGCAGGCGTCTTTGTACTTTTTGCCCGCGGAGCGTTCACTAGCGGCGAGCACTTCGATGCTGAACCACGGGTGCCCCTGCAACAGCTGGATGAACCGCTGTCCAACTGCGCCTGTAGCGCCGAGTATGGCTACTTTACGTTTCAGAGACATTCTTTATCGCTTCCTTTGCCTTTCTGAGTTGATTTTCCTCAATAAAAACGTTAATGGTTGCCTTGCTGGTTGTAACCTCGATTATGTTTATGCCTTCATGGCTTAGGGCAGTGGATATGCGGGCTACGCCTCCTGGCGAATCAATGAACACGGGATGGCTGATTTGGAGCATGGCTACGTGTTCTCGGTGGCTTATAGCCTTAAAGCCCTCCAAACTGTGCAGGCGATTTATGACCGCGCGGACATTACCACCTGAAGTGAAAACAGTGATGGATTTTCGTCCCGAACTGACACCGTAAACTGCGTTCTGACTGAGCACAGCAAAGATTTCTCTGAGGTTCGCCGCGTTGACCTCGCAAACCACGTTGAGAGCTAACAAGCTTTCATGGCTTTCCATCTCCGCTGAGTTAGGACTGAAGGAGCCAACGATTTCAGTGCCGCCAACTGCAAGGTTGTCTGAAGTAAAGCTTACTATTCGCAGTTTCTGGTTGGGCAGCTTATACTTCAGGGCTTCGGGCTTAACAATTTTCGCGCCGCCTTGGGCAAGATCAAACATCTCATGTATGTCCAAGTTATCAAGAAACCGTGTGTTAGCTACTATTTTTGGGTCTGCGGAGAGAACGCCGTCCGTGTCCTTAACCAGTATTATCTCGTCAGCGCCTAAACATTTGGCAAGCAGCAAAGCAGTGGTGTCGCTTCCACCTCTACCCAGCGTAGTAACCTTGCCACCGCTGTCTTTTCCGAGGAAACCGCAAACCACAGGTATGGCTGAAGTTAACATCGGCGCCAAAAACTTCTGCGCTAAAGCAGCAGTCTTCTCCACATCAGGCTTGGCGTCGCGAAAACGAGAATCCGTTATTATCGGCCATTCAGCGTTAGCTGGGTCAACAAACTCGGCTTTGGCGCCTGCCGCTCTTAAAGCAGAGCAGAAAACGCGTGCGCTGACTCTTTCGCCCATGGACACGATTTCCGCATAATCCTCATCACGCACGTTACCTAACTGGGAAACGGTGCCGACTAGGCTGTCGGTCATTTTGCCCATAGCTGAGACGACCACAACGATTTCCTTGTACGGCGATCCCACAATCAGCCGCGCTGCTCTCGCGATTTTTTCGCTGGTAGAAAGGTCTGCGCCGCCGAACTTGATGACTACTCTGCTGCCCACTGTGATTCTCACCCGGTGTCATACTAAGCCTAAAACGTCTTCCATGCTGAAAACTCTCGCTTCACGCTGCCTGCTTACCCATTCAGCCGCGTAAACTGCGCCCTGCGCAAACACGCTACGCGAGAAGGCCACGTGCTCTATCCGCAGCATCTCGTAAGGTCCAGCCACAATTAGGTCGTGGATGCCTGGAACGCCGCCAGCCCTTAACGCTGCAATTTCCAGTTCTCCGGGCTTTCGGGGGCTTACGCCTTCCCTGCCGTGGATCACAGTGGAGTAGCCGCGTGCAGCGGCGACTATTTCGCCTAGCTTCGTAGCGGTTCCGCTGGGCGCATCCTTCTTGCCCGTGTGGTGCACTTCAGATATGCTGAAGTCGTAGCCTTGCGGAAACGCCTTCAACGCCTTGGCAAGCTGGAAGAGGATGTTGACGCCTACAGAGTAGTTAGGCGAGAACACAACGGGCACTTTGCCTTGAACGGCGTGGCGGAGTTGACGGTTTTGTTCTTCAGTGAAACCCGTTGTACCTAAAACTATTCTCTTGCCCAGCGCGGCAACAACGGGAATATTGCCAATTTCGGCTGCGGGAGTCGTGAAAGTTACGTAGACATCAGCATTTGCTAAAGCTTCGCTGAGGTTGGCTGTGCTCACGATTTTTGTGTCTGAGTCGCATATGCCGAGTTCCCTCAAGCTCTTTCCAACGCACGGGTTGCCTGCGGCTTCGACCGCGCCGACTGTTTGGAAGCCTTTCGCTGCGGCTTCGTGTATGACCGCGTTGCCCATTCTGCCTGCGGCGCCAGCTACACACAGCTTAAGCATAAGTTAGTCCCTGCCAGAATCTTTCATTGTATAAGCGTTCTTTCAGGTTCACGCCAAAAAAGTCTTCTATGGGCTGGAGGAGTTCAGGGTTGTTTTCGTAGACTTTGCGAGCGTTCGCTAAAACCACTTCTAAGCCGTTGCGCGTCATTTTTCCCAGCGGCTGCCTGCATGGCCCCGAAGGCATACCTAGCACGTTCATTAACGTCTTACATGCAAGCGGGTTTCGCGCTTTACACGTTACTTGACCGTAAGGTGTTTGCTCTTGGGTTTTCACGGTGACTATGTTGAAAAGCGGCTGCAACGCTGCACAAAGCGCCGCGGCTTCAGCTTCTCTGCCATTTAAGGCTGCTTGCACCATGCTGTGCACTGCTCTTGGAGCGATGTTGGATACGACGGAGATGACACCTGACGCGGCGATTTCTGGAGTCGTTATCATCGCGTACGTCTTATCATCGTCGCCTGAGAGTATGGTGAAGTCTGCGCCGCAGAGCTTGCGCGTCAACCGCATGTTTTCTAAGTCGCCTGTGGCTTCTTTCACCACGCTAACGTTCGGGTACTGATTATGAAGCAGTGCGAGGTCTGGCGGCAGAAGTTGGGTGCCGGTTCTGCCTGGAATCACGTAGGGTATGACTTGGACTTGGGGGAACCGCTTGGCGATGGGTTCCACGTATTCTCTGCGTATTTCCAGCGAGCTGGGACCATTGTAGTAGGGGTCTACCAGTAGGACGCAGTTTATGCCCGCGTTTTGTGCGTGCGCTGTGCCTTCTATGGCTTCTTGGGTGGAGTTGCTTCCCGTGCCTGCTATGGTTAAGCATTTTCCGTTTGCGTATTCGTGGATTCTTTCGGTGACTTTGTTATGTTCGTTCCAGTCTAAGGTTGGGCTTTCGCCTGTTGTGCCAACGGCGAGGATGCCGCTGGCGCCTGCTTGGATTTGGAATTCCACTAGGCTGTGTAGCCCTTCGTAGTCTACTTCGTTGATTTTAGTCATGGGCGTTATGAGTGCGGTGTAGCAACCGCTGAAGTTTGTCATTTTTGTTTTCCTCACTTTGCGAGCTAACATTGAGTGATTGCTTATTTAAAGTTTTCCGTTTTCGTTAATAATTTTACGAATACCGCAATAAAATCAACATCAATCAAAACAGTTCTCCAACACAGCCACGAATTCCGCAAAAACCACGCCGCAAAGAAGCTGCAACATAGCCACACCAGCCAGCCACACAGCAATCCACGCAAAACCCGCAACCTGCAAGCGATATTAGGCATATAAAAGGGAGCCATAATCTTCTAGAACGCTTTAGTTCCACGAAAACTCTTAAATTCGACCACACATAACAGAAAATAAGGTCTCATCTATGTCAAGCAGCAATAAACTCGAAGTTGTCAGCTACGATGAAACAGCAAAAACGTTCACTGTGAAATCATCAGCCACAGGCAACGTCTGCAAAATCGCAGACACGTTCGCTGAAATGTTTCCCTTGTGGGCTGGACGCATTCTAATCACCGCAGAAAACGAGAAATGGGCTTTAACCGCGGCAAACGTAACAACAGGTTTCGCCACAAGCGTCATCATGGCACCAGCAGAAGCCGCAACCGAACGCTCAGTAGCCGCAACGGAAACACCTGACAAACGACCGGGAACACTCATTCAAATCTACAACAAAGACCGGTTCGCCCTTAAACACCAGCTCATGGAACGCATCGGGCAATGCATAATGACATGCCCCACAACAGCAGCGTTCAACGGTTTAACAACCAGCAAACGCGTGCTCAAAGTCGGCAGCAGCCTACGCTACTTCGGCGATGGCTTCCAAAAGAAAACTACAGTCGGCACGCGCAGATGCTGGAAAATCCCAGTTATGGAAGGTAACTTCATAGTGGAAGACGGTTTCGGAGCACAAGAAGGCGTAGCAGGTGGAAACTTTATGATATTCGCTGAAACCCAAGCAGCCGCACTTAAAGCCGCAGAGGCAGCGGCGGACGCCATACGCGCTAAGGCTCCAGACGTGATTATGCCGTTTCCAGGTGGGGTGTGCCGTGCAGGCAGCAAAGCAGGATCGCTTAAGTACAAAATGAAGGCTTCAACAAACCATCCGTACTGCCCAACGTTGAAGACGCTTGTGCCTGACAGTGTGGTTCCTGATGGCGTGGAATGCGTTTACGAGATTGTTATTAACGGTTTAACGTTGGATGCTGTTAAGAACGCTATGAAGCAGGGTGTAACTGCAGCGGCAAGTACGCCAGGCGTGGTGAAGATTTCCGCTGGCAACTACGGTGGAAAGCTTGGTCCTTACAAGGCTTTCTTGAAGGAAGTGTTGGAGACCGCTTAGCTTTTTAATGTAACAACTTTTATTTGATTCGCCACAACGTTAAGTTACGGCTAAAGTGTTAATCAGTGAAATGTAATTGAGCACCGCAAAGAAAACTTCCTTGGAACTGTTCAGGCTGCGAAAAACATTGAACATACTTGCAAACAAAGAAGGCAGCCACACAGAGCTAATTACGCTTTATGTTCCACCGGGCAAGCAAATCAGCGACGCTATAAACATGCTCCGTGATGAGTACGGCACAGCCAGCAACATCAAATCCACCACTACGCGCAAGAACGTGCAAGAAGCCATAGTTAAAGTGCAGCAGAGGCTTAAATTGTTCAAGGATTCAGGCGAGAAGGGCATTGTGATTTTCTGTGGTGCCATACCTCAAGAAGGCGGTGGACCAGGTAGTGAGCGGATGGAGACTTATGTTATTGTGCCGCCTGAACCGATAAAGATTTACCTGTACCGTTGTGACTCGCGTTTTCACACTGAGCATTTGCAGGAGATGCTTCGGGAAAAAGAAACGTACGGCATACTGCTCATTGACGCGTCTGGCGCTACGATTGCCACGTTGCAGGGCAAGCGGTTGGATATTGTGAGGCAGATGAATTCGGGTGTGGCTGGAAAAACGCGGGCAGGCGGACAATCAGCGCGAAGGTATGAACGTTTAAGGGATATGCAGCTTAACGAGTATTTCACGCGCGTAGGCGAGCATGCGAATGAGATTTTTCTGCCCATAGACACATTAAAAGGCATAATCCTTGCAGGTCCAGGACCAACGAAGTATGATTTTGAAAAGGGCGATTACCTGAACTACATGCTCAAAAACAAGATTATTGACACGATTGACACGGCTTACGTGGAAGAGCAGGGTGTGAAGGAAGTGGTGGAGAGAGCGCCTGAAATCATGCGGAAAGTGCGGTATATTGAGGAGAAGCAGATTATGCAGCAGTTCCTGTATGAGGTTGGGCATGATACGGGTATGATAACTTACGGTGAAGCTGAAGTGCGCAGAGCACTGGAAGCAGGAGCTGTTAGGACATTGCTGATTTCGGAAGCTGTTGACCTTCTACGGGTTACAGTTAAGTGTAGCGCGTGTGGTTATCAGGAGCAGCACACGGTCAAAAGTCAAGCGCTCGCAGATTTTGAGCAGAAATTGGCTGGAAAGCCTTGTCCGAAGTGTCAAGCGCCATCTTTGGCGATAGTGGAGAAGCAGGATATTGTGGATGATCTTGCGCAAATCGCAGAGTACAGTAACACTAACGTGGAGATTATTTCGGGCGAAACTGAAGAGGGGCAAATGCTTAAGAATGCTTTCGGCGGGATAGCGGCTATTTTGCGGTTCAAGCAGCAGGGTTAAGCTGCTCTGTTGCGATTTTTTTGGCTATAGCTCCTGTATATATAGAAACTTAAATGGTTCTGAAGGGGGCAGTAAATGTTAAATATTTGTAAATATATTTATGTTTACAGTGAGGGAGATGAGCCCAACTTATTCTTTATCTTCGCCGCTTAGCCAGAAACAAAAAACAGTGTGGTCGCTAATCAGCAGAGGCTTGTCCGTGGCTGCAATCGCTAGCAAGCTGCGAACCACGCGGCAATTCGTCAACCAAACCAAACTGGCGGCTGAAGCCAAGTTGTCCGCAACGCTTTTGGAAGTTGCATGCGCCAACGACCTTCAAGTGACGAGAGTGTATGCAAAAGAAGCTGTACTTTTAGGTTATCATCCAGCGCTCAAGCGCAAAGCAATCGTTACTTACAGCACAAACCACGGGATAAAAGTATGGTATTGGCATGACAACCCAGAAGAAGTGACTAACGAGGACTTTCTCCGCCAGACTCGAGAGTATTTGCTGGACATAGCAAAAGAAAGAGGCATAATCGTGGAAGGTGCGGAGAAAATTCACCCTGCCAGGCTAGCGCATTTCATATTTTCTGAACTTATTCCAGAGGTGAAGACATGAAAAACAAGAAAAGAATAGAACAGCAAATCAGAGGCTGGCTTCCTAAAGAGCCAACGGGTATAAGAGTTCATAGGACGAAGTATGAATCATTGTCTTTAAGCAAGTGGGGTGCCGTGCTTGTTGCAATGGGGACTTTTGCGGGTGCACTGTTGGGCGCATTGGGTTATTTTCTAGGTTTAACTGAAGGCATTGGACTATACGTTTGGTCAATGATTGTAGGTGTAACCATAGGGACTATTATAGCAGTCGTTCTCAACCGCATAAAGCGAAAAAAAGAACGACAAAGGAGTTAACTGAACCAATGAACCCTTTAAGGTTTCTGGAGAACCGCATTCGAGGCTGGCTTCCTGAGGAGCCAAACTTCAAAAGCGTCAAGAAGACAATGGAACGACGCAGTTTGGTGAATAAGCGCGTGCTTATAATTCTTCTTTCTGTTTCACTTGCATGTGTTGTCTTGGTTGCTGGCGGCGCGTACCTTTTTTTGTCGTGGTATTCTGAGCAGACTTTGGAGAATCTTAAAGGGTATTCTGCTAGGTTGGAAGATGATGGCTTCGTTGTTGAAGTGAAGCCTTTGGCAGAGGTTCATGCGAATACAACGCAGGATTGGTATTGGTTTGGGGACTTTCAAAGTTACGCCAAACAAGAGAAAGTAACTCACATTTATGTTGACTACGAAATGAAAAGGGTTTATTATCTTACCGCTGTAAGCCCGACAAATAGTTCCGTAGCAGCAAACGTTTTCTATTATAACAAAGTTTTTGAGTAGCGCTGATAGAATCCGAACAATCATGTGCTTGCTCTAATAGTTTAGTCGTTATCCTTTTTCCGCCTGCAGAAGAGATTCCGCTTCGGCTGCACTTACATTTTTGAGAAGCAGCCGTTTTTGTCTCGAAGTTAAACCCGAAATAATCTCGATTTCAGCGTGGAAAAGCCTTGAGAGTTCTTTTATGATTTCTTTGTTTACTTTGCCTTTAACAGGCTCTTCGGTGCAGAGAATGATAAACTCGTCACCATCAACCTTAACGCCGAATTTCGGTTGGTGGGGTTTCACAAACACTTCTATGACTGCGCCGTTTTTTGTTTCGGTGATTTTCATGTGGTGGCGCACTCGGTTTCAGCTTTGCTTTTGCCTTGCAGTGCCCAACTGAACTTTTTCCGCAGCGTTTTCGGATAAAACTTTTCCAAGTTGAAATCCACTTTCTTAGCCCACTTCACGTACGCTGTCGGATCAATGTAGGATTTGAGCGAAGTGCCCAAGTTGTATTCTTTGGTGAGCTTGGTTAATTCTATGTCCAGTTTTTTCTTTTCGATGCGGGTTTCAAGAGACGCGGTTTTTTTGCCTGCAGCTTTCTTCTCTTTCAACTGCGCATAAAGCTCTTTAAGAGCTGTTTCTTTTTTGGCTAAGCGCTCGTCAAAACTAGGCGGAATCTTCCGTTTGTGGTTCGCCACTTCAGCTACTTTCAAATTAGCCATCTTTGCGCCAAAAGTTTTCCGGTATTGTGGGTCGTCTTTTTTGATTCCGTTTTTTTCCAGTGCTTCTTTCACGGTTTTTGTGCATCGCCAAGTGCGGAACACTTTGGCAGTTAACCCGGGCATTTTCTCCATAAGAAATCGTGAAACCTTCTTTGAGTCAATGCCTTCGAAAAGGTACTCCTTGCTTGTTTCCTTGTAATGCTCGATGTTTCTGATGACGGATGCTGGTGCTTGCACGTTTTTGACCCAGCGGACACTGTCTTTCCCCAGAAAGTCAAAGTGCAGCATATCGCCGTTTACCGTGATGTGTTCGGCTCTCAGTGTAATTGCGCCCACGGTGTCTGCCTCATCTGGGTCTTTTTCGTCGCCAACTCTCATGTTCGGGTTAAGAATAAGCCAGCAAACGGTGGCGACTTTTCGGCGCGTTTCATCTTTTGCGTCAAGGTTCTTGAGTATATGTGCTTCAATCGCCGCGATTTGTTTGCCTAGTTTCTCGGCTTTTTGGAATTTTTCTTTTTCGCGGTTTTGTTTGAGAAACGCTGAGTCTGAGAACCACACATACTTAATTTTGCCCGTAAGCTTGTCTTGCCATTTTGCCACGTACATTTTGTCAGGTTCCCAAACTACCTTCCAGCCTTCGGGTTTTGGCGCGTCAGGCGAGAGATTAAGAACGATGTCTTCTTGGCTTGGTCCTTCTTTCCATCTTCCACGTTGCGGATGGTCACCACGACCTGCGAAAAGACATGATGGTTCTGCGGTCCAGTTGGCGATTTCTAGTTTTTGTCCGTCAACTCCAGCATAGCCAAATTTTTCTTTCAGTTCTTCGCGCGTAGCTTTTCGTTCGGCTGCTTTCTGTTTTTTCTCATCCTTGGGCATGTTTTCTTTGTTTTGTTTTTCTTGTTTTACGAAATCGGAAATTTTGCTGAAGTCTATGTCTTTGTGGATTGGGGCTTCAGGGTTGTTTATGTCGTTTCTCGCGTAATTTTCTATTTTTTGAGTGTATTCTGAGGCGAATGAATTTAGAAACTGTAAGTTTGGGTTTTCTTGTTTTAGCTGTTCCAGGAATTCTCGCATGAAGTTCTTCATGAAAACCTTATCAGGTGGAGATAACGCGGATTGTCTTTTTCTTATCCAAGCGATAGCCATTTGCTCGCTTTTAGGAGTTAATTTTACGGTGTGTCCTTGGATTTTGACGCTGAAGTCTTTGTAGTCGTATTGTGGAACGTATACGCCGTTGTGTTTCAGGCTTTTTAGAACATGTTTCATTTGTTGAGCCTCTTTAAGCAGTGCACGTTTTTGTTGGTTTTCACCGATGGGGAACTCCTTGGGTGTCTCTGTTTCCGTAATTTTGTGTTTTTCCTGTTTCTAAGGTAAACTTGTTTTTTCAGTCCTTTCCTACCTTAAAAATGTTAACCTGACCTGATGCCTAACTTATAGGCTGTTAAGGGAGTTTTTGGAAGCTCTTGCCTGCTGCAGTTTCTTGTACAGGAGTTCCACGGTTTTTCGTTCAACGTATCCTTTGTGAGGGCGGAATCCGCCTGAAAAACCGCCTGGAATATGCAGCAGTTCGTGGATAAGGGTTTTCTCTTTTTCTTCTTTGGACATTTTGTCGTATATTTCGGAGATGACTTCGATGGTGTAGGCGGTTGGGATGTTCAGAACTTCTTGCCAGATTTTACCTAAGCCGTGGATGCGGGCTATTGTGCGTTTGGCTTTGGAGCCTTTGCTTCGGACGCAGAAGACGAATTGGGGTACGATATGGAAAAAGTCCAAGTCTGAGGCGATTTCGTCTACTTGTTTTTTGATTTCAGGAGCGGGAAAATAGCGTATAGGCATAAAGGGTCATCTTTGTTATTGTAGGGGTGTTTAGGTTAAAAAGGTGCAGTGCTCTGCAGGGTTACGTTGCGAGAAAAGCTTGATTGCTATTTGATGTATTGCTTTCGGGGTTGTGTGAGCCTGTGCTCAGAACTGCTACCCCCTCCCCTTTAAATAGCGTGCAAAGTGACAGCGCAGACCTATCTTCTGTAGGTTTCTGCATAGAACCACTAAGGCTCCAAATACGAAAAGAAGAAAAACGTTGGTTTTTTAGACCATGCGTTTTACTAGTTCGTTTATGGCTTCGCCTCGGTAGCCTGCTTCGCCGCCCGCGCGGAAGCTCTTCTTGGTTTTGCCCTTAAAGCCCTTTGTCGGCGGAGGCAACTTGAAAACAGGCTGTATGTCCGGCAGCTTCCAATGTTCGGCTTTGCAGGTTGCAATGGCTTCTGCCAGTTCGCTTAGGGATTTGTAGCCGATTTTCGCCGCGTACTCGTCCGTCAGCTTCTTGTCGCCTGCAAGTCTGCCCCGCTTCTGCAACATCAAAGCCACGGTTTCTTTTGAGGCTTCGCCCCACGTGACGTAGGCTTGCACTTGCCGCAGCATGCCTATGAACGCTGGGCGATTATCAACCAGCACCGCGCGGTTAGTCTTGCTTAGATGAAGCAGGTCCAGCGTTGCTCTTGCTTCACGCTGAGCGCTGATGGTTCCGCGAACCCGTACAGCAACAATGCACTTGCACTTGCTAGCTTTTTCACTCAACTACTTCACCCAATCCGCCTGAGTTATCAGGTTATATGTTTTCTTCAAAGCGTCAAAAACCGCGAAGGCAAATGACGGAACAGCCCGTGTTGCACCATAACTGCGCATCCACAGGTCCTTCACGCCTGCCAAGCCCAAAATGACTTTCGCAACTTCGCTTGCCACAAGTCCTAAGCCTCTTGGACCAGGAACAATAAGCACGCGGACACCGCCGCATTTTCCTTCAACCATGAAAGGCACTGAATGAGGCTTGCCGCAGCCGCATTCCCAACTGCCACAGCCCCGTTTAACGGGAACAATATTCAAACGCGCCGCGGCAGCAGCTTTCTCAATTGCGTTGCGCACTTGATTGGCTTTTCCAGCGCCTAAACCGATGTAGCCGTCTCTGTTGCCTACGGCAACGATGGCTTTGAACCGTGACTTTTCTCCTGCGTCAGTTTGTTTCTGCACTAAGTTAACGTTTATGACTTCTTCTTGAAGGTCAGGAATTAACGCGTCGACAATTTGATACTCAGAAATCTTTAAGCCACTCAAGAAAACCTCGTCGATAGAAGTAATCTTGCCTTCCTGAATCAGTTTACCCAAACGTGTTCTAGGAACCCACGTCTCTAAATTCGTGGTTTCTCTTTCCCTTCCTCTTCCTCTAGACATCATGCTTTCTTACCCCTCTTCTTTGTAACTTTTTTCTCAGCTGGCTTCTTCTCTTCAGCTTCAGTTTTGCCCTTAACCTTAGCCTTGGGCTTAACCTCAACCTTAGCCTTAGCTTCAGGCTTAGCTTCAGCCTTCACCTCAGCCTTAGCGCCAGCCTTAAACGACTCAGCAATCTCAGCCTTAACCTTCGCTAAATGCTCAGGAAGTTTCTCAGGAGAAAGCTTCTCCGCCAAATACTTCGAAAACTTGGCAGAATAAACTTCAGAGTCAACTCCTAAACTCTTTCCGTACTTAGCAATGTGTTCGCCCTTCACCATCGCCTCAACAATCTTTGCCTCATCATGAGGAACAGGCACTCCAGCGTCTACAACGCCGCTTAACACCGCGAAAAGCTTGGAACCCTTCGTCGGCGCAACCAAGCCAATATCCAAAATGGCTTCGCTTACGCCTTTAGCCTTAGCTTCCAACCCGCAGAGAAAACCAGTCAAGTACGCTGCTGGAATATTACCAGTTGGAGCCTTCCACCCATAGTTCTTTAACTCTCTGCTGTGCGCCGCAGCCAAAACCACGTCGCCAACAGGCTTAGCGAGAATTATCTGAGCAGACGTATTCTTAAGTGAACTGCGAGCCACAAGCCGCGGCTTCCCAGAAAGCACCAAAGCCTTCCGCGCCTGATAATCCGTTTTGCCTTCTCTTCTACGCCGCAACGCAACCCTATACCGACGATGACGCGCCATCAACGTTTCCTCCACAAATCATGTGTCTTCAAGTAACGTTCCAAATCAGCAACAGACTCAAACCTGCCGCTACCCGCCATACGGTACACCTGAGTGTACGTAGTCTCCGCAATAACACGTTTATCCTTCAACTCACGCAGCCTCTTCCGCAGAGAACGAATCTTAGTCATCCACACTTCTTTTCTGGAAATCTTGGCGAAACCGCTGCCGCCGTGACTGCCTGGACCTTTACGTCGTCCCTTCTGCTTCTTTTCCTGAATGGTCTTCGCTCGACCTCGGCTCACACCTTGCTGCGGCAAAGACACAATAATCTTCTCGTGAATGAGTCTTTTAATTTCCTCTCGAGTTATGGCACCTTCCACGTCGCTAACCCGTTCAGGGTCAATCCACACGCGGTTCTGCCCAACCTTCAAAATCTGCGCTGCCAAACGCCTCTGACTGCTAAGATTCGTCATCGCTCTTCAGCCTCCTCAGTTTAGGTATTCTAGATTTTTTCGGCTTCTTCTCTTTCTCCACAGGCTCCTCCTGCTCCTCAGAAGGCTTTTCCTCAGCCGCCTCAGCTTCAGCCTCTTCTTCAACAGGCTCCTTAACTTCCTTAACGTTCAAAACAACTAAATTGCGTTCCTTAGCTGCGGCTATAATATCCGCGCGCTTCTTCTTGCCGACTGTATGCGCAATCCGAACAGCTTGAACATCAGGGTTAACAGCAGAAAGCTCGTTCACGTTGTGCACTAAAACTTCACGGTACCCCGAAGGATGAAGCCCTCGCGCAACCTTAGGTCCCTTGTACCCAACGCTGGGCCCAGGCGGCCACCCCTTAATCTTCCTCCGCATCTTGTTATCTAAACCACGGGGTTTACGCCAGTTCTTCTTCAGCTTCAGGTAACGCCAACTCTCGCCCCTAGCAAACTCGGGTTTCTTCGCTTTGGCGCGCGCCCTCGCCTTAAGCGCTTTCCGTTGGGGGTGCGCTTTTTTCTCTGCCATTTTAGTCCATACCCTCGTTTCGTTCGTAAACGTATATGCCGTCCAAGAAAACACGTGGGTCCTTCTTCTTCACTTTCGTAGCTTGCTCAATGTTCGCAGCGGTTTGACTTACATCCTCCAAGTTTACGCCTTGAACCACTATGTCTTCGCTTTCGACTTTAACCTTAACATCACCAATTATCTTTACCTTACGCGCCCGCCTTTCACCAGTGAAGTTCTCAATCAAAATGGATTTGTCTTGAACCTTGGCGGAAATCGGAAAGTGAGAGAACACAATCTTAAGCTTGTACGAAAAGCCCTTTTGGACTCCAGTGATCATGTTTCTGATGTGAGAGTGAATCGTGCCCACTAACGCGGTTTCCTTTTTGCGAGGCCATTCAGCCCAAACGCGAACTGTTTGCCCCTCAGCCTCAATTGATATGGGAACGTAAGAAAAATCCCGCGTTAAAGTGCCTTTAGCACCGTTGACTGTAACTTTTTTTCCTGCAAGAGTCACCGTTACGTCATCGGGAACTTGAATTATTCTGGAGATTTCTGGCAACCGCATCACAAACACTCCGCTAATAGACGAAGGCTAACAGTCTGCCTCCAATGCTTTTTTCTTCAGCTTCCCTGTGGGCTATGACTCCTTTGGAAGTGGAAACCACCATTATCCCCACATCTCTTGACGGCAGAAACTTTTTCTCCCAAGTTTCGAATTCGTCAAATTTGACGGCGAAGCGGGGTTTGATAGCGCCACACTTGTTGATTCTCCCTAAAAGCTGAACCTTAAACTTTCCAGAACGCCCATCATCAATAAACTCGAATTCGCCAATGTAACCGTTCAACTGCATAATCCGTAAGACGCGACCTAAAAGTTTAGAGGCAGGGCTAATGATGCACTCGCGCTTGTTACGCATCTCATTGTTTATGACGGTGACCAAACCGTTCGTCAAAGTGTCCATCTTGCCACCTCATTACTCATATTTTTTAAACCCAAGTTTGGGTGCTGCCTCCCTAAAACAATGCCTGCATAAATATAAATTGTAACGTCGAATAACTGGCCCATAAGAACCACATCTAACGCAAGGTCTCGCACCCTTGCCGTACTTTCTTTCCTTCTTCAATTTTTGCTTAGCCATTCACTCTTCCCCTCGTTTAGACGATTTCCACTCCTAACGTTTCCTTAACAAAAACAACCGACTCCTCAGGAGTCAAAACATGCTTTGAACCCAGCTGCGCTTTGCTTTTCCTGCGGGTTTTCACGCGGTAACCGGCACGGCTCATGGAAACACAAACATCCATGCCGAAAATACCCACATCAGGGTCATACTTAACACCCGCGATTTCAATGTGCTCCTTTATACCGAAAGCAAAATTGCCTTGCTTGTCAAAAGATGACCGCGAGATTTTATTATCAACCACAGGCAAAACTTTTTTCAGGAAATCAACCGCTTTCTCTTTTCTCAGAGTCACAACACAAGCAATGGGTTCACCCTGCCTTACGCCAAAGTCTCTAATCGTTTTTTTGGCTTTTTTCTTAACAGGCATCTGATTTGTCAATTCCTTCAGCACTTTGGAAGCTTTTTCCAGCGGTTCACCTGATTTGCCAACACTAAGGTTAACGACGACTTTTTCAATTCTTGGTTTAAGCATGGGCTGCTCTTCCCACCGCTTAAGCAATGTATCCTCAGACAGATGAAGCCGCCTCCATTGAGGATATAAGCGATTGAGCTGCGCCTATTGAAAAAACAAAGTCTAAAATTGTTTGATAACGACCGCCTTTTTCATCTTCAATTACAACAAGGGCGTTCCTACGTTTCTTTGCCTCAGTCTTTTCAATTTCAACTATGCGACCTTGTTTGCCAATGTTCTTTCCGCCAGTTATAACAGCTAAATTGCCTTCTTTGGTTTTCAGTTGGTCAACCACTTGTTTTTCGGGGAGACTTAACTTCAATATATCAAAAGTCTCATAGTGGGCTTCTTGCGGGTTCTCCGAGTCCGCTGCTCGCACAAGGATGTTTGACCCATCATGTAGAGCGACCTGCACAGCACCGTTCTCAACAACGTTTTTGCCTTCCACTCTGCACAGTTTAAAACTTGCTTCTTCTTTGCTGATTGCAGTGAGAAAGAGACCTTTATGGAAAGGCGTTATCCTGAAGAACTTGTTCAAGTCAGGTATTGAAATTACGTCCATCAAGCCTACAGGAAAATCGTCTTTTCGCCTGACTTTTCCGTCAACATAAACCATGCCCTGCGAAATTATTTTTTTAGCTTCTTTTCTGGTTTTAGCTACTCCAAGAATATCGCGGAGAACCAGAGAAAGAGGCAAGCAATTTTCAAGGGAGTGAGGCCCAGATGAAGGTTTCACTGCCCACAAGAATTCTTTTCTGTGAAGAGGCCAGAACTTCGGCGCCGGGTTACGCTTTAGCCTTCCTGTTTTTCCTTTTTTACCCATTTATTTTCCTCCTTCTTTTACTTTTGAAGCGGTTTTACGCTTAGCCCGCGGTTTCTTCGCCGTCTTCGCCGCTTTCGGCTTTTTTTCCTTTGCGGCGGGTTTTTTCTCTTTTGTTGGCGCTGTCGCTTTTTTCTTTTTCGCGGCAGGTTTCTTTTCAGCTTTTGTTGATGCCGCTGGTGGTTTGGTTGCGGGTTTAACTTTCGTTTTAGCTTTCGGTTCAGCCTTTACAGGTTTTTCTTCAACAGCAGCTTTGGCTTCAGCGACTTTTGCCTTCACTCCAACAGGCTTTTCTTCCACTGTAACAGCCTTCACGTCTTTTTCCACTTCCGCAACCTCTACTGGAGGTTTCTCCGCTACTTTTTCAGCTTCTTTCTTGACCTTTTTCCGAGGTTTCTCCACTGCCGCCTCTGCTTTCGCTACTTGTTTAGCCAGCTCTTCTTTTCTTTCAACAATCGCCTTACGCCATTTGTCGCTGAGATTCAGGTTCTTTATCATAACCTTTGAGGGATGTACTGGAAGAAATATGGTTGTTCCGTCAACTTTCTCGCGAGTCAAACCCTCAAGGTAGATACGGTAGTTTTTCAAGTCCACGCGTGAAATTTTTCCATCGAACCCCTTGTGGTCTCCACGCATTATGCGAACAGTATCGCCTTTCCTAACTGGAAGAGTTTTAACGCTTTTCGACGCGGTAAGCTGTGGCGAGAGAGGAGCGGACATAAGTTTATGGCGCAGATGAGCAGGCGCGTTATGGAGAAGTTTTCGCTGTTTTCGCGGGTCTTTAACGGGTTTTGTTGCTTGCATGCATCGTCACCTATATTATTATGCTGGAGGCACTTGCTATTCGCGGCCATCTTTCAACAGCTTCTCTGGCTACTGGCCCGCGAATTTCTGAGCCTTTCATTTCGCCGTCAGGAGTTATTATCACCGCTGCGTTATCTTCAAATTGAACCCAGACGCCGTCAATTCGCCTGAAAGTTTTCCTCTGGCGTACAATAACGGCTTGGAAAATCTTCTTTTTCATGTCGGGTGTTCCTTGCCTGACAGAAACAGTAACTTTATCGCCCACTGTGGCGGACGGATAACGCCTTAACCGACCTTTATAGCCCATAGCTTGGATTAAACGCAGCTGTCGGGCTCCAGTGTTGTCGGCGCATCTTAGAGCGGAGCCAGCTAAGAGTCCGCGAGAAATTTTCTGTCCGTGCCCAAGCATTCCCTTTGCGACTAATGCTCTTTGTTTTGCTTTCGCCGCCATTTCACTTCGCCTCCAGTTTCTCCACAACAACAAAGGAAACGGTCTTGCTGAGCGGGCGACACTCGGCTACGCGTACTCTGTCGCCTTCCTTTGCGTCGATGCACGGGGGGTTATGTGATGGAATGTGACTGCGCCTTCGCTCATAACGCACAAATTTGGGTGAGAATTGGAGATACTCGCGCTCCACGATAACGGTCTTGTCCATTTTTGCGGTGACGACGACGCCGTCGAATACGCGTCCTCTTACTGAGAGCGTTCCATGGAAGGGGCAATTTCGGTCGTCACAGGATTTTTTGGGTTTTTTGAAAGTTAGAGACATCACCATAACCTCTTTATGCTTTTTTTGAGGCGGTCTTCAGGTCTGCCCACGAGAAGTTTGCCGTCGATTTCGGCAATTGTTCCGTCGGAAAATTTGAAGTGAAAAACAGTTGAGTCTTTTATTATGCTTTTCGCGTTTCCTGTATTCAGAAGCGTGAAGGTGTTTTTTGTTTCGTTGATTATCTTGCCAGATAGTCCTATGTAGCTTGAATGTTGGCTTTTGGCGATTTTTCCTTCAGTTCCGATGAATTCGCCGCGTATAATGTCAGGAGTTACTTTCATTTCTTCTTTTTCTCCTTCTTCTTTGTTTTTGATGTTGTCTCCGCTGCTGCGTTTGTTGCTGTCTTTTCAGGTTCAGGTTTACGCTCGTTCTCTATTGTCAGTATTTGAGCTATGGTTTTGCGTAGTTCGCGTATTCTGGCGGGATTTTCCACAGCGCCGCCTGCGCTAGTCATAGTTTTTAGTCTGGATAGTTCTGTTCTTAATTCAGAAAGCTTTTTGGTTCGGTCTTCAGAAGACATTCCGCGGATTTCTTTAAGCCGCATTATTGTCATTTACTTGGTTGCCTCCTCAGTTTTGCCCGTTTCCTCAGGTACCGTTTCAGGTGCCGCTTCGGTTGGCTCCTCAACCGTCTCTTTGGGTGTTTCTTCGCTTGTCTCGTCAGGTGTCTCTTCGGCTTTTTCTTCAGACATTTGCTTTTCATCTACCACTTCAACTGTTTCTCGAGGCAGTTCCTCTACTTCTTCTTCAAGTGGAGGCAACTCAGAAACGATTTGGACTTTGTCTGGAAACTGGGCGTCTGGCGGCATCAGTTTGACGCGAACGCCAATGATTCCGGGTTTAAGCTGAACGTGAACTTCGGCTTTCCGCATGTACTTCAATGCTGGTTCGCCGCATCTTGGGAAGTAGCCTGCTCGGAACTTTTCAAATCTAGCTCTTTCAGTTCGAAGCTTGCCGCTTATTACGATTTCAATTCCCAAAGCTCCTGCATCCATGACTTGGTTCAAAGCCCAAAAGCCAGCGCGTCTAAAGTGGACGCCTCGTTGCAGGGCTGAAGCAACTCGGGATGCAACAACATAAGCGTTAAATTCGGGAACTTCGATTTCGGAGACAGAAATTTGCGGGTTAGAAATCTTAAAGTTTTCTTCTAAAATGGCGGCGAGTTCTTTTATTGTTTCTCCGCCACGTCCAATGACTATGCCTGGGCGCATGGCGTAAACCACTACGTGGGTTCCCAGCGGGGTTTTGGAAAGGTTTACTCCGCCGTAGCCAGCGCGTTCAAGTTTTTTTTGCAGGAATTCGTCGATTTCGGTTCGTTTGATGGATTCTGTTATGAAGCGTTTGACTATGGACATTTATGGTTGTTCTCCTGGGGTGGGTTTTTCTGTTAGGACGATTTCAATGTGGGTTAGCGTGTCGTATTTTGGTGATGACCTTCCTTGGGCTCTGGGTGTGAAGCGTTTGATTTTCATGCCTGGGTAGGCTGCTGCGTGGAGTATTGTGAGGCGTTCTAGGTCTAAGCCTTTGTTTTCGGCGTTTGCTTCTGCGCTTTGGAGTATTTTGAGGGTTTTTTGGGCGGCTTTTATGGGGTATCTTCCTGCGAAGGCTTTTTCTATGCCGTGGCGGTGTGCGGCTTTCTTGTTGAATCTTGTAAACGGGATGCTTTGTTTTTTGGTTATGACGTTTGTCAGGTATGTTTTTGCGTTGGAGAGCGTCATGCCTTTGATTGTGCGACATACTTCGCGGGTGCTTTTGTGGGATACTCGGATTTCTCGTCCGCTTGCTTTCGCTGTTTTTTCTGGGTCGAGTTCGTCGGTTATTATGGAGTATCCCCATTTTGGCATTTTGTGTTTTCTCTCCGATTGTGCAATTCAACAGCGTAATGGGGATTTATATGGCTTTCCGTAGCGCAGCTATTTTTTAGAAAAAGTAGACTAGGCTAGTTCCCTTTTTTGGAGGGTGCATTCGAGCAGTGAGGTGTGCACCGTTTCTTGAGTGTAACTGTGCTTTTATAGTTTTTCCAAAATCACGGAGTTCCAAGGGGTTTGCAAAGACAGAACTGTTGGTAACATTAGATGCGTTGCGCTCTAGCGCTCGGGAAAAACTATAGCCCCCTTATTTAAACTATAAATAGTCTAAAGCAGAGGCATTGCAGATCAAACCCAGTATTACCCCAGCATGGGTTGGGCTGGCGCGTTGGTTGTAACCCATTTTTGGGCTTAGCAAGTTTTTACTATCCTCACTTCATACATCTAATCCCTGTCTCCTCAACATTTACTAGCCAATCATAAGCCTTCAGCAGTTTTCGCCATAACTAGGGCTTAAAATTAAATACTCTTGACTCGAATTTAGATTCATGACTAATTTCATTTATCCAGCTGAATTGTATCATACAGCAAAAGAAAGATGGAATAAAGGGTTTTTTGCTAAACTCAAGAAGGATTTACCTGATCGCGAAATTTTTAAAGAGTTAGTTGAGACTGCCTTTCATGCTAGCTTTATAACCGAAGAAAAACGTCGAATATCATTCAGGGTTATTTACACAACCAAAAAGGAAATCGAAAAGAGAAAGCTTGATAGCCGCAGTCAAGAAATTATAGAGTTTGAAACGCCAAGAAAGTTTGGTGTTGGAGAGCTCGTCAAGCTTGCTCCTGCGACGGACCCAACACATGTGTTAATAGGTGTGCAAAACGCGAAAAATTCATCAGCCTTAGAGATTTGGGGGTTACTTGAGTCTGGTACTTCTTGGTGGGATTTTACTAGACATGAAGCGGATAGCGCAACTCATCTCCCCCCCGACGGTCTTATATTATCCTCGCAGGGTCCAGGTCAAGTGTCGTTAAGTAGAATTGGGTTTCCCATCGCAACCTTAAATCAAGGGAAAATTGGCTTTTCTCCACACGTATTATGGCAGAGCCCTATTGTCGATTTTCTGAGTGGGGGACAAAAAAGCCTTTACACAGAAGTTTGTACTAGACTTAAGCGAGACAAATACGAGTCTTCAGACTATGCTTCTGACGATGACTACCCCGAAAATTGCTATCTGTATTTCCTTGAACGTTTGTTTAACAGGATAAGAGAAAAAGGTCATGGTGGTACAGTAATTATCATCCCTGACAAGATAAAAACCGAAGACACCCGGTTGCAAGATAGAATAAGAATAAAATACCTTTGCTCTTATGATGCCTTTGCGCCTATAGTTCAGGTGCTCGAGTGGCATTCAAAATACTATGACGCTTACTTCGGTTTCGACAAAAGAAAAACCATCACAAAAAAAGAATTTCGAAATTACATTCATGCTAAAAATATGTTAGAAGAAGCTGAAGAAAACGTAAAAAGAGCCGCTAGTTTCTTGTCTTCGCTCTCTGCTGTGGATGGCGCTGTCGTTATAACTGATAAACTGCGGCTATTGGGCTTTGGCGCTGAAATAACCGCTGTTTCTCCAAGTTTAAAGCGCATAAAAGTTATGACCAATTGCTTGAAAAACGAATCGGAACATAGAGATATAGAGCTTTTTGGAACTAGACATCGGTCAGCTTTCAGATTTTGTTCAAGTTTCGAGGATTCTATAGCAGTTGTTGTATCTTCAGATGGAGACATTCGTGTCGCTAAACGAATTGGCTCAAATGTCGTTCTATGGCCAAGTGTTTCTGTTACTATCCTTGGGATGTAAGCCTTTATTGACTGACTCTATTACGCTTCTTTCGCATTAAGCGTTCAAAGATTTGTCTATCAATTGCCGCCGCAAAACTCCGCTGTTCGTAGTTTTAAAGATCAACCTTGACTTTTTTTTTGTTTCCCTTTTTTGCAAAACAGTGTCCTTTGCTTGGGATGACACTTATGTTGTCTGTGAAAGCTTTTGGTGTTTACGGCACCCGAAAGAGGTTGTTTTGCTTGCAGTCACGGAAAACAATTCTTTCAGGTTGTGTGCGATGTGTTTATGTTTCACCGCGAAGCCATAGACCTAGAAGAAGGCAAGAGCGTATGAGCAGTAAGAAAGATGCGGTTACTATGTTGCATGGCGCGGGCGGCACCGTCATGCACAGTTTAGTCACGAATTACGTTGTGAAGTATTTAGGCGGCTACAGCAACGCTGAAGTGCCGTTGGAAGCGTTGGATGACGCGGCAGCTGTCGGCGACGTGGTTCTCAAAAGCGATTCGCATGCGGTCAAGCCGATTTTCTTTCCAGGCGGAGACATCGGACGCTTGGCTGTTTCGGGCACAGTAAACGACATCGCAGCGTTAGGCGCTGAACCCTACGCGTTAGCCTGCGGCTTAATTTTAGAAGAAGGCTTAGCCATAGCGGATTTAGAGCGAATCTTAATCAGCATGCAAAGCACATGCCGTGAAGCAGGCGTGGGCGTGGTCACGGGCGACACTAAAGTCGTGGAGAAGGGCAGTTTAGGCGGCTGCGTCATGAACATCTCAGGCATAGGCAGAAGAACCCCAGCTTTGGAAAGCAACTTGGAAGTTGTACGGCAGCACCGAAGCAGCTTTGCAGCACGGTGGGTGCTGGATTCCAACGTAGCCGCAGGCGACAAGATTATCCTTTCAGGCACGCTAGGCGACCACGGCTTAGCAGTGCTTTCAGCGCAGCAGGGCTTAAAATTCGGAAGCGAAATAGAATCAGACGTTAAACCCTTAAACCGCATGATTCAACGCATGCTAGCTGAAGTCGGCGGAGTAACAGCCATGAAAGACCCAACCAGAGGCGGGTTGGCTGACGCGTTGAACGAGTGGAGCGAAAAATCACAAGCAGGCATACTGATTGACGAAGCCAAAGTGCCCATCAGACAAGACGTGCAAGCCGCATGCGAAATGCTAGGCTTAGACCCGCTGGAAGTAGGCAACGAAGGAAAAATAATAATAGCCGCGGTACCCGCAAAAGCCGAGCAAATCCTGCAGTTCCTAAAGCAGACAAGCGAAGGAAAAAACGCGGCGGTAATCGGCGAAGCCACAACCACGTTTAACGGCGTAGCCATGCAAACGCTAGTAGGCGGCAAACGGATAATCGCTAGACCCGTAGGCGACCCCGTGCCAAGAATCTGCTAAGCCGTAGCTGTTTTCGCCCAGACTCTACATGTGCCTTCCATGCTAACCATGCAGGCGCCAACGGGATTCTGCGGAGTACAAGCCCGCATAAACAACGGACATTCGCTTGGCTTGATTTTGCCGATAACCACCAAGTGGCAACGGCAACCAGGCTGCGAATCAACACCCTCCCCAAGCTTGACGTGATACTTCCGTTCCGCATCATAAACAGCATACTGCTCTTTAAGCACAAGCTTCGAAGCAGGAATAGTACCTAGCCCGCGCCACTTACCATCGTTAACATCAAAAACATCGCGAATCAGCTTCTGCGCCTTAACGTTGCCTTCCCACCGCACACCACGCACATACTCATTCTCCAACCTCGGCTTAGCCACGCTTAACTGCTTCAGAACCATATAAACAGCAAACAGCACATCCAACGGTTCAAAACCCGCAACGACCGTCGGCAAACCATACTTCTCGGGAAAAACCTCGTAAGGCTTAAGCCCAATTATGGTGCTGACGTGACCTGGCGCGATGAAGCCGTTTAACCGCAAGTCTTCCATGCGGGCAAGCAGCTCCATGGCTGGCGGAACCACGCGATGAGCGATAAGAAAGCTCAGGTTACTGGGCGGTTTCTGCGAAACCTCAACAGCCGTGGAGGGCGCAGTTGTTTCGAAACCCACCGCGAAAAAAACAAACTCTTTATCCGCCTCATTCTCAGCCATTCGGACGGCGTCACTTACACTGTAAACTATTCGGACATCAGCGCCTTTGGCTTTAGCGTCTAAAAGCGACATGTGCGAGCCTGGCACGCGGAGAAGGTCACCGAAACACGTGATCACTACGCCTTTTAACGCTAAGTCAACGGCTGCGTCAACTTCTGAGGCGGGTATTATGCAGACGGGGCAGCCGGGTCCGGCGATAACTTCAAGGTTGGAGGGCAAAAGGCTGCGCAAGCCGTAATGCGTGATTGTCCATTCGTGCGTGCCGCAGACATGGCAAATTTTGATTGCCTGCCCTTTCGGTGTTAACTCGTGAATTTTCTGCGTTACGCTCCGCGCTAATTCTGGGTCTCGAAACCTGAGTTTTTCACTCATAACCTCGCCAACTTGCCCTTTACTCTGTTTGAACCGCGAGAATCTCGCGCCACAAGCTCAAAGTTTCTAAAGCGTCTTTCTCATCCATAAGCTGAATCGCGTAGCCCGCATGCACCAAAACGTAGTCGCCTACTTTGGCGTTGACAAGCGTCACGTTAACCTCTCTTAAGACGCCTTCACCGAAGTCCACTTGGGCTTTGTCGCCGTCAACACTCATAACGCGCGCGGGAATAGCTAAACACATGCCTAGTCAACATTAAACCGAGCGTAAACGGCGATAAAACGGTTATGGTTTAAAAACGCCAGAATCCACCTACCACAGCTTGACCAAAAGAAACCCCGCCGTCGCCCGCAGGCACAGCCTCATGCACCAGAAAACGCAAACCAGCCGCCTCCACACGCGCACGCATAAGCGAAGCCAACAACGCATTGCAGGCTGCACCACCCGAGAAGCCGACAACGCTTACACCATTCTCCGCTGCTTTTTCCACAGCTAACGAAGCCAAGCCCTCAGCTAAGTAAGCATGCGCAGAATAAGCCAAATCCGCCGTCCGAAGCCTGCCGCGGTTTTCAAAGATTCCCAGCAGCAGCTGCGTTGTATCCAACACATTACCGTTTACAATGGGCTTCAGTTTCAACACGTCCGCGCCCGCTGTGGCTGCGGACTCCAGCTTCATTGCAGGTTCACCCTCGTACGTGCGCTCGTAGCATACACCCAACACCGCGGCAACCGCATCCAAAACCCTGCCGCAACTAGTAGTTTCAACTGCGCCGTTGCCTTGTTTAAGCTGGTGAAGCAGGAGGATTGCTTCGGTTTCGCCGTGAGGCAAGTGCCCAGCGTTTTGCAGGAGCCACGGCGCAACATCCACTTTCTTATTGAGGATTGCTGCTGCCATGCGTAGGGGATAGCGGGTTGCCGCGTCTCCGCCTATCAGCGGTTGTGGTTCCAAATGGGCTAGGCGTTTGAAGTCTGCTGAGGTGCGGGTGCCGAGGAAGATTTCGCCGCCCCATGCTCCGCCGCCAACACCGTAACCATAACCATCGCACGCCACGCCTATTATCTCGTTTACTGCGTGTTCCATCATTAACGCTGCGATGTGCGCGTGGTGGTGTTGCACTTGGATTAGCTGCCAACCGTAGGCTTCGGCAAGCTCCTGCGCTAGAGCGGTGGTGGTAAATTTGGGGTGCAGGTCGCAGGCTACGGCGTCTACGTGGCTGTTGGTTAAGCGGATAAGGTGGCTGGTGGCTTGTTGGAGGAAAGTTTTGGTTTCGAGATTTTCCACGTCGCCGATGTGCTGGCTGAGGAACGCGTGGTTTGCCTGTAAAACGCAGGCGGTGTTGTTCAGTTCGCCGCCTAGACCTACTACGCAGCGTTTCGCGTTTTCTTTGAGCATTACGGGTGCGGGTGCGTAGCCTCTGCTTCGGCGTATGAACGCTTTGTGGTCTCCGTGGACGCGCGTTACTGAATCATCGCAGCGGTAAGCGATTTTGCGGTTGTGAAACAGGAAATAATCCACCGTGCCGCCTAACGCTTGCAGTGCTTCGTCGTTGTCTTTTACGATGGGTTGGTTAGGCGGGTTCGCGCTGGTCATCACAAACGCCGCATCATCCACGCCGTCGAAGAGCATGTAGTGTAAACCCGTGTAGGGCAGCATGACGCCGATGTTGTGAAGCCCGGGAGCAACCAGCGGTGAGAGATTGAAGTGGCTGTTCTTGTTGAGCAGCACTATGGGGCGCGCGTACGAAGTGAGCAGTTCTTTTTCTTTTTCGGTGACTTCCGCGAAGGCTTCTGCCGCTTCGAGGCTTCGAGCCATTACGGCGAAGGGCTTAGCGCGTCTGTGCTTCGATTTTCGAAGTGCCAGCAGAGGCTTATCGTTAACTGCTGATGCGGCAACGTGGAAGCCACCGTAGCCTTTAACAGCCAATATGGCACCTTCGGAGAGCAAACGTCCCGCTTCGCGTACCGGGGCGCTGTGCGGAAGCGGTTTGCCGTCGCTTGCGGTTAAGTATGCTTGGGGGCCGCATTCTGGGCACGCTACTGTTTGCGCGTGAAACCGCCTGTTGAGCGGGTCGTTGTATTCTTTTTGGCAGAAGCTGCACATGGGAAACTCGTGCATGGTGGTGTTTTCGCGGTCGTACGGCAAACGCTCAATTATGGTGAAGCGTGGACCGCAGTTAGTGCACGTGATGAAAAAATACTCATACCGCGGGTCGTTTGGGTCGCGTAGCTCAGCTAAACACTCGTCGCATATGGCTACGTCGGGCGGTATGACCGAGCCTGAAAGCGTGGTTTCCTCGGAGCTTTTGTGAATGGTAAATCGGGCGTGTTCGTTTTTGCCCGTAAGCTCTGTAGTGGCTATATTGTGGATTTGAGCTAGAGGCGGCTTCTTCGCTTGCAGCTCATACAGGAAGGCCTGGATGGCTTGCGCGGTGCCTTCTGCGAGGATTTCTACGCCTGCGTCACCCCTGTTAAGCACGTAACCTGCCAAGCCGTTGCCCACGGCTATGCGGTAAACGAAGGGGCGAAAACCCACGCCTTGAACTATGCCCGTAACGTTGATTTTAACGCGCAAGGGTGAACCTTCACTAAAAGTGAGATGTGGATTTCTCTTATACGTTTCGACGTTGCCCACAAGCCTTCTCTTCTTCTTGCAACACGCGCCTCAGCACTTTGCCCGCTGAGCTAAGGGGCAGTTCTTTTCTGAATTGGATTTCGCGGATTGCCTTGTATGGAGCAACTTTACCGTTGACAAAAGCCATAAGCTCAACTTCAGTGGCGCTTGCGCCGTCTTTCAGCACAACGAAGGCTTTCGGAATTTCGCCTGCCATGCGGTCGGGCTTACCAACGACAGCGCACAGTTTCACGCTTGGATGCTCATAAAGCACATCTTCTATTTCACGCGGGTAAACACTGTAATCCTTGTACTTGATGAGGTCTTTTTTTCTGTCGGTGATGTAAAAGTAGCCGTCCTCATCCATACGTGCGATGTCGCCCGTGAAAAGCCACCCACCACGGAGGACGCTGGCGGTTTCCTCAGCGCTGTGCCAGTAACCCTTCATCACCTGCGGACCCTTAACAGCTAACTCGCCCGTTTCGTTGGGCTTAAGCTGCTGCGTACCTGTTTCCAAATCAAAAACGCAGGCGTCCGTGTCTGGTAGCGGCAAGCCAATTGAGCCTACGCGCACGGTGAGCATGGTCTTGTCCACGGGGTTGCAGTGCGTGACGGGCGATGCTTCGCTTAAGCCGTAGCCTTCAGCGAGGAACCCGCCAGTTACCTCCATGAACTTTTTTTGAACTTGAGGCGGCAACGGGGAAGCGCCTGAAATACACGCGCGTATGCTAGTTAAGTCGAACTTGCCTAAGGCAGGGTTAGCAAGCAGGATTGCGTACATTGTGGGGACGCCGCAGAAAACCGTGACCTTGTGCTTTTGAATTGTTTCCAGAGCCTTTAGCGGGTCGAAGCGCGGCATCAAAACCATTTTTGCTGCTAAGCTGATGGGTGCGTTCATGCTGGTGGTCATGCCGTAAATGTGAAACAACGGCAAAGCAGTGAGGAACGTTTCTTTTACCGTGGTGCCTTTCAGCCATGTTGCGAAGGCTACGGCGTTTGAGACCAAATTCATGTGCGTTAGCATGGCGGCTTTGGGGGTGCCTGTGGTGCCACCCGTGTACTGCAAAGCAGCTAAATCTTCTCGGGGATTAAGGTGAACTTGCGGCGGTTTCGCGTCTGCGTTTTCCTTTAGCAGTGCTTGAAAAGAGTAGACGCCAGCTTTTTGTTCGGGCATACTTGCAGCAACAGGGGTTTTAACCGCGTACTCTTCGGCGTTGGTTACGATAACGTGTTTCAACTTGGTTTTTTGCCAGACGTTCGCCACTACTGGATAAAGCGAATCTAACGTGATTATTGCTGTTGCTTCTGAGTCGCACAGTTGGTACTCCACTTCGCGTTCCCTATGCAAAGGGCTGATAGCGGTTAAAACAGCGCCAGCTTTGAGAACGCTGAAATAAGCGATTACAAACTGGGGAATATTAGGCAGGAAAATTGCCACGCGGTCTCCGCGCTTTACACCTAAGCGGGCAAGCGCCGCCGCAAACTGGTCGCAAAACACGTTTAACACGCCATAAGTGATTTCTCCGTCAAAAAACGCTATCGCGGTTTTGCCAGGGTGCTCTTTCGCGGTTGCTTCAAGAACTGCGTTAAGCGGAACCGCAGGGTAGCTTATGCTTTTTGGCATGTTGCTAGGCCAGAATCGAAACCAACGTTTCTCCTCCGCAGACACGATGAACCCTCTGGCAGTATTAGGCAACAAAAGAAATAATAACATTTTTCGCAGACACAACCAAAAGTTAACCGAGAATTTGGTTTCGGGAGTGTTCTGCTTATAAATGAATTCTTCAGAGCAACGAGTGGACTGCCTGTAGATTTCTTTTTCTGATTTTAGACCTTTGCCGCAGGCTTTATTCCGCTAATGATGCTACAAATCTCAGACGGGCTGTTTGAAGAAAAAACGAATGGGCTCCCTTTCAACTGAATAATTTTTACCGCATTGCCGAAAGATGTTGAATACACCCAAGAACCATCAGTCCCGTATCTTATGCCAACGCCTAGATATTTTCCAAAATTTGCTTTAGTAGGTTCACATGAAACTATGTTTGACATTTGAATGTGTTTACGGTTCAAAAGACCATAACGGATTATGAGTTCCTTTGAAGTTATTCTTATCTGAATACCCCGATAGTTTCCATATAGCACCAACACAAAAATCAGAGGAAACACAAGTATAACTGCGAAGTAAGGATTCTGGATAGAAATGGCAATCCAAACGAACATAACCAGCACAATCACATAAAGCAAAGAGACAAAACTCATAATAGTCTTAACGAATTTCCCAGCTGAAACCCATTCAGAATATAAGAGCCGCTCCATTGCGATCCTCAACAACAAATAACTTGAAACCTAAAATTAGCTTTTTGGTTAATTTTCCTTAGTACACTACTAGTAAAGGGCGTGATTGCTAGTTTATAGAAGAACTCTTTCCAACGTTATATAAAGGGAAGGGGTAGTACTTTTTGAGCGGCTAGTTCCGCAAGCTTACTTCTTATTCATCAAGTACTCGTGCATTGCTTTGGCAGCTTTCTTTCCCGCACCCATAGCGCTGATGACGGTTGCGGCGCCTGTGGCAACGTCTCCGCCAGCGTAAACGCCATCTAAGCTGGTTTTGCCAACCTCATCCACGTTTATCGTGCCGTGCCGTGGGTTCGTCTCTAAGCCTTCGGTGGTGCGCTGGATAATCGGGTTCGGCGTCTGCCCAATGGCAATGATTACGGTGTCAACGTCCATAGTGAACTCTGAGCCTTCAATCTTTTTAACGCCACGTCTGCCGCTCTTGTCGGGTTCACAAAGCTCCATGCAGATGCACTTCATGCTTTTAACCCAGCCCTTCTCGTCGCCGTAAAACTCCACTGGCGCAGCTAGGAACTTGCAAACTAAGCCTTCTTCCTCAGCGTTCTCAATTTCCTCATGCCTAGCGGGCAACTCGTCGCGTGAACGCCTGTAAACCAAGCATACGTCAGCACCCAACCGCATCGAGCATCGGGCACAGTCCATGGCTACGTTTCCGCCGCCGATAACCACCACATGCTTGCCAAGACGCAACGGCGTATCGTATTCTGGAAAAGCATAAGCTTTCATCAGGTTAACGCGGATAAGGAACTCGTTGGCTGAGTAGATGCCGCCGAGGTTTTCGCCGGGGCAACCAGTGAACTGGGGCAAACCAGCACCGCTGCCGATGAACACAGCATCAGTGCCGGCCTTCATCAATTCAGGAATCGTATGCGTCCTGCCAACAAGGTTGCCTAAACGTAAGTCTGCGCCCAGCTTGCGGATGTACTCAACTTCGTTGTTCACGATGGCTTTGGGTAAACGGAACTCGGGAATGCCGTAGCTGAGCACGCCGCCGCCTATATGTAACGCCTCATAAATGGTTACGCCGTGACCAAGCTTAACCAAGTCAGCTGCAGCCGTCAGACCAGCTGGACCTGCGCCGACAATGGCTACTTTCTTGCCTGTTGGCTTAGCCTTTTCTGGAAGTTGGAATCCGTGGTCACGCTCCCAATCTGCAAGGAAACGCTCTAGACGCCCGATGCTGATTGGTTCACCAACCTTTCCGACAACACATTTAGCTTGGCACTGCGATTCCTGCGGACAAACGCGCCCGCACACAGCGGGCAACGCGTTTTTAGTCTTTATCGTGGCTATGCCTTCAGCGTACTTCTTCTCCCTGATGCACTTGATGAACTCGGGAATTGGAACCTCGACAGGGCAGCCGGTTACGCACTGCGGCTTAGGGCATTGAAGGCAACGGCTTGCTTCTTCAAGCGCCATCTCTTCAGTGTAGCCTAACGCAACTTCGTTAAAGTTTTTAGCGCGAACCTTCGGTTCCTGCTTTGGCATTTCCACGGCTTCTTTCTTAAGTTTCGGTTTAGGCTTTGTTTCTGCCACACTTGCACTCTCCATGCATTTCCCATAACATTGAACTTAACCTTTCTTCGGGAAGCATCAAACGTTGACGCTGAATTAACTCTTCAAAATCAACCTGGTGCCCATCAAACTCTGGACCGTCAACGCAACCGAACTGCATTTTCCCGGCAACCGTGACGCGGCACACACCGCACATGCCCATCCCGTCAATCATGATAGGCGTCACAGTTATAATCGTTGGAATACCGTAGGGCTTGGTAATTTCGCTGACGTCCCGCATCATAACCACAGGCCCCAAAACGACGCAGCGGTCAACCTTTTCAGTCTTCAACAAATCCTTCAAGAAATCCAGTCCCTTATAGCCGATTGTGCCGTCGTCAGAAGCCACGTACACCTTGTCGCTTAACGCTTTAGCTTCGTCCTCCATGAACAAGAAATCTTTGGACCTGCACCCCAGCACAGTGGTCACGTGGTTTCCCGCTTCCTTCATAGCTTTAACCTGCAACAACGTCGGCGCAATCATAATGCTTCCGCCGACGCAGAGAACTTTACCAAACTTTTTGACCTCTGAAGGATTACCTAAGGGGCCAGTGACGTTTAGCAGGCAGTCGCCTTCTTTCAAGCAGCCCATCTGCCTTGTGGTTTTGCCGACTTCGTGGAAGGCAAACGACACGGTGCCCTTTGTCGTGTCGTAACCGCAAATGGTTAGCGGTATGCGTTCGCCGTGCTCGTTGGGAACAACTATTATGAATTGACCAGCTTTGGCTTTCGCGGCAATATCTGGCGCATCAACCTCAAACAAGGTTTCTTTGTGCGCAAGTTGTTTCTTGGTTACTATTCTGTACGTTTTACTTCGCCTCCGCTTCAGCTACTACACACTTTGGTAACGCTGAGATTTTCTGGTAGAAACAGTCAAACTTTGATTTGAATTCGCCTTCGCACCTCGGCGACAACTCGAACAGTTCAAACCGTTCAAGCAAATTCATCTTCTTCAAAACGTTTTTCAACACGTCAAGATTGCGTTCAGCGGTGTCTCTGCCTTCGCTGAGTTTGCAGTCGTCAGCAGCGCATACAACGCCCATGACGCCGTCGAAACCGCACTGGAGAGCGTTAACAACGTGAACTGGGTCCATGCCTTTGAAGCAGGGAACCTCCAGCACCACAGCGTTCTTGCCTTTCAACACGCTTTCAGGATTATCTAAAGCTGAGAACTCGGACCACTGGCAACTGAACACGAGCACGGCGGGAGCTTTGCCTTGTGCTTTCATTTTTGTTGCGGCTTGACCGTAACGTTGCAGGACATTCTCGAATTCGTAGCCTTTTACTTCGATGGCTTTATGCGGGCAAACTAGAGCACAAGCGCCGCAGCCTACGCAGTCCTCGTAAACAATGGTTGGCGTAGAGAACGGTTCCGCTTTTATAGCATCGTATGGACAGATGAATACGCATTTGTCGCAGCCAACGCATTCTTCAGTGTGGTACACTGCTTTCCTAGAGAACTTGACCACTTTCAAAACGTCTTCGTCGAAGCCTAACTGTGCTAGAACGTTCTTGCTAAGCTGCAAACGGCGCGTGTTGATTTTTGTGCCTTCCTTGAAACGGCAGAACGCATCTTCACACTGGATGGAAACGATGTTTTTCACGCCTGAATTCAAGGTTTTAAAAATGAAGTCCGTTGGGACTCTGCCGGAACACGGCAGCCGCAGTGGTATGTAGTTTTTGATGTGCAAGCCTTGGTCTGCTAGAATCTCTTCAACCTCGCAGGTGGAGGGCGAGTTTCCACGGCACATCAAAACAAGCGTGTCGCTATCAGTTTTTTTGCGTGCACAATCCACATACTCAGTTAAATTGTCATAGTCATAGTAAGCCATTTTTATCGCGGCGGCGGGGCAAGCGCTGTAGCATATACCGCAGACTTGGCATTTCTGTATGTCTATTTCTACCTTATCCGCTTCCGCGTCGTAGTTTATGGCTTCATATGGACAAATAGAATAGCAAACACAACATCGACTACATAGGTCTTGGTTTATTTCAACTGCAGTGAGACATGTTTCGCTCATTGCTGAACCTCTTTTCGTTATTTTTGCTGGAACTTTCAGCCTGTAAGCACGTTAATTATGCTTATGAAGTTTTGAAAAGGGGTTTTGGATGATATAATGTTTTCCCCTCTATTTGCGGTAATACGGTTGTCGAATGTAACTGTAAGCTTCCAGCGCCGCAGTGATGCCTTGACCCACGGCAGTGCCAACCTGCTTGACTGGATGGTCAGTGACGTCGCCAGCCGCGTAAACACCCGCGACGTTCGTGCGCTGAAACAAATCAATCTTAATGTAGCCGTGCACGTCAACATCCACGCCTGCTTCACGGGCTACTTGGCTATTAGGCGCCTCACCGACTTGAACGAAAACGCCGTCAACCGCCAACTCCTTCGTTTCACCTGCTTTGCCGCTTGACAGCAGTACTTTGTTGACTGTTTTTTCGCCTTTGATTTCCCTTATTTCCGTGCTCAACAAGACTTTGATGTTCTTTCTGGAAGCTACGTCTTTCACAAGAGTTTCTTCAGCTCGAAACGCGTCCCTGCGGTGAACTACGATAACTTCGGCGGCTATGCCTGAGAGATACAAAGCGGTTGTCAACGCCGAGTTTCCGCCGCCAATCACAAGCACCCGCTTGTTCCTGAAAAACGGTCCATCACACACGCCGCAGTAGCTTACGCCTCTGCCGCGGAGTTCCTGTTCGCCTTTGACGCCGATTTCGCGGTAGTGAGAGCCTGAGGCAATTATGAGCGCGTTAGCTTCATAAGTTGAACTCGCGGTGTGGACAATTTTCTTCTCGCCCTTAAGCTCTAAGCCAGTCACAGCTTCCAGTTCGCGGATGGCTGCGCCCGTTTTTCTGCAGTGCATCACCATTTTCTCTGCCAATTCAGCGCCGCTAATCTGCGAGAAGCCAGGGTAATTCTCCACGCTTGGTGCGTCTGCAGCTGTCCCGCCAGCCATCCTCTCGTCTATAATCAGGGTTTTCAATCCACTTCGCGCGGCGTAAATGCCAGCAGCTAAACCCGCTGTACCTGCGCCGATGATGATGACATCCCACTGTTCCATTTGCGAACTCTCCCTGCGCAAAAATAATTTAGCTGGCTGTTTATGAATTCTTCGGAGACTACTCAACATCATTTGACGCTAGCTAAAAAGCGCTGTTGGTTTACAAAAAGTTCATATTCTTTGTCTCTAAAGGTTTAATGGCAGGTGAGTTTTGTGCCGAAAATTCTTGTATTATATTATAGTCGAACTGGAAATACTGAAAAAATGGCGAACGCCGTAGCCGACGGCGCCAAAAGCGCGACCAACGTAGAAGTAGAAGTGAATTATCATGTTGACGCTGAAGAACTCGGCAAGGTTGATGCTGTGCTCGTGGGAGCGCCAACCTACCATCATGACATGACAATGGACACGAAACGGCTGTTTGAGGAAGCAGCAGAGAAGAGCGTAAACCTAAAAGGAAAAGTAGGCGCAGCCTTCGGCTCTTACGGGTGGAGCGGTGAAGCCCCGAAGCTTGTGCTTGAAATCATGAAGAACAGGTTTGAAATGCAAGTTACCGAGCCGCCGTTGCTGGCAAGGTACACGCCTGACCAAAACACGCTGAACATGTGCCGAAGTCTTGGGAAACGTGTTGCCGAAAGCCTTATGCACGCAGCTTAGCATGGTTTAGAAGTGGAGGAGAAAAAGCGTGAGCTCAAAAAAAGAGTTAGTTGAATTCATGAAGCAGCAGATATTGATTGAGAAGGAAATAGTGCAGTCCATAAACAAGGGCATAGTGAACATCAAGAACCCGCCAGTTAAAGGCGTTTTAAAAGGGATATCGTTGGATTCTGTGAAGCACGCGGAGCTTTACGCTTCAGCCGTTGCGCTTTTAACTGATGTTTCTCAGGCGTTGAAGCAGGAGAATCTTGACGAGCAAAGGGCGCTGGTGGAGAAGCATATCAAGATGGAAGCTGACCTTATCAAAAAATTGGAGAAGATTATGCCGACCATTGGGGACAAGAAAGTGGCATTTCTCTTAAAAGCCATATTGACTGACGAGAAAAGACACCACGCCATGCTGAAGATGGTTCTGGAGATCATTGTGCACGGCGAAACCATAACTGAAGCGGACTGGTGGGAGGTCCTATGGGAAAACGTGCCCTTCCACGGTGCACCAGGCGGGTAGCACAGCAAAATCGCCATAGTTTCTTTCTCGGGCAACTCTTATAAGTGGAGTAGTATAAACGGAAAAAGAGCGAGGGAAAAAATTGCCAAGCGAGGATTTGAACGAAATTATTGGTCCGATGGCGAGGGGCAAAACGCAAATGGAGAAAGCAGCCAGCTACGTGAAAGAACGCTACAAAATCAATTCACCAGCGTATGATGAGACCGAGAAAAGATACAACACTGTGCAAGCTGACTATAACGGGTGGTTGGCACAGTTGAAATTGTATATAAGCCAAGGCAAGAAAGACATAAAGCCTGTTATCGAAAAATTCGAGCCGATTTCCAAAGAAGTCGAAGGCTTTGTCAAGTATGTTTATGCGTTAACTCCGACAACGAAGAGTAAAATCTCCTTGATGGGCGTATCCATTGATGTGGAGGGCATCATCGGCGCGGCATTAAAATTGTGGGATGCTTACAAGAAGTCAAAAGAGGAAGGACGAAAGAGAATAATAGCGGCTATGAATGAGCAGGCTTGGAAGGACTTTAAGGAAATTTAGATGCGGCTTTAGCTTTTAACTGGTTTACGAGTTTTCTTTGTGCTTGGTGAACTGCATAGAAAAGGTCAGCGTCTCTTCCACTAGCTTGTTAACCTCATTTAAGAGCCACGCTATTCGTTCGCCCTTGTCGGTTAAGCAGTAGGTTTTGGGAGTTTTCCGTGTAAACACCAGTTTCTTGCCTTTCAGGCTCCTCAGGTACTTGTAGGTTCGTCTCAGTGAAATGCTTGTTTTCTCGGCAAGTTTTTTGGCTGAAATTCCTTCTTCAGAAATGTTGTCGTAAACTTTCGCTTCAATTGAGGAGAGAGTTTCTTTGGCGGGGTTGCGTTTTGACTTGAAGAAAAACACGTAATCTCTCTCTGCAGGAGTTTCTATCAGACCAGCCGTTTTCAATCGTTTCAGAACGCGCGACGCAACTTTGGATGAGACTACAGCCGTAATTTCCTCAAAGGTTTTAGGTTCAGACAAGAACGCTTCAAGAAGAACTTCCTCGTAACACTCGGAATGCGCAGGCAGAACATCCGCGAATTCAGAAAAATCGCCTATTAACTCGTTAAGTCTACCGCCGAAGGCTGTTGCATAGTATTGTTCTTGAGCTTCAGCGGCAAGTCCAACCGCCAATAACGGATACAAGTACTCATGATGTATAGTTTCTTGACTATGTGAGTAACCTGCTTTTTTAAGTTCTTCTTGGAGGTTGCTCACAGAGTAACGGCGCTTAACTATTGTCTTCAGAACATGCAGGCGTGTGTTGTTTTTGAGAACGTTAAAAAGGTCTTTTACGAAGTTCGGGTTATCCATAGTTTCCCGCAGTTGTCTAAGCTCGTTTTTCATCTTCCAAACGTTACAGCGGGTTATGCATTCAAGAGGGGTTAATGGAGCGCAGGTTCTGCATTCTGCATCCAATTTCGCTATTAGTTCTGCCAAGGCGTTATGTTTTTCCGCGTTTTTCACGGTTTCTTCCACTTTCATGTGCAGCTGCCCCTTTCTGAGCGTGTGTCTTAACGGGGAAAGGAGTGAGAGACTGGGTGTAAAATGCGTTTTGAGCGACTCCCCGTTACGGCACACGTCGTAAAATACATAACATACGTCATATTTATATACGTTTTCACCAAAAACAAATTAAAAAACATCAAAAAAATACACTTTCTACAGTTCAGCCTAACACGGCGAAACATGGAAAAACTATTAAAACCGCCTGATTAAATCACCCTTTTAAGGCGAAGAGAAATGTCCGCATACGACGAGAAGAAAGTTTTAGAAATGATAGAGAAAACAAGCAAAAGCGTAGTCAACATAAGCACGATAAAACTTGTGCACAACATGTTTTACCAAGCAATCCCAGTTGCAGGAATGGGGTCAGGCACAATAATCGACGCTAAAGGACTCATTCTCACAAACAACCATGTTGTTGGAGGCGCAGAAAAAATTCACGTCACCCTCTGGAACAACGAAGCCTTAAAAGGCAAAATAGTAGGGTCTTGTGCTGTCCACGACATAGCAGTCGTGAAAGTTAACGACAAAAACCTTCAAGCCGCGGAACTTGGAAACTCAGACAAGCTAAAAGTAGGACAAAAAGTTTACGCAATTGGAAACCCTTTCGGGCTTGTTGGAGGACCCACTGTGACTTCAGGAGTAATCAGCGCAGTGAACAGAACAATAGAGTCGGAGCGCGGACTAATAGAGAATCTTGTGCAAACAGACGCTGCCATTAACCCAGGCAACAGCGGTGGTCCGCTTGTAGATTTGGAAGGCAAAGTCGTTGCCATAAACACAGCGATAATACCTTTTGCACAGGGCATAGGCTTCGCGATTCCAATAAACTCAGCGAAAGCGTGTACTAATGGCATGGTTGCTGATGGCATTGTCAAAAGACCGTGGCTTGGCGTGATAGGACTAAGCATAACCAGCAAGATAACGCGGTACTATGGTTTGCCCGTAGAGCATGGAGTTCTCGTAACGAAAATAGCTGAAGGAAGCCCTGCAGAAGACGCGGGAATGGCTGACGGCGACATCATTCTAGAACTGGATAGCATGGAAACTCGGCGAGTGGAAGACTTGGTCAAGGAAATACACAAACGGAAAAGCGGGGACAAAGTTAAAATCTTTGCCTTGCGCAATGGCAGAGAACATTTCTTTGAGCTTAAATTAAGTGAGACGCATTAAAGTTCAGCTTGGAACGTAAAATGGGCGGTGGAAATTGAGCCGAAAAGAGATTAAAGAAATCTTGACAAAATGCAAAACCATCGCTGTGGTGGGACTTTCCAGAGACCCTGCTAAAGACAGCCACAGAGTAAGCGTGTATCTGAAAAAACATGGATTTCGCATTGTTCCCGTTAATCCGTTTGCAGATGAAGTTCTCGGAGAAAAAAGCTACAAAAGCCTTCTGGACATCCCACTGGAAATTCAGAAAATAATAGATGTCATCGACGTTTTCAGACCAGCAGAAGATGTATTGCAGATAGTGGAGCAAGCCATCAAATTGAAGACAATGCATGAAAAGCTCTTTGCAGTTTGGATGCAGTTGGGAATAGTTAACGAACAAGCAGCGGAGACGGCAAAAAAAGCTGGGTTCACAGTGGTTATGGATAGGTGCATGATGGTGGAGCACATGCGCATTTTTCACAGCGAAAACGCATAGTGCCTGACTTATGCCATGCCGCCTAGAAGTAGTGACGCGATAGTTGCGATGAGAACGATGGCAATGGTCTCTGCCAGCGTGATTTTCCAGTTTACACGGGTTTTCTTGGAGCGGTAACGAACCAAGAAGATGCCAACGATTACGCCAACCAATGTTAGTGACAGGATGAGGTCAAGAGGAGACGGCAACATTATGTAGGTTATTATGGGTATGCTTCCAGCGACGAAAGTTGTGGTTCCGCAAATTATCGCTGCATAAACATTTGACCTGTGTATTTCCTTATCCAACAACGTGAATAGCTTCTTAACTATCAGTAGCGATTTGTCACGTTCTTTCTTGTCTGGGATGTCGCTTAAGCTGTAGTTCATCAAATTCTGCAAAGTCATTATGTCTGCTAAATCCTCAGTTATGCCGCCTAAGAGGAAACTGGAGAAGTTGGTTATTGCAACCGCACTTAATGTGAGAAAAGCGGCAAAAACTGTTTGCGAATGAGTCAACGCTGCAGTAAAAGTAGCGATGAAAGCGGAGAGAATAACCACTATCCCAGTTATTGAACCGTCAACCAGTCCAGCGACAACCTCAAGTATGGGTTCTTTCTTCAAGAGCAAACTTTCCCATTCTTTGCCCAGTTTGCGTCCTTGCTCAGTTAATTGCACAGTGCCGTTAGTATCGACAATGAGTTTTTCAGACGCCATTTCCTTCAGTGCCTTGTCAAGTTCACTCATTTCGATGCAAGTGTAGCTCGCACAGACTTTGTCGAGCCGACGCTTAAGAGAAGACTTCAGCATCTTTCTGCCTTTGCTAAGGTTTAGCAGAACAATAATTCTTATAACATCAGGCAACTCTTGGATTTCAAAAGACACTCAGATAGTCACCGTTAAACGTTACAAAAAAGGTAAATCCACACTAATAACTTTTATGCGGCTTCCAAACTAATTTTACATTGAAAAACAGCTAAAACTGCAGAAGAGCCTAATTGAATAAGCTTCAGCAGCGTTCTGTTCGCTACTCGATTTTCTGGAGGGCTTTTTCAATTTCCTCATAATTCGGCTCTACGGCTGGATCAGCAGTTGTCCACACGTAGCGCACTATGCCGTGTTTGTCTATGATAAATATGGAGCGTTTAGCAACCGTGTAGCCTTTAAGTCCACCGAAATCAGGTGACGCAACACCATAGGCGTTTATGGCTTCGTGATTGTAATCGCTCAATACAGGAAAGGGCAAGCGGTTCTTTTCAGCAAAAGCCTTATTCGAGAACGGGTCATTCACGCTTATTCCAATAACTTGGGCTTTCAAGTCTATTAGCCTAGCCATGGAATCTCGGAAAGCACACATCTCTTTCGTGCACACGGCTGTAAAGGCGCTGACAAAAAAGGCTAGAACCACTTTGCGACCGAGGTAACCCTTTAAGCTTTGCGGCTTAAGTTCAATGTCAGGTAAAGTAAAGTTTGGTGCCTTGTCGCCAACTTTTATTACGTTGGGCATTTCAAAACACACCTCAAATTAAAAAGCCAAGTTCAACCTTATAAGCAGTAGCGTTTTCTCAGGCAAAAGTGAACGCGGATGGGCAAAACCTGTTCAGAACGCAGGCTGTGCACTGGGGTTTCTTTGCAGTGCACACGCGTCTGCCGTGAAAAATCAGCAGATCCGTGATGCGCATCCAATTAGTGCGTGGAACAAGACGCATCAAGTCTGCTTCTATTTTATCTGGAGTATCATTTTCCGTAAGCCCAAGCCGCTGAGCAAGCCTGCGCACATGAGTGTCCACTGCTATGCCTTCAATTATGCCGTAAGCGTTGGTTAAGACAATGTTGGCAGTTTTCCGCGCCACACCTGGGAGTGCAAGCAGTTCCGTCATGGTTCGCGGCACTTGCGAGCGGTGCTTTGCGACGAGCAGTTGACAACAGTTTTTTAGGTGTTTGGCTTTGTTTCTGTAAAAGCCCGTGGACCTTATGTCCTGTTCGAGTTCAGCTAAATCTGCGTTAGCGTAGTCTTCGGCTTTGGTGTATTTTTTGAACAGTTGCTTGGTTACGATGTTGACGCGTTCGTCGGTGCATTGGGCAGATAGAATTGTGGCTATCAACAGTTCCAGCGGGTTTGGGTAGTGCAAAGCGATTTTTGCGTCTGAATACTCTTTCTCGAGCAGCGTGGTAATTTTTGATACTCGGTCTTTGGGTTTAAGATAAATTTCTGGTCGTTTCACGTTTGCAGCCTCATAGTTATATGCGCGTTCGTTGAACAAAAAACTTTTACTGTAAAACGGTTAACTGTCAATTGAGGTGAAACTCTATGGGCATGAAGCTTAAGGTTGACGGAAAAGAGATACCGCTTAACGAGTTTGTGGAGAGACTTTTAAACGGGACAATAGTTGGCGCTGTAACTTCTCTGAAGGGAATAAAAGAAGACTGGAAAAAAATCGAAGTGGAGATTTCAAGCTGAAAAAGGGAGCTATCCTGAAAAGTCAATGCACGAGGTTATTTCCTCGAAAAGCTCCTTTTTCGCTTTGCAGATTGGACAAACGTAGGGCGGTTCATCTCTGAAAACCACATAGCCACATTGCTTGCAGTACCACAATTTCTTCTTAGGCGCAGAAACCTCCTTAACTTCTGCTTTGACTGCCGCTGCTGCAGGTTCAGCTTTTTGCGTTGTTGACGAGGCACCATAGGCTTTTGCCTGTTTCTCAATGGGTCTGCGCTCGGGAACCGGCTGCAACTCAGTTTTGCCTTCGTAAATGTTTTTTCTAACGTACAAGCCGCAGTAGCATGCCCCAAATTCTTGGACATCAACATCTCGGTAATCGCATGGGCAAAGTATATCGCGGTCATAGTCAAACATTCCAGATGCCAATCTACAGGGACATGAGGGATAACTATAACGTTCCTCGTTTTGTTTCAAGCCTTCAAGTAGGCTTTGGAGAAACTTGGGGTCAGGGTTCAAGTAGTAGCCGTAAGTTCTCGCGTCAGCTTCTGCTCTCTGCCGCACAGAATCGAGGGTGATCATATTCCGAGAACCTCCTTGAACTTGTCTTTGCGAAAACCAGTAATTAAAACGTTGTCGTCTACTATTATGGTTGGGTAACTGAGGCTTCCACCTTTACTGATGATGTGCTCACGAATTTTTTGTTTATCTTTTTCATCGCACAGGTCAACATCCACGTAGTCGTATTCAATGCCGTTGTCTTTCAAGTATTGCTTGGTCATTTTACACCACACGCAGGTGCTGAGCGCGTACACCAAAACCTTATGCGTAGTGTTTTTGCCTGAAACCTTAGAAAAGTTCATGTTCTCACGCTTATTCTTTTTCGGTAACGCGGATATAACTGTTTAGCTGGCTTGAACTAGAGGGGACTATCATGTAGAAAAAGCTCATATGCCCTCGCCAAATAGCCAGCGCCAACTGCACTTTAAAGTGTAACACGCTACTTTTTATACGGGCCTTAGGTTTCCGAAGGCGTTCTGAACCACTTCCGACAGCGCAGGGTGAATGTGCATGGCTCGCAGAATGGGCATGAAACTTTTATCTTCAGTAACCATGGCGTTCACGATTTCCTGAATCAGCACAGAAGCTTCAGCGCCTATAATGTGCCCGCCCAAGATTTTCCCTGTTTCTTGTTCCACAATGACTTTAACGAAGCCTGCTGGCTCGCCCATTGCACCGCCCATCGCCGTGTCCTTGTAAAACGCCTTGCCAACCAAAATTTTGTACCCGTGCTGTTTAGCTTCAGCTTCTTTTAAGCCGACTGAGGCGACTTGCGGGTGAGTGAAAACCGCATGAGGTGCCGCCGAATAATCCACTTCCGCCTTGTGTTCGTGAACAGCGTTGTGCCACGCTATGCTGGCTTCATAGTTAGCCACGTGCTTGAACATTTCTTTGCCGATAGCATCGCCGAAAGCCCAAATGTTCCGTTTGCTGGTTTCAAGGTAAGCGTTTACTTGGACGTAGCCGCGTTCATCCAGCTTCACGCCTGTTTTTTCAGGCTTCAAAAGGTCAGAGTTAGGAACACGCCCCGCAGCAATCATCAACGCTTCTGAAGTGAACTCGCGGAGGCTGCCGTCCTCGCGGTTCCGCGCCACCACAGTTTTCACTTTGCCCTTCTGCTCCACGCTTACCACTTCGAAGCCAGTGTGAACCGCCATGCGTTGCGCCAACTCCTGTTTCAGCAAATCAGAGATTTCAGGCTCTTCCTCAGGCACGAGTCTAAGCGGTCGCTGGAGTATGGTGGTTTTTGTGCCAATACCCGAGAAGAAGTGCCCATATTCAGCGCCTATGTAGCCACCGCCTACGATTATGATGCTTTCTGGCGGGGTTTCCAGTTCCAGAACAGTGTCGCTTGTCAAGTAATCCACGCGGTCGATGCCCTTGATTGGGGGGATGCTGGGTCGCGCCCCTGAAGCAATGAATATGCGCTTGGCAGTTATCGTATGCTCGCCTACCTGCATAGTGTAGTCGGACGTGAACGTGCCCACGTCTTTGAACCACGTAAGCCCTGGTGTGGTTTGCACTGCGCGGGCTTGCATGGAAGAGTCGCCGTTAACCAAGCTGTGCATTCGGCTCATTATATTCTTGAAGTCAACCGCGTTGACCGCGGCAGCTACGCCTATCTGCTGCGCCTCGTTAAGGACTGAGATTACGTCGGCTGGGTAAATGAGCATTTTTGAGGGAACACAACCGCGGTTTAGGCAGGTGCCTCCCATGGGGCCGTTGTCAACGACTACAGTTTTTAAGCCGCTGCCCACAGCAGTTGACGCAATGAGCATGCCTGAGCCTGAGCCGATTACGAGCACATCAAATTTTTCCATAATAAAGCCTCTGTAGAGCTAGAAAGGTGGAGACACCAAATAAACCTTTCAACCTGCGCTTCCGCGTTTCAACGGGGTTGGAAATCTTTATGTGTACCTTGAAATATACTAGAGTTGGGGGTTGTTATGTCAAAAGCTAAAAAGGCAGAGGAAACTAAGAAGAAAAAAGCCTATTACTACGTGAAGAAAGAGAAAAAAGCCACAGACGTAAAAAAGAAGTAGGCATTACTCGTTTAGAAATTTTGGAAAACACCGTGCGTCACTAACTGGGTTAAACCGTTCAAGCCCACTTTTCGCTACGGGCAAAACTAGCCGCGACACTAAACCGTGCAGACTGTAGGGCAACCGAATCAGCCGCATTTCGCCCACGGTTACCCACTCGTCAATCGCGAAGCCTTTCGCTTTCACCTTCCGCGCAAGCGCCCGCCGCTCCGCAACGCTTAACGCGTAAGCTTCAGGATCAAAAACGTGAATGTGAAAGCCCCTACCAGAATAAACAATGCACAGCTGGGAAAACTCTTTCTCCAGATACTCGTACAAGCTTATGGCTTGCGCTTTAACCATTTCCAGTTCTATGGCGCAGAAGCTTAAGCCTTGTCCGCGTTGCATTTTGTCGGCTAGGCTACCGTGAACTGGGCAGGTTATGTTTTCTGGGTCAAGGTCGAAAGCTAGTTCCTGGCCTGTTTTGTGGTCGTTTGCGTCGTAGACGTTTCGGTCATAGTATGCGGCTTCAGGCAGGAACTCAAGCAGGTAGTCGCGTACTTCGTTTAGGTTTTGGTACTCGTCGATGATTATGGTTGTGCCGATGTCTTCTCTGTATTTTCTCGGGTAAATCCGTGTGTGCCTGCCCATTATGACGGCGAATTTCACGCGGTTCAGTCGTTCGCCGAACCACTCCTCAACTTTAGCAAGGTTGAATTCGTCTGTGTAAAACTGTTTACGTTCCTTAAGTGTTGTGTACCGCATGCCTGCGGGTAAAGAGTACCTAGCCATACAAACCACATCAATGATAGGAAATCGTGGTTTCCCAAAATAGTTTGCGGAAGAAACGCCAGCGCAAGATATAATCGACTGAGCAGCGAAGTACTAGGTTAGGTGAAGAATTGTATGAGTAAGACTGATGAGAATTTGAAGGCGGCTTTCGCTGGCGAGTCTCAGGCTAACAGGCGGTACTTGGCTTTCGCTCAGAAAGCTGAAGAAGAAGGCGTAACGCAAGCGGCTAAGCTGTTTAGGGCAGCGGCGGCGGCAGAGACAATTCACGCGCTGAACCACCTGCGGATAACAGGCGAAATCAAAGCCACCATAGACAATTTGAAAACTGCGGTTTCGGGAGAAACTTTCGAGTTCGAGAAAATGTACCCCGAGTACATAGGCACGGCGAGGCAGGAGGGGAATAAGCAGGCGGCGTGGAGTTTTGATGTGGCAAACAAAGTAGAAAAGGTGCACGCAGGCTTGTTCCAGAAGGCAATCAACGCGTTTGAAAACAAAAGTGAACTGGCGAATGTGGATTATTACGTGTGTAGTGTTTGCGGAAACACGGTGGAAGGTACACCGCCAGAAAACTGTCCGATTTGTGGTGCTCCGAAAGCAAAATTCTTTAAATCCGCTTGAAAAGATTGGGCGCCAATTTTTTTTCTTTTTCTTTTTTCAGGCTGGGCTAACGTTGAGTATTCAATAAGGTTATATCAAACTTTAACTGAAGGTATAGTGGTGATTTTTTGGGTTGCTGGAAATGGTTTAACGGAGTTCTGAAAGAAGCCGAAGTGACAGTTACAGACGCGAACAAGGCGAAAATCGACGGCGTCATCCACAAGTACATAGGCGAACAAGCCAGCCAAGGGCGCTGCTCCGCGGACTGGCGGAGAGCCCGCAAAGAAATAAACGAAAGCTCTGAAATGAAAAAGGAACTCATCGAAAAACTCAAAGCCCTCGTCTAAAAACTGCAGAGCCAGCTTTCGAACTTCTCTTTCCCATTTTTTAATAGCATCTTTTATAGGAGATTATGCACCGATTTTGTGTAAGAGGTATTATGGGAAAATGGATAAGTGGGAATGCACAATCTGCGGCTACGTATATGACCCAGAACTCGGAGACCCAGAGCACAACATACCAGCAAACACGCCTTTTGAGCAGTTGCCTGACGACTGGACCTGCCCAGTTTGCGGAGCAGCAAAAAACAAGTTCGTGAAAAAGAACTAGCTAACCAATAGCGCCCAACACAAAAACCGTACGAAAACACAGAAAAGGAAAAGTTAAGCTTTGACTTTCGCGGCTATTTGCCTACCGAACTCAAAGCACTTCTTCAGGTCTTCAGCTTCTGGAATATACTTCACTTCTACGCCTGGGTCCAGCACATCGAAACCCGCTTTTCTCGCGGTTTCAACCATGCTTTTCACTGCGCCGCCGCCCCAACCGTAAGAACCGAAGAAAGCCCACACCTTGCCTTTAGGCTTTAAACCCGTCGCGTAAGTGAGGAAAGCGCTTAGCGTGGGAAACATTTGATTGTTAAGCGTCGGCGAACCCACAACAACCGCTTTGGCATCCAGAATTTCAGTCATAGCTTCGGTCTGGTCGGAAGCCCTAAGCTTCAGCAGTTTAACGTCTATGCCTTCGCTGGCTGCGCCTTCCGCTATGGCACGCGCCATCTTGTCGGTGCTGCCCCACATCGTGTCATGAACGATGATCACTTTGTTTTTAGATTTGCCGCTGCTCCAGTCCAAGTACGCCTGGATTATTTTGGATGGGTTGGAACGCCATATTATACCGTGACTGGGTGCTATGACAGCGGGCGCGATGCCCAACTGGACTACTTCCTGAATCTTGCGCGTTATAAGCGGTCCAAGAGGCATCAGAATGTTAGCGTAGTACGTTGCGGCTTCCTCCATCAGCACGTGTCCGTCAACCTCATCGTCGAACCGTTGCACGCTGGCAAGGTGCTGCCCAAAAGCGTCGTTAGGCATGAGGATTTTGTCTTCCACCACGTACGTGAACATGCTGTCAGGCCAATGAAGCATAGGTGCCTCCACGAACCGTAACGTGCGTTTGCCAAGCTTTAACGTGTCGCCTGTTTTCACGGTTTTTATGTTGAAGCCTGCGCCGTAATGTTCGGTTATGGCGTCTTTTCCGCGTTCGGAAGCGATTATTGTGGCGTTTTTTGCGTAGTTGGCGATTATGGGTAGACTGCTGGAGTGGTCCATTTCCACGTGGTTAACTATTATGTAGTCTATTTTCGCGGGGCCTATTATTTCGCAGATGTTGCGCAGAAGTTCACTGGAAAACGTGTGTTTTACAGTGTCAACTAACGCTATCTTCTCATCTTGGATTAAATAGGCGTTGTAGGTGCTTCCTCGGCGGGTGATGTAGTCGTGAAAGTCTCGTATGTTCCAGTCGACGACGCCGACCCAGTTTATGCCTTCTGCTAAAACAGCTTTATTCATTTTTTCACGTTCCTATTCTTTTGATACTTTTATGTTGTAGGAGATTTTGACGCTGGCTTTCTCAAAGAGTATCCCAACAGGACAGTGTTTCAGCGTTACTTCGTGGAGTCTTTGGATTCTATCCTGCGGTGCGTCAGTCTTAATTGCGATGTCAAATGCTTCTTCAGTTATGGTTCCTGCCTCGTCAGTTTTCACAGCGGCAACTTTAACCGTTAAACCCTTCAGGGCAATGCGCATTCTCTGCGCCACCAAAGCCAGTATAGTTGCGTAGCAGCCTGCGTGGCTCATTACGCATAGTTCAAGCGGGGTAGCGCCTAAACCCGTGCTCATCTCAGCGGGCTGGTCAACTATCAGGCTGTGCGACCTAACATTGTCAAGGGCTACTCGGAAATCCTGAATCAACTGGGCTGTGGCATGAAGTTTCGCGGTCACTGTCTCATCTCCCTTATGTTCATTCAAAATCAGCAGAAAAAATCATTCACATGAGCGTTTATATGGGTTTCGTCCTGCACAACGCATGCTCAAGCGAAACGGGATAGAGGAACTCGCAAAGATAATATGCAAGCAAACCGCAATTATTCAATAGGATTTGTCGAGTCGTTGTTAACTGGGCTTTATGGGGTAATGCTGGATGAGTTTGATACCTGACGACAAAAAAGAACAATTCAGAAACGAGCTAAAAGAGAAAATGGAGGACGCCGTGAAAATCGTGATGTTCACGCAGGAAGTTGAATGCAGGTTATGCACGGACACGCGACAGCTAATCCAAGAATTCGCCCCCTTAAACGAGAAAATCACGGTTGAGATTCACGATTTCGTAGCAGACGTCGCCAAAGCCAAGGAATACAGCGTCACCAAGATTCCTGCGTTAGCGGTGATCGGCAAACAGGACTATGGCGTGAGAATCTACGGCATACCCTACGGCTACGAACTTCAAACCCTGAAAGAAGCTGTGATTAACGTGTCACGGGGCAAAACCGACTTGACAGACAAAACAAAAGCGATACTTGCCGATGTGAAAACGCCCGTGCATATTCAAGTGTTCGTGACGTTGACGTGCCCGCACTGCGCTGCTGCAGCGGCAATTGCGCACAAATTAGCGGTTGAAAGCAACATGATAAGTGCAGACGTCATTGACAGTAACGAGTTTCCGATTTTAGCGCAGAAGTACACGGTTATAGGCGTGCCGAAGGTAGTTATTAACGAGAAGGTGGAGTTTATGGGCGCATTCAGCGAGGACTTGTTCGCGGAACACGTGCTGCTCGGCGCCTTTTAGGAGTTGGCGAAGATGAGCCAACCAAGCAGAGACGAGAGAATATCGGTAGTTTTCGTGTACAGCGGAGACTTCATGGAACGCGTAATCCGCAACCTAATCAACGACCCGTGCTTCTGCCAGTCCTGCGGACTCTACTGCGAATCCTGCAAGTACAACGCCTACAGCTACGTGCGCAACATTCGCGCAGCCATACAACTGCCCAGCCCAGCTGACCTGCCAGCGTTCATCGATAACCCCGAAGAACACATGCCCAAGAAGCTGCCGAAAGCCGACATCTGCTTAGCATCGGGCTTGCACAAGGACTTGCTGCTGGAGCTGCCTGAGCACATAGCGAAAGCGGGAATAAAAGCGTTAATCGCGCCTATAGAGGATTGGCAAGAAGTGCCCCTAGGCGTTAGGAAGCAAGTGGAAGCAAAATGCGGGGAGCTGGGGCTGGAATGTGCGTTCCCGAAGCCGTTCTGCACGCTGACGCCTGAAAAAGATAAGCCGACGATTGCAAGGTTCATCGCTGAAACCAACGTGGGGCGTCCCCTGCTGGAAATTTCGCTCACCACAATCGGCAAGGATGAGGTTATTGAGTGCACGGTGGTTAGACGCAGCGCCCCGTGCGGTTCCACATGGTACATTGCGCGGAAACTCGCAGGAGTCTCCACCGATCAGGAGGCATTATACGATGCGATTGCGAAGGCGCATCACAGTTACCCATGTACGGCTACCATGAATACTGACCCAGAAACGAAAGAGCCTATACTGCATATTGGCGGGTTCACGATAAGAGAAGAAGTGGACAAAGCCTTAGAAAAGGCGCGGGCGGAAAAATTGAAGGAGAAAACTGCGTAATTACGTAGGCAGCAGGGTTTCGCGACGTTTCTTGTGCTGTGACGGCGGCTATCGATCAACACATATATTGTGGCACATTGTAAATCATAGTTGGGTAGCAGTGGTGATAATGCTTGGGCACCGCAGAGCCACAAACTGAACCCAAGAGAAAATCCAGACGGTTTTACTTAGTTCTGGCTGCAGCGGTTTTACTGATTGCAACAACAAGCATTGCTGTTTTCTTAGGTTTGTTCCAAACCAATTATGGTATAGGCCCCGTTGACATCGAAGTCACACCTAACAAGCCCGTCTATCTACAGGGCGAAGAAGTCAATTTCACGATATACGTAAACAACCCGCATGATTGGCCAGTGGCATACCCGTTTCAAGTGGCGTACAGAATAGAAAAAGGCAACGTTCCTGTTGACAGCGCTATTTTGAGCATAGATTTCGCAGCTGGGAGAATACCAACGTTTCCTGCTCATTCAAACACAACATTCTGCCCTATTTCGCCTTGGAACCAAAAAACGTATGTTAACGAAACGTGGGTGCAAGTGGAACCTGGAAACTACACATTCACCGTTTCTCTCAAGGGACCAAGCTTCGACAACAGCGGCAACTGCGCCTTTGAAATACGGCAAAGCAACCCGCCGTAATAGTTGGTTCAAGTTTTCCGAGCACGAATGGATTAGATTTTGAAAACGGGAAGTAGAAAAATAAGAAAAAGAGCCGCGATTTTCTGCTTTTTTTAGCAGTGTCCGCAACAGCAACCGCCCGGATGACCAGACTTGCCGCCAGTGAACTTCGCGGGGTTCTTGTCGAACGTTGCTTTGCAGGAGGAGGCACAGAAATAGTAGGTTTTACCCATGTAGTCGGATTTGAACTTGGCGGTTTTCTCGTCCACCATCATCCCGCAAACAGGATCCTTAGCCATAAATCATTTCACCTCCTTGTGCACTTGTGGTTTTTCAGCGTTAAACTTTTCGAACTTGAACTTAGCCAGCTTGAGCGTGGCTGAGTTGCTAACCACTGTCAAAGAGCTTATTGCCATGGCTCCTGCGGCGAACATGGGGTTAAGTAGTCCAGCCGCGGCGACGGGAATAATGACCGCATTGTAAATGAACGCCCAGAACAGGTTCGTATTGATTTTCCGCATGGTCTTCTTGCTAAGCTCGACTCCGAGCGCCACATCGCGCAAATCATCTCTGATTAGCACGATGCCGCCTGTTTCCTTAGCAATGTCAGTTCCGCTGCCGATGGCGATGCCGATGTCTGCCTGCGCTAAGGCTGGCGCGTCGTTTATGCCGTCGCCCACCATGGCTACGACTTTGCCTTCGCTTTGCAGTTTTTTGATGGCGTCCACCTTCTGCCAGGGCAGCACGTTAGCGATAACCTGCGTTATGCCTAATTGGTGGGCTATGGCTTGGGCGGTTTTTTCGTTGTCGCCTGTTAGCATTGCCACTTCCAACTGCATGCCTTTTAGTTGTTGGATGGCTTCGGCGGCGCTTTCTTTCGGCGTGTCCATGGCGGCGACTATGCCTGCGGCTTCGCCGTTGACGGCTAATAGCATTGTGGTTTTTCCTTCGCCTTCCAGTGTGGATAAATCAGCTTCTAACTGTGTAAACGGCACGTTTTGTTCTTGCATGAGTTTGCGGTTGCCTAGGAGTATGGTTTTGCCTTCAGCAGCGCATTTGACTCCGCGTCCCGGCAACGCTTCAAATGATTCGGCGGTTGCAAGCTTCACTTTGGCGTTTTGGGCGTGGCGAGTTATTGCTTCTGCCAGTGGGTGTTCTGAGCCTTTTTCAGCTATAGCTGCGTATCGCAGTACGTTTTTTTCTGTAAAGCCGTTGTAAGCTTTGACGTCGGTTACTGAGGGTTCGCCTTTGGTGAGAGTTCCTGTTTTGTCGAAGACCACGGTGCGGAGTTTGCGGGCTTTTTCCACGTATTCGCCGCTTCTCAGCAGTACGCCGTATTCGGCTCCTTTGCCCACGCCTGCTAGTATGGCGGTTGGTGTGGCTATGCCTAAGGCGCAGGGACAAGCGATTAGGAGCACGGCGAGTAAGGCGAGGAACGCTGTGGAGAAGCCTGCGGTTAGGTACCAGTAGGTGAATGAGATAGCGGCTGCGGTGAAGACTATGGGCACGAACTTGGCGACGACGCGGTCTGCGAATTTTTGCACTGGGGCGCTTGAGGCTTGGGCTTCTTCAACTAGGTGCACGATTTGGGAGAGGGCTGTGTCTTCGCCGACTCGGGTGGCGCGTACGTGTAGGAGTCCGGTTTTGTTGATGGTGGCGCCGATGACTTCGCTGCCGACATTTTTTTCTACGGGAATGCTTTCGCCTGTGAGGAGTTTTTCATCCACCGAAGAGTAGCCTGCGGTGACTATGCCGTCTGTGGGGATTTTTTCGCCTGGCTTCACTATTAGCGTGTCGTCTACTTCCAAGTCGTCTATGGAGAGTTCTACTTCTTGCCCGTCGCGTAGTACGCGTGCCATGGTTGGGCGTAGTTCGAGTAGTTTTCTGATTGACGCGGCGGATTTGCGGCGGATGATTTCTTCGATGTATTTGCCGAGGAGGACGAAGGCGAGGATGCCGACGGCTACTTCGAGGTAACTTATACCTTCGGTGGTGATAACTGGGAAGAATGTGCCGAGCGCGCCGTATATCCAGCCTGCTATGACGCCTGTGGCTACGAGCACGTCCATGTTTACTTTGCGGTTTTTGAGTGAGAAGTAGGCGCCTTTGAGTATGCTGAAGCCTGCGACCCAGACGATTGGGGTTGAGACGATGAATATGGCTAAGCCGTATACTGAGAGCCCGCCTGCGATTTCGAGGTACATTATTGTTGCGGCTATGCCGAAGAGCGAGAGTACGCGGAGTGCGCCTGCGGCTACTACGCCGATGAGTGTGAGGGCGACGCGGCGTTTCATGGTTTTGAGTTCGCGTTCAGGAGCCTCGTACACGTCGGCGCATTGTTGGCTGCAGAAGTAGTACCAGCGGTCGCCTATTTTGCGTTTGATGGCTGTTTCTGTGTTTACCATCATGCCGCATACGGGGTCTCTTGCTTGTGGCATAATGTTTAGCCTCTTGAGAAGTTGTATGTTAATGCTTTCGTGGCATTGCTTATAAATATATCTGTACAAGACATATCTTAGTTGATGTTAAAACCGCGAATACCCGCAGGTGCAGCGGAAGCTAAAAACTAACGCGTCAGAAGGTAACACGCGTAAAGAAGCGCTTACTCTAGCCGCTTAATAATGTGATACCCAAACTTGGTTTTCACAAGAGCCGAAGTTTCGCCTTTCTTAAGCGCAAAAGCAGCGTTCTCGAACTCCTTAACCATTTTCCCGCGCGTGAACGTGCCGAGGTCTCCGCCGCGCTTCCCAGAAGGACACTGCGAAACCGCCTTCGCGACAGTGCTGAATTTCTCGCCTTTCTTCAAACGCTCCAAAACCGCTTTGGCTTCGCTCTCGGACTTGACAAGAATATGCGCACAGTGAACTTTATCTGCCATAGCGTAACTAATGCATTTTTTCGGTTTATAACTCTTGCTTCCGCCAGCAAACAGTTCGTGCAATAATGTTTAATTGACGCTACGCCCTAAGGCTTTTTCATGCATGAATGGGCTTTAGCTGAAGCAGTAATCACCGCAGCAACACAAATCGCTGCAAAAGAAGGATTAAAAGAAGTAACAGAAGTCACCGTGAAAGTCGGCGAACTGCAACAAGTAGAACTGGACATACTCAAATTCGCTTTCTCACAGCTTAAACCAGCCAGCTTCAAAAACGCTAAGTTCCGCATAACACGCGCAAAAACAACACTGAAGTGCCGAGCGTGCGGCAACGCATGGCTTTTCAAAAAACAGGAAATAGATGCAAGCAGTGTTGAAGCGATACACTTCGTTCCAGAAGTCGCACACACCTACATCAAATGCCCAAAATGCGGCAGCCCCGACTTTGAAATCACAGAAGGGCGAGGAATCTGGCTTAAAAACATAAAAGGAACACGATAAGCATGGTTGACCCGCGAACAAGCGTCATAGATAAGCGTTTAAAGCGAATAAGTCGAATAATCGCCGTTTCATCAGGCAAAGGTGGAGTGGGCAAAAGCCTCATAGCCACCACGCTCGCCCTGACGCTGGCGCGAGAGGGCTGGAAAGTCGGACTCTTCGACCTAGACTTCACAAGCCCATCCACCCACCTAATCCTAGGCGCAAAAAATGCCCAGCCAAAAGAGGATAAGGGCGTAGTGCCGCCTGTCGTTAAAGGCTTAGAGTACATGTCGCTAGTTTACTACTGCGGAGACAAAGCGGCGCCACTGCGCGGCGCAGACACATCCAACGCGCTGATTGAACTGCTGGCAATCACGCGGTGGAGCAAGCTGGATTTCCTCGTGATCGATATGCCGCCGGGAATTGGAGACGCCGTGCTGGACCTAGTCATGCTAGTGAAGCGCATAGAGTTCTTGATAGTTACGACGCCTTCGCGGCTGGCTTTTGAAACCGTGAAGAAACAGTTAAACCTCCTGCGGGAGCTGAGGGTGCCTGTGATAGGCTTGGTGGAAAACATGAAAATGGACGCGGCTAAAAATATTCATCAACAAACAGAGAAGCTGGGCGTAACGTTTCTCGGAGAAATCCCCTATGACTTAAAAGTGGAAGAAGCCATAGGCGACGAAAACAAACTGCTCAGCACTGCACTTGCGCAGAAAGTTAAGGAAATAGCCAGAGGAAAACTACGCGTTGACCGAAATTAAAGCCGTGATAACGGATTACATCGGCACTTTAACTAACGCCCGTAGATATAGCCTCGAAACTTCCAGAAGAAAACTGCACCAAATCCTAACAGAAGCAGGCTTCGAAACGCCCTTAAACGCATTTCTCACAGAATACAACAAAGCTCACGAAAAATACCGTGTTGTACGCTACAAAAAACTGCGGGAAGTAACAAACTCCGTTTGGGTCTCCGAAGCCCTGAACGCACTGGGCTACGAAACAAACGCAGAGGACACGCGCATAAAAGCTGCGCTTAACGTTTTCTTCCAAGACTACGTAGACACGCTCGAACTGAGACCTTACGCAAAAACCCTGCTACGCAACATAACAGAAAACTGCAAACTAGGCTTAATCTCCAACTTCACCTACACACCCGTAATCTACGCAAGCCTCAGAAAAAGGGGCATAAACCAATTCTTCAACACAATAGTAGTGTCAGAGGACACAGGATGGCGAAAACCACACAAACGCATCTTCCAAACCGCCCTGCGGAAACTGCAGGTTAAGGCTAAGGAAACGGTTTACATCGGCGACAGCCCTTTAGAGGACATTGAAGGCGCTAAAACAGCGGGAATGAAAACAATCTTCGTTTTATCCCAATTTAACTCGCTGGAAGATTTACGCGGAATCAAACAGCAACCCGACATAATCGCCGAAGACCTGCAAGAAGTAGCCGAAAACCTCAACAGAATCATAACTGCAAAACGGAATTAAATCGCGAACACGTGAATCAAACGCAGAGCCTATGGTTCAGCATCTACTTATTCACTTTTGTTGCTGAATCCGTTACAAGCAATTCCAGGTCTATGATGCCTCGCGCATAAGGGGATGCCGTCTACTTCCTCGAAGTTAGCGCAATTCACGCAAAAACGCTCATACGACGAGTTGGAGCGTGTATTTCCATTTTTGGGTTTGAATTCTTGGCAGCACACAGAAGGCCCATGGTGCATGGCACACAGGGCAACCTTGTCTATATCTCTGCGGTCATCAAGGTTCGTACAATCTTTGCAGCTTTCCAGATACATCAAGTATCACCACCACTAGTGGGGCGTGGGTGAAATTCGACTATGTGTCTCATAAGTTGCAGATATGCAAACCATATAAAAGATTTTCCCAAAAAATATTAGACAAATGTTCAGCAAAACCCAGCTTAAAAAGCAAATCATCTAGTTAACAGCGCCACCCCAAACTGAAACAACACTGAAAAGCCGAAACCCACCATATTTGGAGCCTATTAGAAGTTCTATACAAAAACCTACAGGGAGTAAGCCAATATTGGCTGAAAAACACGCCAAAAACATTCTGCCTCCTTTATATAAAGGGGCTCTAGACTGCACACAGCATAAAACTCCACGCAACATGATAAATAGAACAAAAACCTGTCCCCTTTGCGATACGTTTTAATGTCACTGTGGAAATTGCCTTTGTATCTAGGCGAAACAGAATTGAGCACGAAATGGCGCAGAAGCAAAAAATATCTCAAATGGCTAGACCTAAACGGTAGCCCAGAGAAAAAAAGCGCCAAAACCCGTTCCAAAACCCTGCGCGTCAAGAGCATGCGGACAACAAGCACTCACTCGCAGAAACACCGCTACTCCAAAAACCTAGAAAAAAACAACTGGGAAGAACCAAAACCCCTCATTGACATCTTCCAAGAAAACAATTGGATAACCATAATCGCGCAAATCGTAGGCTTCAACAAAGAAACCCTAAAAATCAACGTAACAGACCAGAAACTAACGCTGTCCGCAAAAGCAAAAGACCGCAAATACTACAAAAGTTTAAATCTACCAAAAGTAGTCATTCCAAACGTCATGCACACAACCTACAAAAACGGCGTGCTTGAAATCAAACTGAAAAAAGCCATGAAAGAACAAACCCCAAACCAAAAAGCTGATTAACATGCCTCACAAACTGAGAAAAACCAGAAAAAACCGCGGCACCAGAACCCAAGGCTACGGCAGAATAGGACAACACCGCAAAACAGGCTCAAAAGGATACCGCAAAGCGGGAAGACACAAACACCTGTGGAGCTACGTCACAACATACGAGCCTGAATACTTCGGCAAACACGGATTCACCTCACCCAAAAGCCTCAAAAACAAGGAAAACACAATAAACATCAAAAAACTCGACGAAATCTCCGCCAAAATCTCAACCGAAAAAGAAGGAAAACTACACATAGACCTCACAAGCTTAGGCTACACGAAACTCCTTGGCACAGGCAAAACCACAAAAGCACTAATCATAAACGTAGCCTCCTGCTCAAAATCAGCAGACGAAAAAATAAAAAGCGCAGGCGGACAAGTAATAACCGCAGTTCAAGCATCTGGAGAGTAACAATTAGCACATGGCCGGAAGATTCCTCAATCTCTTCAAACCAATAGGGAGAATACTGCCAGAAATCAAAGTTCCCGAACGTAAAGTCAGCTTCAACGAAAAAATCTTCTGGACCGCAATAGTTCTAATCGTTTACCTTGTTATGTCCGAAATTTCCCTTTACGGCATCACTACAGATGTACAGGAACAATTCGGTGCCCTGAGAGTAATTTTCGCGTCAAACCGCGGCACCCTCATGGAACTCGGCATAGGACCAATAGTCACCGCAGGCTTAGTCCTGCAACTGCTAGCAGGCTCAGCCATGATAAAATGCGACATGTCCAACCCAGAAGACAGAGGATTATTCACGATAGCCAGCAAAGTATTCTCGATACTTCTCACAGGAGTACAAGCTTCAGCTTACATAATAACCGGAATGTACGGAGAGCTATCAGGACCAACGACAATAGTGATATTTCTCCAGCTGATAGGCGCTGGAATAGTGGTGATGCTGCTGGATGAGCTGGTTCAAAAAGGCTGGGGACTAGGCAGCGGCATAAGCCTTTTCATTATGGCAGGAGTAGCGCAGAATATTCTCTGGCAAGCGTTTTCGCCGCAATCAGGTTTGTTCGTGGGTTCGCTTTCCAATCTTTTGAGAGGCGACGAAACATATCAGTTGGTGGATTGGGTGCTTGGTTCAGGGTCATACCCATCTTTGATTGGGTTCATCGCCACAATAGTTGCGTTCTTAGTGATAATTTACATGGAAGGTGTTAGAGTGGAACTACCACTGACTTACGCTGGGTACAAGGGGTTCCGCAGTCGGTACCCAATTAAGCTCTTGTACGTTTCGAACCTTCCAGTTATCTTCGCATCTGCGCTTTTTGCTAATCTGTACGTCGTTTCGCAGATTATTTGGAGCACAGTGGGAAAACCTGCGCCTGGGACGAACCTGTTTACAGACATTATAGGTTCGTATCACGTAGTAAACAATCAGACGACGCCTGCGGGAGGCATCGCATATTACGTTACGTCACCTCAGAACATTCAGAATGTAGCGGCTGAACCTGTGAGAGCAGTGGTTTACTTGGCGATTCTTGTTGCTTTTTGCGCGCTTTTCTCGCTTCTTTGGCTTGAAGTTGGCGGTCTTGGTCCATCTAAGGTGGCGGAGCAGCTTATGAGTTCAGGTATGCAGATTCCAGGGTATCGGCGGTCTGGGAAGCCTATTGAGTTGATTCTTAAGCGGTATATTCCAGTGGTGACGATTCTAGGCGGAGTAGTTGTAGGGTTGATTGCTGGGCTATCGGATTTCGTAGGCGTTTTCGGTTCAGGAACAGGCATCTTACTGTCAGTAGGCATAATCTACCAGTATTACGAACTCTTGATGCGCGAAAGGGCAGCGGAAATGTTCCCCGCGTTTAGGCGAATCTTAGGCGAATAGCCTAAAAGCTCCAGCGCTACCGTTAGACAGCCTATTGAAAACTACACCAGTATCTTTTTCCATCGTCTTTGCTGGAGGAAACCAGTGGAAAATAGCGTCCTTGTTCAAAGAAAGTATATGAAGGCTGAAATGTGGCTTTGATGCTTGCCAAGAATTTGCTAAGAAAAGCTTTTGATTTTGAAGCCTTAATGGTGTCCATGGGCACAAGTAAAGAATGCTGCTTGGTTGCAGTGTTATTTTGGAAGAAAACTGCAGCTGAAACTAATAGTTTTTAAGAAAAAACATGCATATTTCTGTCTGCAGAGTTAAACGCGAACAGCTCTTTATGATTAAATGGGTGAGACTTAAGTGTCACTACATGAAGCCATGCTTTACACGAGGCAAGCGGACAACAAAGTGAAATGCCACTTGTGTGCGCGCCGATGCGTCATAAACGATGGCGCAACAGGCTTTTGCTTGGTTAGAAAAAACGAGGAGGGCGTGTTGTACTCGCTTGTTTACGCGCGAGCCGTGTCCGCAGGTGTTGACCCTATAAGCAAGAAACCTCTTGCGCATTTTAACCCCGGAGCGCAGGTGATGTCTATTGCCACGGCAGGCTGCAATTTCCGCTGCCAATTCTGCGACAACTGGATGGTGAGCCAAGAAAAAGATGTGGCGGGCAGGTTTTTTCCGCCAACAGAAGTGGTGAAAGCAGCGGCAGCGCGGAAGTGCCAAGGAATAAGTTACACGTACACTGAGCCAACGATTTTCATGGAGTACGCTTATGACACGGCAAAACTCGCGCGTAAAGTGGGTTTATTCAATACTTTCGTGACGAATGGGTACATGACGCCTGAAGCCGTGAGGACAATTGCGCCGTACTTGGACGCGGCAACGGTTGACTTCAAAGGCGGAGGCGACCCTGACTTCTACAAGAGCACTTGCTCCGTGCCAAACGTTGGCCCTATCTATGACACGCTAAAAGAGTTGAGGCGAAACGATGTCCACGTAGAAATCACGAATTTGATTATTCCGAAAATCGGAGAAGCCATGGACAAGATAAAGGAAATGGCAATTTGGATCAGGGATAATTTGGGCAAGGACACGCCGTTCCATCTGTTGCGGTTTCATCCGGACTACAAGATGACGACGATTCCAGCCACATCTGTGGAAGTCATGGAGCGGGCATACATGATTTGCAAAAATGTGGGCTTAAACTACACGTACATTGGGAACGTTGCAGGGCACCCTGCTGAAAGCACGTATTGCCCAAACTGTAATGAGCCCGTGATTAAACGGTACAATTTTGAGATTACCAAGTGGAACCTGACAAGGGACATGCGGTGCCCAGTGTGCGGACGCGAAATCCCAATTAAAGGCAAACTGCACGCAGGCGGAGGCACCTATCCATACGCCCTGTTCTAACATGCTCCTGCAACAGCGGTTACGGTTAGAAAGAGAATGTGGAAACTGCTAAGACCCGACGCTGCAGCTGTTGTGGATGACGAAAGGGCACAGAAGAGTTTAAGTCGCTACTTCGCCGTCGCGCACAACGCTAAACCAGCTAAATTTCTTATAGCCAATAAGCTGCCAGCCGACTTCACCGAAGAGGATTCGCTGGAAACCCTGTGGAAAGAACACGAGAAATGCACTGAAGAGTTCGGCAAGGTTGAACATGAAATTGACATGAAACGAACTTCTTTCCGAAACATGCAAGTTCCCGCGAAATCCTATCTTGACCTAAAAATTGCGATTGCACACATAATTCTGCAGTACTGCCACTTCTGCAATCGCAAATGCGGCGTGAACAGAGCAAAAGGCGAAACAGGCTACTGCAAATGCAGCAACACCATAACAGTTTCCAGCATTTTTGCGCATCTAGGCGAGGAACCCGAGCTTGTGCCTTCAGGAACAATTTTCACTATGGGCTGTACTATGCGCTGCCGTCACTGCCAAAACTGGACGATTTCGCAGTGGATGGAAAATGGCGTTAAGTGCACGCCGCAACAGCTAGCTGCCGAAGTGGAACATTTACGCTCCGATGGCTGCAGGAACGCGAATCTCGTAGGCGGAGAACCTACGCCATGGCTGGGGCATTGGCTGGAAACGTTCAAGCACGTAGGCATTAATGTGCCCGTTGTGTGGAACTCGAACACGTATTACAGCTCAGAAACCGCTCAGCTCATAGCGGGGTTCGCTGACGTTTACCTTTTAGACTTCAAGTACGGACCAAGCAACTGCGCTGAAAGGATTTCTGATGCGCCAGACTACTGGGAAGTGTGCACGCGCAACCACTTGGAAGCTAAGCGGCACGGCGAACGCATAATCCGCGTGCTGGTGTTGCCCAATCATCTGGAGTGCTGCACAAAACCGATACTGGAGTGGATTGCAGATAATTTGGGCGTTGAAACACGGGTTAACGTCATGTTTCAGTACCGCCCTGAATGGCGGGCACATGAGATTCCTGAGCTGCGCAGAAGGCTCACTAAGGACGAGCGGCAAAAAGCCGTGTGTCTGGCTAAAGAAGCAGGGTTAACGAATTTCATAAACTAAGCCGTGCCGTGATTGCCCCAAAAAAAGTGTACACATCAAAAAGGGTGGGTTAAGCCAGTTTACTAAAACTTATTTGTGTTAAAGCGTAAATGTTTACGCGGGTTCCAAGATTATGGTTGAAAAGGGCACTTTTAGCAACGGGATTCCTTATGTCCGCTTCGGCGAAGGCAAAAAAACCCTTCTTGTTTTCAGCGGCGGACCAGGCAACACTCTTCCAGCAGGCTTTCTGCTTCGCGTGTTCGGTCAACTCAAAAACATAGCCAAAAGCTACGTAGTGTACATGCTGGGTCGCAAATCTGGGTTGCCTGAAGGCTACACTACACGGGACATGGCAGAAGACTACGCCGAGTTGATTAAAAACGAGTTTGGCGGTGGACCCGCTGACGTGATGGGCATGTCCTATGGCGGATTGATTGCGCAGCACTTAGTTGCTGACCACTCTGAACTTATCCGTCGCTTAGTCATTGCCATGTCCGTTTACCGCTTCAGCGACGAAGGAAACGAGGTGGACATGAAGTCTGCCCAGTTGCTTAGTGAAGGCAAAAAACGGGCTGCTCTCAAAGCTTTGTATCCCATACTTGAAGGCGGCAGAGTAAAGAAAGCTTTTATGAAGTTTTTCATGGGGTACATTGGTCCGCTATTGTGGAGTGCCCCTGATAACCCGTCGGATTTGCTGGTGGAAGGCAAAGCAGAAATGGCACATGACACCAAAAGCAGGCTTGCCGAGATTAAGGTGCCTACGCTTGTGATTGGCGGCGACAAAGATTACTACTGCCCAGCGGAGCGGCTCCGCGAAACAGCCGCTGGAATCCCGAACGCAAAGCTTGTCCTCTACGAGGGCAAAGGTCACATGGGCGCCATGGGAAAACAGTTTGATGAGGATGTGCTTGCGTTTCTAAACGATGATTACAGGTAAGTTTGCCATGCTTCAGGCGCGTTTTCCCTTTTCCCAGTAGTAGAGATACAGGTCTTTGGCCCAATTGAGGAATATAGGGTCCTTTCCATAGAAGCCTGCGTAATCTGTTCTCCCTCCAAAGAACGGAAAACTTACGCCAGCCTCTTTTTCAGTAAGCGCCAGCATTATTGGGATTTCAGAGAGAGTCCTATTTTCGAGGTTGGGTAGTTTTGCAGGCGGTTGAGGAGAAAGAAACCTGTAGTCCACGCCCTTTGGGATTTGCTTCGCTACCGTGTCAAAGGATGGAATTATCGGCTCTACAGATATGCCCCACATGTATTTCTGGGCTTCGCGAATCATCTGTGAAGACTTGGCTGTGCTTTCCATCATACCTGTCATCAGGTTTGTTTGTGAAAGCTCTCCTAACCTCTTCATGAATTGGGGGGGAAGCCGCCAAACATCATGTGCCAAGAAATATTTTCTGTGCTTTAACACGAATTTCAGAGGAGAAGAGAACTCTAACACGAGTTTGCCATACGGCGTAATAGCGTATGTGCCTTCAGGCTTTTTTTGAATAAGCAAAGCTTCGCTTAGGCGTTGTAGTTGCCTGAAAGTTTCAGTGGTTGTTAAGTCTAGTTTGCGTGCGAGGTCATTCATCTTCAAATTCTCCTCTGCTAACGTGCGCAGTATACTGAGCCTACTTTCGCTGGCAAGCTCAAAAAACAGTCTTTCAATTCCTTCCTGACTTTCCAACTGTCCTCACCGCTGTTAAAACATTCACACCGTTGTATACAATTGCACATTGCATGCAAATAAAAGTAATCAGCCATCGCGGCTTATTAGGAGATTAAGAGGCAAAAAATATGAAGAAGGAAATGGAAGACAAAGAATGTTTCTTCTCCATTGAACTCAAATCAAAAGCTTACCTTAAGAATGTCACTTTGACTAACGGTTGCCGCGACAGCGTTCTCGTGGAAGGCACAATAGGCGAACTAACGCAAGCCACTTTCGCTGAAGGCATAATTTTGGAAATCGCTGGCAATAAAGGAACCCTGCGGATAAACCTGAAAGAGGAAGAGCTGAAAAAAGCGCTCCAAAAAGCTGTTACTTCTGAGAACGCTGCAGAAAACGCCAACCGAAAAAGGAAACGAGGGAGGTGAAAAAATGCAAACACAAACCATAATTGTCATCGCCGTAATCGCCATATTGGCCATTGCAGCAGTTAAAACGGTAATACCGAATGCAGACGCGGGCAAACCATGCTTACTAGGCTACAAAGCTGCCTGTTCTTTCACGCCAATAAGCACTGTGATCCTGATAATCGCAGCCGTTATCGTTTTCTTTGTGGCAAATCGGCTGACTACGGGAGGACTCTTCTGAAAATGGTAACAGAGGAAGCGCCCACTATGAGAACCGAGATTTATTATTTCTCGGGAACTGGAAACTCGCTAGCCACGGCAAGAAGCATCGCAGAAAAAACCAATGCGGCGCTGATAGCGATACCGTCGGTGATGGATAAGGAAAGTATAGAATCCGACGCAGATGCCATTGGAATCGTGTTTCCAGTTCTTTACGCAACAAACGACTGCGGCGTCCCGCTTATAATTAGCAGATTCGTCAGCAAATTGAAGAACATCAATGCTAAGTACATTTTTGCAGTGTGCACACACGCAGGCATGCCGGGCACAACCATTGAAAACCTTAGAAAAGCAGTCAAAGCACGCGGCGGGGAACTGGCCGCAGGCTTCACGGTGAAGATGAGAAACAAAAAGCTTGACGCAGAGAAACAGCGGAAAATATCTGTTGATTATGAAAAGAAACTTGATGCTGTTTGCGCTTATGTTGCAGCTCGAAAAGAGGGCAAATTTGAAAACCGTAGCAGGCTACGCAAACTATTTTTTGCTCCAGAATTGTTTCTCGTTATAAAACCTGTGTTTTCACGGAGATACAGGAAACTTGCGAACGTAACACGGCGTTTGCCTTTCAGTGAACTTGTGCCTTTGGCGGACAGAAGCTTCCAAGTTAATGACAGATGCAACGGTTGCGGAACTTGCGCTAAAGTTTGCCCTGCGAATAACATTAAAATTGTTGACGGCAAGCCTGTGTGGCAGCATCACTGCGAGACCTGCTTCGCATGCTACACTTGGTGCCCTAACCAAGCAATTCAAGGTGAAATCGTATCATACGCTGAGGGGTATCATCACCCACGGGTTAAACTATCCGACATGCTAAAACAGAGTTAATGCATAGTTCGCTATTCCGTAAACGTGCAGGCGTGCGCCAAGTTCATTTTTCTTTCTACCTGAAAAAAGCGCGCTCAACAGAAGTAAAACCCAGCTATAAAAAAGTGGGGGCAGCAACTTCAGAGCCAACTCTTTTATTAATAATGAGCAGAAATGTGCCTCTGTGTAAGTGTTGCCCAATGGTTAAGTATTACGCGTTGGCGGTAACCACAAAATACTGGAAGCCTAAGGTAGATTACCTAAGCGAAATCATCAAAGGCTTAGCAAACAGAGTGGACAACGGCGATTTCGTGGTTATCTCCGAAAAAGCAGTCTCAACCGCTCTAGGCAACATTGCAGATGAAAGCCACATCCGCCCCAGCTTTAACGCGAAGCTAATTGCAAAATTCTGGATGCGGCTGACGTGGGGCTACGTTTTAGGCGTGCCCTGCCGTTTTGGACAACGCTTGCTACAAAGACTGCGATTGTATCCTGTTGACATGGGCAGCCGCCACAAACAATTCGCCCTACAGCAGGCGGGGCTTCTGCAGGCGTTGATGTTCGGTTCTGAAGGCGGCATCGACGGCTCAAACTTGCCCTTTTCCTACGTGAGCTTGCCTCTGAAAAACGTTTACGCGGTTGCAGAAGCGATCCAGCAGCGAATTTGGCTGGAGCTACACAAGAAGGCGGTGGTTATCATTGTGGACACGGATAAGACTTACTCTTTCAGGAATTTCCATTTTACGCCTCGCCCAAACCCGATGAGGGGCATCCAGTCGCGTGGAGGTGTCTGCGCTTACGTCACGGGCAGGCTCCTCAAGCTTAAGAGGCGGTCAACTCCGCTTGCTGTTGCAGGCTGCCGTTTGCAGGCTGAAGAAGCCTTGAAAATCGCGTGCATCGCGGACAGGACAAGGGGACCAGGCGCAGGCGCTACAGTGTGGGACATGGCTGCCCGATTCAAAGTAGCAGTCACAGACGTAAGCTGGAACATGCTTGCACAGGTGAAACATAAGCCTGTAGTCATCGTTAGAAGGGCAGCGGGCAAAAGACGGCTTTCTGGAGAGTAAAATATAAACACAGGCTTAGCTTTTAGAGAACTCGGCGATAAGTTATGGAGGAGATTAAGAGACTAGACGCCTTTTTCAACCCGCGTTCAGCCGCCATAATCGGCGCAACCAAAAAAATTGACAAGGCTGGACACGTGATTTTCAAAAACTTCGCCGAGAACAAAACGCGCGGCATTTTCAAAGGAGAAATTTACCCCGTTAACCCGAACGAGGAGTCAATTTTAGGCTTCAAATGCTACCCGTCCATAACTGAGATTCCAGAGGAAGTAGAATCAGTAGTGATTGTGGTTCCAGCGAAAGTCGTACCCGCCATCATGGAGGAAGTCGCGGCGAAGAAAGTCAAAACCGCCATCATAATCACCTCAGGCTTCAGAGAAATTGGCAACATCGCGCTTGAAGAACAAATAGTAGCCACCGCCAAAAAAGCGGGAACCCGCATCTTGGGACCAAACTGCCTAGGCGTCTACTACTCGAAAACGGGCGTGGACACACTGTTCCTTCCCGAAACCAAAGTCTTAACCACAGGCGACGAAGTAATAGCCACACCCCGTCCAATGCCGGGAAACATGGCCATAGTCACGCAAAGCGGAGCCTTCGGAGTTGCCGCACTGGATTATCTGGCTGGACGTCAAATCGGCATCAGCAAATTCGTAAGCTTCGGCAACAAATGCGACGTAACCGAGACTGAAATGATGCATTACTTGCTGTATGACACAGAAACCAAGGCGATACTGCTTTACGTTGAGGACATCAAGTATGGTCGCGAATTCCTCCGCATAGTCAAAAAAGTAACCCTGAAAAAACCCATCGTAGCGCTCAAATCAGGAAGAAGCGCAGCAGGTGCAAGAGCCGCAGCGTCACACACGGGCGCCATCGCAGGCGCAGACAAAATCTACGACGCTGCTTTTGAGCAGACAGGCGTTATCAGGGCAAGGGACATGGAAGAGTTTTTTGACGCTGGAAAAGCATTAGCCATGCAACCTCCAGCGGTAGGCAAAAACATAGGCGTACTCACAGATGCTGGTGGCCCGGGAATTATGGCGGTGGATGAATGCGAAAGCAACGGTTTATCCGTGGAACGCTTTTCCGAAGAGACATTACAGAAGTTTCAGAAGCTGAAAGACGAGGGGGTACTGCCCAAATTCGCCGCCACCGCGAATCCCGTTGACCTTACAGGCTCAGTGACAGACGACATGTTCGAGATTGCAGCTGACATAATGCTTCAAGACCCAGCAATCCACGGGATAATCCTGCTTGGCCTGCACCATTTGCCAGCGTTGCGCGAAAAATACATTGACAGTGTCGGAAAAATCGCAGGAAAATCCAGCAAGCCTATCGTAATGTGCGACATCGGCGAGACGGAAATGGCGTTGTACACGCGCTTCAGGTTCGACGAATTGGGGATTCCGTCGTATCCTTCGCCTGAAGACGCTGCGCGGTCTATTGCGGCGCTTGTCCATTACGGCGCGTACTTAAGAAAGAACGGTTGCTTAGAAGAGTACATCGACAGGTTTTTGAAGAATAGAAACAAGCCGTAGCGCTGTTAGAGGGTGACAGTGACGGTTATTTCGTCGCCGTCTGCCAGCTTAAGCTGTTCGCGCAAGTTCACAGGAGCGATTACTTCTAGAATGTCAGGTGGGTAGCCTGCAACTTCTGGAATTACGACGCCGCACTCCACCGTGCCTATAGCTGCTTTGAAGAGTTTTCCTTTGCAGTAGCCTTCTGCAGGGTACACTGTAATTGCCGTTGCGATGTCGAGCAGTTTCCGCTTGGCAGCGCTTTTGTCGGATAGCTGCAGGTTTAGTGTTCCAGTGTAAGGGGCGAAGCCGAGTTTTGCGGTCATTTGCTGTTTAACCCAAGGAAGCGTGAGGAATTTTCTGCCGCCGCCGCTGCCGGAAAAGATTTTGCCGTTGAGTTTTATTTTTTCCACTGTTCTTTTAACCTCTGGAGACGTTTCAGTTGACGGAGATGGCCACTAGATGTCGGTTTTCCGCGGTTGCTATTTTTGTTCTTTCAGCCACTGGGCAACTTTTTTGAGCACATTGTCGGATGATATGTTGATCACGGGGACAATCATTTTTTCTTTTGTTTCTATTGTCGTTTCGTATTTTGGCATGAGGGCAAATCCGACAAATGTCCAGTATACTTTGCCGTTTTCTATGAGCGCTTTGGCGACGGATGTTGTTGAGGCGGGAAGCGGGAAGTACAGGAAGACGACGCCGTCTACCCAATATAGTCCTGCTAGTTTGCCGCCGGCTATTACACATGTGAAACGTGCTAGTTCTTCAGGTGTCGAGAAGCATGTGCGCTCCATTATCACGATTTCTTTGAATGGTGCGTACTTGACGGTGACTATGCTTTCGCTCATAACAATACTCACCAGTCTAAATAGACTATTGTGTCGGCGGCTCCCTTTTAACCTTGCCATGCTTCTAGAAAAAGTTATAGCGTAGACAGGCATTAAGCCTTCACCAATAGAGGTTAAAAGGTTTGCCAGAAATCCGTGTAGCAATCGTAGGCGTAGGCAACAGCGCATCCGCCCTCATCCAAGGAACACAATACTATAAAGACGCAAAGGAAAACACGACGGTGCCGGGGCTTATGCACGTGAACTTCGGCGGCTACCACATTCGCGACATCAAATTCGTCGCCGCCTTTGAAGTTAACAAAGATAAAATTGGCAAAGACTTGTCGGAAGCCATATTCACCAAACCGAACTGCGCGGAGAAATTCGCTGATGTGCCGCTTTTAGGCGTGAAGGTTTCGCCCGCGCCCATCCTAGACGGCGTAGCACCGCACATGAGGGAAACATTCAACGTTTACGATGACAGCGGCTACGACAGGGCGAACGTGGTTAAGATTCTCAAAGAAACCAAAACGCAAGTGCTCGTTAACTATTTGCCAGTCGGCAGCCACGACGCCACGCGCTTCTACGCGCAATGCGCCATGGACGCGGGGTGCGCTTTCGTGAACTGCATGCCTGAATTCATCGGCTCCGACCCAACAAAAGAGTGGCCAGCCAAATTCGAAAAAGCTGGCGTGCCCGTGCTGGGCGACGACATCAAAAGCCAAGTTGGCGCCACTATCCTGCACAGGACGTTGGTGCGGCTTTGCTTGGACCGCGGCGTCATAGTTGATGAGACTTACCAGCTTAACTTGGGCGGGGACACGGACTTCTTGAACATGACCGTGGAGGAACGGCTAAAAACAAAACGCGTCAGCAAAACTGAAGCGGTTACTAGCCTTGTGCCTTATGATTTGCCTACACGTATAGGTCCGTCGGATTACGTGGCTTTCCTGAACAACAAGAAAATCTGTTATTTGACGTTGAAGGGCAGAAAGTTCGGTGACCGCCCGATTACGATTAATGCAAAGTTGGAAGTTGAGGATTCGCCGAACAGCGCGGGCGTCGTGATTGATTTGATTCGCGCGGCGAAAATCGCGTTGGACAGGAAAATCTCCGGCGCGTTGCTGAGCATGTCGGCTTACGCGTTTAAGCATCCGCCTGTGCAGGTGCCTGACCCGCAGGCGAGACAGTGGACTGAAGACTGGATAGCAGGCAAAAGAGACCGCTGAATCTAACCTGCTCTATTCACTATTGCTCTATTTTTACCGTTTTTTGCTTCGGAGGAGTTTCTGTGTTTCGCTATGATGAATGTGGTTCTGCTCAAGATTGATGCTGCGGCGAACGCGGTAACGCTTATTGTAACAGCGTCGTAGAAGAGTTGGCTTGACAGGAAAAACCTTAAGGCTATTACTCCGAAGAGCAGGCTACCGTAGTGTTTTCCCACTGGGTCGTAGATTTCGGTTAAGTGGCGGCTTGTCAGAACGAACGCTACAAACACTGTTGACATAACGTACAAGACCCAGCCAGCGCAGAAGCCTTTAGTGATGAAGGCTGCAAATAGGCTTAAAATGAAGATGAAGTCTGTCGCTGCGTCAAAGTAGGCGCCAAATCTTGAAGACGCGTCAAGCTTTCTGGCGAGATAGCCGTCGAGGAAGTCAGTGCTGACCGAGAAGAGAAACAACGCGGCACCGACAAAATAGAGGTTGTTGTTTATTAGGTAAACAAGCAGAGGTAAAAGGGCAAGACGGATGGCTGTTACTGCCGAAGGAACAAGGTTTCTGATTTTTTCCAGTGTTTTCCCATCCGTTTAGACTGCGATTTTCTCTTGTCTGTGTCTTGGTCAAGGTTTAATGTTTCGGTCATTGTTTTCATCTTTGTTGGCATCATATGTGAAGAACAGTTACGCACAACTAAAAGGCTACAGATAATATGGTTGTTCCGTCAAATGCTACTGTGAAGACTTTTAAGCTTAAACTGCAAACATTTTATCCACTATTAAGAAGGTGCAAGTATATGGTGAAAGTAGACGGATACGAAGTGCCTGAAGGCCTTTACTACTCAAAAGATTTTGAATGGGTAAAAATCGAAGGAGACAAGGTGCGCATGGGCGTAACTGACTACGCGCAGAAGTCGCTGAGAGAAATCGTATACGCTGAATTGCCTTGTGCAGGCGCCGAAGTGAAGCAGAACGAGCCCTACGGCACACTGGAGTCGGTGAAAGCTGTTTCCGACTTGGTCGCCGCCGTAAGCGGAACCGTGGAAGAAGTCAACGAGGAAGTCCAATCCAAACCTGAGCTTTTGAATGAAGACCCCTACGGAAAAGGCTGGCTGGTCGTGGTGAAGCCAGCGAACCTGCAAGCGGAACTGGCCAACCTAATGGATTTTGACAAGGCAGTTGAGTGGCACAAAAATCAGGCTAAATGAAGGAACCCTTGATGGCTAGGCGCATAATAATCGTTGGAGCAAACGCTTCAGGCGTAGAAGCCGCTTCAGCAGCACGCAAAAAAGACCGCACAGCAGAAATCACCCTGATAACACAGGAGAAAACTGCAGGGTACTCACGGTGCGGCTTGCCCTTTGTCATAGGCGGGCAAATCCCCAGTTTTAAAGATTTGATAGTTTACCCGCCAGCGTACTTCCAAATGCTGAAGCTGAACTTGAAGAATGAAACTAAAGTCACAGCCATAAATACCAAAGACAAAACAGTTACCGCAGTCGACAAAGCAGGTGCCACAGAAACGTTACCGTACGACAGTTTGGTTATAGCTACGGGCGCGGACGCGTTTATGCCGCCGATTAAAGGCAGAGAGAAACAGGGAATTCTGTCACTTCGCAACATTGAAGACGGAGAAAAAATAGATGAAGCCGTCAAAAACGGCGCCAAATCGGCAGTAATCATGGGCGCAGGCTTGATAGGGTTAGAAACGGGCGTGGCGCTCATTGAACGCGGCTTGAAAGTCAGCATTGTGGAGATGCTGCCGCAGATTCTGCCCCAAATGCTGGATGCGGACATGGCGAAAATGATGCAGGAACATCTGCAGGAAAAAGGCATGTGCATCCTCACGGGGAAAATGGTTGAAGAGTTCCTCGGCGAGGATAAGGTAACGGCGATTATGGCAGGCGGCGAAAAAATAGAGGCAGACTTGTTCATCAGCGCCTTCGGAGTGCGGGCAAACACGAAACTCGCGGTTGAAGCAGGCATACCCTTAGGCGAAACCCGAGCCATAAAAACTAACATGCGAATGGAAACCGACGTGAAAGACGTTTACGCCATAGGCGACTGCGCCGAAGCCCCGAACATGATCACGCACAAACAGACCTGCGCGCAGTTGGGCACCATCGCGGTCAGGCAAGGCAAAGTAGCAGGTATAAACGCTGCAGGCGATTATGCGCAGTTTCCAGGTGTGATAGCGTCGGCGGTAACGCGGCTGTTCGAAACTGAAGCAGGCGTAACAGGCTTAACAGAAAACGCGGCGGCAAGGGCGCGCATCGCAGTAGTCACGGGTGCCATCAGCTCAAAAACCGCAGCAGACTACTACCCATCGGCAAAGCCCATAAAAGTCAAGCTTGTGGTTGAAAAGGAGTCTCAGCGGATAATTGGCGCGCAGATAGTAGGCGGGGAAGAAGTGACGCAGCGCATAAACGCTTTGTCGTTTGCCATCCAGAAGCAGATGACCGTGCGCGAGTTAGCTAAAGCAGACACGGCTTACGCTCCGCCGCTGAACGAGACATGGGAACCCATGGTTCTAGCAGCAGAAATGGTGCTCATGAAGCTGCGTTAAGCAGCCTTTCCTTCAATTTTTCTTTTTAATTCTCACTGTTTATTTCATGCCGTCAGTGAAGCTTTGATGGTTGCTGAATATCCCCTAACGCTAATAAGCCTAAGTCCAACAAAAAACATGTTAAGCAGCAGTTTGACGGGAGTTCAGAATGCAACCAAAGACTAACTGGCGGACATGCTTGTGCATTGTTTCTTTAGTTTTAATCTTGTCTTATTCAACAACTGTAAATAGCAAAGACACCGCTGTAGTTGCAGCTGAGCCTTCGTTGAGAATTAGCTTTTACAAGAATAACGGTTACGGAATGGGCAACGACATCTATGGGCTCTTCACCGTTAACACTGAAGTTTCAGCCGACGGGGAATATGTGGAGTTCTATTTAGACGACCAGCTTCAACTAAACGATACCGATGCGCCGTTCAGCTGGCCATTTGATACCAACAATTACACCTTAGGCTTACACACAATAAAAGTCACAGCATACGACTCCTCTGGCGCAAAAACAACCGCGGAAAAACAATGGAACTTCGTTGAGTTCCCACTCCTGTTCGTGGTGGGAGTCATCAGTTTTGTTGTGGTAGCAGTAGTTGTCTCCATCGTCGTAGCCCTAATTAGAGCACAAAAGCAAGAAGCAGAAGAAGAGCGAGAGAAAGCACACAGACATACGTAAACCAAACGCACGTGCGAATCAGCCAAAGCAGACATGAGTTACGCGGGGTTTCAGTTTCTTCATGGCTATCACCAACGAAGCTGGAAGGCAGAAGCTGCTTCCAAAATCATGTAGCAGATAGGTCTGTTTCTATCTTGTTGGGATTTGAAACGAGGCGGCAACTATGTTTTGTAACGATTGAAAAATAAATGTTTCAAGACTTCAACAATTAAGAAGTAGCAAGCAAGTATTCCAAAGATTAATCCTAGGAACCACAAGGGAGGTTGGATGAACTCAAAAAGCAATCCAAATGGAGAGTAAACGATAATTAGCGCTATTGAAGCAACTATTATTGACGTTGCAATCAACGTATTGCTGGGTCTTGACTTGTAGAACTTTTTTCTTGTTCTTATAGAGAACGTTACGAGAATTTCAGACAGCACTGATTCAATGAACCAGCCTGTTCGGAAAAGGTCAGGACTGGCATTAAGAAGGAAGACTAAAGAAGAAATTGTAATGAAATCAAAGATAGAGCTAATAAGACCAAAGAACAGGGCAAATTTAGCTATTAATCGAATATTCCATCTTTTAGGCTTTCTCAGGTCTTCTTCGTCGAGGTTATCTGTTGATATTGTAATCAGTGGTGCGTCAGATAGCAAATTCGTTAGAAGTATTTGAGAAGGCAGAAGCGGTATAAAAGGAAGGAACAAAGACGCTGCCGCTAAGGTCAACATGTTTCCCAAGTTTGCACTTATCGTATTCATAATGTACTTCGTCATGTTGCCAAATGCCTTTCTTCCCTCAGCAACTCCGTCAGCAATAACACTCAGGCTTTTCTTAAGCAGAATAATTGATGACGCTTCTTTTGCAACTTGAACTCCTGAATCAACAGAGATGCCAACATCAGCTAATTTTAAAGCGGGTGCATCGTTAACTCCATCGCCTAGAAATCCCGTCACATGACCGTTTTTCTTCAACGCCCCAACTATAGCATATTTCTGTTCGGGGGTCACTCGCCCATAAACATCATTCACTTCTGCTACTTTCCGTAATTCATCATCTGCCATTTTTTCAATGTCCACGCCCGTGATGACTTGCCCATCTGTATCGATACTCAACTTACGGCAAACGTCTGCTGTTACAACAGGGTCATCTCCGCTCAGAATTTTCAGTTTTATGCCTAATGATTTCAATCGCGAGATTGCAGGAGCCGCATCTTCCTTCGGCGGGTCGGAAAGAACAAGCAATCCTGCAAATGTCAAGTTGACTTCGTCTGTTACCGAGTAGACACTTTTTTCTTTGATTTCTTTAAATGCCACCGCTATTAGTCTATTTCCAGCTTGCCGATAGTTTTCGATCAGTAAATTGATGCTATTCTTCTCCTCAGTCCTTCTTGGCGTCAGCGCTTCATTGCCAACGGAAACAGATACATCGAGAATTGCCTCAGGTGCACCTTTTGAAATCAAAAGCAGACTTTTCCCGGTTGATACCACAACACTCATTCGTCTTCTGTTGTAGCCGAACGGAATTTCATGAACAAGTTTAAAGGCGGTAAGGCTTTCTTCATTCAAGCCTTGTGCGCGAGCGAAATCCCATATCGCAACATCAATTGGATTGCCAAGGATTTTGTCGCCCTCAACCACCGCCGTATTACAGAGAAGCGCAAATCTAAGCAACTTCAAATCAAAATTGCCGTTAATGTCGACAATGTTCTGAACCACCACCTTATTCTGGGTCAAAGTTCCAGTCTTATCTGTACAGAGAACATCCACGTTTCCAATGTCTTCAATTGCTTCTAGCCTTTTAACTACGACGTGTTTCTTAACTAATCGGAGCGCTCCACCAGACAATCCAACACTAATTATTACAGGCAAAGCTTCAGGTATTATGCCTACTGCTAATGCTAAGGCGAATATCAGTGAGTCGAAGACGCCGTGACCCAAAATGGAGTTAACCAAGAACACAAAGACTGTTAGCAACAATATCATTTTCACAAGAAAAGTCCCAAAACTAGCAATGTTCTTTTGAAAATCAGTTTTAGGGGGTAATAAACCAAGTTTGGTTGCTACATGACCAAAGTAAGAGTTTTTTCCAGTAGCTACAACTACGCCTCTTCCAGACCCGTTTGTTACGGTTGAGCCCATAAGCGCTATATTTGAAAGTTGATGTGGAAGGGGCGTGTCGATTTCCACGGGTTCAGTGCCCTTGTCAATCGGAGTTGACTCTCCCGTCAGCACTGACTCATTTGTCTGAAAGTCATCGACGTCTAATAGCCTTACGTCTGCTGGAACAACATCACCTATAGATAAATAAACGATGTCGCCCGCAACTATTTTCCTAGCATCAACTACTGTTTTCTTTCCGTTTCTTACAACTGTGGCGTTATATGACAAGTATTTCCTGAGTTCCTCTACTGCTCTTTCTGATTTGTGCTCCAGCGTAAAACCTAACAAGGCGTTGACGAGCATTATGATGATAATTATTGTTGCCTCAGTGATTTCCCCTAAGAAAACTGATAAAACTGAAGCGAATATGAGTACATAAACCAGAGGATTCTTGAATTGAGATAGGAATATGCTTATCGAAGTTCTGTGACCTGTTGATTGAACCTCGTTTAATCCGTATTCCTCAAGTCTACGAGCAACTTCCTCAGCTTTGAGCCCATTTTCTGACGTATTTAGTTGTGAAAGAAGAACCTCTTTTTGCAATTTCCAGTAGTAATGACCCTTCGTTGTCGACATAAATGGTACTCGACTTGAAGTACTAGATAATTAATAACGCTATTGCCCAGTTATCTTCTTAAGGTTTGCCAACTTGTGGTGTTTTTAATCACGTTTGCTTCTTCAGAATCGGAGCATAAAAAATGAACAGAGTACCTGAAACGTCGCGTGTTAAACATCTTTTTTAACCCCAACTAGAACAGAAAACCTGAAAAAGCAAATTTTAAATCTAGCTTACAACAGATACACAAGCGTACAGAAGGCACACTTTATGGCTCAAGAACATTCAGCGTTAACCACGGCACAGCAACAACTGAAAATAGCCGCAGAAAAACTCAACCTAGACCCAGGCCTACTCGCCATACTGGAAAAACCCAAACGCACAATCACCGTCTCAGTCACCATAAAAATGGACAACTGCACCATAGGCGTCTTCAACGGCTGCCGCGTCCAACACTGGGACGCCCTAGGACCATTCAAAGGCGGCATCCGATACCACCCAAACCTCACACTAGACGACGTCACAGCCTTAGCCATGTGGATGACCTGGAAATGCGCCATAATCGGCTTACCCTACGGCGGAGCAAAAGGCGGAGTAAACTGCAATCCCAAAACCATGTCCCAAAGCGAGCTAGAACGCTTAACCAGACGCTACATCAGCCTAATCGCCGACTACATCGGACCACACCGAGACGTACCCGCACCAGACGTCTACACCAACGCTCAAACAATGGCATGGATAATGGATACCTACAGCCAACTCAAAGGCTACAGCGTACCAGAAAGCGTCACAGGCAAACCCATAGAAATAGGCGGCTCCGAAGGACGCGTATGCGCCACCGCACAAGGCGTAGCATGGTGCGCAAGAGAAGCCGCCAAAATCCTGAAGCTAAAACTGAAAAACGCCACCGTGGCAGTGCAAGGCTACGGCAACGTCGGCTACAACGCCGCCAGCATCATGCAGGACCTAGGTTGCAAAATCGTCGCCGTAAGCGACACAGCAGGTGGCATCTACTGTCCAGACGGCATAAACCCCGCAGGCGCGCGCGTGCACAAGTCAAAAACAGGCTCCGTCATCAACTACAAAAACTGCACCAACATAACCAACGAAGAACTGCTGCAAACAGACTGCGACATATTAATCCCCGCAGCCATAGAAAACCAAATACGCAAAGACAACGCGGACAAAATCAAAGCAAAAATTGTAGCGGAAGGTGCAAACGGACCAACAACGCCTGATGCAGATGAAACGCTTTACGAGAAAGGCACCTGCCTGATCCCCGATATCTTGGCTAACTCGGGAGGAGTAACCGTGAGCTACTTCGAATGGGTCCAAAACCTAACACGCGAACACTGGACACTGAAAGAAGTAAACACCAAGCTGGAAACAAAAATGGTCAAGGCGTTCGGCGACGTGCAGAAACTGTCACGCAAAGAAGAAAGCAACATGCGAACCGCCGCATTAATGCTTGGAGTAGGCAGAGTCGCGCAAGCAGTGAAGACGCTGGGGCTCTGGCCTTAACAAACGGGCAACGCTTTGCTTTGAGTTCAAGCGAGCAAGCCGCAAGCTGCATTAAGCATTTAATTCCCAAATTTTTTAATCTAAATCTTTAAACTACTCTTCTTATATTTGCCACCGCATAACTAAACACAGGGAAAAACGGGCAGGACAAGGGAGAGAAATGCCGCTGAAGATAAAAAATATAGATTTCCGCTTCGAAAATTCACTTACAAAAATCGTAGCAAACAGGAACTACCCAGAAGTCAAGCTGGCAGGCTTAAACCTAGGTCCATTCCAAGAAGGAAACGAGTATGAAGTGTATTTTTGGGCGGCACAGGAACTGGCAGCGGCAGGCATTGCACATTTCCGCGAAGAAGACTGCTTAGCCGCAACGGACATCTACAAGGTTCAATGGAAAGAGCGCGTGCAAATCGCAGGGCAAATCTCAGAGTTGCCAGAGGACTTTTACCCGAAACTCCGCAGGTACCTTGCAAACACGAAAGAGGAAATAGCAAGGCAGCCTGAAAAAGTGCGGGAGCATGAAAAAGCCGTGCATTTGGCGTGCGACATCGTGAATGCGCGGTTGAAGAAGATTATTGCTTTGTCTGCGGGGCCAACGCAGACGGATCAGGTGCTGAAAAAATTTACAAGTGAGGAGCGCCTCATTTACGAGCAGCTCGGCAAGATAATCAGTGAGTGGCGAATGCAAATACTCGAATACGGAAAGAATGGTGAGTAGAAGTGGCTAGGGAACTGGAAACTGTTGATCCGCAGGAACGTTTTCTCGAGTTCTTCAAGAAAGAAAAATACCGCCAAAGAATTTCGCAGATGGCTATAGCTGGGCGTGAGTCTATCAGTGTGGATTTTGAGGATTTGTTTGCTTTCGACCAGCGGCTGGCTGAGCGGTTATTGGAGAAGCCAGATGATTTTCTGCAGCACGCAGATAACGCAGTTTATGCGCAGTTGGGAATTGAGGATGCAGAGTACGCGGGGAAGATTGAACGGGTTACTGTGCGTGTTGTGCAGTTGCTGGGTAAGGAGCAGCTGCGCAGGCTTGGCTCGAAGCAGATGGGCAAGCTGGTGATGATTGAAGGGATCGTTGTGCGGGCTACGCCTGTGCGTCCGATGGTTATGCGGGCTGTTTTCAAGTGTAAACGCTGCGGGACGCCTACGCCTGTGGATCAGACTGGTGCTTTTTTGAGGGCGCCTTTTGAGTGCAGTGATCCTGCGTGCCGGCAGAAGGGACCGTTTGAGTTTGTTCAGGATGAGTCTACGTTCATTGATTCGCAGGATTTGCGGTTGCAGGAGCGTCCTGAGGATTTGCCGCCTGGTCAGTTGCCGCGGACTTTGAACGTGAAGTTGGTGGGCACTGAGATAGTTGACTTGGCGCGTCCGGGTGATCATGTGTCTATTGTGGGGATTGTGCGTGCGGTTGCGCCTTCGCGTCCTGGGATTGGGAAGTTGCGTACGTTTATTTTGCATTTGGATGCAAATTCCTTGGAGGTTTTAGGCAAAGAGCCAGAAGCTACGTTGTTGTCGGCTGAAGAGGAGGAGCAGATTTTGAAGTTGGCGAAGGACCCGTGGGTTCACCGGAAGATTATGGGGTCGATTGCGCCTTCGATTTATGGTTACGAGCATATCAAGGAGGCGATTATGTATTTGTTGTTTGGTGGCGTGTCGAAAAGCCTTCCCGATATTACTATTCGTGGTGAGATGAATGCGTTGTTGATTGGTGACCCGGGCACTGCCAAAAGCCAGTTGTTGCAGTATGTATCTCGGATTGCGCCGCGTGGTTTGTATACGTCGGGTCGTGGGACTACTGCGGCTGGTTTGACTGCGGCTGTTATTCGTGAGAAGGGTGGGAGTATGAGTTTGGAGGCTGGTGCGTTGGTGTTGGCGGATAAGGGGATTGCGTGTATTGATGAGATGGATAAGATGCGGCCAGAAGACAGAGTTGCCATTCACGAGGCGATGGAGCAGCATACGGTGAGCGTGGCTAAAGGCGGTATTGTGGCGACTTTGAATGCGAGAACTGCTATTCTTGCGGCTGCGAATCCGAGTTTGGGGAGGTATGAGCCGCATCGTAGTGTGGCTGAGAATATTTCTTTGCCTGTGACGATACTGTCGCGGTTTGATTTGATTTTTGTTTTGCGGGATGTGCCTGATAAGGAGTCTGATGGGAAGATGGCGACGCATATTTTGGAGATTCATCGGAAAGGTGTTAGTCCGGTTGAGTCGCCTATTGCGCCTGAGTTGTTGCGTAAGTACGTGAGTTATGCCAAAGCGGTTCGTCCTGTGTTGAGTCATGATGCGTTGAAGCGTTTGAGTGAGTTTTATTTGGCGATGCGTGGGGCGAGTGAGTCTGAGGGTTCGCCTGTGGCTATTACTGCGAGGCAGCTTGAGTCGCTTGTGCGTGTGGCTGAGGCGCGGGCGCGTGTGGCTTTGCGGAAGGAGGTTTCGGCTGAGGATGCGGAGGCGGCGATTACGTTGATGAAGCGGTCTTTGGAGGAGGTTGGGATTGATGTGACGTCTTTTAAGATGGATATTGACTTGATTATGACGGGGAAGCCTAAGAGCATGCGTGACCGTTTGCATATAGTGCTGTCGGTGTTGATGGAGATGGAGAAGCAGACGGGTATGGTGGAGAAGGATGTGCTGGTGAGCGAGTTGGAGTCGAAGCATAATATTTCGCGTGGTGAGATTGAGCGGATGCTGGGGCAGTTGCTGCGTGAAGGCACGATTTATGAGCCTAGGGAAGGGTGCTTGAAGAAGACGTAAGCGCGGGCGCAGAGATTTGATGAAGCCCGTTATGGTTGTGGTGGGCACAAGACCTGAAATCGTAAAGATGGCACCAGTCATTAAGGCACTGAAGCATAGCAGCGTGCCATTTGTGTTTGTGCACTGCGGACAGCACTATGACTATAACATGTCGCAGCAGTTCATTGAAGAGCTTGAGTTGCCGCTGCCTGATTACGGATTTAAAGTTAAAGCTGCTTCAGGTGGCTTGCAGACGGCGCGGATAATGGCGCACATGGATAAACTGCTTAGCGAAGTGACGCCCTCGCTGGTTCTGGTGGAAGGCGACACCAACACGGTGCTGGCGGCAGCACTAGCGGCGAATAGGCGTTGCGTGGCTGTTGGTCATGTGGAGGCTGGGCTGCGGAGTTTTGATTTGCGCATGCCTGAAGAGCATAACAGGCGGCTAACAGACCACGTTTCAGCGTTGTTGTTTGCGCCTACAGAGCGGGCAAAGGCGAATTTAGAACGTGAAAACGTTTGGGGTAAAATTTACGTGACTGGGAACACGGTTATTGACGCTGTAACGCAGTATTTGCCGATGGCAGAACGGAAGTCGAAGATACTCAGCCAAATACGGTTTGAACGGTTTGTTTTGGCGACGGCGCACCGTGCGGAGAACGTGGATGATGCGGCGGTGCTGAAAAGCTTCATAGAGGCGTTTGCGGAGTCGCCTGTGCCTGTCGTGTACCCGATGCATCCGCGCACACGAAAGCGGTTGCGGCAGAAGGGGTTGCTTGCGAAAGTTATGCAGTGCGAGAACATGCAGATTCTTCCGCCAATAGGCTACCTAGACTTCCTATTGCTAATGCGGCAGTGCGAGTTGATTGTCACGGATTCAGGTGGCATTCAAGAAGAATCCACGGCACCGCTTATCAGGAAGCCTGTGCTGGTGATTAGGCTTTCAACTGAACGCCCAGAAGCAGTAGAAGCAGGATTCGCAAAAGTTGTCGGCACAGAAAAACACCAAATACTAATAGCTATTAAAGCGGCTGTGGAGAATAAGAAAGAACTGCCTGAGAAATCGCCTTTCGAAGTCGGAAATGCAGCCGAAAAAATCACACACATAGTTAAAAAGAGCTATTTTCAACCACAGCATAAACTTTTCACACAATGTTGGTTGGATTAAAACTTACTCTTCAAACCCAAAAACTTTCTAACTCGCTTTCTCTCTCGTATCTGCTCTATTCATGTAACTCACAGAGCATGCGTAACATGTGTAACGTGTGTATAGCGCAACACAAAAGTCAAATAGACAAAAATTAATTGCGCCAAATTTTTTATATTAAAAAGAATTAATTAATTCTGAAGTGTCGATATGAGTAGCGAAGCAAAAGTGCTCCTCGACAAACTGGACAGCCTGATTGAGAAAGTCGATATTCTAATAAAAGTAACAGCTGCCTCTGTCTTTCAAGGAAAACAGCTTACAGAGAGTGTTTCAACACTGTTAAACATCGGTTTGGAAACCAGAGAAATAGCAAAAATTCTGGGAACAAAGCCGAATATTATACGAGCAATAAAATCTAAGAGTACTAAGAAACCAAAAACAGAGAAAAAGAGAGATAAAAACCCAAGTGATAAAAAATGATGAGTGGCGAACAATTTGAGCAATTACTAAACAAACTCGATACCCTCATTAAGATATCAATTATAACTGCCTTTCAAGGTAAGTCAAGAGCGGAAGTAATCAATATTCTCTCAGACCTTGGTTTTGGTAACAAAGAAATTGCAGTTATTCTTGGGACGACACCCTCCTATGTTGCCAATGTACGGCATCAAACGAAGAAGCAAAGAACAGCGCCGAAAAAGAGTTCTAAAGGCTCCATAAAAGGGGCAAAAGTCCAATGAATGAAGATTTTGACATTCTTTTTCTAAAGTTGGATACAATTACTAGGCTCGTAGCAGGAAATCTGCTTAAAGACGCAAAAACAAAGACTCAGAAAATCGAAATTTTGACTGAGCTAGGAATAGCTACTAAAGAAATTGCTCAACTGGTCGGTGGAAGCGAGGCGACTGTAGATGTTCTCAAAAACCGTTTAAAGCATAAGACCTCTCGGAGAGTAAAGAAATCTGGCAAAGATTGACCAGAAAATTTTCAAAGCTATTTGGAATGAGGCACAGAGAGAGCACCCCAGCATAACGAGAAGAGCTATTTATGTCAGAATCCAAGCAGTAAGAAAAGAGCATGGTAATACTATTTCTCCAAGAATGGCTGCCTACGTTCTAGCTTCAACAATGGGAATAGACGTCTATAAGAATATTAAAAACCCTGATGAATTGCGAGAACTGAGAGAAATTATTTCAGGCACAGCTCTACTTCGAGAAATCGTGGAAAAGGTTCCACAAGTAGTAACAAAAAAACGCAAAATTTCTAAGAAACGGAGCAATCGAGTTTTCATAGTTCATGGGCGAGACGTTAAACCCGTCAAAGAATTGAAAACAATGTTAACCAATCATGGTCTAAAGCCTATCGTTTTGCATGAACAGCCAAGTGGCAGCCGAACCGTTATTGAGAAACTCGAAAAATATTCTAACGTAAGCTATGCCTTTGTAATTCTTACACCCGACGATGTCGGATACTTCCAAAAAGATGTCGAGCATTTGTTTTCCTCACAAGGAAAAAAGCACCCAGTTCTAGCGGATATTCGTCCTTTCATTAAAGAGCATTTTTCAGGGGCTGTCCTCGATAACGTTGACGAGTTTTTTTCCTTGCTAAAAGAAAGAGCCCGACAGAATGTTGTGTTAGAGTTGGGTTACTTTATGGCTTTGTTAGGGCGCGTCAGAGTATGTTGCCTATACAAAGGAGATATTGATTACCCTTCAGATATACGTGGAATTGTCACAATTCCTTTTAAAAAATCTGTTAAAGAAGTAAGAAGCAAAATTCTAACAGAACTTAGAGGCGCAAAATTCGATATAATAGGTAGAAAAAACAGTGAGCATAGAAAACCTACCAACTGAATTCTTACGCCTCTAGTGTAATATGCGTCATGGAATCTTATTTCCCCTAAAAAATGGTCGTTTGGTTTTTTGTATGTTAATTTATGAATTTGTAAATTTCGTGAAGATTCTTAAGGGCTGCTTTGTCCGCTGAACTGTGAAGGGAGGTGAAACACAACAAGCAAGCCTAAACTGTAACAGGGGCTACTTCGTGAAAGCCTTATTGCACAGGAAACAATCTGTCATATTTGGAGCTTATTAGAAATAGCATGCAGAAACGTTAGGGGGTTTATCACTGTATTTAAAGGGGAGGGGGTATCAACTCTGAGCACTAGGATATGTACGTGGTTTTCTTGTCTTCCTGCTTCCGAGTCTCCTCAGCCTGCACCGCACGCTGCTCCTCAATCTTCTGCAACCGCGACACCATCTTCTCCGCCCTCGCAATATCCTCATCCAAACCAGCCAAATCCACGCTAAGCCCAAACGTCGCATTCAACACTTCCAAAACGCTCCGCGCAGCCAAAGGATCAGGCAAATACCCACGCGTTTCACCTAACAAGCACAAAGAATCAATCTGTTTAAACCGAGCCAACCCCAGAATAAGCCCCGCAGTCCCCACAATCGGACTCCCAGAATCACTAACAACCGCACCTGCACGCAACGCCTTATCCAGCACCGCTTGACCCGTAGCAGCCACGTACACTTTCGGCTTATCCTTCGTCTCCACACGATAACCGCCAATAGTCACAATCGCCCGCACACCATGCCGCTTACAAAAATCAAGCATGCAATCAGCAATCTCATACTGACCCTCAATCGTCTGCGACTGACTATCACCCGTAAAAAAGATAAAATCATTCGCTCCAGCAGGATTCTTCCAATAGTAAAACGCGCCACGCAGCAAACGCACACTGCCCTTCTTGTTCACCAAAACAAAATACGGAAAATGCGGCGAATACAAATAAGCAAACCGTTGCGCCTTCAACTGCTTAACCAAAAACCGCGCAGCAATCTTACCCACCAGCCCCAAACCAGGCAACCCAGCAACCAAAACTGGCTCCCGAAGCCCAACAGCCAACCGCTCCTTAACATAAGTCTCCTTCACGCAGATGCGCACTCCCTCTGCTTCATAGCCACACGATAACGAAGATACTTATCATCAGGAGAAAACTTCGCAGGATGCGGAACATGCACTTTACCGCCGCAAGAAGGACAAACAGCCGTCTGCAACGTGTACCGCTCGCATGCCACACACTTCCTCAACAACCAAACCATCCGCTACTTCTCCCTTCGAAAACTACCTTGCCCACCAGCCGCAACCACGTTATCCACAACACGCTGACTAACCCGCTGAAACACGTCCTCAGCACGCTTATAATTCTCCGCTGACACTTCAACGCTGTATTTGGGCGCAGCAACCACATAAAACCGCACATCCGCATCCTTCGGCTTCTCCGCCTTCGCACCAAGAAACGCTTCTTGGATTACCCTAACGCCATTAGGCTTCATACAGCGAATCTCCAACGTGCCCTTCACCTTCACAAGCTTCACGCGAATCCGCTCAGCCGCAACCTCAGCAAACACCTTCGCAACCGCCTCAGACACCCCAATCGCGGTTAAAGCCTCAAACCCCTCAAACGCGGCTTTCTCAAAGCCCTCATACAAACCAAAATGTTCATCAATAACCTTCCCAGCCTGCGCGTAAACCTCATCCACAGACATGCCAAGCTTCTCCGCCACACCACGAAGCAAAGCATCAGCCTTCCGCTCAGTCTTCCACGACTTAATCTTCTCAATTTTCTCCCGCTTAGTCACACGTCGCAAAGACAAATCAATATGCCCTTTCTCAGTATCAACCCGCAAAACCTTCAAAACAAGCTTCTGACCTTCACGCACAAAATCCCTGATATTCCTGATCCACGAGCTGGAAATTTCAGAAACATGCAGCAAACCACGCTTACCAAACTCATCCAACTTGACATAAGCGCCATAATCAGTAACAGTCTCAACAGTAGCCATCACCAAATCCCCAGCCTCAGGCCACTCAGGTTTAAACGCAACCATCTCTAAACTTCTTCCCTACTCAAGAAACGCAGTCCTCTCGCCCCTAATCCGCGCTTTGCCACCCGCTGGCTGCGCAAGAACCTCACCGCACACGTTACACTTAACCACGTTCACAGCATGACTAAAAAGCAACTGCTCATTACCACACTTAGGACACACAACACGTATAAAAGCGCTCGTCGGCTTCGGAATAAGCTCATTCCACTCAGACACACACCTCGCCTCCATTAACCTATAACCAACTTCCGCAAACGCACACCATCTTTATGACGCATATAACCACAAACCTTACACTTCACACGCAAAGTCTGCTTCTTAGTAGTCTTAGCAAACTCATGCTGCAAAGGATACTTCTGCCCACCATAACCCTTCTTCTCACGATCATGATGACGCTCACCCTTAGCCAAAGCCCTACGCTTCCCAGGCTTGTATAAGCTTACAGTATGAGGCTGATGCGCCTTACACTTTGGACAGTACGTCCGCACTTCCTTAGGAACATTCATACATGTCACATCTAACTTGGCAATAGAGAAAACACACGCATTCTTATACTTTTTCCGCTTCCACATCAAAAACACCCGTTTCCCAACATACCAAAAAACCACAACCACCTCCTCCACGCACAATTGCGGAAATCTATCAGGCTACAGAATAGGCATAATTCAAGTTTCAACCAAACCGCAAAACTATCTTATTACAACTGGAGATATGCCATAGATAAAAAAATATATTAATAGCTTGAAGAGACATAGCATCTTCAAGGGTGCAAAAAAATGGCAGAAAAACCAACAGCAGCCTTCGTGCTATCTCTTTTAGGGTCAATCTTCATAATAATAGGCGGCTTAATCTACGCAGTCATCTTCAGCATCATCGGCGGCGTATTCGACTTCATCGGTTTCGGAGGACTTGGCGCCATGACCATGCTTATCGGTGTTCTAGGCATCGTGTGGGGAATCTTAGTGTTAGTCGGCGCAATCATGATGAACAGCGAGGACAAAAATAAAGTTAAAACAGGCTCGATTCTTGTGCTGATATTTTCAATATTGAGTTGGGCTGGCGCCGCAGGCGGCATATTCATAGGCTTCCTGCTGGGCTTAATCGGCAGCATACTCGGCTTAACGTGGAATCCTTCACGGTATGAAACACCTCCGCCGCCACCATAACTTTCTTTTTTTTGTGTCTCCAATTCCATTGACTGCTGAACTCTGCTTCTGCGTAGGTTACTCTCGTTTCCTCAAATGTTTTCTCCCATAGCTTTTGAGGGCTACGGAGATTTGTGGTTAAGAAAGCTGGCAGCGTGAAAACTACTTAGAGATTTCTGCAGTACAACTAGAAAGGACTGCTTTGACGTGCACTACGTCTCTGAAGTATGACTCTTCCCCCTTAAACACGGTTGAATTTGGCAAGGAAGATGCTAGGGCTTTAGTAAGGTTGTTGTTTAGCAACTCGCGGTTTTTTCTGCCACAAGTTTTAACAATTTTGCCATTTTTGCTTCGTTCACATCGTTTAGAGAATAAAACTTGATGTGCCGCATGAGTTGCCCTTTGCCCTCAAACAGTCCTTTTTCCTGTTCGGATAAACCTTTTACTGAAAAACCCATGTTAACATGGCCTTTGAGTGCTACGATATAGAATTTTCCGTCGTACCATGGCACGCCCATTTTGAACTCTTCTTTGATATCTGGTAGAGTTTTCAAGATGAAGTTTCTTAGTTGTTGAACAATTTCTCTCTGTGGAGGTTTCTGTTTTTCGATGTACTTTTCAACTTGTGCGCTCGTTTTCACCAACTCGCCAAGTCTTTGTAATAGTTTCAACAAATAAAATGTTAGCCTTGGGATTAAATTTTAATTCGCGGATATGGCTGATATTCGCTGTTGCTGGTCGTATGTGTTCATGAAAGACTGATAATTGCGTATCCTTTTTAAATCGTGGCTCACCGTTATTATTCTACTCAGTTCAGGTTCGGTAGCGTAGAATGCAAAAGGTTCTGTCAATCTTCAAAAAATATATGAGCACGGTGTTGAAGCTGTTGCCGCTGATTGCTTTTGCAGTCCCGTTTCTCTGGCTGTACTGTTTATATCCAGACTCGTTTGAGTTGATGTGGAAAGGCAGAACCTTCCAACTGTTCTTCATATGGCTAATAGCCTTGGAACTGATTCTTGACTGGGAAAAACTGGAAACAAACAAAATCACCAAGTTATTTTCAGCCAGAACCTTTGCGTTCATCGTCGCACTGGCACTGCCTACAATTTACGTGTGGGTCTCCAACTACTTTGGATTAAACGTGGCAATAACGGATGCGGCGAGGCAAAGCGGCGTGCAATGGTGGGACCTGATGGCGCTCGCAACCGAATACCTCGTCTTCACAATACTTTACTGCCCCATGGTTTTCCTGCCCTTCGGCGTTAAAGGCTTGAAAATCTTCTCCGTTCCGCTATTCTTCCTGTTAGCAGTTGGAGCACTGTACACAATAGACAACCTTTACCCGTACGGGCAGTTTACGCTGTTCCAGTTTCTTGTGCCCACAACAACTACACTTGCAGCCGCAGTTCTCAACCTAATGGGCTACAACACAACAATAACAACCCAAACAGACCCACTGCAAGGCACCTTACCGCTGTTAACAGCAACAGACCCAAACAACCTCACAAGAAGTGCCACGTTCGCGATAGCATGGCCATGTGCAGGCATCGAAAGCCTCCTGATTTTCACCGTAGTAGTTTTGTTATTTTTGAAAAGGATGCCTAGTTCTTGGAAAGCAAAAATGGGCTACTTTGCCGTTGGCGCCGCAGTAACGTACATAATTAACATCTTGAGAATAGTAGCTTTTTTCCCGATAGGCATGGATTATGGCATAGAATCTGAACAAGTACAGCTATTTCACTTCTATTATGGTCCATTATACTCAATCACGTGGATCGTGGCGTATCCACTAATAATTTTTGGAAGTCAAATCTTGTGGCGCAAACTTAAAAAAAGCAGAAATAGCTCAACGCTGCCTATGGAACCTCAACAGTTACAGCCAAACCCTGCTTAACTAAAATCTTCGCGTTCTCAACAGGCAGAGACGCCACGTCCTCAACCATGAAAGGCCCGTAAGCTTTCATGTCCGCCCCGATTACTGCGGGGATAGCCTTGACAAACCGTAAAGTAACCCGCGTATGTACTTTTGCCAAATCAACTTTTACAACTTGGCCCTGCAGAAGATTTTGCGCAAATTTTTGGTATGCTTCCGCGAAAGAAACGTAACCTGTGCATATCTCTGCTTCCTCGACAGACAACAAGTCTAAAGACATTTTCTGGCCTTCGCCAACTGCTTTAACCAGCTTTTTGTACCGTGCCCAAACCAGCTCACGCAACATGCGTTTAACATTCTGCAGTTCGCGCCCGAGCAGTGCAGCCTTCATCGACTTGGGGTCAAGCATTCTGCTTTCTTCTTTGATACGCCGCACGTAATCTGCAACTTTTACGTAGAAGTCAGCTGGCAAACTTCCAAGCTCAGCGCCTTCGATTTCCTGTTGCCAAGCAGCGCAAAGTTCAGCGTACACTTTACGTTACCACCTCAGCTCTGCCTTTGCAGATGAGCAGTACAGCCGCAGCAGTTGGCAACTCAACCATTTGACGCCTGTAAGGACCAAACACGTTTCCACCCAACCTAAACTTTGGTGCATCAGAGACAGACACTTTCACCGCGCCGTCTTTAAAAGCTACTGCTTCTTCGGTTGGGTCAAAATCCGCTAAACGTGAAACTGGAAACTCAACTTTCTTTAAGCCTGTTTTGCCATGCAGGGTTCCAGCCATCCGTATTAGGCGGTGGATGTCGGTGGTGACCACTGTATCGATTTTGGCAGACTCCAAATTCTTCACGTATTCGGCAATTTTTTTCCATGTTGCAACACTTACGCCTTTAATGCTGTCCCAGCGGCCCTCCTCTAAACAACGTTTCAAAATTGCCTCCTTGTTTTGCAGTATAACAGTGTAGCTTCTGACGCCAGCGTTACGCAAATCGTCTGTGCCAGCGTTGAGGATGAACTTTTGGATGCCCAGCTTCAAACGCTTGTTCCAGCCGAAGTCATGCAAGCCAAAAGCGCGGGAAGCAGGGTTCTTTCGCGATCTTCCTTTTGATTTTTCAGCTAATACTGCTAAGCCTATGCCAGAAACGTAATCCACTATTTCCTTGCGTGCCACGGCATCCAGCGTTTTAACAGCTTCGTTTTCAACGTGGACGTGGTATCCGCGGTGACCTGAAAAGAAGACATGCAACTCTTTGCGGGAAAACCCAAAATCTTTTTCTAACATATCAATAAGCTTTACAGTTTCCTCTTTGGCTGAGCCTAAACAAAGGTCACAGGGCCAAGTTTTAGTTTCGAACTTTTGTCCTTCACAGATGGGGCAAGTTTCAGGCGTTATGCCTTTTCCGCTGAAACCGCATTTGCCGCAGGTCCATTCATCATGAATTTTGTTACAGGAGGTGGGAATGTGGTCGGCGTCTATGTCGAAAACTAAGTCGGCGCCAAGCCAGCCTTTTTTATCCATTTCGGCTTCAGGGTTCTCATAGTAAGCGCAAGAGTGGTAAATGTCTGAGGGCACAGTGTCATTGAGAAACAGCTTGAAGCCGTTGATGCCTGTAAAACCTTTGTGCCTCACCATAACGCGTTCTTTAAGGAGTAGGAAAGCGAATTCCCTCTGGTTGACAGAAGTGGGAAGAGGAATCGTGGCGGAGGAAATTTTGTAAAATTCTGAAAATTTTGTGAAAACGAAATCTTGGGAAAATGCTGTCACTGTTTCCGCCTGCCATACCAACAATTGAATTTACTTCCGCGAATTTAACCATTAAGCTCTCTGCAAGCACACACAGAAACGGGTTGCCGTGCGAAAAAGCCGCCTGATTAGTGAAGTTTACCTGTGCCGTCCGTACGCAACTGTTTTTAAAATGTAGGAAAGGTAACTCTGAACCTCAACCAGAGTAAGTTTTGATTTTCCACGTTTCCTGTTAACAAACAGTATAGGCACTTCTTTAATGCCAAATCCTCTCAAAAGCGCTTGTTTTACGGTTTCAATCTGAATCTCGTAAGTTTCGCTGTGCAAACTGCTAATAGCTTCTTTCAGGAAGTTTGTGGAGTAACAACGGAAACCGCTGGTGCAATCATTTAGCTTGAAGCCGACCACAGATTTGGCTACGGTATTTGCGGCGCGGCTGATTATTTTTCTGGTGAATGGCCAGCCAGCGGTTCTGCCGCCGCTGCAGTATCGGCTGCCTATGGCTATGCCGCATCCGCATTGCATAGCGCATAATAAATGCATCATAGCTTTCGGGTTATGCGAATAATCGGCGTCCATGGTTACGATGAATCGTGGCGAGGTTTTCAAGGATAGAAAAATTTTGAAGCCGTCTGTTATCGCGGTACCTAACCCAGTTTTTTCTGGTCTGACGCAGAGGAGAATGTTGTCGTATTTTTTCTGCAGGTTTTTCACGATGTCGGCGGTTTTATCAGGGCTGGAGTCATCTATAACCAGTATAGAGGAGTTTATGGAGAGATTTTCAATTTCAACAATTAGCTTTGCTATGTTTTCTGCCTCGCGGTACGTGGGGAGAATCACGCCGACTTCTGAATTTACATCCACGTTGCCAGTTAACTGGTAGGACATTTATTAGCCATCACGTATAAGCACTCTACGTTAGTTAATAAATTTTTTACCAAATACGGCGGGGTTCCAAACCTGTTGTGCTAGTTCAGCGCCTCTGTTTCAGCCTGTAATACGCAAGTGGATGGCGAATTCTACGGCATAAATCATCACTGTTCGTGCAAACGCCATGAGTCTGCAAAGTCGCGCATTGCGGCGGCGTATACCGTGTTCTAGAGCCTCTTTCCCCCGCAATGTGCTCAACCTGATAGCGAGTTAACCGTTCATTGTAGTCTGAGAAACCTTTGAACAGTTCATTTACTTTTTCAGGAGTCATGCCGATGGTTACGAGAAAAGACGTCAACGTGAAGCGCCCTACATGTGAAAGATGGCGCCCTTTTGAGGCAGCCTCGTAAAGAGCTACGATACATGGTGGAAAAGCTGATTGCGTCACAACTTTGGGGAACCCTTCCATTTCCGCTGCGCCAATTCGTTCCTTGGCTAACGCTGTTAACTGTTCTGCCAACTGCGTTATTTTCTCGGGGAAGCTTGGAAGCTCCGTTGCTGACAGCCTTTGCTCAATGCGTCTTTGAACTTCTTCCTGCAACAACCGCGCAACATCATGCTGGTTCAAGTAAACTGTTCCATTAACCATTAAGCGGTTGATAAGCTTCCAATTCTCGTCTTTTAAGTGCACGGTGTTTTTCAGGTAGTGGGTGAAGTTAAGCGCGAATTCGAGGGGAATATCAAGGTTGCGGTTCAACGCAATGTTCCAGTTGAAGTCTGCGGCTATGGCCAAGAGTTTTTCACGGGGTTCAAGTTGCAGGTTGCTGAAAGCGGTTTTTGCTTCGGCTAAAGCGTAACGTTTCTGGATGAAGGAGTTCTTAGTGGCTATTGCTAGCATTATTGCCACAGGAAAAGAGGGAATTTCCACATCGTTTTCGCGTTTATCGCCAACGTAAACGGCATACAAGATTGCGTTTTTAACTCGTTCTTCTGCGCGGCTGAGAATTTGCCCCATCTCAGGATTGGCGAATTCCTCGATTTTTAAGCCTAGTCGTTTTATGTGTTCTGCGGTTTTTTTCAGAAAGGGATATTTCGCCAAATCGTTTTTGGTAAATTCCGCCGTTTCCAGTTGCATACGCTTTTTTCACGTTACTCGGTTTCGATTCTCGGCGCGAGGAAGAAAGTCAGTTTACCCTCTTTTGTCTGTTGAAAGTCAATGCGCACAGGCATGTCTGTGGAAAACTCTAATGTAGCAATGTCCGATGTGGCTGATGCTGCTTTTATGATTTCTGACAGGTAACTCAAACTGAAGGTTGCCTTCGAATTCTCTTTGGCTTCCAAATCCAGCAGCGCGTCACTTCCCTTCTGAAGCGTTATTGTTGCACCCATCAAGTCACCCGCGGCGTTTAAAACCAGTTTCTCCGCATCTGCTTCTACCCGCACATGGTCACTTACAAGCTGCGCGTCTTCTATGGCTTGGCTTAAACCCTGCGTTGCAGTTTTGGCTTTCACGTTAAAGGTTATCTTTGGTGTGGGCACTTCTTCTTCTGAGGCTTCCAGCGTGGGCATTGTGAAGTTTCGGCTGTACTTACCTGTTATTTTGATTTCAAGCCGCCCTGTTTTCTCGTCAAGCGCCAACTCAACTGCCTCGTCTTTGCCGGCTCTTTTGAGCAGTTTCAACAGTTCGCTTATGTTTATGCACATGCGTGTGGGTTCTGCGCACACGTATTCTTCGAAGATTGCTTTGGGCCATTCGAAGTCAATCATGGCGACGCGGGAGGGGTCCATTGCCCGCAGTTTCAAGCCTTCAGGGTCGATTTTGAATGTGGCTTCGTCTACGAGTATTGAGATGGCGGTTGCCATGTCTCTTAATAGTTTAGCATCAGCTACTTTGAGCTTAAACATACCTTTTTCCTCTCTGTTAATGCATACACAATTGGGTTATAAAGATTTACGCACTTAAGCAGAAGACGCATAAATAAAAATATCCGTAACAAAGGGTGTCTTGGTTTTTGCTGATGTGCGCCATTTGCAAAGGAAAGAAAACGTTGTTTAGCTGTATTCTCTGAACGTGTAGTTGCATTTTGTGCAGCGCAGAAACTGAGTTGAAGACTCATCAGCGCCTCGCGTTTGCACTTGCCACACGTAAGCCGTGTTATTCCCGCATTTGGGGCATTCGATTCTAACGGTTGGCAACGTCCGCAACTTCTGCTCCTCCTTGCCAATCACCGCCACAAGCTGCTGCGGATTATGCTGAATAACCTTAGCAACTTTAGGTTCAACTTTTCTGCTTGATTCCTGTTTTTTGTACCCACACTTCGGGCAGACAAGCACCAACGACGCTTCCGCGCCTGTCTTAGATTTTTTAGGTTCAAGACGTGAACCACATTTCGGGCAGAATTCCATTATTCGTTACTCCGTTATTCGTGCTGTTCTCCCTTTACGTGGTCGCTTTTAAACTTTTTCCAATTCAGCCCGTTCGGAGCTTATCCCAGACGCAATAAGATGCGCAACACGCAAAGCCTCAGGAACATTACTCCGAGTAGAAGTCAACCGCAAAACTTTCCGCGCATCCTCCGCAGAGACCCCAGCAACATGCACATAAACATGCCCCTTCCCACGCCTAGTAGTCACCTCCACAAGCGCCCCAGCGTCAAGAACCACGCGCCAACGCTCTTCGCTCTTAGGCAAATGGCTTAAGGCTTCATGAATTTCAGGTAAATTCGGTTTCTCACGCGTCACCGCAATTACAGGCAACCTTGTCTCCGCATTAAGCGCTTGGATGTCAACCACATTGAAACCAGCAAAAGTTATCCCATTCAACATTACCACACGCAACTGCCTGTAATGCGGCGAACTAGTAATCATAGAAGATATTTTATCAGTAGCGTCGAAGCCGTCCACCATGATTTTGGTGTGCATCACGCCGTCAAGCCAATAGCCACCTCGGAAAACAACGCCGACAACAGGCACCCAAGCCTTAACGTGTGGAGTGAACACACCATCGTCAACTCCTAAAACACGAATTTCAGGCTTAACCACACGAAGACTATTGAGACTCAAAACAGTTCATCAACAACCGAAGACTATTCTAAAAAGGCATTATAAAGTTTTAATAAAACAAAAAGAAAACGCGCAGAAAACATTAATGCGCCAGAAAATAAATTTCAGAAACGTGTGAAAACTTGAAGACGCCGTTTCTAGGCTTTGAGAGCTTTGTCCAGTTCCTTACTGAAGGCTTCGTTGGCTTCGCGGGCTTTTTCAGCTGCCCTCTTCAAGGCAGCTTCAGGTTTTGCAGCGCCTTTCATCCGCACATAAATCACAGGGTTCGACACCAACGGATGAGGGATGTCATAACCAGCCATATCCACACTTTTATCCTCTAAAAGCTTTTTTTGCAGCAGATTGCACAAACCGTGACCTGCGCCTTCAATCTCAATTTTCAACTCGTTCTCCGCTTTCTTCAACACTTTAACTTTCATTTTTAACTCTCCCCTTTCAGTTAGATTTCCTCTCGCCCATAATCTACCGCAGTCTTACGCCTTTCAACATGACCGCATTTAATGCACCGCATCCCATACCCTTTCGGCTCAAGCAACTGCCCACAACGAGAACAAAACGCGTAAACCACACCTAAACCCTTATCATTAGTGGATAAGTGATAGACTTGGTTCTTTTCACTTATGACTTTAGCCCGCATAATGTCACCTGGTTTGCACACATCATTCATGGAGTCAACATACCGCTCCTGCACATCAGAAATGTGGAGGATACCTGTGAAAACGCCTGAAAGCTTCTTAGAGCCTATTTTGAAAATGCGCACTAAGACATTGTCAGACTGAGCGTTACCAACTTGTCCCACAACCGTGCCTGAAACCTGTGGAACAACCGCCCCATTAATCAGCGGGTAAACAGAGACGCGTTTGTGCAGTAAATCCATTAACGCGCGACCAACAATTTTGGAGTAGATTACGCCGTCTTTTACGTATGTTCCAGAGTCCGGGAGGAATTCTTCGATTACGCCTAGGCGTTCTCCGGGTAAAACTACGTTGCCGCTTTTTTGTTCAGACATTTCAATTTCATCCAAATTTCCGTTTTGCCATTAGATGCAAGCAATGCGGAATGGGTATATCTGTAAGTTTCTAAGCTGCTCAATAAACCTTTTGTTTGGGTATAGTAAGTTATTGGGGATTTGCGTTGAGATGCAAGTTTGTGTTGTTCGGTTATGCATTGGTTGTCGCGTAGTTAACAAAATTAAATTAACAATTTTCAGTTATTAATGGCTATTCAATTGTGTCATGGAACTGTTGCTTGGAAAAAGCTATTCTCCTTTCTTATACTCTAACGTGGGTCAGGCAGGTTGCTTCCTGTCAGGGGTTTTGCTGGAAAATTGTGTGGTGGTTTATAGGTGGATTGCGAATTTGCATTCTTTGTCTCCAGCTACGACTGATTGTAGCAGGTCAATTTTTACGGGTTTTTCGAGGACGTTTTCCCAGTACTTTTCTACGAAGCCTTTGGCGCAGTTGCAGTATGTTTTTGACACCGACTCGTCGTTTGGGAGACCTCGGAGTAAGCCGCAGTAGCATCGCATGGGTCTAGTGAATGCTTGAGGCGTGTAGAATTGGTATAGGATGTTGCCTTCTTGGGCAAGTCTTGTGCCTTTCATTGGCTTCTGCTGTTCAGCCGCTAGAAATTCGTTTATGCTCGCGTATTTCTTGCGTCTCGCCACCGCTCGTTCTATCACTTTGCTGTTCTTTTTGGCGCAGTTGTAACCGCAGTTCTGCATTATCTGCACACGACTTTGCTCGTCAACTGACGCATCCAGCGTCGCCATAGCATTCTTGATCCATTCAGCAATTTTTCTTTGGTCAGTTTTCGCAGTTATCTGCTCGCTACCTGCCATCACCTTCGCGGCTACTGTTTTTCCAGCAAAATGCTCCACGTAATGCTCCATTGCTTCAAGCATGCCGTATTTTGCAACCATTCAGACTCCCCGCAGTTTCACAGAAACCTATCGGCAGGATACGTATAAAAGGCTGCTCTTTGCTCACGAGGAGCGAATGCCCTCAACCGCTTGTTCCCTGGTAGAGGCTATGCGGAGAGGAAGCCGCCGTCAACAGCAATGAGCGCACCATGCACATAGCTTGACAAGTCGCTTGCAAGAACCAAAGCCATACACGCAACCTCGTCAGGTTTGCCCAGCCTGCCCATCGGCAACCGCTGCCTGTACTCCAAGCCAGACTGGATAATGCCGACATTGAACTTGAGCACTTCCTTTGCCAGTTTCTTTGTTCCAGGAGTAAAAACGCCACCTGGCACAAGAGCGTTTATTCTGAAGCCGTGCCTGCCGTATTCCGCGGCTAACGCCCGCGTGAGTATGATGACGCCTACTTTGCTTATGCCGTAGGACACCAAGTCCTCTTTAAACGGCATAACCGCTTCGACTGAGCCCACGTTAATTATTACTCCGCCCTGTTTGAGGCGGGCTTTCAGCATTTGTTGGCACATCCACAAAGTCGAGTTCAAATTGATGTCCATGACGTTCTTCAAGAAAGCTGCATCCAACTCCAGAAAGTTCTTCATTGGGTATATGCCTGCGTTGTTCACGAGAATGTCTGGCTCTTTTCCCTGCAGTTTGCTCCACAACTGGTCTATTTCTGGTTTTTTGCCCAAATCCACCTTGTAAGTGCTTATGTTCACGTTTAACTCTGCAAGTTCATTTTGAGTGGCTTTCAGTTTCTCCTCGCTGATGTCCACAAGCTCCAAGTCTGCGCCTGCCTCTGCAAATCTGTACGCCATCGCCTTACCGATGCCTGACGCGGCACCCGTGATTAACGCTGTTTTTCCGCGCAAAGAAACAAGTTCCGCCAACGGTTTCAGTTTCCGTGTTTTTTTTAGCATACCCAAAAATCTCCTGATTGTTAATCCTCTTTGATTATCGCAGGGCAATAAAAAAAGCTTGTTATGCCGCTGTTTTCTGAAAACAGGCATGCTTAGCGCAACACAAGCGCGAAAAGAGCGTTTTGCCCGCTACAAAACAGGAATTAAGCGTCATTTTCAGTCACTAAAAAAACGGTGCATTCAGCGAAGCTCTAGATTTTGGAGAGATTCATAATTCATAAAACCTATTTATACACACAGCCAATGAGAAGCAAGAAAAGGCAGAGTTGACGTGAAGTGAAAACAAAAGCTGCACTGATAGTGTTCACCTTTTTAATCGCCACAGCGCTACTGCCCTCCACCGTGATGGCGTGGACAGGCGCTACCCACGATTACATGTGCCCCGACGACTACAACATAGACTGCGGAATCGCGGATACAGATGATTTCCAGAAAAGCTACCCCTACGGCGGTTTTCAATACCATGTCTGCTATGACAACAAGACAGACGGCATGGCAAGGCTGGTCGCAAAATACTACCTTAAAAAATACTACGCGGAAGGACACAGCGACCCAAAGTTACTGGGTGCTGCAACGCATCTTTTGCAGGATGCCAGTTGCCCCGCGCACTGGTATGGCGGAATCGGCCTTTTTGCGCCAAGCTGGTTCGGAACCATCGAGTCACAAGTTGACTCATACTTGGCAAGCGGCGAAAAAGACTGGAGTATCCCGATAGAGTTTCAGGGAAAAAGCATCACCGTTAACGATGCATACCTTCTAAGCCAAAAAGCGTACATTCAGAAGTTCCTGTCAAACGAGCCAGAAGAAAGCTTGGAAGAAATAGCCGCGCAAATAGACGCAAAAAGCTTCTGGAGCAGCTTAAGGGGCCGCGAAGAAATAATCATGCTCTGCGCCATAATCGCAATTATACCAGTAACATATGATGTTGTGCAGTGGAAAAGAAAAGGAAAAACAAGGACAGAAAACAGAAACGACTTCATAGGCTTGATTATAGCCGCAGCGGTCATAGTAGCGCTGCTATTATTGCTTTTGCTTACCCAACTGTGCTATTGACCCAGCACTCATTACTCCGCAACTAAGCACAGCCAGAAATTGTTGGTGCTCCGGCCGGGATTCGGACCCGGGTCTTCGGCTCGAAAGGCCGGAATACTTGACCGGACTATACTACCGGAGCCTCTCTTTTTTAAGAGTACACTGCAAAATGCTTGTCCACTCGAATAAACCTTACCCTTTTTTAGCTGGTGAACTGTGCTTGCGGGGCTTCTTTTTGCGCTTGAACAAAAACACTGTTATCTGCTCTACCAGCTTGTTGTTTGACTGCACCGTCTTCTCCAGCTGTTCAACACGTTTTTCCAAATCGCTGGACAATATTTTGCCTTCTATACGGTTTGCAGAGCGGAACATCAGCAGCATCCTGAAAACCTCGGTGATAGCCTGTTCCCGTTCCGCTGCTGTTGCCTGCTTGGTTCCCGCGCAGACAGACAACAAATCCACGTAGTGCTCTTTGATTTTTAACTCTGCGTTCACTGACGGGTCCACAGGAAAAGCTATGCTCAGCGGCGTTTTCTTGCTTAACTCGGCAGCCGTGGGGAAGCGAATGGTGATGTCGCCGCGTATCCACGCGGAAACGAACTCCATGACAACTTTTCTTATGTCCTTTTGAGAAAACAGCGTGTCAGGTTCCTGATTCTCCTGAATGGTGACTTTGATGATTTTCTTTTTTTCAGCAGAGCTCTTCGCGCCTTTAGCGCCTTTTTTCATGCGGCCCGCCTCCTTTCTGTAGACTACACTGTGGATTCTATAGGCTTCCTCGCTTTAAACATGACTTAAAAATTTCCACTGGTCGCACAAGCTTTTCAATAGGAAATCTTGGCTGTCGAGGGGATCTTTCCCAGAATCTTCGCTGTGGCTTTCTCAACTTTCTCGCGGTTCTCAGAGTCCGTGTAAACCCGCATTATGTTAATAAAGCCCTTCAAGGTTTCAAAAATCTTCGAAATCTCACTTAACCGATGAAGCGTTTTAGCGCCCGCCTGCGTCTTGCTGAAAACTGGAATCTCCATAGACTCCATCAGCGCAGAATGATGATACGGCACAGAAGGAACAGTGGGCACATCAATCACCACCGCATCCACCTTCACGCCCGCCTCACGCGCTATTTCAGTCTGCACCTGCTGCCTGTAAGCTTCACGCCCAAAAATGTTCGATATCATCGTGTCTTTCTCGTAAAAAGTCCTCTCGTAAGCACACTTCAACATCCTGCGCCGCTCCAAATTCCCAATTATCGCGCGTGACTTCTCACAGTTCTTCAAGGCCGTCCAAACCGTATAATCATCCATAGCCAAGTATTCTTCGGGAGTTTCGAATGTAGTTAATCCAAGTTCCTTGTTTGCCTTCTCCATGGCGGTCGCCAGCATAATCTGCGCAGCCCTGCCCACACGGTGAAAATAGATGCTTTTGAAAGATTCGATACGGGCGATTATGAAAGATTCAAGCGCTGATAATGCGCCAAGCTCTACAGCTAAATTCTCATCCAATACATCCAAAGCGTGAATCAACCTGAACACGTCGATGAACCCGTACTCGGCGCCAGTGTGAAACGTGTCCCGCACAATAAAATCCTGTTTATCCACATCAACAGCACTACTTATTACTTGGTCTAAAAACGCCTTTCCCTTCTTATGTAGCTTGCCAACAGCAAGTTTAGCCATTTCCGCTGGCGCGTAACCCATTGCTGCTATTTTGTCACCTAACTCACTTTTTTCAACAATCCACGATGTGATATCCTCATGCGTCTTATCCAAATCCCTTATCAGCAACTGCTCAAAAACATGTGAGAAAGGACCATGCCCCACATCATGAAGCAAACCTGCAACGCGAACCATGTCAGCTTCGTCATCGCTCACTATGCGGGAAACATTGGGATTCTCAACCACTTTGCCCGCCAAGTACATAACGCCAACACAATGCTCAAAACGCGTGTGGTTAGCGCCGGGATACACATATTCTGAACCTGCCAGCTGTCGCAGTCGCCGCAGCCGCTGCATCGGATACGAATCAATAAGCTGCTTCTCGTTCTCGGTTATGTACACGTACCCGTGTACTGGATCCTTAATTTCTCCCCAATACGCTTTTGGCATTTCGAAGCCGCTCCACAACGGTTTGTCAAGTTATATTTAGGTGTCTCCTTAATAATGTGTAACGCTAAACGCTGGGTTGGAGAACGAGAAAGTGAACGACCAAGGCGCTTTTATCTGCATTGAGGGGTTGGATGGTTGCGGAAAAACCACGCATGCAAAACTCCTCGCGAAGAAGCTGTGGAGAAACTATAACGCGGTTTACACAGCTGAACCTAGCCGCGGCAAAATCGGCACCTTCATCAGAAAACGCTACTTGTACGGTGAAAAGCGCTTTTCAAGTGTTGCCGAAGCCTTGCTGTTCGCTGCAGACCGCGTGGAACACGTGGAAAACGAGGTGCTCCCAGCCCTTCGCCGAGGAAAAATAGTGATTTCTGACCGCTACATTTATTCATCTCTATCGTACCAAGGCGCAACTGGACTCAGCTTAGACTGGATCGAAAAAATAAACAAGCACGCGCTTCGCGCTGACCTCGCGGTTTTTATAGATGTTGACCCGAAAATTGTTATACGACGACTGAAGCCCGTGAGATCTGTGATGGAAAACTTTGAAACGCAACAAAAAGTGCGCGAAATCTACTTGGAGTTTGTGGAGAAGGGCGAACTTGTCAGAATTGACGGCAACAAGCCTAAAGGCGAGGTTGCCGCTGAACTCTTTGCTCTCGTACTGAACTTCCTGAAAACACGTCGTTAATCGGGTTCCACTGGCTTCAGAATTTTTTTCGCTGATGTCTGGTTGACGGCTTTAACTATGAAAGTGATCATGTCTTCTGGCAAAATATATCTAGGACCTCTCTCATGAAAAAGCCGCATCTGTACCACATCTTTGCCGAACGTGAAGCGAATCAGGTAATAATCAAATTTTAGAGGCGCTCTTTTTTCTGCTTTAGTTTTGTAGTAGCGTACAGCGCAAAAAAAATCCAGCACTCGGAAAGGCTCATTTTTTAACGCGTTCAATGCTCTTTTTGTTTCTTCTGCGTCTATGTAGTTGAAGCTTTCTGAGTCGGCTATGCCTACTTCAAAAATTATCGTACATTCAGGCACCGTTGGATTTGCGATTTCTTCGAAGCTGAATGTTTTGCAGTTTATTTCGCTGAGAACAGTGATTAGTCGTTGCTGGAGTTTCCTGCTTTGAAGGGCTGATGTGAAATTTTCGATTTTGTGTATGCCTTCGGGGAAGTTCTCGTAAAACCCAAGCATTTTCCGCGAGGTTCCCTTTTCAGCTCTTTTTCATCTTCTTAACTTTTTCAAGGTTGTGTAACAATTCGGAAAGCGCAGTGCTCAGTTTCTGCAATTCCCCCACATCCTCTGTCTGCTGAATCCTGTTTTGCAGGTCTTGCACTTTTGCTAAAAGTGTGGCTTCAAGCTTATCAAACGCGGCATCTGCTGCCTTCTCAGCTTCTTCGCCTTCCTTTACCACGATAACCTTTTTCTCGCATTTTGCGCACCATAACGTGCCATCTTTCAACCTAAAAAGCGGCGAAACGCAAACTGGACACGACAACTCAGTCAAAGTAGTGCCCTGCCGTAGCAGGTTGGCCATGCGTTTAATGTGTGTTTCCCCTGTTTTTTCCTGCAATGTAAAACCCCAAAGTAAATACGTACCAAAGCTTATATAACTTGATTACTGCGCTATTGGTAGGTGGTTGGTTATGGTGCGGAAGAAGAAAGCTGAGGAGTATGAGGAAAGAATCAAGCAAGCGCTGTTTGTGCTTGGTGAAGTTTCAGAGGACAGCACGACGCCGAGGAATATTAGGCGCGCTGCAAAAGACGCTATGAACGCACTGCAGACAGGCGAGTACACTCCCGCTGTGAGAGCTTCAAACGCCATATCGCTTCTGGATGAGATTTTGCAGGACCCGAACATGCCGCCCTACACGCGGGTTAAACTGTGGAACGTCATGAGCTTCATAGAAGCCATAAAAGACTAACCTAGAGCATAAGAGCCTTTTTCCACAATCCTGAATCCCAAAACATTTCTGCAATGGAAACATGATAAGCGTGCTGTAAAAAAGGAGGGCCTGAGTATTGGAAGGTCTGCACGCCAAGCCGATTCATATTCAAATGTTTTCGGCTCTAATCCAGCGAGCACATGCTAAAGTTGGCAAGTTATTCCGTGTAGCCGTGTCTAAATTGTTCTTGCAGCTGGTTTCTTTCTTGTGTCGTCTCTTGTAGTGGCTCTTCCACATTTCCGGTTTCACTGCAGCTTCCATCCCTAAGTTGTTCGCTTAGCTGCTCTTGGATTCGGTCTTGGATTCTTTCTTGCAGAGGCCCAGTTTCAGTGCAGTTTCCATCTTTCAGTTGCTCTTGTAACTGCTCTCGTGTCTGCGTTCGTGTCATGTTTTGCTGCTGTTCATCTATCGATTCAGCTTCACAACAACTACAATCTTGCAACTGCTCTCTGAGCTGAACTTGATCCAAGCCACCATTTTGATATTCATTCATGGCTGCTACTGAACCAACAGATACCGCCATCACGCAAACTAACAGGGAAACAACCAATACTTTCACAGGTCTATTCACTCTTAATCACCTCCAAGTTGATGCAAAACTATTGTAAATTGACTTATTTCAGGGACGCTTCGGGCAAATCATTTCAAAAAATGGAACGCCCGTTTCACACAATTTCAGCACAAGAGGTAGAACAACGTAGTACGGACAAAAGAGAAGACAGCAGTCAAAGATTGCAAGTGCAGAAAAAATATTAGCCTCAATAAAGCTAGTAGAAGAAGACTATGAAACTTCGCACTGCAGCAACCATTTTTCTGGCGTTGAGCTTGTTTTTGCTATGTGACAGTTTTGCCTCTGTTCTTGGTCAGACATCGTTCGAAGTGCAATCAACATATCTTACCGTGTACCGAGATGGCTTGGTTCACTGCAAACAAGAGATATCATTGGATGTGTTCGTTGCAGAAATAACCACACCTCTATTAGCTGAGGCGCCCCAGAACATGTTGCTGCTTGACGAAAACATGACTGCAATAGACTACAAAGCAGCTGGAAAAAATTTGACGGCATACACTCTAGGCGCAAGCAGCATTTCGATAGAATACGATACTCCGATGCTTACACAAAAAGAGGCAGAAGTATGGACGTTAATCACGAATTACCAATACGACCTCACAGTTACCCTGCCCCTGAATTCAACAGTGATTTACTTAAGCAAAAGCCCACTAGCCATAGAAACCAAAGAAAACGCCATAACAATGTCCCTAGAACCTGGAAGCTGGGAGATAAGCTACATTCTGCCGGCATTCACTCCAGATGAATTCCCAGATCAAACAGACAAAAACGACGGCACTTCACCTCAACTGCCTTTAGTGTATTTTGCTGTTGGCGCGGTAGCAGCACTCGCGGTTATTGTTGCGGTATTAGTTCTTCACAGGAGAAGGGGCATCAATGTTGACAAGATTCTGAAAGCCAATCCCCAACTGGCAAGTGAAGATCAAGCTGTTATCCGATTCTTAGCTGAAAAGGACGGCAAAGCCTTTGAAGCGGAACTCAGGGAAAAGTTCCCCGATATGCCCAGAACGAGCCTTTGGAGACTAGTCAGGAGACTAGAACGATTGGAGATAGTTGAAATAAAGAAAATTGGGCTTGAAAACCAAGTAGAGCTTAAGAAATAGTAAAAGGCGGATAGCTACTGCTATTTCGATTATTTTGTGCCGCTTTCAGACCCAGAGCCACTTGAGCCTGAACCGCCAGTTCCAGAACCAGTTCCTTCGCCACTACTTGAACCTGCACCTGATCCTCCAGAGCCTGCACCTTCAGACCCAGTGCCACCGGTGCCTCCGCCATTTCCGTTGCCGCTGCTACTTCCGTCAGTTCCATGCTGCTCTTGATGACGGTTGATTTCTTGCGTGATGGTTTGGTTCATTTGGCGAATCAGTTGACCTATAGCTTCAAGGTCTTGAATTACAGAGTCAAGGTCGCCGATTTTGCCGTGGGCTGTTTGAGTCATATTCTCAAGGGCCTGCATGAACTCGGTTTCATTGTGGTAACCAAACGACCCCAAAACAGCGCCAACATCCACTCCTTGGTCACCTGCATATCTGAACCGCTCACGTATTGTTTCTCGGGCTTGTTCCATTTCCTGTAGGTAAGCGTTAACTCTAAAATTGTTGGATGCCTCAGCTTGCTGTTTCATATACTGATAGACTTCGGATATCAACTGATTTGCCTGAGCCAAATGGTTCGTGACCTCTGTGACTTTGCCTTCAAGTAGCAGCGCACGCGCCGCACCTAAATCCAACAATGCCTCAGCTTGGTCAAGAAGAGCATTGCATTCTGTAGCCTCTTCTGGCAAAAGCTCTTTCAACTGCTTGATTCTTTCAAGTGCCCTGAGATAAGCTTCAAGGAGGCCATAAGCGTCAACTATGTTCCCCATCTGGAGGTCTGCATCTTCCAGAATAATATGAATAGAGCTGAAGACTTCTCTAAAAATGTGCAGAGCTTCAGTTGCATTTCCAATAGCGCCCTCATAGTCTAGAAGTTTAATCGCATCCTGAGCGTTAGTTAGCGCTGTTGCACCTTGATTATAGAAAGTAACGTTTCCTTCCAATTCACTTAAAAGTTCAACTTCAGTGATTTTTTCTATGGCAGTCTCGTTTGCATAAACTGTGTCTATCAAATTTTTGACCTGCTGTTCTGCCTTTTCAGCAAGCTGAACTAACTCTTCAGCCAGACTGCTACTGGAGACTTGCCCTTGCCCAGAGAAGACGGCGGATGCTGGAGCCACCAAAACTAGAATAGCGGCCAGAATGGCTAATACAGGGATTCGACTTGTTCGGGTCATTTAGTTCCACATTAACATCATATTTCAAGCACCAACTTAAGGGACACTGTGAAACGAGCGTTTCAAAAGACGAAAAACCGTGCTCCGAAGAGTTAATGCAGACTTGAAGACCACTTAAGGCGTGAATTAAAAAAAGAGCAGGATTAGCAGGGTTAATTTTCCAGTTGAATTAAAAACCGCTGCCGTCTGGGATGCCGTCACCTGAATTTGGTGCGGGCCCAACTTGTCCAACGTCAGAACCGTCTGCATTTGGTCCATTAGGTTCCTCAAAACCGCTGCCGTCTGGAATGCAATCACCTGAATCAGGTGCTGGTCCAAAAGCATTGCTGGCGGCCGCAGTTGCACAAAATACGGTCATAGACAACATTGCAACAATTACGATAATGCTGATCAATTTCTTTATTTCTATCACCACCTGTGACGGCACTAGCGCAAACAGTAACTTAAGGGACGCTGTGAAACGAGCGTTTCGAAAGACGGAACACCTCTCGCAAATGATACTAAGCCAAAACGCCTTTTCTTTAAAAGCACAAAAAAGCGGGTTCGCGAGAGACGTTGCAACCAAGGGAAAAGAGAAAAAAGCCTAAGTACTGTATAGCACGCATAAAGAATAGCGGAAAAATGGGATTGAACTGTATGGTTTCTAGTCACGTGTTTACTAGTTCTCGCATGTTCCTGTACTTAGGAATCGGTCTTGTTGTTCTTGCTGTTGCTACTTTTCCCATGAAAATACCTATTCAGGCTCAGGCTGGGGACGTTGATTATTTCGGCATAGGCTGGCTTTTCGCGCCGATAATTGGCGTTTGGGGTTTTGCGAGCCTAGTTTTGGGGCTTGTGCATTCTTTTTCTCCGAAAAGAACCATCGAATCTTACTTGTTGCCCTTGCTGGTTGTGGTTACTGTTGGGTTGGCATATGCAACATACATGGTTGTTTTTTTCGGTTCAGGAATAATACACAGTGCAGGTAGAGGTGAACCTTTCTGGTGGCTTTACTTTCTAATGGTTCTGGTTCCAAGCTTGTTAATTTATGCTTCAGCAGTCAAGTTCCTACGGTCAAAAGAGCCAATAAACCTTTTAGCGAATCAAAAAGTAAGAGTTGCTACCTTTGTCACGTTGGCTACTGTGCCACTCTTGTACACATGCGTCTTCTTACTGCTGATGTATCTGCTTTAACCTCGCCTTTTTCCCTTCAACCACGATACATACTCTCTTGCGCATATTATTTAGAATTAAACTTCCGTTCGGTTCATTAGTGATTTGTTTCTTCATCACAGTAACATTTTGCAGTGAATTTGGGAGTGCAAACGCAGTAAAAGATCAAGTCAGATTTTGAGATATTCGTTATTTGCTGAGATACGCCTGCGGGTATGAAAACTGTGTCGCCTGCTTTCACTTCGTTGGGTTCGAGTTTTCCAATTTTGACTTTGCCTTTTCCCTTGGTGATAAGATAAATTTCATCAACCCCTACTAAATGATGAGCTTTAGTAGTGACGCCTGGTTTTACTCTTGCGCGGGCGATTGAAACTTTCTTTGAACTCCAATTCTCATAGATGAAGCACTGTTCAGGAGTCAAGGTTTCCTTCAATGATTTTGCCTTAACAATTTTCTGTTGCATCGTACTCCACTGCCTGAATCGGTATATTCTTAGTGTCCCATTTAAGCATGCATGCGGCAGTTTGGTAAAGGTTCAAGAAAAAGGATGTTGCATGAGATGTCTCCCTTCGGTGTTGTACAAGGTCAGGAAAGATTAACTTGGGGTTTTGTGGCTTTTTTGGCGTGCTGCCGTGTTTCTTTGTAAGCTCGGGCGCAGTGCATACAGCAGAACGCGGTTTCTTTGCCATCTATTGTTTCGCGGTAGGCGCCTTCGTAGACTTTGCAGCCGCAGTGAGCACAAACGTCGAGGCTAGGTTCAATTGCTATTGCGACTAGCTCGGCGAAGCGTCTGAAAAGCCCGATACACAGTTCTCTGCCTTTTTCGGTGAGTTTGAACACTTTCTTTTCTTTCTCGCCTACTGGTTTCACTGTGTGCGTCACTAAGCCTTTTTCCTCTAACTGCTGCAGAAACGGGTAAACCAAGCTTGGACTGACTTCTTTTTTCACCCTTTTTTTGAAACGGCTGAGTATCTGGTAGCCATGTGCTGGTCCCTCATAGAGAATGGTTAATATGTAGAAACGTGAGAAATCTGAAACTAGATCATTCATGTTTTCGTTTTCTGCTTCAGTTGCCATGCGGCACCCTTTCATAGGTTTACGGCAGCGGAGTTATAAATGTTCTCAAGATATATCTCCAAGCGACACTTGTCCGCACAACACCCTGCAAAGCTGCGACGTAAGCTTATTAGAAAACCTACACAACTAAATAGCAAAGCAAACTGAAAGGTGAAAAAACCATGAAAATATTCCATTACGACACGGTTAAGGCAAAGGATGCGGGAGACGGCGCTTCAAAAGTCACCATACGCTGGCTCATCACCAAAGAAGTGGGCGCGGAAAACTTTGCCATGCGCCTCTTCGAAATGGAACCCAACGGTTATAGTCCACTGCACACTCACTCGTGGGAGCACGAAGTCTTCATACTTGAAGGCGAAGGACAAGTTTTCGATGGAGAAAAAACGAAAAAGATCAAAGCAGGCGACGTTGTCTTCGTGTCGCCAAACGAGCGACATCAATTCAGAAATAACGGCGAAAAAACCCTAAAGTTCCTCTGTTTGGTACCTTACACCAAAAAGTAATTTGTACCATGTTTGTAGGGTAAAATCTTGTACTAACAAATATATGCTAGTGGTTACATCTAAGTTTGGGTTCCATTGGGGTAATGCCCTTTGAAGTACGACGTAATAATCGTTGGCGCAGGTCCCGCAGGCATATTCTCAGCACTAGAGCTAACGGAAAAAAACCATCTTAACGTGTTACTGCTTGACAGGGGCTTGGACATAGACCAGCGCAAATGCCCCTCAAGCCGAGGATTCGACTGCCAACACTGCGAGCCATGCTCGGTGCTGTCAGGATGGGGCGGCGCAGGCGCCTACAGCGACGGAAAACTCACCTTATCCACAGAAATAGGCGGCTGGCTTAACCAGTACGTTTCACACAAAGAACTTGAAGCACTCATAAAATACGTTGACGGAGTTTACCTACAGTACGGCGCAAACCAGCAAGTTTACGGTGGAGACGCTGAGAAAGTAGATGAAATTGAACGCAAAGCTTCTTTGGCAGGTTTAAAGCTTATCAGGCAAAGAATCCGCCACATGGGCACAGAAAAATGCGCTGAAACCCTGCGGAGAATGCGACGAGAACTAAACGGCAAAATCACTTTTCAACCCAGAACAGAAGTCAAAAGCCTCATTACAGAAGACAGCATTGTTAAAGGCGTTGAAACCGTCAACGGTGAAAAATTCACAGGCAAATACGTCATAATTGCGCCAGGCAGAAGCGGTGCAGAATGGCTTCAAGCAGAAGCTCAAATTCGCGGTTTAAAAACCGTGAACAACCCTGTTGACGTAGGCGTAAGAGTTGAGGTTTTAGCGTCAGTCATGGAAGAACTCACTAAAGCACTTTACGAGCCTAAGCTTGTGTATTACTCGAAGGCTTTTGACGACCAAATTCGAACTTTCTGCGTTTCACCCTACGGCGAAGTTACAACAGAATCCTACGACGGCGTTTTAACCGTTAATGGGCAGAGTTATGCGGAAAGAAAGACAAAAAACACGAATTTCGCCATTCTTGTAAGCACTTCGTTCACAGAGCCGTTTAGGGAACCAATAGCTTACGGAAAATACGTCGCGCGACTTTCGAACTTACTCAGCGGCGGCGTCATGGTGCAACGATTAGGCGACTTGGTTTCTGGGCGGCGCTCAACACCTGAACGAATCGCCCGCAGCGTGGTCACGCCAACGCTGAAGAACGCTACGCCAGGTGACTTAAGCTTCGTTTTACCGTACCGCTATTTATCAGACATACGTGAGATGCTGCAGGCCCTAGATACCATCGCGCCTGGAGTCCACGCGAGAGACACGCTTCTCTACGGCATAGAAGTGAAGTTTTACTCGTCACATCTGGAATTGAACAATGCCTTGGAAACCCGAATACACAATATGTTCACCATTGGTGACGGCGCAGGTGTCACCCGCGGGCTAATTCAAGCTTCAGCTTCAGGCGTAATAGTGGCGAGAGAAATAATGAAAAGAGAAAAACTGAAGGAGTAACCGATGGTTGTAGCCGAGGGCATCAGGTGCTCCCACTGCGGGGCGCCTGTGGATTTCACACCTGGCGAGATAATAGCCACCTGTAAGTATTGCGGCTTTACAACTGTGGTGGAAACTGGGCAAGCCTTCACTTTTGAGCATTCCCTGCTACTGAACAAGTACGATGAAACGCAAATAGAAACGCCCATACGTGAGTGGATGCGCTCTGGATTCTTGAAGCCCTCTGACCTCGCTAAAAAATCAAATATTACAGAGAAGAATCTGGTTTACTTGCCGTTTTGGGTGGTTTCCATCGAAGCAAAAACCGGGTATAAAGGCATATTTGAACGCATAACACCAGCCATCGTAAAAGAGGGAAAAGTAGGGAAAGAGTATAATTGGCTTGTTCTGGCAAGAGAAGCAGCAGGGTTCCCAACGCGGGAATACGACGTGCCTTTAGAGGGAAAAGTGCCGTACGACTTCAGGAAAATCGAAGGTTTCGCGAAAGTTTTGAACAGCGAAATCACCAAGGAGGAAGCTATAGAACTCGCCAAGCAGCAGATAGAAGCGCACCACCGCTTTCTCCTTCAGCAGAATGTAGACAAAATCGTCGAAATGAAAACAGACTTCGACGTGAAACAGGCAGTGTACTTGCACGCGCCAGTATGGTTCATAAAGTACAAGTACCGCGGCGAAACCTATCAACTGCTGATAGACGGAGCCACGGGTGTAGCTGTGAAAGGCGACATCCCGCAGAAAGGCTTCGGAATATTTTAGCTAAAATTTTAAAAGCAAGACCTAACTCCATACTAAAATTAGCGTGCGCACGGGGGAGACACAACTATGGAGAGTAGTCAGAAGGTTCCTTCCAAGGCTTTCGATTATAATGTAGGCGCGCTCATCGTCCTCGTTGTATCCATCGGTGTCGCCGCGATAGTGTACAGTTTGATGCTTACGTTTAATCTTTTCAACCTTCCAGCGTGGCTTTTTGGTCCGCTTGGAGTCTACACGTTAGCCTACGCGCTCATAGCGCAGAAGGATT